>CAJFNC010000012.1 GCA_904393835.1 uncultured Ruminococcus sp. | reverse complement strand
TTAAAGTCCGGCTTGCTTTGTTATACCCTTTTTCTGCTGCCAAAAAATTTTTTAACTTTTTTCATTTTACGACTTGACTTTTATTTGCAGGACTCCTTAATTCATATTAAATCAATATGAATTAAGGATAACACAAATATACATTTGTGTCAATGATTAAAGCATTAAGCGTAGCCGAAAATATAAAACAACAGCGGTATTGTAACAACCGAACAAAGTTGTGAAACAAGCGCCATACCAGCCCCCGTTTCGGGGTTTTTGCCATAAGCGGACGGAATAATAACGGTATTAAGCCCCAAAGGCATTGCGTGGGCGCAGAGTGTGGCGACTATAATTTCGCTCGGAGTATTTAAAAGCTCAAGCACTAAAACTGCTGCGGCGGGGATTGCCACAAGCCTGATTGCGGCTACAATATAGGTGTTTTTCTGTTTAAGCAGCGACAAAAGCTTATACTGTCCGATAACAAATCCCGTCAGTATCATTGCAATAGGCGACATACAGTCGGCGGCGCTTGAGATAATTTCGGTCACAAATTTGAATTTCGGGAAAGAAAATAATCCTAAAATTGCGCCTATAAAAAGCGACACAAAAATCGGGTTTAAAAATGACTTAAAACTGAATTTGTTTTGTTCTTCGGGCACAAGCCAAGCAATTCCCAATGAGTAGGTGAACATATTAAGCGGTAAAGTAAACATAAGGTAGTCAAAAAGCTCAATGCTGTCGGCGCCATATATGCCCGAAACCATTGCAGTACCTACAAAACCAAAGTTTGAAACAGCAATTGAGTAGCGGTAAACTTTTTGCATATAGCTGTCTTTGGAAAGAAAACGCGACACAATATAAGCTGTTATTATACAAAATAGAAGTACCGCCACGCTGTAAACGATAAAATTCCATTTTTCGGTAATGTTTTTTACAGTGCAGTTTGTACGAAATGTATTAATGACAACGGCGGGCATTAGGATTTTGTTTTCAAGCTTTGAAAACACCACCGACGTTTCTTGAGGCAAAAGTTTAAACCTGCACAGGATAAAGCCGATAAGGATGAACGAAAACAGAACGGCAATCCTGAAAATTACTGAAGAAAAAATGCTCATTTTGCCGCCCCTTTACACATATGTACAGTACAAATCACCCTCAAATTTTGAGGGCAATTTGTACAGCTGATTATCAGCAGCTCTTAGCCTGAAAGCTCTGGCAGTCAGTGCACTGGCACATTGTGGGGTTAGCCTCGTGTGTGCCTACCTTGATTGTTTCAAGAGAACAGTAATTCTTTGAGCTGTTGTGGAACTTACAGTTAGTTACAGAACACTCAATACAGTGGTTTACATAAGAATTGTCCATCATTTTTTTCACCTCATAAAAATCATTGCATGCTAATGTCGTGACAATCCGTAATGTTTCGGCTTGTCTTTAGTAGTGTTTCTGATTTTTTTTAAAATATACCGAACATTTTTTGAAATTTCAAATAAAATGTAATGAGGTGAATTACATGGATATTTTGTCGGCGGTACTGCTTGTTGTGTTTGCAACCTTTGGGGTGATAGCTTTTGCAAGGGAGCTGTGCTTCTGGATTTTTAAGGACAAATGCTCAAACGGCATTGTGCTTTTGACGCCCGTTAAAAAAAATTGCAGCAACGCCGAAATGCTGCTTCGCTGCGCCGTTGCAAAAATAAAGTGGGTAAGTCGCGGCAAAAACGACTGTGTGATTTGCCTCGACTGCGATATGGACGAAAATACAAAGGAAGTTTGTCAGAAAATATGCAAAGATAACCCGACGGTTAAATTTATGGAAAAAAGCGAATTAATCGAAATGCTCACACGAGCGCAAAATGAATGAAAAAGGCAGAACACTTTTGCGTTCTGCCTTTTAACTTACATATATTCGCCGACAATTTTGTTTACAAGCGAGCCGTCAGCTTTGCCCTTTGTTTTGGGCATAAGATTTTTCATAATTATTCCCTTATCCTTTGGCTGAGGTTTTTCAATTCCCAATTCTTTTAAAACCCCTTCAATTGTTGCTCTGATTTCATCCTCACTCATTTGTTTGGGAGCAAATTCCGAGTAAACCTCAATTCTGAGCTTGCACTCATCAATTAAATCGGTCTTGTCTGCGGGAGCACTGTCCAAGGTTTCCTGAGCCTGTTTTATTTCACGCAGGATGATTGTATTTTCCTCCTCTTCGGTTAAGTCGGCTCTTTTATCAATAAATTTAGCCTTGAGCGCCGACAAAAGCATCGACAAAGCGTCTTTTCTGGGTTTATCTTTGGCTTTCATAGCAGCAACCATGGCTGCTCTTACTTCATCAATCTTTGACATAATAAAAAATCCCTCTTCCATTATTATATATTATTATGATACACCTTTAAAAAAATAATTCAAGACCTTAATTTTTTGCAACTTATTATATTCATTACAGGAGAATTGTGGTATAATAAATATTATTAAGTCTTACGGAGGAAATGGATTATGAAGGTTCTGTTTACCATAATAGTATGCAAGATTTTACGCTTTATAGGTAAATTGGTGGGAAAGGGCAGCAGTTTGCCGGGTCAGATTGCGCTCAAAATTTGTCCCGATATTTTAAAAAGAGTACAGCTTCCCAAATACATTATTGCCGTTACCGGCAGCAACGGCAAAACTTCGACTGTGGAAATGATTGCTCACATACTTACTCAAAACGGCAAAAATGTTGCGTGGAATAAAGAGGGTTCAAACCAGATCGAGGGTGTAACAACTCTTATTTTAAACAGCGCCACCCTGACAGGTAAGGTGAAAAGCGATATTTTGCTCATTGAAAGCGACGAACGATTTGCACAATATACTTTTAAATATATTGTGCCTACTCACTACGTAATTACTAACCTCTACCGTGATCAGCTCACACGAAACGGCCATCCCGAGTGGGTTTACAACGCAATAAAAGACAGTATTCATCCCGAAACAACGCTTATTTTAAACGCCGACGACCCGCTTGTATCTTCTTTCGGCAAGGACAGAGAAAACGTCATTTGGTTCGGAGCGGACAAGCTTTCAAGCGACACGGAAAAATTTGTGGGTGTTTACAACGACGGCGCGTATTGTCCGATCTGCAAATCACCGATGAAATATTCGACATACCACTACGACCATATAGGTCACTATGAGTGTACCTCCTGCGGATACAAACGTCATAATACCGAATACACCGTGACAGCGGTTGACCTGCAAAAAGGCGAGGCTCAGATTAACGGCAAGTACACAATTAAGCTTGCTCTTAAGTCTCTTTACAACATATATAACCTACTTGCCGCCTTTACGGTTGCATCAATTGCCGGTATAGATCAGGATAAAATTGCGAAAAACATCAGCAACTACGTACTTAAAAACGGACGTGTCGTTACTTTTGAGCTTGGCGGCAGAAGGGGGATGCTGCTCACTTCAAAACACGAAAACAGCATTTCATACAACCAGTCAATCCGCCTTGCGTGCGCCGATACAAACGGCTGCGATGTTATGTTCATAGTTGACGCAGTCAGTAGAAAATATTTTACAAGCGACGTTTCATGGCTTTGGGATATTTACTTTGAAATGCTCAACAACGACAACGTTCGTCAGATTGTGCTGGCGGGCAAATACTGCAACGACCTTGCGGTAAGATTTTCTTACACCGACATTCCGTCGGATAAAATCAAGGTGACAGAGGATATCGGGCAGGCTTGCGAGTATCTCGACAGCGACCGAAAAGAGTACATTTATGTAATAACCTGCTTCTCGGACAAAGATAAATTTCTCGGAAAAGTAAAGGTGGACTGATTATGAAAATTTTACATCTGTATCACGATATTATGAATTTGTACGGCGAGTACGGTAATGTGCGTGCCGTTGAAAGAATTTTGCAAAAAAGCAACGCAAATCCCGAAGTTGTAACGGCGACGCTGGGCGACAGCGTGAATTTTGACGACTTTGATTTTATCTATATCGGTTCGGGTACCGAAAAAAATCAAAAAATTGTGCTGGACGACTTTAAAAAATACACAAATCAGCTTAATGATTACATTGAGGCGGGCAAGGTTGCGCTTTTTACAGGCAACAGTTTTGAAATGCTCGGAAAATCCATAACAGACGCCGATTCAAACAAATACGATGGTATGGGAATTTTTGACTTTGAAACCGTAGAGCAGAACAAAACACGAGTAACCTCCGACGTTATTTTTACGGCTGATTTTCTTGATGAACCGCTTGTGGGTTTTGTAAACAAATGCAGCGAGATAAAGGGCGTTGAAACACCGATTTTTGACGTAAAAATGGGAATCGGCAACTGTTCGGGCGACAAAAAAGAGGGTGTAATGCTCAATCATATGTACGGCACACACCTTACGGGTCCGGTTTTGATTAAAAATCCGTATTTTTTGGAATACATTGCAAAAATTTTGTCCGGCAACACCGATAAATTTGAGGTCTTCACAGATTATCTAAGCTATGAGCGTGCGGGCTATGAGGTGACATTGTCGGAACTTACAAAAAGAATGGAAAACAACAGTAATTGAGGTATGACGGCAGATGTCGGAAAAAATACTTGAAATCACGGGCATAATTGAAGAGATAATTTACCGTAACGAACAAAACGGATATACGGTATTTGAAGTTGCCGACGGAGATGACGCAATCACCGCCGTCGGCACAATGCCGCAAATAGGGCAGGGCGACAGCGTAAAACTGACGGGATTTTTTACCAACCACCGCAACTACGGCAGACAGTTTTCGGTTCAGGTGTGCGAAATTTGCCGTCCCACCGAAAGTGCCGATATTCTGAGATACCTCTCATCGGGCGCAATTAAGGGAATAGGACCGTCAACGGCGCAAAAGCTTGTATCTCAGCTCGGTGAAAAAACTCTTGACATAATGGAAAACGAGCCGGAGAGAATTGCAGCGTTTAAAGGCATTTCACTTGACAAGGCAAAGAGCTTTTCTCAACAGCTCAAAACCAACGTCGGCGTTCGCAAGCTGATGATTTATCTCAGCGAATACGGAATTTCAAATTCATCGGCGTTTAAAATATACAACGCTTTAGGACCCGAGTGTGTTGCGCGAATCAAAAAAAATCCCTACATTCTGTGTCAGGGCGGATTTTCGGTTTCGTTTGAAAGCGCCGACTTTATAGCAAAAAAGGAAAACCTCGAGCATGACAGCGGCATAAGGCTAAGGGCAGGTTTAGTCTATGTGTTAAAGCACAACGAGCAAAACGGACACACCTGTTTGCCGAGGGAACAGCTTGCCAAGGTGTCGTCAGATTTTCTTGAGGTCCCTCTTGAGCTTGTGCAGGGCTGTCTTGATGAAATGACATTTGAACGTTCATTAATATCGGATAATATCGGCGAAAAAGAATTTATCTTTACTCCGGAACTTCACCTGAGTGAAATGTACATATCGTCACGAATAAAAATGTTGATAAGTTTTGACTGTGAAAAAATCGGAGATGTTGAAAAAGAGATAAAAGAGTGTGAAAAGTCAGACGGAATAGAGTACGCCGACTTGCAAAAACAGGCTATAAAAACAGCGCTGACCGAAGGTATTCTTGTAATGACGGGCGGACCCGGTACGGGAAAAACAACCACCCTCAACGCAATAATACAAATTCTTAAACGAAACGGCAAAAAGGTGTCGCTTGCCGCTCCTACCGGCAGAGCCGCTCAGCGAATGAGCGAGGTTACCGGAAGCGAGGCAAAAACTCTTCACCGCCTGCTTGAGGTTAGCTGGGATAAAAGCGACACGCCTTATTTTAACAGAAACGAAACGAATCAGCTCAAATGCGACGCACTTATAGTTGATGAAATGTCAATGGTGGATACCTATATATTTGAAAGCGTAGTGCGCGCGCTTCCCGTGGGTTGCCGCCTTATTCTTGTGGGCGACTCGGATCAACTTCCGTCCGTGGGCCCCGGCAATGTGCTCAGCGACTTGATTGAAAGCGGAATTTTGCCGGTTGTAAAGCTTAACGAGATTTTTCGCCAGGCTCAAAAAAGTTTAATCGTTACCAATGCACACAAAATTGTGCAGGGCGAAATGCCTGTTCTGACCGATTCGGACAACGACTTTTTCTTTATGTTGCGCAACGGAAAAGAGGAAATCTCGGACACAGTCTGCGAGCTCTGTGCAAGCCGCCTGCCAAAAGCCTACGGTTACACGGTTTTTGACAATCTTCAGGTGCTTTCGCCCACACGCAAGGGTGAACTCGGCACGGTGGAACTCAATAAAAAATTGCAGAATACCTTAAACCCTAAAAGCGACGACAAAGCGGAAGTGACGCTCGGTCCAAAAACTTTTCGCGAGGGCGACAAGGTGATGCAGACAAAAAATAACTACGATATACGCTGGTTCAAAGACGACGGCGAAACGGGCGAGGGCATATTTAACGGCGATATCGGAATAATACAGAAGATAGATCGCAGGGCTAAAAATATAAAAATCAGGTTTGACGACCGAACGGCAAATTTCAACTACGAAAATGCGTCGGAGCTTGATTTTGCATATGTAATTACGGTGCACAAAAGCCAGGGCAATGAATTTGACGCCGTTATTATTCCAATGTTCAACGGTGCACCTCAGCTTTCGTACAGAAATTTGCTTTATACGGCAGTCACCAGGGCGAAAAAGACTCTCATACTTGTGGGAAGACCCGGCGTAGTACAGCAAATGGTAAACAACGACCGCCGCACAAAGCGTTACAGCGGATTAAAGGAGTTTTTACAGCGTGACGACGGACTTTATTAAGAAAATAAGGAAGAATATATACGATGCTCTGTTTCCCGTGCGCTGTCCTTACTGCGGCAAGGTTATCGACAAAACACAGATTGCGTGTAAAAATTGTCTTAATATGTTTCCTGAAATTTCATATCGGCGATTTGCGAGTGGTGGCTATAAGTGCTGCACGCCGTTTCTGTATAGGGGAATATTTGCAGCAGCGGCAAAACGCTTTAAATTCGCAAACGGCGGAGGTTATTCGCCGCAGCTTTCTGCGGTAATTGCCAAAAGCATAAGTGAGTGCTACCCTGACATACTTGCCGATATTGATTATGTAACCTGCGTTCCTATGCACAAAAAGCAGCTCAGGCAGCGCGGATATAATCAGGCAAAACTGCTTGCGCGGGATTGTGCCGAAATTCTTAAAATTCCCTATATTGACGCGCTTGAAAAGTACAGGGAAAACGAAACTCAGCACAACCTGAGGGCTTCTTTGCGGGAACAGAACGTAAAAGGCGTTTACAGGGTGTGTAACAAAAATTTTGTTAAAGGCAAAAATATTCTTTTGATTGACGACATTATCACAACGGGAAATACTTTGGGTGAATGTTGCAGGGTACTTGAAAAGAGCGGATGTAATCAGGTTATATGCGCCGCTTTGTGTGACGCACAGCTGCGATAAAATTCGCTTGAATTTAACAAAAACATATACTATAATTATTACAAAATTTCTGCTTTACGGAGAGATGAAAATGGATATAGCAATTGACCTCGGTTCGGACAGAACACGAGTTTTTATACAGAACAAAGGCAAGGTGCTCGACGAAGCCAGCGTCATCACATACGATGTTGACACCAACGAAATTTATGCCGTCGGGGACGAAGCGTATCGTATGATAGGAAAAACCCCCGTGGGTATCCGTGCGGTTCACCCTCTTGACAGCGGTGTAATTGCTCAGTCGGAGCTTGTGGAAGATATGGTGTCAATTCTTTTAAAAGAGGTTTGCAGCGTAAAGGTGGTTATGCCCAGGGTTGTAACGGCGATTCCCTGCGACGTGACAGAGGTTGAAAAGCGTGCCGTAGTAAATGCGGTAAGTTCCTTCGGCGTAAGAAAAGTTTATCTTATTGAAAGTCCAAAAGCTGCCGCGCTCGGTTGCGGAGTCGATATTTCAACGCCGCACGGCGTTATGGTAGCCGACATCGGCAGCGGCACTGCCGATATTGCGGTAATGTCGCTGGGCGGAATTTCCGTTTCAAAAAGCGTCAAGCGTGCCGGCAGCGAAATGGACGATGATATTGTCAGGTATATACGCAAAAAGTATAATCTGATTATCGGAACAAATATGGCGGAAAGCTGTAAAATAGAGGTCGGCTGCGTCAAAATCCCCAAAGAGGAAAAAACATTTAAGGTAAAGGGCAGAGACGCCGTGACAGGTATGCCTAAGTTTGTTGAGGTGGGATATGCCGACATAAAACAGGCTGTTGAAGAAACTGCAATGGGAATTGTGGGTGCGATAAAGGACGTTCTTGAGCAAACGCCGCCCGAGCTCATCGGTGACATATACAGTGACGGAATTATTCTGACCGGCGGTCTTGCAAAGCTCACCGGCCTTGCAAAGCTTATAAGCGAGGAAACAAAAATCAAAGTCAGGGTGCACAAGACGCCTCAGGACTGTGTAATTATGGGCTGCGGAGCAGCCATTGCATATATGGCGGAGGCAGATAAAGCCGCCGCGGGTAATTTTGAGGGCAAAGGCGGATTATCTCCATTGCTTGCGGCATATTAAAATAAAAACAAGGCGGAAAAGAGTTGCTCTTTTCCGCTTTTGTCTATTCTTCCATTTGTTTTCCCAAAAATGCCGCCGCCGACTGAGCAAGCTTTATTTCCGTGTTTGTCGGCACTTTTATGCTGTCGCCCGAAAGCATTATCACTGCTCCCGTTACATCGCCCGCCGCTATAATCGGATATATTACCGCAGCGCTGTTTTCGATGCCCTCTATCGGCTGAACATCGTTTTGGGTTTGGTTGGTCGCCGCATAGCTTTTGCGGTTTTCCATATAATTTTCAAGCACGGTGCTTACCCGCCGTTCCAAAAATTCTCTTTTTGAAACACCTGACGCCGCTATGACGTGGTCTTTGTCACATATAATCGTAGGCATTGAGCTTATGCGCGCAATCACATCGGCATATTGCGATGCAAAGTCTGACATCTCGCCCACAGGTGAATATTTTTTAAAAATAACTTCACCGTCGGTTGCCGTGTATATTTCAAGTGGGTCGCCCTCTCGTATTCTCAGGGTTCGGCGAATTTCCTTTGGAATTACTACTCTGCCAAGGTCGTCAATGCGCCGTACTATTCCTGTTGCTTTCATATCTAAAATCTCCCTCGCTGTAATTTGTAATTAAAAGCAATTAAATTGCGTTAATATTTTGTGATTTTCGCGGCGGTTTATTCCGCTTTTTTCCGCCTTTGGCTAAAATTTATCTGACAATTTTTGCAAATAATTAAATATATTTTGACGAATGTCCCTTGCTGCCGCTTTAATTGAATGTTTAAGGTCTGCGTGATATAATGAAAGGGGTGATTTTATGGACATAAGTTTTTGGCTTGAAAAATTCAGTTTTAATCCCAAAGCTTTACTTGATTACGGCTTTGTGCAAAACGGCAGTTGCTATTTGCTCCATAAAGAGCTTGAAACAACGGGGATGACGGCAGTTTTTTGTCTGTCGCAGTCGGCGTTTACAGTATCGGTCTTTGATAGCGACACCAATGAAAAATACACACCCTTTGAATTGTCCGACAGCACCGGTAATTTTGTGGGAACTCTGCGTGGAAAAACAGAGGAGATTGCAAATGACATTGCAAAGCGTTGCTTTACGAGCAAAAGTTTGCGTGGGGCGGTGCTGAATTTTGTAAAGTCGCTTGACGATACCTGCACGCGCACGCCGTGGAAAAGAACTCCCGAATACGTCACGCTGAATTTAAACTCGGGAAAGTGGTTCGGACTTGTGATGAACATTCCGAAACGCTTTATCACAGGTGACAGCGACGTTAAGGTTGACGTTATCAACCTAAAACTTGCCCCTGATGAAATTAAGAGCCTGATTGATTTCAAAACATTTTTTCCCGCTTATCACATGAACAAAAAATACTGGATAACAGTTTTGCTAAACCGTGATTTAGGTGAGGAAAAGTTGTTTTCGCTTATCAAAAAGAGCTACGATATTGTCAAAAATAAAACCAAAAACAGTACTGTAAAATAGAAAAAGCAGGCGTTATTATGAAAAATTATTTGAATATAACTCAGCTAAGCAAAATACTCAATGTTTCATCCGAAACCTTGCGCCATTATGACAGAATAGGACTTTTTAAGCCGGACTATGTTGATCCGGATACGCACTATCGTTATTATTCCATATCTGCGATTGAAAAAATCGATACGATTTTGGAGCTTAAAAATATGGGAATGAAGTTGTCGGATATTCAGTATTTTATTGAAAACAGAACACTTGATTTATCGTATGAGCTTTTAAAGCAAAAGGAAAAAGATCTGTCGTCGGAGTATTCAAAAATACGTATGCAGCTTAAAACGATACGTGAAAAACTAAAGAATATTAAAAAAATGAAAAATAATGATTACAGCATTGAGCCCGACGCCTGGACAGTTAAGGAGCTTGGTGATGAGAAGTTTATTGTTACAGATTCTTTTAAGCCCGAAATTCAACTTAAGGAATACTTGCTGGATGTAACAAAATTAAAGAGTAATCTTAATGACAGGATTTATATTTTTGCTACAAATTATGTATATTCGCTTATAGAGAAAAATTCATTCTCAGATGAAAAATCAAAATCTTTTCTCAGAAAGGCGGCGCTGCCGTACGATTTATGCAAAAAAGATGACGGCAAATACACGTATTTTACAGCACCGTCGGGACTTTACCTGTGCGGTTCGGGCAGGAAACTTTTTAAATATAATTCAGATACTCATTATAAGATTTTGCAATGGCTAAAAGATAATGAGTATAAAATTTGCGGAGATGTTATTGAAAGCGATAATATAGATATTTCACTGACAAATGATTTAAATGAAGTCATTTTTGACTTTAGAGTCCCAATAAAAAAATTATAATTTGTGCAATATATAAAATTTTAAAATAAAGCTTGACCTTTGTGTTACACAAAGGTATATAATGAGGTTAACAAATTAAAAACATCAACAAAAACAGGTTGAACATAAACATATTCTTACTCAAAGAGGAGTTCTTTATGGAACTCCTCTTTGTGCTTTTTTGGTTATAGAAAGGAAGAGTTTTTATGGGAAATATGATAGAACTCAGAGGTGTAACAAAGCAGTATGGCGATGTAACCGTAGTAAACGGCATTAACCTCGACGTCAGGGAAGGTGAGTTTTTGACATTCCTCGGACCTTCCGGATGCGGCAAAACAACTACGCTAAGGATGATTGCCGGTTTTGAGGATGTAACCGCGGGAACCGTTGTAATTAACGGCAAGGAGTGCAACAACATCCCTCCCAACAAGAGAGATGTAAACACGGTGTTCCAAAACTATGCGTTGTTTCCGCATTTGAGTATTCGCGACAACATAGCTTTCGGCTTAAAGATAAAAAAGCTTCCTAAAAAGGTAATCAATGAAAAAGTTGACAGAATGATTAAGCTGATTAAGCTTGAAGAACATATGGACAAAAAGCCGTCACAGTTAAGCGGCGGTCAGAAACAGAGAGTGGCAATCGCGAGGTCGCTTGTAAACGAGCCGAAGGTTTTACTTCTTGACGAACCACTAGGAGCGCTCGACCTGAAGCTGAGAAAAGAAATGCAGATAGAGCTCAAACATCTGCAAAAGGAGCTTGGCATTACATTTATATATGTAACGCACGACCAGGAGGAGGCCTTGACAATCTCAGACAGAATTGCAATTGTAAACAAAGGCAATATTGAGCAAATCGGTACAGCTGAGGAAATTTACGAATATCCGTGTACAAAATTTGCTGCCGACTTTATCGGTGAAACAAATTTGCTTAAATGCAAAATGCTCGATATTGTGGATAAAACAAGCAAGGTCGAGTGGCAGGGTCAGGTGCTGGAGGTTTACAACAACCCCAGAAAGTACTTAGCCGGGTACAATGTTTATCTTTCAATAAGACCTGAAAATGTTCATTTTGCAGACTGTATTTCCGATTTTAATACTGAAAAATATAACGCAATAGAAGCAATCTATGACGAGGAAGTTTATATCGGCAACATCAGCCGCCACATTCTTCATACGTCTGACGGCCATCAGTTTAAAATTTCGCGTTTTACCCGCAAGGGAGAACATTTTGAAAGAGGACAGAAAATTAAAATTTGCTGGAGTAAAAAACGTTGTGTAATTGTACACGATGAGGGAGGCGGACCTACTGATGAGGAAGCTTGATAACACTAATGCCAAAAAGAAAAAAACCGGTTTTTGGAGCACTGTTGCAATGACAATAGGTCCTATGGGAATTTGGACGCTTTTGTTCTTTGTATTTCCGTTTATTTATATTATCATTGTAAGTTTTTGCTCGCTTGACCAATTTGGCAATGTCGTATATGAATTTTCTCTGAAATCATATGAAACATTATTAAAACCGACGTATCTAAGTATCATCTTCAATACCATAAAGATGGCGTTTATTACAACTATACTCGTTGTAGTTATTGCATATCCGTATGCTTACATAGCGGCAAGGGCAAGAAAGAAAATTCAAAACCTTATGATTATCGGTATAATGATTCCGTTTTGGGTAAACTCTCTTTTGAGAATTTACGCAATTATGAACATAACTTCACAAAACGGTATTATAAATTCTTTTTTAATGAATTTGGGAATTATAAAAGAGCCGTTGCAGATTTTGTACAACACCCCGGCAGTATATATGGGATTTGTTTACAGTTTACTGCCGATGATGATTATGCCGCTTTACACATCTTTGCAAAAAATCGATCCTGCGGTTTTTGAAGCGGCAAGAGATTTGGGCGCTTCTTCGTTCCAACTGTTTACTAAGGTGGTGTTCCCGCTCAGTATTCCGGGAATTATGGGCGGTGTAATTCTGGTATTTGTACCGGCAATGTTTAACTTCTATATTGCAGACGCGCTCGGAGGCGGCAAGACAATGATTATCGGCAACCTTATTTCAAACCAGTTCTCCGTTGCCAAAAACTGGCCGTTCGGTGCAGCGCTTGCGGTAGCAATTATGCTTTTCAGCACGTTGATTATTGTTATCAAAAACATAATCAGCAAGCGAACGGAGGTGCAGTAATATGAAAAAAGTTCATTACGGTTCATTTTTGTATGCTGTGTTCTTTCTGTTTTTACTGTACACCCCGATAGTAGTAATGATAGCATACTCGTTTAACAATTCAGAAATCGATGTGGGATGGAGCGGCTTTACCCTAAAGTGGTACGAAGAGCTGCTTGCTTCAAGCGACGCAGGTAAAGCAGTAATAAACAGCTTGATAGTTTCAAGCTTCAGTACGGTAATTTCAGTACTGCTCGGCGCATTTGCCGCAATCGGATTTCACGAGCTTGACTTCAGGGGAAAAGCGGCGCTTGATTCGTTTTTTTACATTCCTACAATAGTCCCCGCAATGCTCCTCGGTGTATCGCTGCTGATGATATTTGAACTTTTGCACATACCGCTGAGCAAAGCAACGATTATAATTTCTCACGTTACATTTTGCGCACCGGTAACGTTCAATACCATTCGAGTAGCGCTGAACGGATTTGATAAATCAATTGAGGAAGCCGCGCTTGACCTGGGTTGTACAAAGTTTCAGACTATTTTTAAAGTGATTTTGCCGAATATTGTACCGGCAATGCTCTCGGGCGGACTTTTGGCGTTTACATTCTCACTTGAGGATGTGCTCACAACATTTTTTGTTGCCGGTCCGTCGGATGAAACGCTTTCGATGTACATTTTCGGTCAAATGAGAACAGGTATGAAGCCCACGCTTAATGCGCTCAGCACTCTGTGGATTGCTGCAACGGTTGCTATCGGCGTGCTTATGCAGATGGCTCAGAACAAAGCGGCTAAAAATACCGCAAACTGAGTAATTTACAAGTTATAAAACCTATACGGCAATAACTGTTACAGGCTGTTGTCCGATTATAGTTTAAAAATTTTATGAAGAGAGGTAATATTTATGAAAGTGAAAGCATTATTCAAAGGATTATTGGGGTGTGCATTGGCATCAACAATGCTTATGGGTTTTGCCGGATGCGGCGGCTCAGAATCAAATAACAGCGATTCCAAAACACTCAACCTGCTTGCATGGTCGGGCATTGAAGACGAAGCTATTCAAAAGCTTGAAGAGCTTTCGGGTTACAAAATCAACTACACCTCTTTTTCTTCACTTGAGGAAATGCAGACAAAGGTAATGTCAAACAGTACTCAGTATGACGTTGCAATGTGCTCCGATTATATTATCACTGCGCTCGTAGAGCAGGGAGAACTTGAGGAAATCGATACTTCAAAAATTTCGAATTACAGTAAGATAGGAAAGGGATATTTAAGTCCATCATACGACCCCGATAATAAATGGTCAGTTCCGTATTCGGGCGGCGGAATAGGAATTTTGATTAACCGCGACAAGACGGACGCAAAAATCACTTCTTATGCAGACTTGTGGCAGTCGGACTTAAAAGACAGTATTGCATTTGTCGATGATGAAAGAATGGCGCTTTCCATCTGCAACCTTGTAAACGGCAATGACTTTAACGCAACCGATGAAAAACAAATCGAGGCTGCGGGTGAAAAGCTTAAGGAACTCATTCCGAATATTCATGCTTTTACAAGCACGGGTCATAAGCTCATATTAAACGGCGAAGCAAGTGTAATTGTTTGCGCAACAGGTAATGAATACAAGGCGGCAAAAGAAATGGATAACTTTGAATTTGTAGTACCGTCGGAAGGCGAGCATATGTATATGGACAGCTATGTAATTCCTAAGGGCGCAAATATGGATGCGGCATATAAATTTATAAATGCTGTTATAAGTACAGAATATATGACGCGTAACGGTGACGATACCAACTGGGGTTACGGATATGTAAATACTGACGTTGAAAAAATGGCGAAAGAAGCAGGTATATCCGATAAATTACTGTCAATTGCATACCCCGATGATTCTGCATACAAAAATGCGCACTATATGGAAAATATCGGTTCAGCTTCACTTGTTTATGATCAGGTTTGGTCGGAGGTGAAACTTGCAGCAGGTAGCTTGATGTCCTCCGCAGAGTAATATGGAAAAGAAACAATTTTACAAACTCACTCTTTTTACGGTAATTCCTCTTATGGTGCAATCTCTGTTTACATCGTGCGTTAATTTTATTGACCAGATTATGGTCGGCGAGCTCGGTGTTGCGGAAATTGCTGCCGTAGGAGCGGCAAACAAAATTTATTCGCTTTATTATCTTGTGTTGTACGGTACGTGTTGCGCATGTGTAATGTTTGTATCTCAATACTGGGGCAGACGTGAAATAGACGGTATCCGAAAAATTATGGGTATGACGTGTTCCGTAACAATTTCACTCGGCATTATTGTAACAATAGCGACAGCGCTTTTTCCGCAGCAATGTTTGTCTCTGTTTACCGACGACGTTTCGGTTATTGAAAGCGGCGTAGGATATTTAAGAACAATATCGGCTTCATACCTATTGCTTAGTTTTATTTATCCGATAAACTATTTGCTCAGAGGAACGGCAAACGTAAAAATCATTTTGTGTTCATCATCGCTTTCGGTTATTATGAATATAATTGCAAACTATTTGTTTATATTCGGCAATTTCGGAATGCCTGAACTCGGTGTAGTCGGCGCGGCAGTCGGAACTGTAATAACAAGAGCGGTAGAACTGGGTGTTCTTGTGGTTTATCTAATTGCTACAAAAAACAAGGCTTTTTCATCGCCGAAAGTTATGTTCTCGTTTAATAAAACTAACTTTGTGACGTTTATAAAAAAAGCGCTGCCGCTTGCCGGAAACGAATTTTTGTGGGGTGTAGGCACTACGCTTTACTTTATAATTTACGGTCATATGGGCACAGACGAACTCGCTGCAATGAGCATTGTAAATACAATTCAGACAATGACCCAGACCTTCAGCCTCAGTCTTGCAAGCTCGGCTGCCGTTATTATAGGTAACGAAATCGGCAAGAACAATATGGGTGAGATGTTTGTTTTCTGCAAACGTTTTCACCGCATCGCAATTTGCTTGGGTGCGGTTACAGGTGTAATAATGCTTTGTATTATTCATCCCATTGTCGCATTGTATCAGCTTTCGGGTACAACTACCGGAACATATTTGGCTCAGTGCCTTGTTGTATTGTCAATTTTGCTTCCGCTCAACTGCTACAATTCAATGAATACCGAGGGACTGTTTCGCAGCGGCGGCGACGTAAGATTTGTACTTCTTATTGACATGGGAGGTATATGGATGATAGGTATGCCGATTACATTCTTGTTTGGCCAGATACTCGGCTTGCCGATTTTGATTGTTTACTGTGCGTTTGTTTTTGTCGAAATTTACAAATTTATTATCGGCACAAAACGCTATCGTTCAAAGCGGTGGTTGCATAAATTGTCAATCAGCGCATAGCTTTGTTCAGCACATAGAAAGGATACAATAATATGAAAATTTCAAAGAACAGCGCTCTTCTTGTAATAGATATTCAAGAGGACAGCGAAAACGACAATATTCCCGTTATGGGCGGCTCAACTACTTACGAAAACGCTCCTAAAATTATTAAATTTTTCCGTGACCACAAACTGCCTGTTATTCAAATAAGAGAGGTTCACCGTGCGGATATGTCAGATTTCGGACGTGAGCTCGACGGCGTTGAGGGGGTTCACTGTCTTGAGGGTACGAACGCAGAAAATTACCATCATCTTACAAAACCCGAAGGTAACGACTATCTTATTACAAAAAGAAGATACAGTGCGTTTATCGGCACAGACCTTGACCTGCTTTTACAGTGTCTAAAGGTTGACACCGTTTTTCTGATAGGCGGTCTTACCGATGTTTGTGTAAGATTTACGGCAGTTGACGCTCATCAAAGCAATTACCATTTTTACGTGGTTACCGACAGCGTTACGGGTTCTTCGCGAAAGGCTCACGAATATGCGCTTAGGAATATGAAATATCTGCAAAGGGAGTCAAACATTGCTACGCAGGATATTTTGGAAGGAGTTGTATGTTAAGATGAAAATCCCCGAAAACAGCGCCTTAATATTAGTAGATGTGCAGGATTCAAAACAGCATATGAAAGTTTACGACGGAGAGTATCAGCAAAAAAGGCTCAAATATTACCACGAAAATATGATTAGGGTAGTCGATTTTTTCAGAAAAAAAGAAGATGTGCCGATTGTACATATTATTGAGCTTCACCGTGATGATTTATCCGATTTCGGGCGTGAACTCGATGGTTCCGAACACGTTCATTGCCTTGAAAAAGATTCCTTTTTCTGGGAGCCCGCCGCTCCGATTGACGGTGAATATGTCGTTCCGAAAAGAAGATACAGTGCATTTTTTGACACCGACCTTGAACTTTTGCTCAGAGGCAAAAAAATTGAACACCTGTTTATATGCGGCGGTATGACTGATATTTGTGTGCACTATACGGCAGTAGATGCTCACCAGCGCAATTACCACATTCACGTTATCCGAGAGGCTTGTCACACTCACAGCCCCGAAGATGTTGAGCAGGCGGCACTTGACAATATTGAGTATTTTCAGACAGGCTCGGTAATGTCAATTAATGACCTCGAGATGTAAATTTATTATTACAGCCAAATCCATAGTTAAAAATAAACCGTTGCCCCTTCAAAATAAATTGGAGGGGCAACGGCATTTTTGTCTGTATTTATCGGTAATTGTATATTTACATTTTAATAATTCCGAATTGTGAGAGCGTGCTTGTAATCAAAATGATAATCAAAAAAATAGGCGCAATGTATTTTATCATTATATTGAAAAGCTTTTTTCGCGCAAATTTTTCGCCGTTGCGTGTTACTTCGTCTGTAATAGCTTTCGGCTTGATTACCCATCCGACAAGAATACAGGTGAACAGTGCAACTATCGGCATCAGTATGCTGTTGCTTATAAAATCGAAGAAAGTCAAAAAATCCATTCCGAGTATTTTTACATTTTCCCACAAGCCGTTGCCCAGCGATGATGGGATTCCCAGAAGCAGGCAAATACCTATGACAATGAAGCACGAAATGTTGCGTGAGAGTTTGAACTTGTCCATAATTGAAGAAACGATAGCTTCAATTATTGAAATCGAGCTTGTTATTGCGGCAAAGAAAACGAGTATAAAGAAAAACAGACCTATAATATTTCCGCCGGGCATCTGCTCAAAAACCTTTGGCAGAGTAATAAACATAAGCCCGGGACCGCTGTCAGAAAGTCCTGATTCGCCGCTGAACACATAAACAGCAGGAACTACCATAAGTCCGGCAAGCAGAGCAACTGCGGTGTCGAAAATCTCAATTTGGTTAATTGATTTGCTCAAATTTACATTCTTTTTTGTGTACGAGCCGTATGTTATCATAATGCCCATTGCTATACTCAGAGAGTAAAACAGCTGACCGCAGGCTGCCGCAACTGTCATAAGCGAAAATTTGCTGAAGTCGGGTATCAGGTAATAAGCCACGCCCTCGGAAGCTCCGGGCAGAGTGAGCGCGTATATTGAAATTCCTACGGAAATTATCAGAAGTATCGGCATTAAGAACTTGCTTAGGTTTTCGATGCCGTTTTTTACGCCGAGCATAACTATGATTACGCTTATAATCATAAATATCAGGAAAAATATCATCGGTGAAACGGGGTTGCTTATAAAGTTGTCAAAGTATGCGTCTCCGGCCGCCTCGGAAGCCAGCCCGGTGGCATATACGGTAATGTATTTTGTCACCCAGCCGCCGATAACGCAGTAGTAGGGTACGATTATTACGGGAACGATGATTGCGACGTAACCGAGAAATGAAAAACGCTTGTCGAGCTTTTTATAGGCGAGTACGGGACTGAGCCCTGTTTTTCTGCCTATTGCTATTTCAGCTGTGAGCAAAGCAAAACCAAAGGTTACGGCGAGAATTATATAGACAAGAATAAATACTCCGCCTCCGTACTGAGCCGCAAGGTACGGAAATCGCCACAGATTGCCCAGACCTACGGCGCTTCCCGCCGCCGCAAGCACAAAGCCTATTCCGCCCGAAAAATTACTTCTTTTTTTCTCCATATTTATACCCCTCATTTTTCAGTAATAAAAGTACAGTAATTATATCATATAAAGTTTTGCCCATTCAACAAAAAATATAAAAATAATCTTAATTTTCAAAAGTTTGGATATTAATCCAAAAAAAACCATATTTTTTGGTAATATTTACCGCTCGAATTTAACTCAGGCTCAAGCGGTTTTGCTCTCAATTTTTAAAAAATTCCGTAAGCAAATTCAGGTTTTATGGCTGCAAACCGATGAGTCAATTCAAGAACAAATAATTGCCCCAAAAAATCAGATTTTTCGTTCTGACTTTTTGGGGCATGCTAAAATCAATTCGTTAATTGATTAAAAATATAATTCAAAAATTCTCGGTATTGAAATTGTATTGTTTTACTCCGAGCGCAAAGCCGCTACAGGGTCGCTCTTTGCCGCTTTTTTGGACGGAATCAATCCGCCGATAAGCGTCAGCAGCACGCTGAGCAAAATCAATATTACTGCATATAACGCGGGAAGTGAAGCGTTTATGTTTGTTGTGCCGGCTAGTGAGTGAATAAGCATATTTCCGGGTATCAGAATCAACAGCGTCAATCCTATGCCGATAATGCCGGCGCACAATCCGATGATAAACGTTTCCGCGTTGAACACCTGGGAAATATTTCGCTTTGACGCGCCTATAGCACGCAGGATACCGATTTCTTTTTTACGTTCCAATACGCTGATGTAAGTAATTACACCGATCATAATAGAGGATACAATCAGTGAAATTGCCACAAAGGCCACAAGCACATAGCTTATTGTATCTACAATATTCGTAACAGATGACATCAGAGTTCCGACTACATCGGTATAACCTATTACCTTATCGGTCTCGCCCTGCTCCTCCATACGGCTGTTGTATGAGTCGAGTATATTAATTATTTCCGACTTGCTTTCAAAATCTTTGGGATAAATATCTATGCTGTCGGGATTGTTTAAATCGGCATATTCGAACTTTTTAAGATTGTTGTCATATGAAGTATTCTCTGACGTCATTAATGACGTGAGCAATTCCTTGAGCTCATTTTCGTCCATATTGATGTTTATTGCGTTTTTAAAAGCGTCCGAATCAAAGCTGAATGAGTTTTCCATATTTGTTCCGATTTGTGCTGCGACTTGCTGCATAGCGTTTTGCATATTGCTGCTCATTTGGCTCATCATCTGTTGTACTACTGATGAAACCTGATTTTGCAAAGCGCTTGAAATTGCGGTCGTATATGAGGACATCACAGTTTGCATATAGCTTTTGAGGGAATCTGAAATCTGAGTTTTTAATTTGTCTGTGTCAATAATTTCGGAAAGGCCCTCCGATAACTGCTGACGTGCCTGTGATGTCTGCAAATATTCCGTGAAATTCTCACCGATTTTGCTCGGGTCGGGGAGAGAATTGGCGTTTGCATATTCCCGGTAGCCCGACAAAATATCATCAATTACAGCTGATGTCTGTTCGGGAGAAATAACAAGGTCGCCGTTAAATCGGAAAATTTCTGACGCTCCGTCTTTAATTATCTTTTCGGCTTCGGGCGTTTTCAGATATTCAACCAGATATTCACCGAATTTAGTGGGATCGGTAAGCTGATTTTCGGCGGCATATTCCTGATAGCCTTTCATAATATTCTGAACCAGTTCCTCTGTTTTTTCGGGAGAAATCGACGTTTCAATATTAGACCGGACAATATTACTTATTTTTTCCAGAAGAAGCTGTTTAGCTTCTTCTGTTTGCAAATATTGAGAGAAAGACTCGCCTAATTTAGAATAATCCGCCTCAGGGTTATTAACAGCGTAGTCGTCGTAGCCTTGGAGCAGTTTGTTTATAAGCTGTTGAATATTTTCAGCAGAAACGGATAATTCAGCCTGCCCCATAATATCTTCCATATTTAATCCGGAAAGCTCGGGTATATCCGGTTTAATACTGCTTAAGTCAACCATATCGGATAAATCCGAAAAGTTGCTGCTCATATTCAAGTAATCTGCTATGTTTGTGTCAAGATTAAGTGAGCTTGTATCAAACCCAAACGCGTTTTTAAGCGCGTCTTCATCGACTGTAAACAATGATTCCATATTAAATTTGTTTTGGTTTTCATCCTCGCCGAAGGTGTTTCCCGTAAGCACATTAATGCTCGGCTTTTCAAGCTGTTCCTTGACAATATGAGCGGCAGCGGCTTGGTTAATTACGTGTTTTGTCAATGATTCTGGATAACCGATGCCCGATGTAAGCATAGACGCGTTAGCGTTTTCCGCAGGCTGTACAACGCCTACAACGGTTATATCTTCACCCTTGCTTACCAAATCTCGCATATATGAGGTGTCGTCGGATTTATCTTTCCATACATCATATTCTTTATCGTATTGATAATAATCGGCTGCGTTGACAAGTTTAAATTTAATTCCCAAAAAATCGTCGTATTTATAAGAGCCGATATCATCGGGCGTGTCAACATTTTCTTCCTCGATAAACTGTTTAATCATTTCATCAAGTTCAACAGAGTCACGCAATCCCAGAGTGTAAAGCATAAAGTCACTGATACTTCCGCTTGAAGTGAGAACTATAACACATTCGTTATAGTTTGTCGGCCAGTGCCCCGCTTTGACATCGTACTGCCCTTCATACAGATCCGTATCCTCGGGCATTTCATAAAAAACGTCGGTGCTCATCATTGTTGACATCAGATTGTTGGAATTTGCCGCTGAGCCGAGTCCGAGAGCAGAGAAAGAGCTGTCGGGGTTGACCTGTCGTATGTCGTCATTATCCATGCGATAAATTTGCGGAGATACATTGTATGAATACTCAACTGCGTTGGCGTACTTGTCAATGCCGCTTTGCCCGCTGTCAAAATATTTTTTAAGAGATTCCAAGTCATTTGGATCTACGTTAGAAAACATATTGGTCAGCATTTGTGTAACTTTAACTTCGCCCGAATTATTTTTGGCGCTGTTGTTGCCCATGGTGTCAACCATCATGGATGTGATATCCATTTGAGAGCTTTGAATTTGCAGCGGATATTCAGATAGAGTATCTTCTTCTATGGACTTTATATAAGTGTTGACACCGTTTGAAAGCGACAAAATCAACGCAATACCTATAATGCCGATTGAGCCCGCAAAAGATGTTAAAAGCGTGCGTGCTTTTTTTGTCCGCAGATTATTAAAGCTCAGCGACAAAGCGGTCAAAAACGACATTGAAGATTTTCCCATATTCTTATGTACGGGAGTGTCCAAAGCGTATTCGTCAATTTCAAAAGGGTTGGAGTCGGAGATAATTTTGCCGTCTTTTAGTTTTACGATACGTGTGGCATACTCTTCGGCAAGTTCGGGATTATGAGTTACCATAACAACCAAACGGTCTTTTGCCACTTCTTTTAACAATTCCATAACCTGAACGCTTGTTTCGCTGTCCAAAGCACCTGTCGGTTCGTCTGCCAGCAAAATGTCGGGATCATTTACCAAAGCTCTCGCAATTGCTACACGCTGCATCTGACCGCCTGACATTTGATTCGGCTTTTTATGCAGTTGTGCTCCGAGCCCTACCTGTTCCAAGGATTTTATTGCGCGCTCTCTGCGTTCTGATTTTGAAATACCGGAAATAGTTAATGAAAGCTCAACGTTTGACAGCACACTTTGGTGCGGAATCAAATTATAACTCTGGAAAACAAAACCGACCGTATGATTTCGGTAAGAATCCCAATCACGGTCTTTATATTTTTTAGTGGATATACCGTTTATAATCAGGTCTCCGCTGTCATATCGATCAAGTCCGCCGATAATGTTGAGCAGCGTTGTTTTTCCCGAACCGCTGGGACCGAGAATAGCGACAAATTCATTTTCACGTAGATTCAGGCTGACACCGTCAAGTGCTTTTTGTACCAATCCCCCTGTTTTATACTGTTTGCATATGTGCTTAATCTGAAGAATAAACAGTCACTCCCTTTTGAAATAGTTATTTTCTATTATATCATTATAACAGTCTATAATCAACCGCAAACAAGTAGTCATTTATGCTAATATGTATAAACTCTTGTTAAACGTTATTGACAATCAACTGTAAATAAAAACGGCTGAAGTATGTGCATTTATATTTTAATTTTGTTTTGCTCAGTTCAAAATTATTTTGGTAAAAGACTGAAAGTAAATAAAAAAAGCGCCCGCAAATTTACGGACGCCTTTGTCGGTTTATTCAATGGCTATATTTGAACTGCCCGGGAGTTCTTTGTCAGCTTTTTTGGGCATTGAAATTTTAAGGATACCGTCCTCGTATTTAGCGGATACATCCTTGGGTTCAACGTCACCTACATAAAAGCTTCTGCTGCATGCTCCGCTGTAACGTTCCTGACGTATATATTTACCTTTTTTGTTTTTCTCGTCTTTATCGAGAGACTTTGACGCGCTGATGGTCAGGTAACCGTCCTGTAAATCAACGTTAATTTCATCTTTTTTGAAACCGGGAAGATCAATATCTACTTCATAGGTATTGTTTGTTTCACGAACATCGGTTTTCATAAGATTTTTACTGTGTTTTCCGTACAGAGGATTACGCTTGCCGTGTGCGGGAACCATTGCAAAATCATCAAAGAAATCATCAAACAAATTATCACCAAAAATGCTGGGCAACATAAGTCATTCCTCCATTCGTATTTATGCTGTTTTTTGCCCTCCAAAAAGAACCTTTTGTTTTGTTCCTTTCGGAACAATTATATTATAACTCTGATTATTAGCACTGTCAAGGGGAGAGTGCTAATTTTTTAAAAATTTTTGAATTATTAAAAATAAAAAAAGAACAGTCTCGATAAACATTGCGTTTAAAGTAACTGTTCTCGGAATGTGCTATGGTACGGTGCAAAAATATTAGAATACTTCGTTATGAGTATGTCCGCAATATATATGTTTTCTGGTGTTGTTGTCAACATCAATAAACAAATCCACAAATTCCTGATAAATATTAAGATTGTCAAGGTTGACACCCATTGATTCGGCACATTGTATTATGAAATCGGGATTGCCGTTTTCTATCCTTGCCACAAACTGAAGTTCTCCGGCAATTTCATCGGCTTTTTCTTTTGTCAAATATTTCTGATTGCGAAGAAATGCCCTTAAGCTTATAAATTCCAATGTTTTTTCAAAGTAGAATTCGTCAGCATATTTAAGAAATTTTTCCTTTTTAGGAACATAAAATGAAAATATACGTTGATTTTCTTTGACTTTATAATATGTTTCCGTATTTGGATAATACAAATATTCAGCAACAATATCCCGATTGATGGGTTTTACGGGAGGAACATCCTCATACATTTCATCTACGCCTATAATATCATAAAACTTATTGCTTAAATCCATATTATCGACGAATTTCAAAAACTGTTCTTCGGTAATCGGTTGATTTTGATTATTATATATTTCCAATAGTTTATTCAGAGGCGCAATTCCGTATAGATTCTGCGCTGCGTCAAAATATTTATATAAAAGTTTGGCTGTTTCCTTAGGTAAAATATATTTGCTCATACATAACTCCTGTAAAGTAAAATATGTAATTAAATAACTATAAAGAATAAGCTTTTGTCTTGTCAGTATTATAATATTTCCTATTGTTATTCTAAACTGCAATCACTGCGTATCAATGTGCTTATCTATCAATTATGCGTAAATACAATTAATTAAAGTAAAAGTCCCCCTCAATCAACTTTCACTGTTCTGATTAATTGATGTTTTATATCAAATACAGAATATAATTCCGATCGAATTATATTTGAAATTATTTTCTTCCGACTGCTAAGAAATGAGGACTTAACCCCATAAGTGTTTCTTCACGCTCGGTTGTGTGGATAATATCGAGCAGTCTGTTTCTGCTTTCTGTATCCTGCCACTTTTCATCAAGCTTCGGTGTTATCCATATGCAACCCTCAACGGCGTGATTATCGACAACCTTAAATCCGCATTTTCTTACTTCGTTTCTTAATTCGTCTATAGTATGAAAATATGCGTTTGCGATAAAATAAGGATACTCCTTTGGACGGTTATGTTTTCCTGTTGTAAGTTCTTGTTTGAGCATATTCATATAAATATCGTCATCTATAAAGTCACAGCCGTTGCCGTAAACCGATAATGCCCAAGTTGTTGAGCTGAATTTTGATATACCTGCTGCAATAAGCAAACCGCCCTTTTTCAGTACACGGTACGCTTCTTTTAATGCTTTTTCTCGGTCAGATTCATTCTGTAGATGATACAGAGGCCCCATAAGCAAAACAACATCTGCGCTCTCGTCAGGCTTGCTTATTTCTCTTGCATCTCCGACTTCCGCAATGTAAGGCGTTGTCATATTTTCCTTTGCATACGCAACGGCAGTCGGTGCAAGCTCAATCAGCGTTACATCGTGTCCCTGCTCGGCAAGCCACTCCGAGTATTTACCGATACCGCCGCCAATGTCATAGATTGTGCTTTTTTCGGTTATGTAATGAGAAATAATCTCCTTTGAGCGGTAGAATTCTACTATACCCAAGCCGTGTTCAAGACGGTCAATTTCAGCACCGTTGTTATAAAAATCATATACTTCTTTTAAGTTATCCATTGTATTCACCATTAATTCCGATTATATTATATATATCAGTACTTGTTTTATTATCAAAATAGTCTTTTAAACTGAAAAAAGCTTTCCATTTTGATATAGTATAATCATTAAACCCTCTGCGTAAAACAACATCGACAAGTCTTTTTTCAATATATACAGGACCATCAGGAAATGAAATTGCATCGCATAACTGAATTAGTTTGTCGTAGTCGTCATACTCTGTATTTTTAAGGAAAGATTGTATAAACTCGGTATCTTCTTTATTGCAATCATTTTGTCCGTTGTAGGCGTTTATATTTTTATACGGAAAAGAATGTGTTAAACATATCCGTGCGCTGTCACCATATTCCTTTGATAGCATAAATTTGTAGCCGTCAATGATATGCTTCATATCGGTAACGCCTTCACGTCTGCCTATATCGTGAAGTAAACCGAGAACATAAGCAGTATTTTCATCTAAATTATCGCAGCATTTAGCAATGACTCCAGCGCAATGTCCGGCTGTTCTGCTGTGGGCAATCCACTTGCCGGGATTGAGCTTTTCAGCTTCACTTAAAAATTTTTCCGCTTGATTAACAGTTGGTATTTTCATAGTTATATCACCAATAAATCTTTTAAATTGCTTATCATATAATCAGATTTCAATATTGCGTAATGCACTTTGTCGCAAATGCCCTGCATATTTTTATCCGCCTGTCTTGCAGTTCCCTCATATACTAATCCGCATTTTTTCATCACATCGCCTGAGTGCGGATTACGGGGATCATGATAAGCTTCAATACGATTTAAGCCTACATCTTCAAACAAAAATCTGATTACTTCTCTAAAAGCTTCGCTCATTATTCCTTTGCTCCACCAATTATAACCAAGACAATACCCGATTACAGCAGCTTCAATATCCTCTCTGAGCTGTACCACGCTGATTGCGCCTATAGGCTCGCCGATTTCTTTGAGCTCTATTTTCCAGTCATAAAAATCAAGCTTATCCTGATTATCCAACAAAAATTGGTGATATGTAGTTTCCAATTGCTCAACGCTTTCATATGGAGCCCAAGTCATATATTTAGTTACTCTCTCATCGTTTGCCCAGTTTCTGAACATCGGTTCAGCGTCATTCTGCCTCGTCTTACGAAGTATCAGTCTTTCTGTTTCAAGTGTTACTGTTCCGAGATTTTTCATATATAATTCACTCCTAAAATCAATAATCAATTTTTCTCCTGATATCAATAAGGAGAAAACACATTCAGATACCTTATAGGCGTTAATTCGGCCGCAATACCTAAGCTAATAATTCTATCGTATTCTTTCCGTAAATCAGGCACGCCTAAATTGATAAATACTTTTCTGTTGTTTTCGCTGTTTAAGGTAAATACCGAATCATCGTGTATCAGATACGGTACGACTATTGTTTTCTTTTGCACTAAATTTGCAACCTGTGTATCATAATAAATTCCTGCTCGTTTTCATCAACAATTTCAAAACCGACTTTCTGATACATTTTTACAGCGTAGTTTTTCTTTTGAACGCTGAGAGAGACCTTTGAATAATTCAGTCCTTTCAGATGTTCAAGCATTCTTTTCGTCAGTGCAGTGCCGATACCCATTTTTTGGTATTCATCAAAAACCGAGACGGCAAACTCAACTGTGTTATCATCGATACCGCCGTATCCGTTGATATTACGAACCCACACTGCTCCGACAATTCTGTTATCGACCTCGGCACAAAAACAATAATCGTCTTTTTGTTTTCCAAAATCCTTTATGTAAATCTGAAGTTCGGGATTTTTTATAATTGATTTCGGCGCTAATTTCGTTTTATCGGGCTGATAAATCGCCTGATACAAGAAATCGTCAAGCAGGTGATATTCGTTCGGTTGCATTTTTCGAATCATTTTTCTTTCCTCATAATTTCATAAATCATAAATGTGCCGTTGCCGATGTCATATTTGATGTGCTTTACAGTTTTAAAACCACGGTTTTCATAGAAGATACAAGCCGGAAGTGAAGCGTCAAGCTCGCAGTAATCGTATTTTGAGAAAATTTCTTTTTCCAATTCATCCATAATACGACTGCCGCAGCCTTGTCCCTGAAACTCAGGCAGAACATAAACCCTTGTAATGTGATTATCGGTATGACTGCCTGTGCCGATGATTTTGCCGTCCTTGATTAAAACGCTTATTCTGCCTGCTTTTATATCTTTTACTATATTATCAATGCTGTGAAGCCTGCCGAAAAAGTCAACAACTGCTTTTGTATAGTAATCGGGATAAATTTCAGCCTTTGTGTGCTGAACAATATAACATACTCTTTGAGCTTCATCAAGCGTTGCTTTCCTGTATTCTATTTTCATACCATAACTCCCTATAACCATTGAATAAACGCAGTTTTGTCCTCTGAGTTGTAACCTGCTTTTTTATAAAAATTTAAAGTGCTGTCGTTCTTCGAACCTGTGAGCAACATCATTTTGTAGCAATTTGCTTTTTGTGCAAGCTCCTTTGCGTAGTTCAGACAAGCGGTTGCATAACCTTTTCCTCTGTAATCGGCGTGAGTAACAACATTTTCTATAAAAGCGTAAGGACGAATATTTCTTGTAAGATTCGGAATTATAACGCACACGCAGGAAGATACAATTTTTCCGTCAACCTCACAAACAATAATATGATGATTTTCGTCATTGCAAATTGTGTTCCAAGTTTTCTCCAATTGTTCGCTGTGCGCAGGAACACCAAGCTCGTGCAAATGTGTATATAATTCGAGTAGCTCGTTCAGTTCATTTATTTTGATTTCTCTAATCATTATTATCACCAAACTTCATTAAACTTTTTGTTTGATAATTCAAAAAATACTTTAGGTGTTGTGTGCTCTTCAATTCCTAATTTTTCAGGAGTTGAATACCAAATAAGATATTTTTCTAATATTTCCATATCTTCATTTTTCTCGTTAAGCTGAATAAAGAATGCCCTCGTTGTATTGGCTTTTATCCATAAATGCAATCATATGCTTTACAACAGTTTGACCGCTGTTCATATACATATTAAGTCCGGCTGCTCGCTCAGCGCATAAATTCATAACGTCGCTGCAGCTCTCAATACAAAAACCTGTGAATATCTCTCCGCTTTCAGCTTCCAAAGCGCATACAACGTCATGTGCCGTAACAAACGGCGATACATCTTTAGGGCGGTACTCCTTCTTTGTTTTTTCGTATAATTTGTTCCAAATATCCATATTTTAATTTCCTAATTAAATGGGCTTTCAAGTATTGTTAAAGTTTTATCATCAACATTTAATTCCGCAGTTATTCCGTAAGGCAAAATACATCTGGGTTGACAATGCCCAAAATTAAGATTATACATAACAGGAACATCTGTACCTTTGAATACTTCTTTATATACAACCTTATATTCATCATAATAAACCTCATCTGAGGGTTTTCCGACTATCAAACCGTTGATTTGGTTGAATATACCTTTATTCATAAAGAAATCAAGCATTACTTTAAGTTTTTTGGGCGAGGACTTTACTTCACTTGTTTCAAGAAACATAATTTTGCCTTTCCAATCCTCAACATTTGGCAAGATACCGTATTTATTTAACACATCAAATTCATCTGCGTATCTGCAACTGCTGTAGGCTTCGTAAATGCTTTCAATACAACCGCCGAGCAACTGTCCTGTTACAACCGAGCTGCCGTTCAAAATTTCGTAGCCGTAATTTTCCTTAGTAGATTTTCTAGGTTTGCCGATTTCTTCTTTTCCGTAGCTTTCTCTGTCAAAATAAACAGTATCGGCGGACTTTATTTCAAAACTCCCACTGCAATTAAAGAAAAGCTCAAAGTATTCCTTGGTGTAAGGAAGCATATCATTATCAAGCTCAGCAAGGTCGCATAAAATATTAGGACCGTAAAAGGTACTCATACCGATTTTATGAAACATCATATGGTTGATAGTTGTATCTGAAAATCCCGTAAAAATTTTCGGATGTTTTCTGACATTCTCTATGAACTCTTTGTCATTCATAAGATATGGTGTAAGCTTGTATGCATCGTCGCCGCCGATTGAGCAAATTACCGCCTGTATGTCTTCGTCTGAAAACGCTGATTTCAAATCATCGGCACGCTTTTCAGGATGATTTTTCAAATATTCAATACCCTTTAAAGCATTTGGCATAACCACAGGTATTAAACCGAAGCATTTTAAACGATTTAATGCTATCTCTAATTCGTGTCTGCAAAAATCTTCGCCCAGAACACCGCTTGACAAGGATACTATTGCAATTTTATCGCCCTTTTGTAATTTTTTTGGTTTTATCATAATAAGTTTACCTGTATAATTTTTAAAAATTCATTCTTAATTACTGCACAATATAGCATACTTTTTCCGCTTCATCAAGTATTGCTTTTCTGTACTTTATGTTCATGATTTTACTCCTCGTAATCATTGAATAAACGCGGTTTTATATCCGATTAATTTAATTTTGATTATATCATTAAATTTAAAATTAAGCAATCGGTATTACAACAGCGATAATGCCCCTGTCGAGGACGGAAGAAAAGAGCTTTTTATTGACAAACAACAGTGCAAATGCTATCATATTTTGCGGTCGGCGATTATATGTGCTGCGCTCAGCCGCCGATTAACAAAACGTAAGGCTCGGGGTAGAAAGTGAAGAGTAAAATTTTAAAATTTGTAAAACAGGAAACCGTGGCGATTGCCGCCTGTGTGCTTGCGGTGATTTCGGCATTTTTTGTGCCTCCCGACGAAAAATATTTGGAGTATATAGATTTCAAAACGCTGGGAATACTTTTTTCATTAATGGCGATTACGGCGGGACTTCAGCGTATGGGCGTGTTTGAGGAGATTTCGCGCGGGCTGTTTAACAGAGTAAAAAACATACGCAGGCTGACAATAATGCTTATTCTGCTTTGTTTCTTTTTCAGTATGGTAATTACAAACGACGTGGCGCTGATAACCTTTGTTCCGTTTACCGTTGTCCTGTTCGATATGCTTGGACGGGAACAGACTGAAAAGCTGTTAATTCCCGTTGTTGTTTTGCAAACAATCGCGGCTAATTTGGGCAGTATGCTCACCCCTGTAGGCAATCCGCAGAATTTGTACCTCTACGGAAAATCCGGTATGGGATTTTTTGAGTTTATTCAGCTTATGCTGCCATATACGGCTTTGTCGCTTGCAATGCTGCTGCTCGGCGGTTTTTTAGTGGGCAGCGTCGGTAACAGGGAAATAAGTGTCAGCCTTTCCGCGAAAAATCAAGATAAAAACGTCGGCAGGCTGATTATGTACGCAGTGCTGTTTTGTATTTGCATTCTTGCCGTGCTGCGCGTTATCGGTTTTGAATTTGCTTTTGCCGTTACCCTTTGTGCGGTTGCAATTATTGATACAAGGGTGTTAAAAAGGGTGGATTATTCGCTGCTGCTTACATTTATCGGATTTTTTATATTCATCGGAAATATGGGCAGAATAACGGCGTTTTCGGATTTGATTCGTGGCTTTGTTTCGGACAACGAGGTGTTGACTGCGGTGATTGCTTCGCAGGTGATAAGCAATGTTCCGGCAGCGCTGCTTTTGTCGGATTTTACAAGCGATATACCCGCGCTGATTGTCGGCACAAACATAGGAGGACTGGGGACTTTAATAGCGTCTATGGCAAGCCTGATTTCATATAAATTTATATCGCAAAAGAAAAATTTGTCAAATGGCAAATACGTGTTTTGGTTTACATTTGCCAACATAATTTTTCTTATGGCGCTGTTACTTTTGTACATCATATTACAACAAACGTGATAATGTCCTATGCCTTTAAAGACAGAGGACATTATCAAAATTCATTTCACTGAATTTGCTGCGCAATGCGTTGCTTGCTTTGATAAAAGCAAAGTTTTGAAACAAAAAGCCGAGCTCTGCACTTTGCAGAGTTCGGCTTTAAATGTTGGTGCGGGCGACAGGACTTGAACCTGCACATCGGTTGACACCAGAACCTAAATCTGGCGCGTCTGCCAACTTTATTTTTGCTCAAAACAAGAAAAAGCCAGATGAAATCAAGCTTTTAAGGCGGCAAATCCGTCAAACTTTGATACAAAGATATATAGAATTTATTATACGGCCAACCTATTGAAAAACGGTTGCAAAAACCTTTCACAAATTTCAGTTATAGTAGTATACTTTAAGCGTATTAGTTTGCTGACTTAATATTAAAGGCAAACGAGAAAGGAGAATTTCAGTATGATTTACAGCGAGGTAATTAACCGCTAACTGAATATTGGTGCGTCTAAATAAAATCGGGACTTTTAAGCCCCTTTGTTTGTCGTGCCGTTTTAAGGAACCTTTCGTGAATTCTATGACTGATGTTATGGCACACTCAAAGGGTGTGCTTTTTTGTTTCAATAATCACTCGATTTGCTCAGCCGCAGAAATCCTTTGAGGGTTACTTTCTGCGGCATTTTTGCGTCCATTTTCAGTTAGCAGAAAGATTATAACTTTAATAAAAACACAACTGATTTTGGAGGAACATAAGTTGAATATAACAGATTTTGGATTTAATTACGATTTGATCCCCGAAAATACAAGCGGTACACCTGCACGCATAACCTCTGTGCATAAAGGCAGATTTGGCGTTGTATCTGATTTTGGCGAGGGCTACGCTCAGTTAAAGTCAAAGGTATATTACTACGAGGGTGAAAAATTCCCTACAGTAGGCGATTTTGTGCTGATAGATTATGTTGAAAACGGTGATAGCAGAATTATAGCAACACTAAAACGCAGAACCTACTTTTCTCGCCGTGACCCCGACAAAGGCAGAGGCGAACAAGCGGTTGCTGCAAACTTTGATTATGTATTCATTATGCAGTCATTGAATAACGATTTTAACCCAAAGCGACTTGAAAGGTACTTAACTGCAGTCAGACAGTCGGGGGCTGAACCTGTCATTATTTTGACAAAGGCGGATTTAGTTGATGACTATTTGCCCTATATTCTTGAAGTGAGCCGTGTAGCACCAAACGTAAGCACACACATAGTAAGTTCGAAAACAGGCTTTGGCTTAGATGAGCTTTCAAAGTATATGCAAAAGAGAAAGACTCATGTTTTTTTAGGGTCGTCAGGTGTTGGTAAATCAAGCTTGGTAAACGCTCTTGCAGGTCAAGATATTATGGATGTAAATGGTATCCGTGAGGATGATTCAAAAGGCAGACACACCACAACCCACCGAGAACTTATTATGCTCAAGAATGGTGTTATGATTATCGACACTCCCGGTATGCGTGAGCTTGGTATGTGGGATGTGAGTGAGGGTTTAGGCGAAGCTTTTGCAGATGTTGAGGAGTTTATAGGAAAGTGTAAATTTCGTGATTGCAAACACGAAAACGAACCCCACTGTGCAGTAAGAAAAGCTATAGAAGATGGTATTCTTGACCCTGCCCGTTTTGAAAGCTATAAAAAGCTTAAGTCAGAGGCAAAGTACAACGAAGATACCGCCGATTATCGCAGGCAAAAACAGCAATGGGGTAAAAATTTGAGAAAATTTGAAAAACAGAATAAAAAGGAGATTTGGTAATATGAACAGGAAAATTTTATCAATGGAATATAAGTATCTACAGAGTTCCCTCGGTATGATAAGAAGAACTTTTACAAACTCTGAAACTGCTGAGGAAGCACAGATTGTCGTAAACTTAGTTGAGGAAATCAGAGCAAATGATTATTATATGCCTGAACTTGAGCTTATCATGGTGGATGAAAATGACGAAGTTATCGGCTATGCTATGTTTTCAAGATTCCACCTTGAGGGCAAGTTTTCAGATGAACTTTTGATTCTCAATCCTGTTGCAGTAAAAACAGAATTACAGCGACAGCACATCTCTAAAGAACTTATCGAATACGGTTTAGAGAAAGCAAAGAAAATGGGATTCAAGGTGGTTATCGTTGAGGGTAACCCGATGAATTACAGAAATAGAGGTTTCAAGACTTCCTTAAATTTTGGAATAGTTGCAGGAGAAAGTGTAGGACTTCCTGCCCCCGAGTGTCTTATGGTGCAGGAGCTTGAGATTGACGCTTGCAAAAGAATTAACGGTGTGGTTGATTACACAATGTATAAATCGTTGAATTGAAACAAGGAGAAAGTTATGAACATTAAAACATAAAGACTTGAAATTACAGGATTTGCACTTGATAAAGTTAAGAGAGTTAAAGGCAATCCCTCAGAGAAACGATTATATGGTACAGAACGCATCAATAGCAATCTGATATGTTAAGCATACTTCAACCGGTTCTTATAAGAATTTGAGTGAGGCTAAAAAATACGAACTAACTAATGTATAAAACGTATTTTATGCAAAAATAAAAAGACCACCTTTATCGTTATTAAGCCTGAAAAGGCAGCGAAAAAGATGGTCTTTTATCATTGAATTATATTACCGCTCTTTAAAAAACGCATAGGAATGGGAAAATGCACCGCTGATACAATGTCAGCGGTGCATATCTTAGGTGGTGCGGGCGACAGGACTTGAACCTGCACATCGGTTGACACCAGAACCTAAATCTGGCGCGTCTGCCAATTCCGCCACGCCCGCATATATGTTTAATTATAAAAATTACGAATGTCATTATACAAAAAAATTCATAATTTGTCAATCACTAATTCAATATGTAAATGTTATTTATCATATTTCCAAGGTCTTGATTTTCCGGTCCAACCTTTACTATGCCAATAGTTCTTGTCCGCTTCATTAAAACCATTCTTTTGAGCAATATGCATAACAAAAAATAACACTCTTGTGATTAGTCCGACTCGAACTTTACCGTTGTGTTTCTTTATTTTTCTTGCTACACAAGATGTTTTCTTATCAATCTTGTTTTTAACTTTATCGCTGAGATTAGAATATTTAGTTTCAAAAACGGCAAGACCTATTTTATACCTTTTTGGAATTCCCCAAAAGAATAAGCTGTGTGACATATCTTTGTTAGTGGACCTCATACCTGCTCCTGCTGCTGTAGATACGCATACGGCTTGTTTTGAGAACATTGTTTCATCAGGACGATGTACCATCCACATATAACCGTAATGGTCGAGAAGTGCTTTCATTGCCCCGGTACTGTGAAAAACATAAACAGGACTTGCAAGAATAATAACATCAGCTTCAAGCATAGAATTTGTGATAGGGTTTAGCTTGGCATAATGGGGACACAATTTTTCGGATTTTGTAAAGCAGTTTGTGCATCCTAAGCAAAATTCTCCAAAATCCATCGGAAGAAAAAATTCGGTGATTTCGCCGCCGATTTTGTTAGCCAACATTCTTGCTGTATGATATGTAGAACCTTTATGATTCTGACCGTTGATAATAACAATTTTCATAAATTTCTCCTATCGGAATATTATGTTGTTTACGATTATATCATATGAACTATCTTATTGCAATGTTCTAAAATAAAGTTTGGTTTAAAACCTGCAAAATTGTTTTTGCCCATATTTTTTATATCGGTTGATTTAAAATGAAAAAAGTAATATAATCTTATTATATATGAATAATTCTCTGTATCCAAAGAGGTATAATAATGGATTTTGTAAAAAGAACGTGGGCGGAAATCTCTCTTGATGCCATCGCTCATAATTTCAATGAGATAAAAAATAAAATAGGCGGCAAAGCAAAAATTTGCTGCGTAATCAAAGCCGACGGCTACGGTCACGGCGCAACGGAGCTTGCCAATATATATGAAAAGCTCGGCGCGGATTATTTTGCCGTTTCAAACATTGACGAAGGTATTGAAATTCGCAATGCCGGAGCAAAGCTTCCCATAGTTATTCTTGGCTATACTCCTGCCGATGAGGCGAAAAGACTTTACGAATACAATATTTCTCAGGCGGCGTTCAGCTACGATTATGCAAAGAGTTTATCGCAGGAATGTGTAAAAGCAAATTGCACCTGTAAAATACATATCAAGATAGATACGGGAATGAGCAGAATCGGCTTTATGTGCCAAAAATTTCCCGAAGACGACTGCTCAATAGACGAAATTGTAAATACGTGTTCCCTTGAAAATCTTGTGCCCGAGGGATTGTTTACGCATTTTTGCGTATCAGACGAAACGTCTGATGGGGAAGAGTTTACAAAAAAACAGTATGCGAACTTTATTTATGTAAAAAATGAGCTTGAAAAAAGAAATATTAATATTCCCGTTTGCCATTGCTCAAACAGCGGCGCAATTGAGGATTATCCGGAAACCTACTGCGATATGGTTCGTGCGGGGATTATCCTTTACGGTCTTGCGCCGTCATCAAAGCTCAAGGGAAGGCTTAATCTTATTCCCGCAATGACGCTTAAAACGGAAGTGGCGTATGTAAAAAATCTACGCAAGGGCGCGGATATTTCCTACGGCAGAACCTTTACCGCTGACCGCGATATGAAAATTGCCACAGTTCCGATCGGCTATGCCGACGGCTTTATCCGCAGTAATGCAAAGGACGGTTATATGCTGGTCAACGGAAAAAAAGCAAAAATTGTGGGTAGAATATGTATGGATCAGACAATGCTCGACGTTACAGATATTGATAATGTAAAAACGGGCGATGAGGTCGTTGTATTCGGTACAGGCGAGAACGGCGGACCGACTGCCGACAGCCTGGCAGATAACACCTCCACCATAAATTACGAAGTGGTTTGTCTTGTCGGAAAACGTGTTCCGAGAATCTACTACAAAAACGGAAAAATTACGGATGTGATGTATAAAATATGAAACTGCTTGTTATTGACGGAAACAGTATTTTGAACAGAGCCTTTTACGGCATAAGACCGCTCACCACCAAGGACGGTCAGTTTACCAATGCGATTTACGGATTTTTGACTATGTTTTTAAAAATCAAAAATACGGTATCTCCCGACGCTGTCGCTATTGCGTTTGATCTAAAGGCTCCAACTTTCAGGCACAAGGCTTATGCAGGTTACAAGGCGACACGAAAGGGAATGCCGCCGGAGCTTGCTTCTCAGCTTGAGCCGCTCAAAAAACTTCTCACCCTGCTTGGCTGTAAAATAGTTACCTGCGAGGGCTATGAGGCTGATGATATTCTGGGAACCTTTGCCTCTGCCTGTGAAAAGAGCGGAGACGAGTGTGTGCTCGCAACGGGTGACCGTGACAGCCTTCAGCTTGTTTCCGAGAAAACAAGTGTGCACCTTTGCACAAATAAGGATGACATTTTATATACTCCGCAAAAAATTATGGAGGAGTACGGCGTTACGCCGTCGGAGCTTGTGGAGATAAAAGCAATTCAGGGCGACAGCTCCGATAATATTCCGGGTGTTGCGGGAATCGGCCCCAAGGGCGCCGGTGAGCTGATAAAAAAATATCACACAGTTGAGTATATCTATGAGCACATAGACGAGCTTGATATTAAAGAGGGTATGAGAAACAAGCTGAAAAATTCCAAAGAAAACGCTGTTTTAAGCCGTATGCTGGGAGAAATTTGCCGTACGGCTCCGATAGACACAAATGTTGCCGATTACAAGATTGATATGCAGGATCCTGACGCCGCTGCAAGATATATGGCAAAACTGGAGCTGTTCTCTCTTATAGATAAATTTAACCTCGGCGACGCGCCCAAAACCGAAGAAAAGAAAAAAGAGTTAAAAAAGCTTGTTGTAAAATACAATTGTACTGCTGATGAAATCAGTTCGGCGCTTGATAATGAAAAGAGTGTATATCTCAATTTTGAGCTTAATGATTTGGAATTTGTATCGTTTGCAATTCTTGATACTCACAGCGGAGAAGTGCTTGTTTGCAATGATGAAAAGCTGTTTAAAAATTTAATCGTTTCTGATATTGAAAAATACACACGTAACAGTAAAAAGCTGTTTGCATATGCCGATAAAAATTCAGTTGAGACAAAAAATCTCTGTTTTGACGTTGAGCTTGCGGCTTATCTGCTTGAGCCGTCGGCGAAGGACTATAACGACGAAAACCTATGCAAGACAAATGAAATTGAGCTGCCCTATACGGAGGACGAAAACGATAAAAAATATTCTCCTCTTGCAGTATATGATTTGCTTTGTGAGAAGCTCAATTCAGAAATTAAAGCAAACGGACAGGACAAACTTTTGCACGAAGTTGAAATTCCGCTTGCCGATGTGCTCGCGAAAATGGAAAATATAGGTTTTGAAGTTGATCGTGAAGGCATAAAGAGCTACGGTGAGGTTCTCTCGGCTCAGTTGAAAAGCCTTGAAACGGCAATTTACGAGAGTGCGGGCAAGGAATTTAACATAAATTCTCCCAAACAGCTCGGTATAGTTTTGTTTGGGGATCTGCAACTTCCGTGCAAAAAGAAAACCAAGAGTGGATACAGCACAAGTGCCGATGTGCTTGAGAGCCTCAGATACAGCCACCCGATAGTGGATATGGTGCTTAACTACCGCGCGCTTGCAAAACTCAACTCCACCTACTGCGAAGGACTTTTAAAGGTGATTGCCAAGGACGGTCGTATTCATTCAAACTTTAATCAGACCGAAACACGAACCGGCAGAATCAGCTCTACCGAGCCTAATTTGCAGAATATTCCCGTTCGTACCGAGCTCGGCAAAGAAATGAGAAAATTTTTCTGCGCCAAAGACGGTTGGATGCTTGTTGACGCCGACTATTCGCAGATTGAACTGCGTGTGCTTGCGCATATTTCAGGCGACAAAAATATGATTGCAGCTTTTAAAAATAACGACGATATTCACGCAATAACGGCTTCTCAGGTATTCAATATTCCTCTCGATATGGTTACGCCGATAATGAGAAGCAGGGCAAAGGCGGTAAACTTCGGTATTGTGTACGGAATAGGCGCTTTTTCGCTTGCCAAGGATATAGGTGTAACAAACAAGGAGGCGTCTCAGTATATAAAGAGCTATCTTGCCCACTACAGCGGCGTTGACGAATATATGAAGAACATTGTCGAAAAGGCAAAAATCGACGGCTATGTTGAAACGATGTTCGGCCGCAGACGCTATCTTCCCGAACTCACCTCAAGCAAGCATATGCTCAGAGCGTTTGGTGAAAGAGTGGCAAGAAATATGCCGATTCAGGGCACTGCGGCTGATATAATTAAAATCGCAATGATAAAAGTTGCTCGCAGAATAAAAGAGGAAAAGCTTAAAGCAAGGCTTATTTTACAGGTGCACGATGAGCTTATAGCCGAAGCACCTGCGGAAGAGTGCCAAAAGGTAAAGGAAATTCTTAAAGAAGAAATGGAAAGCGCCGTAAAGCTGAGTGTACCGCTTACGGCAGACGCTGAAATCGGAAAGACGTGGTATGATGCAAAAGGATAACAGATATATAGCGTTTGTCTGTACGGGCAATACGTGCAGAAGCCCTATGGCAGAGGGGATTTTTAACAAGCTTGCCGTTGAAAAAAAGATTGACGTTACTGCCGAGAGCTTCGGCATTGCTACAGTTACGGGAATGGATGTGTCAGACAATTCAAAAATTGCCTGTATGGAAATCGGCGTTGATTTGTCCGGGCATACCTCAACGGCAATAAACGATATTGATCTTGAAAAGTACGAAAAGTTTTACTGTATGTCGCAGTCGCACGCAAATATGCTGTCGGAATTTTTCCTGATTCCCGTTTCAAAAATTGTTGTTCTCAACGTCAGCGACCCCTACGGCGGCAATATTGAGGTTTACAGAAAATGCCGCGACGAAATTTTAAAATCGGTTGAGGAAATTATCAAGGAATATGAAAATAAGTAAAATGACGGTTTCGCATCTTGACAGGGTGTGCGAAATAGAGCAACAGTGTTTTGTACACCCGTGGTCGAGAGAGAGCATTGAAGCGGAACTTAACAACGAAAATTCGCTTTTTCTGGTTGCCTGCGAGAACGACAGAGTAATAGGTTATATCGGAATGAACTTTGTCATTGACGAGGGCTATATATATAATGTGGCGGTTGATGAAAAATACAGACACAATGGTGTTGCGACGGCACTTATAAACGAGCTTGTAGTATATGCCAAAAAGAATAATTTTTGCTTTTTAACCCTTGAGGTAAGGCAGAGCAACGAAAACGCGCGCTCACTTTATTCAAAATTCGGCTTTATTAAGGCGGGATTGCGAAAGGACTACTATTCGCTTCCAAAAGAGGACGCCGTCATTATGACAAAATATTTTTAACAGCTGACGAAAGGATATACATATGAAAATACTTGCAATAGAATCTTCGTGTGACGAAACAGCCGCGGCGGTTGTCGAAGACGGCAGAAAGGTGCTGTCGTCGGTCGTTGCGTCGCAGGTTGCCGAGCATCGGCTTTACGGCGGCGTAGTGCCCGAAATTGCTTCACGCCGTCACGCCGAGGTGATTTCAAAGGTGGTTTCTCAGTCGCTTGAGGAGGCAAATGTCACATTAAACGATATCACAGCAATTGCCGTAACTTACGCTCCCGGACTTATCGGTGCGCTGCTGGTCGGTGTGAATTTCGCAAAAGGTCTGTCTTATGCGACGGGGCTTCCGCTTGTGCCTGTACATCACCTGCGCTCGCACATAGCATCAAACTACATTTCAAATCCCGAATTAAAGCCGCCGTTTTTGTGTTTGGTAGTTTCGGGAGGTCACAGTCACATAGTGATGGTTGAAGATTATACAAAAATGAAGATTATCGGCAAAACACGTGACGACGCCGCTGGCGAAGCCTTTGATAAGGCGGCAAGAACAATGGGAATGCCTTATCCAGGAGGAATTGAGCTTGATAAGGTTGCTCAAAACGGCGACCCGCTTGCCTTTAAGCTTCCCAGACCTACGGTGCACGACGCCCCTTATGATTTCAGCTTTTCGGGTCTTAAAACAGCGGTAATCAACCTTTTGCACAATGCAGAGCAAAAGGGGATTGAACTTAATAAAGCTGATGTGTGCGCCTCATACAGATATGCCGTTGTTGACTGCCTTACGACTAATTTCTTAAAGGCAGCCGAGGATTTAAACGCAAAGAAGCTTGTCATTGCCGGCGGTGTGTCGGCAAACTCGCTTTTGCGCAGCACCTTGCAGGATGAGTGCAAAAAGCGCGGATATGAATTTTATATGCCTGAAAAATTTCTTTGCGGCGACAATGCGGCAATGGTAGGCTCTCAGGGATATTATGAATATTTAAGCGGCAATATTGCTGGCACAGACTTGAACGCGTACGCTACAATGTCTATTGAAAAGTAAATGATCTTATTAATCAGAGTGATTATATATTTCTTCTCAGGAAGAGCGTATTTATTATTAAAGTCTGTTAAATGTGAAATACCCAATATATGTATGACTTGCTTTGTTTATACTATATATAGTTTTAAGTAACATTTTTTCGGTAATTTTATCTTTTTTGCTAAAAAATACTTGAAAAAATTATAAAAATATTTTAATATTAAGATAAGCAAGGCCGAAAGGAATGAATATAATTAATGGCAAATCCTATTGTAACAATTGAAATGGATAACGGAAAAGTAATCAAGGCGGAGCTTTACCCTGAGATTGCTCCCAATACGGTAAATAACTTTATAAGTTTGGTAAAAAAGGGGTTTTATGACGGACTTACATTTCACCGTGTAATTTACGGTTTTATGATTCAGGGCGGCTGTCCCGACGGTACAGGCTGCGGCAACCCCGGATATTCAATCAAAGGTGAATTTGCAGCCAACGGCTTTGACAATCAACTCAAGCACACCGAAGGCGTTCTTTCAATGGCTCGTTCGATGATGCCAGACTCGGCAGGTTCGCAGTTCTTTATTATGCACAAGGCGGCGCCCCACCTTGACGGTCAGTATGCTGCTTTCGGTAAAGTTATTGAGGGTATGGACGTTGTAAATGAAATTGCAGAGTGCGACACGGATTTTGCCGACAAGCCTCTTGACGCTCAGGTGATGAAAAAAGTAACCGTTGACACTTTCGGTGAAGAATTTCCCGAACCCGAAAAGTGTTAATTACATACGTATATAAGAAAGGAAAATTTCAATGAATGTTTTACTTGCAGGAGGTGCGGGTTACATAGGCACCCATACCTGCGTTGAACTTGTAAACGCAGGTCACGATGTAATTATTGCCGACAATTTTTCTAACAGTTGTCCCGAAGCTGTGGCAAGAGTTGAGGAAATTACAGGTAAAAAGATTCCGCTCTACGAAGCAGATGTTTGCGACAAAGAGGCAGTTGATAAAATTTTCAATGAAAATAAAATTGATGCAGTAATACACTTTGCGGGTTTAAAGGCAGTGGGTGAAAGCTGTGAAAAGCCTGTCGAGTACTACCGCAACAACATTGATACAACACTTACGTTGCTTGAAACAATGAAAAAATACGGTGTGAAGAATTTTATTTTCAGCTCATCGGCAACAGTTTACGGAACTCCTATATCTGTTCCGCTTGTAGAAACAATGCCTACAGGCTCACCGACAAATCCCTACGGCTGGACAAAGCTGATGATGGAGCAGATTCTTACAGATACTGCAAAGGCTGACTCCGATTTGTCGATAGTAATTCTCAGATATTTTAATCCAATCGGCGCTCATGAAAGCGGAAGAATCGGCGAAGATCCCAACGGTATTCCAAATAACCTTATGCCATACATCACTCAGGTAGCGGCAGGCAGGCTCAAAGAGCTCGGTGTTTTCGGCAACGATTATCCCACTAACGACGGCACAGGTGTTCGCGACTACATTCATGTTGTTGATCTTGCAAAGGGGCATGTAAAGGCAATTGAATATTCGGCGGAGCACAAGGGAACGGAAATTTTTAATCTTGGAACAGGCGTAGGATACAGTGTTTTGGACATTGTAAAGGCGTTCAGCAAGGTTAATAATATCGAAATTCCGTATGTAATTAAACCCAGGAGAGCAGGCGACATTGCCGAATGCTTTGCTGATGCGACAAAGGCGGAAAAAATCCTCGGCTGGAAAGCTGAGAAAAATCTTGAGGATATGTGCCGAGATTCCTGGAATTGGCAATCGCATAATGTAAATGGTTACAAATAACGTCGACAATGTTTGTGCAAGTCAACGAAAAAACAACATTTTGCTCGATTTCCGGTCTTTTGTCAGGTTTTTTTATTGACTTTTAACACAAGCTTGTTATATAATGATACTGCTTATAGAAGCATTATTTTACAAGGAGGAAAAAGAAATGTTCAAAAAAGCAACAAGCCTTTTGTTGTCATTGATGCTCATTGTTACATCATTGTCAGTTACAATCTTCAGCGTATCAGCTGCAGATACTAACTCGACATTTGTTGTAGCGGGTATGCCTGCTCTTTGCGGAACAGAATGGGACGGCAATCCTGCAACATCACCCGACAATGTAATGACAGCAACAGGTGACGGTACCTTTGAAAAGGTATTCACAGACGTAGCTCCCGCAGAATCACTCCAGGTTAAAGTTGTTGAAAACACAGCTGACGGCAGCCAGATCTGGTATGGTCAGGACGGCGGCGAAATCAACGTTACATTTAATGTAACAGATACATGTGATGTAACGGTAACATTTGACCCGACAACTAACTACGTAACAGTATCAGGTGACGGTGTTGAAATGGTAACATCTCTTGATGTTGAAAAAGTTATCGCAGTAGGTAACGGTGACGGCAACTGGCTCAACGGTGCTAACTGGGATCCTGCTGACGACAGCAACAAGATGGAAGAAATTGCACCCGACGTTTACTCAATCACTTACACAGACATAGAAATGTTTTCTAACTACGAAGTTAAGTTTGCAGCAAACGGCGGCTGGGCTGACAGCTGGGGTATAGGAGAAGGTCAGACAGTAGTATCCGGAAGGTCAGACAGTAGTATCCGGCGTAGAAATGGATGCAACATACAATGGTTCAAACATTGTAGTTGATGTACCTTATGAACTCGCTGACGTAACACTTAAACTTGATCTTTCAAACTTTGACTACGCTACAAAGAGCGGCGCAAAGATGACAATTACCGTAGTTGATGCGCAGGATGAGCCCGGAACAACTGTTCCCGAAACATCAGCTCCGGAGGTTACAACAGAGCCTCAGGAAACAACTGTTCCCGCAACAACAGCTCCCGAAGCTACAACAAAGCCTACAGAATCTGCTCAGGCTCCTCTTACTGTAACAGCAACATCTAACTTCTTCCCCGAAGCAAAGGGCGAATACAATGCTGATACAGATACAGTAACTGTAACATACATGTTGAAATCAGATATGAAGTTTATCAACACACAGTACACAGTTTACTATGATTCAGATGTATTGACACTTTCGGAAAGTGACAACCCTGCTTCACAGGCATTCCCGAGATTCGTAGTAGATGTACCGGGTGTAGGTGAAATTCCTGTTGGTAGTGTTGTTTACAACTACGACCTCGTAGATGAATTCAAATTCAATGCTTCAAATTTGTCATTGTATGATTTTACAACTGAGGCAGCATTTGTACAGCTCAACTTCAAGGTAAAAGACGGTGCTTTGGATGCAGGTGCAGTTGATACAACTGTAAATCTTGAAATGGAAGTATTGTCAGGAAGCACAGGTGAACTTTCCGAGACAGATGTTCCGTTTGTAGACAACAGCGTTGTTAACGAAGATAACGTAGCTCAGTACAATGTTACAACAAAAACAGCAATTACTGAATCAAGCTACGTTGCTCCTACAACTTCTGCAACAGAGGCTACAGAGACAACAGCTCCTACAGAAGCTACAGATCCTACAGTTCCTTCCGAACCCGTAGGTGATGCTACATATGTAGTAGCAGGTATGCCCGTTCTTTGCGGAACAGAATGGGACGGTAACCCACAAACATCACCCGATAATGTAATGACAGAGAACGCTGACGGTACATATACAAAGGTATTTAAAGCAGTAGCTCCCGCAGAATCACTTCAGCTTAAAGTTGTAGAGAACCTTGCCGACGGTACACAGAACTGGTACGGTCAGGACGGCGGCGAAATCAACGTTACATTTAATGTAACAGCTGAATGTGATGTAACAGTAACATTTGATCCCGCAACAAAATTTGTAACAGTTTCAGGCGACGGCGTTGAAATGGTAACAGATCTTGATGTTGAAAAAGTTATCGCAGTTGGTAACGGCGACGGTAACTGGCTCAACGGTGTAAACTGGGATCCCGCAGACGACAGCAATATGATGGAAGAAGTTGCTGACGGTCTCTACACAATCACATATGAAGACATAGAAATGTTTGCTAACTACGAAGTTAAGTTTGCAGCAAACGGCGGCAAGGTCAGACAGTAGTATCCGGCGTAGAAATGGATGCAACATACAATGGTTCAAACATTGTAGTTGATGTACCTTATGAACTCGCTGACGTAACACTTACACTTGACCTCAGAAACTTTGACTACGCTACAAAGAGCGGCGCAAAGATGACAATTACTGTTGAAGAGAAGGAAACTCCTCTTGATCCTACAGATCCGACGGATCCTACAGTACCTGCAGAGGCTCCTCTTACTGTAACAGCAACATCTAACTTCTTCCCCGAAACAAAGGGCGAATACAATGCTGATACAGATACAATTACTGTAACATATTTGTTGAAATCAGATATGAAGTTTATCAACACTCAGTACACAGTTCACTATGATTCAGATGTATTGACACTTTCAGAGAGTGACAACCCTGCTTCACAGGCATTCCCGAAATTCGTAGCAGATGTACCCGGTGTAGGTGAAGTTCCCATTGGCAGCGTTGTTTACAACTACGATCTCGCAGATCAGTTCAAGTTTAACGCTTCTAACTTGTCATTGTATGATTTCACAACTGAGTCAGTATTTGTACAGCTCAACTTCAAGGTAAAAGACGGTGCTTTGGATGCCGGTGCAGTTGATACAACTGTGGACCTTGAAATGGAAGTATTGTCAGGAAGCACAGGTAACCTTTCTGATCCTGACACTTTATTTGTAAACCACAGCGTTGTAGATGAAGACAACGTTGCTCAGTACAATGTTGAAACAAAAACAACAATTACTGAATCAAGCTACGTTGCTCCTACAACTCCGACTACATCAGAGCCTACCGAACCTGCATTTACAGTAACAGCATCTTCTAACCTCTTCCCGGCACAGTCATATGTTTGGGATAACTCAAAGACAGGTGAGGATTATGTTTCTGTAGTATTCATGCTCGACACAGACAAGAAGCTCCTTGATACACAGTGGACACTTTCTTATGATCCCGCATACCTTGAGCTTGTAGATAACAATGTTATGCCTTATGCTGCACAGGGTGCAGAATATGCGGCAGAAGCAGGTAAATTAACAGGCAGCTGCACTAACCTCGGTCTTTATGACCTCTCTGCATCAGACAATGAGTTTGTAACAGCTACATTCAAGGTACTTAACAAGGTTGGTACAACAAACGTTGACCTTACTGTAACAGACCTTACACTTTCTGCTCTCGGCGATAACGGTATGACTGACGAGGCACAGGAAGAGGCTCTCGTAGTTAACGGCGAAGTTATGGAAATTGCTTCTCAGTACACTGTAAACACTGTTATCACACAGACTACTGTTGAGCAGCCTTCAACAGGCGATACTGAGCCTACAACAGGCACAACGGAGCCTTCAGGTACAACAGAACCTTCAACCGGCGCAACAGAGCCTTCAACAGATGTTACGGCAGAAACAACTCAGCCGACAACAACAGGTGCATCTGATGAAACAACAGCTCCTACAACATCAACAGACGCAACTTCAGGTATTGGTGGCGGCAGCACATCTGACACACCAACAGGTGGTTCTTCTGTTAGCGGTGGTACAACATCAGGCGGTACAGTACAGACCGGTAATGCTTCTATGGCTGCAATAATCCTCTTGGTACTTGTATCAGCAAGCGGTGTAATGTACTTCACACGTAAAAGAGCTAAATAATTAAATTAAGGTTTAATTATTCTAAAAAAATATTTTTTCGCCCTCCGTTTTGGAGGGCGTTTTTTTATTCTCAGTTAATGTTTGCGTGAAAATCGAAAGAGAAAATTTTTGTCAACAACCTTAATAAACAAAAAATATCATTATATTAACTGTTATTATTTAATCTTTATAACAAAATACAATTGAGTGACAGATTAATTTAATTAATAAATTGTACAAAAAAAGAGCAGTACATACGTACTGCTCAGCAAGCTCAATCAATATTCGGTAATGCCTATCGTCACTATATCATTTACTAAATTTATTATTGAGCTATGAATATATTATATCATACAATTGTAAAATTTGTAAAAATATTCCTTGAAAGTTCAATTTTTCGCCTTGAATTACCGATTTTGTAAAAAAACTCAATTTTAGTTGATGATATTTGCGTTTTGGTGTAAAATAAAAAGTAGACGAATTACCATTTAGGATAGATGTTATGTTTAAATTAAGGCGATTTTTAAAGGATTATAAAAAAGAATGTATAGTCGGGCCGTTGTGCAAACTGTTTGAAGCAATACTTGAGCTGCTCGTCCCGCTTGTCATGGCAAACATTATTGATGTCGGCGTAAAAAACCGCGATTCAGGTTATGTCATAAAAATGGGTATAGTTATGATAGCGCTGGGAGCAATAGGTCTGATGAGCGCGCTTGTGTGTCAATATTTGGCATCGCGGGCGTCGCAAGGAGTAGGCACAAAACTCAGAAGCGAGCTGTTTTTGCATATAAATTCTCTCTCTCACGCAGAGCTTGACAAGTTGGGAACGCCGTCGCTTATAACACGTATAACAAACGATGTTAACCAGGTACAGCAATGTGTGGCAATGGGAATACGACTTTTGTCAAGAGCGCCGTTTATTGTTTTTGGGTCGCTGATAATGGCAATGACGATTAATTTGAAAATGTCAATAATTTTCTTTTTAGCCGCCGCACTTATTGGTATTACACTCTACTTGGTGATGAGTAAAAGTCTGCCGGCTTTTTCCGCGATTCAAAAAAAGCTTGACAGAATCGGCTTAATTTCAAGAGAAAATCTGTCAGGCAATCGTGTTATCAGAGCATTTTCAAAACAGAAGTCCGAACAGGAAAGAATTAATAAAGCTACCGAGGACTTGGCAAATACATCTATCAGAGTCAGTCGTTTGTCAGCTTTGCTAAGTCCCGCGACATATGCAATAACTGATGTTGCAATTATTGCAATTGTTTGGTTCGGAGCTGTAAGCGTAAACAACGGTACCGGTATGTTGTCAGGCGATATTATAGCTCTTGTCAACTATATGACGCAGATTTTGCTAGCAATTATTGTTGTAGCAAATCTTGTAATTCTCATCACAAAGGCAAGTGCAAGTGCGGGAAGAATCAATGAGGTGTTTGAAACTCAGCCAAGCGTTGTGGAGAAAAAACACACGGATATTAAGACGTTTACGGATGAAAAAACACCGAAAATTGAGTTTAAAGATGTATTTTTCACCTACGGCGACGGTGATGACGAATTAACGGATATTTCGTTTGAAATAATGCGAGGACAAACCGTCGGAATTATAGGCGGTACCGGCTGCGGTAAAAGTACATTAATTAATCTGATTCCTCGGTTCTATGACGTGAAATCAGGCGAGGTAAATTTTGACGGCGTAAACGTAAAGGAATATCCTTTTACACAGCTAAGGGGACAGATAGGCATTGTGCCGCAACAGTCGGTGCTTTTCAGCGGAACAATTCGTGACAATATGAAATGGCAAAATAAAGACGCGACAGACGACGATATTGTACGAGCCTTAAAAACGGCGCAGGCTTATGATTTTGTGTCAAAGCTTAAAAACGGTATAGACAGCCACGTCGAGCAGGGCGGAAAAAATTTCAGCGGTGGTCAGCGGCAGCGTTTGTGCATTGCCCGTGCAATTACGGGTAACCCAAAGGTGCTTATTCTTGACGACAGTTTTTCGGCTCTTGACTTTGCGACAGACGCCGCGTTGAGAAAAGCGCTTAAGGCGTTTACCAATGATATGACAGTTATAATCGTAACTCAAAGATGCTCTACCATACGCAATGCAGATCAAATCCTTGTGCTTGACGACGGTTGTCTCGTGGGAAAAGGCACACACGATTATTTATTTGACAATTGCGAAACATACCGTGAAATTTGTCTTTCTCAGCTTAATGAAGCGGAGGCGAAAAAATGAAAAATAAATCAACCGTTTCTAAAGTACTAAAGAAAATAAAGCCTTATTCGGGTTACCTTTTTTTATCAATTATAAGTGCTGTAATCAGCGTTTCTCTTACGTTGTATATTCCGGTTCTGGTCGGTGACGCTATCGATAATATTATTGACGCGGGCAACGTAAATTTTAAGAATGTCGGAATATTGCTCGGGTATATTGCAATCGGCGTAGTCGGTGTAACGGTGTTTCAATGGATAATGAACTACTTTACAAATGTTATCAGCTATAAAACGGTTCGAGATTTACGCCGTGAGGTGTTCGCAAAATTTAACAACGTACCGCTTTCGTATATCGACTCCCATTCGCACGGTGATTTAATAAGCAGGGTAATTAACGACATTGACGCTGTCGGCGATGGTTTGACGCAGATGTTTTTACAACTGTTCTCCGGAGTTGTAACTATTGCGGGTACGCTGATATTTATGCTTATGATAGACTGGCGCATTGCGTTGACCGTAGTTATTCTTACACCGCTTTCGTTGTTTGTAGCGTCGTTTATAGGAAAACTATCTCACCGTAGATTTACTCGTCAGCAAATTTTACAGGGAGATATTTCTTCATATGTTGAGGAGCATGTAGGAAATCAGCGTATTGTTAAGAGCTTTTTGTATGAACAAAGGGCTTTTGAAGCGTTTGAAAAATACAATAACGAACTTTATGATGTGGGTTTTAAAGCTCAGTTTGCCGGTGCGCTTGCAAATCCGAGCACACGTTTTGTAAATGCGATGGTGTATGCGGCGGTAGGCATTTTCGGTGCTCTTACAGCAATTGTGGGTACTTTGACGATAGGTCAGATATCGTGCTTTCTGACATACGCTAATCAATATACAAAGCCGTTCAATGAGGTTACAGGCGTCCTGACTCAGCTTCAAACAGGTATTGCGGCTGCAGCGCGTGTGTTTGAGGTGCTTGAGGCAGCGGATGAACAGCCAGATCCCGAAAATCCCGTAACGCTTGAAAATTGCAAGGGAAATATTAAAATTGACGATGTAAGCTTTTCATATACAAAGGATAAGCCGCTTATACAGCATTTTACTCTTGATGTAAAAAGCGGAAATCACGTTGCAATTGTAGGCCCGACTGGCTGCGGAAAAACAACATTTATTAATCTTTTAATGCGCTTTTACGAAACAGACAGCGGCAAAATTACGATTGACGGCGTCGATATACGCGAAATGACCCGCGACGGTTTGCGAAAGCAGTTCGGAATGGTGCTCCAGGACAGCTGGTTGTTTTCGGGAACGATTATGGAAAATCTTAAATACGGCAACGAAAACGCGACAGAGGAAGAAGTAATTAAAGCGGCAAAAGCAGCGTATGCTCACGGATTTATTCGCCGTATGCCCAACGGATACAACACGGTGATAAGCGAAGGCGGGGGAAACCTGAGCCGAGGACAAATACAGCTTTTGTGCATAGCAAGAGCAATGCTCACAAATCCGGCTATATTGATTCTTGATGAGGCGACCTCTTCAATTGATACGCTGACGGAAATCAGGGTTCAAAAAGCATTTGCGCGTATAATGGAGGGAAGAACAAGCTTTGTGGTAGCCCACAGACTTTCTACAATTAAAGAAAGCGATGTAATTCTTGTAATGAAAGACGGCAATATTATTGAGCAGGGCAGTCACGATGAATTGCTTGCCAAAAATGGTTTTTACAGTGTTTTGTACAACAGTCAGTTTGCAAAAACGAGCTGAACAACTTTGCCGAGGATGTATTATAGAGATTACAGCAAAAAATGTAAAACAAAAACACCTCTCACGCAATTTTAAGTAACGTGAGAGGTGTTTTTGTTTTATGTCATTTCTTTTGGCGCAAAGATTTTTAAAATATCATTCTTATGTTCCATAACGGCGTCATAGCCTTCCTGAATGGTTTCTTCAATGCTGTCCATAGAGAAAAGCTGAGTATTTTTGTTGTTGATTTCTACTGCATAATCAGCCATTTTCATTGATTTTCGTGTGCCGTCTATTGAATAAACGTCAAGCGCACGCCATATTACCTTTATAAGACCGTCAAGTCCCGAGTCGGGATCATAATTCATAATGTTAAATCCGAGCGCAAGCACTTTGCCGACACCCATATCTTTCAGAATTTTAACTGGTAGATTATCCTTTGAGCCGCCGTCAATAAAGTTGTATTTGTCATACGGGCAGGTGGTGTAAATTGCAGGGAACGACATACTCGCTCTGACTGCAATCTCAAGCGGGGCGTCGCATATATAGTGAATGTGTTCGTTTTGAAGGTGCTCATCTTCGGTGGTAAAAATACATTCGTCGGTAGTGAGTGTATCGACAGTACAAACAGAAAGATTTATCGGCAAATCCTTAAAACCGCTTATGCCGCGTTCACGCATTATCTCTTTAATTACGTCGGAAATAATTTCACCCGACTTTATTCCGTCTTTTCGGATTTTCTTGTTCAAAATAAATTGAGCCAGCGACTTGAAGATTAGTTTGTTGTCTATTTCCGCAAGTTCTTTCCAATGCTTTTTTGCAATTTCCTGCATTTCGTCGGCGCTGAACCCCATTGCTACAATTGATGCCATAGCCGCGCCCGAACTTGTACCCGAAACAAATTGAGGCTTGATTCCCAGCTCATACAGGGCTTTTACCGCACCTATGTGTGCAATTCCCTGTAATCCGCCGCCTGAAAACGCAATTCCGATTGAATTTTTTCTGTCAGTATTTAGCACAAAATCACTCTTCCTCAATAAAAAAGATATACATTGCAGTATGACTCTGTTTCTGCAAAATAGTCATACCAGTTGTAAAATTCATCAAAATCATAATCCTTTTGAATAAGCTTGCAGTGCTTAAATTTTGTGTTCTCTTTAATGTAATTGAGCACATAATCATTGTCGGCAAGTCTTGAAACGTAAACGGTAATATTTTCGTTTTCGTTCAATTTTTTGTCGGTTTTTAAAGCCTGCATACTGTCGGTTTTTTCTTTTTCACCGCCGTTATTCATATACGCCTTTGCCATTTCGGAAATTTTTCCGTGGGTGATTACACCTCGCTTTTCGGCGAAGTTCTCAAGCTCTTGACCGAGCGTGGGCGACATTTTATCTGTCTGTACAATCATTGTATTGTCATACTGCATCATTTTATCAATGCATTTGTTCCATTCGAGCATTGCCGTTCCGACAAACATACAGTTTTCGGACTGTGGATTATATAAATTTGTTTTGCCGTAGGTGTAATAGGGCTTGACCGTTATAAGCCCGCAAACAGTAACGGCAAGCACGAGAACAGGAGCGGCAAATTTCAGAATATTTTTTTTGGCAAATCCAAAACCGCTGACAAATTCAATGATTTTTATAAATGCGAATACAAAAATCATAACAATCAGAGGCAGCGACGCCATTACGTATCTGTCGCTGTTGAACGGAGAGATAAGAGCAATTGCCGTAAAGAATATCACAGCGGGAATAACTATAAATACGGCGTTGCGCGAAAGCTTTTTCTTTTTAAAGAAGCGCATATAAACCGCAAATGCCAAAGCGCAAACGGTGCACAGTACGGCAAGCCACAGCTGATTGACAAACAGTTCTTTGGCGACAATCTGCACGTAGGTACCGAGCTTGTAAATGACATATGTGACAATGGTGATAAAATCAACGTTAAAGCTGAGTGAACCAAGACCGCGATTGCCGCCGAGTACGTTTGAAATAATGTAGGGATAAATCGCGAATGCCGCGGCAGCTGCAAGAAGAGCCGTTATTATGTATCGCACAAGTTTTGAAAATTCCTTGTTCTTAAGGGTGAAAATCAGGAACACGAGCCCTGTAAGTCCCGCAAAAAGAATGAAATAGTACTGCGTGAGCACGCCGAGCAAGACCACAATAAAAAGCATTATGCAGTCAATGTACGGTTTTGCGGGTTTGTCTTTGTTATAAACTGTATTATATATTTTAATCGTGAGGTAAATAAACGACAGCACAAAAAACGTGAGAGTGGCATACATTCTGAGGTAAATTGTAGTAGTTATACACGCAATACTTAACGCATAAGCGCCGACTGCCGTCAACGAGTAAAAATTATTTTTGCTTACAAGCTTACCGATTTTAAAAAGCATAATCAAAATACCTGCCATGGCGACAGCGTTGATTGAGTAAGCAAACCATTTGGAGAATACGCCCGGAAAGAATGAGCATACTGTATTTACAAGAAAATAGTAAAACGGCGGGTGAGAAGCGTCAATTATTTGATTTTTAATTACAAGGTTAACGTCAAAACGGTCACTAGGATTTACCGTAAGATAGTTGTTAAAATCTGCTTTGGTATTCCAGCCGCCGTCGGTAGTAAGCTGATGCGCGGAATTTGCGAGGTTATAGGTCAATAGTTCATCTTCGTGAAAACCTTGTTTTGTAAACATAAAAAAAGTGCTGAGCGCAAGGCTTACTAAAATTATTACGGTTAAAATTATGTAGGAGGTTTTATTGCTCAAACTGTTTTTACTCATATAATGCTCCACGTTCATAAAAAATTTTGCATAACATTTCATACTTTACTATTATATCATATTTTGACAGAAAACAACAAGAAAAAATTGAAAATAACAGAATTATCGGAAATTCTGTTATTTGAATAAATTTAAAGACCTCTGAGCCTGAGTCTTTTTTCATTTGGAATAATATAATTAAAATTAACAATTAAAAAACAAAGGCTTCCCAAAAGGGAAGCCGAGTGTTTAAAGTTATGTTTTAATTATGCGATTTCCTGACCAACAAGAGCTGTATTGTAGCCTGCGTTAACAACATATTTCTGAGTCAATGTAGCGTCGAGAATTGAAACTCTGCCGTCGCCGTTAACATCAGCAGCTGTTGTTACATCAACTTTATCTGTAGCACTTGCGCTGATATCCAATCCGATACCGAGCTTCTGGATAAGTGTTACATCGGTAACTGTAATTGCACCGTCACCGTCAACATCACCGTAAACCGGTGTAGCTTCTGTTGTAGGTTCTGTAGTGGGTTCAGTTGTAGGTTCCGGCTCAACACCGAGAAGAGCAGAAATCACTTCAAGAGAAGGAGCGCCGGACTCAGGATTGGCAAGCTCTTCAGCATACATCTCTGAATAGGTGTTGTAAACATTAATAGGCTCAACATTGAGTTCTGTGCAAACGTTAGCAACTACTTCGGGAGTAATTATAGAAGCGTTTACAACTGCCCAAGAATAAAGGAACTGTGAAACCATTTCTTCTTTAGGCTGATAAACAGGGAAATATTTACCTACAATCTTACCTGTTGAAGTAAGAGCTGCTTTAGAGCCGTACTTATCGCTGTTGTTTCTCCAAGCACCTTCGTAGTCCATTTTTGATGAGTCTTCCGTGTTCTCAACCATGTCGCCTGTTACATAGACTGTATCACCGAGACATTCTTTACCGAATGTAATGTTGCCTGTCTGGTGAGCGTTTCCGTTTGAGTCTTTAGTTGAGAAAAGAAGCGCATAGTCAGCACCGTCTTCGATTGTACCGATTTTTGAAGTATCAAAGTAATACAAACCGGTAGCAGAGTCAAACTTACAAGACTCTTTCTTTGACTGCCATGATGTTTCTGTAAGAGGAGTACCTCCGTAAACATTATAAACGTGGCAGAAAACCGATTTTGTTTCGCCCCAAGCTTCAATTGTAGGTACTTCAAAGTAAATTTTTGTTTCTTCCTCAGCAGCAGAAGCTGTAATGAGAGACAAAACGCCGAAGCAAGATGTAGCCATAACAGCAGCAAGAATCATGCTGATGAGCTTTTTTGATTTTTTCATCGCTATAAATCCTCCTTTAATTACTCATATTCTGAGTGATTACATTATATATCAAAAATAAGAAAATTTCAAGTAGTTTTTAGGAAATATGATAAATTAATTTATAATTAAATATCTGAAAGCATAATAACTTGAGATTTGCGTTAAATTAAATGTTAAAACGGCTATAAACTTGCCTTTCAGCCTTGACACAAAGCAAATTTAATTGTATTATTTTTAATATATATTGTTTTTAATATTTATAATTGTTACAAAGTGAGGTTGTATTATGGAGAACAGCAAAAAGACCATGGACAAAATCGTTGCCCTTTGCAAAGGCAGAGGTTTTGTATATCCGGGTTCTGAAATTTACGGCGGACTTGCCAATACATGGGATTACGGTCCGCTCGGTATGGCTCTTAAAAATAACATTAAGCAGGCATGGCTTAAAAAATTTGTACAGGAAAACAAATACAACGTGGGTCTTGACTCTGCAATTCTTATGAATCCTCAGACATGGGTTGCGTCCGGTCATCTCGGTGGATTTTCCGATCCGCTTATGGACTGCAAGGAGTGTAAAACACGTCACCGTGCAGACGACCTTATTGAAAACTTTGACGGCACTAACGTTGCAGGCTGGTCGAATGAGCAGATGATGGACTACATAAAGGAAAAACAGATTCCCTGTCCAAACTGCGGCAAGCACAACTTTACCGATATCCGTCAGTTTAACCTTATGTTTAAGACTTTTCAGGGTGTAACGGAGGATTCTAAAAACGAAATCTATCTTCGCCCCGAAACTGCGCAGGGTATTTTTGTTAACTTTGCGAACATCCAGAGAACAAGCCGTAAAAAAATCCCGTTCGGCGTTGCTCAAATCGGTAAATCTTTCAGAAATGAAATCACTCCCGGTAACTTTATTTTCCGTGTGCGTGAATTTGAGCAGATGGAGCTTGAATTTTTCTGTAAGCCCGGCACAGACCTTGAGTGGTTTGATTATTGGAGATCTTTCTGCCGTGATTTTCTCTATTCACTCGGTATTAAGGAAGAAAATCTCAGACTCAGAGATCACTCTGCTGAGGAGCTCTGCTTCTATTCTAAGGCTACAACAGACTTTGAGTATCTTTTCCCGTTTGGCTGGGGCGAGCTTTGGGGTGTTGCCGATCGTACAGATTACGACCTTACTCAGCATATCAAGACAAGCGGCAAGAGCCTTGAGTATTTTGATCAGACAACAAACGAAAAATACGTACCGTATGTTATCGAGCCGTCGCTAGGTGTTGAGCGTTTGTTCCTTGCTCTGTTTGTTGACGCATACGATGAGGAAGTAATTGATGAAAAAGATACGCGTGTCGTATTAAGACTTCATCCTGCGCTTGCTCCGTTTAAGGCAGCGGTTCTTCCGCTTTCCAAAAAGCTCAACGAGCAGGCGGAAAAGGTCTATGAAATGCTTACAAAAGACTTTATGGTTGACTATGATGACGCAGGTTCAATCGGTAAGCGTTACAGACGTCAGGACGAAATCGGCACACCGTTCTGCATTACATATGACTTTGAATCGGTTGATGACGGCTGCGTAACTGTTCGTGACCGTGATACAATGCAGCAGGAAAGAGTTTCAATCGACAAGCTCAGCGAGTATATTGCGGAAAAAGTTAAATTCTGATTTAAAGCAGTGGATTGCTTTTGAGAGTTAGGGGTCGAGAGTTTGTTCTCCTAAATTTTCAAAAAATTCAAAAAAACTATTGACAAAAAATAGGCATTATGATAAAATAACTCTTGCTGAAACACAGCTAGAGTTATACGGAGAGGTGTCCGAGTGGTTTAAGGAGCTAGTCTTGAAAACTAGTGATCCCGCGAGGGACCAAGGGTTCGAATCCCTTCCTCTCCGCCATTATTTTATATAGACTTAACACTTTACCATACGGAGGATTACTCAAGTGGTGAAGAGGCTCCCCTGCTAAGGGAGTAGGTCGCTAACGCGGCGCGAGGGTTCAAATCCCTTGTCCTCCGCCAAAAAACCCCGATTTTATCGGGGTTTTTGTTTTTTTGATTTATCCATACATAAAACGCATTATAAAGAATAAAGAATAGGTATTAGACATTTAAACCGGGATGCTTTATAATAAAGACAGAAAACCTGAAAGGGTTTATTTGAAAACGTATTGCTTGCAAATTTTATTAATATTCCGGTATCAAAATTCAGCAGTGGGGTACAATCTACCACTTAATTTTCAGCGCAATGCGCTGGTTGCTTTGATAAAGGCAAAGCTTTGAATAAACGTATAAGATATTTGTATTAGCTGTTTATAACTGATGAAAAGCAAGTTTTACGGAGTGAGTATTTATGAAATTATCTGATATTTCTAACGGATCGGATTGGGTAATATGGGTTATAGTTATTATTATGGCAATATTATCTGTTGTTTTTATTTCAGGGCACGGAAGTATGTTGATTGCAGGATATAATACGGCTTCGGATGAAGAAAAAGCAGAGTATGATGCCCAAAAGTTGTGCAGAATATTAGGATTGGGATTTGCCGTTATAACAGTTGTTATTTTTATTATGGGCTTATTTGAAAACGTATTGCCTGCAAGTTTTATTTATATTGCGATAGGAATTATTTTGGCGGATCTTGTAGTTATTTTAGTGCTTGGAAATACGATATGCAAAAAACGGTAAATCATTATATGAGTTGATTAAAAGCCTGCTCAAAGAACGGAGGAGGGGTATAAATGCTTAAGCAGATAAAATATTTTCAAGCCGTGGTGCGTTGTAAAAGTTTTACCGAAGCTGCCGAGGAATGTTACATATCTCAATCAGCCATTTCTCAGCAAATTCAAGCGCTGGAAAATGAGCTCGGAGTCAAGCTGTTAAAAAGGGAAAAACGAAAATTTTTTCTTACTCCCGCAGGAGAGCATTTTTATAAGAAAAGCCTTATCCTTACCGCTGACTTGGATAAGCTTTGCCGTGAAACTGCGCGCATTGCGGCCGGTGATGAAACTCAGCTCAGCATAGGATACCTGAAATGCTACGGCGGTCAGGAATTGTAATTTGCTGTTTCGGATTTTTTGGAAAAATACCCTGATGTGTCTGTAAATATAGTTGGCGGAAATCATGAGGACTTATATGAGCTGCTTCGATTCGGCGGAGCAGATATTGTAATCAATGACCAACGACGTGCTTTTTCCGAAGAGTATGTAAATTGTCATCCTACGACAAACAATTGCGCAATAGAAATATCAAAACGCAACCCTATTGCTCAGCTTGAATACGTAAATATTTCAGATTTAAAGAATATTTCCTGCATTTTGATAGCTTCGAAAAATCAAATGGATAACGAAATGACTTATTACCGTGATGTAGTTGGCTTTACGGGCGAATTTCTGTTTGCCGAAAATCTTGAGGAAGCCAGGCTTATGGTGGTCAGCGGAAAAGGGTTTATGCCAATTGAAGGCGGGGAAAATACAATCAATTTCAGTCAGACAATCAGCCGTGTGATACTGTGCAGAGGTGATAAACCTATCAAACGCAACTACTGCGCTTTTTGGAAAGCGGACAGTTCGGATTATTATGTAGAAGTATTTGCGGACATTTTGAAAAAACAGTTTTCAGAACAATCATAACGTTAACATAAAAGGGGCTGTTGCAAATCACAGTAATTTGCAACAGCCCTTAAGGGTATTATAGTGATTACTTTAATTAAAATTCAATTACTTTCGGTTCGTCGGTAAATGAATAAATTGCAGCAGTACCATGTTCAAAGCAGAATACGGTCATCAAATTATCGTCAACCGTGTACATATTTTCAAGCGCAGCCTTGTTTGTGTTCATCATTGCAACACGGGCTTCACGGCGCAAATCTTCCTTTACCTCGCCTGTCACACGAATCCATGTTCCTTTGTGCATACCGCAGATCTCGACTTTTCCGTTTTTCTTGAGCTGGTGATATACCTTCTTTTGGTTGTTGGTAACAAAATAGAGTTTGCCCTCAAAAGCGCAAACAGCGCCAAAAGGTCTGACGTGGGGCTGTCCGTCTTCGTCGGTGGCAAGGTAAAATGTGCCGCAGGATTTTAAATAATCTAAAACTTCATTCATTTTAAAAACTCCTTTCAAATTGTGGATTGTATTTTCCACTGTTTACAAGTATAATTATATTTAACAGGATCGATAATACAAGTACGATATTTATTGATACCGGTATCAGAAAGGAACGTATATATGGAAAAGAAAGAGTTATTTGGGCGTTGTCCGTATGTTACAGCGCAAAAAGTTTTGACAGGTAAATGGTCTATGTACATCTTATATCTTTTATCTGACGGCCCTGTACGGTTCAATGAATTGCAAAGACGTATGCCGGAAAAAATGACGCATACTACTTTGTCGAGGCAGCTGAAAACGCTTGAAGATGAAGGACTGATTATCCGCACTGAATACCAACAGATTCCGCCCAGGGTTGATTACTGTTTGAGCGAAGTTGGCGAAAAGTTCAAGGCGGTATTGTCGGTACTTGAAGTTTGGGGAAATGAATATATAGAATACTTAAAAAGCAAGCAATGATTTTTATTTGGTACTGATTTATATTATATCGGCATTGAATCGTCAATAAAACGCAACGTGACTTATTTATAAGTTTTTCTTATGTAAAACAGCCAAAATTAAAATTGTTTTCGGAACAGTTAATTTATATAATAAAAATAGAATAGATGAAAGAACAAAATCTATGCAAAATCAGATTCGTTAACTTATTAAATCAGCAAAGGAGGATGTTATAATATGGCACGGAATTTAATAATTTATTACTCCCGCAAAGGGGAAAATTACGTTAACGGCATCATTAAAAATCTTGCGAAGGGCAACACCGAGATTGTCGCGCAGTTTATTGCCGACGCAGTCGGAGGCGACCTGTTTGAGGTGGAGACTGTAAAGCCGTATTCGGACGACTATTATACTTGTACCGACGAAGCCAAGAAAGAGCTTCAAGATAATGCGCGCCCCGTGCTGAAAAAATACCTTGACAGTCTTAACGGCTACGACAACATTTTTGTCTGCGGCCCCTGCTGGTGTGGAACATTTCCATGCGCTGTTTTCTCTCAGCTTGAACATTTGGACTTTACCGGCAAAAAAGTAATGGCGGTTATGACGCACGAGGGCAGCGGGCTGGGACACTGCGAATCGGATCTCAAAAAGCTGTGCAAGGGCGCGGTATTCGGCAAAGGCATTGCCGTTCACGGAGCTGACGCAGCAAAGTCGCAGGCTGAGGTTTCGCAATGGGCAAAACAGGCAATCAGTTAAGGAGGATGGTTTTATGAATCGCTTTTTCAGTGAAGTAAAGAAAAATTTCGGCTTTGGCTGTATGCGACTGCCTATGAAAAATAATGAGGTCGATTATGACGAATTTACGAAAATGATCGACTTTTTTCTTGAGAACGGATTTAACTATTTTGATACAGCGCACGGCTATGTTGACGGCAAGAGTGAAACAGCTCTGAGGGACTGCCTGACAAGTCGTTATCCGAGAGATACCTATATATTGACGGATAAGCTGTCAACACATCATTTTTCAAAGCAGGAGGAAATCCGTCCACTGTTTGAAAGTCAGCTTTCAGCCTGCGGTGTAGAGTACTTTGATTTTTATTTAATGCACGCACAGGATGCGAGTATTTACGCTAAATATAAAAAGCTGCACGCCTATGAAACGGCGCTGGAGTTCAAAAAAGAGGGAAAAATTAAGCATTTCGGAATTTCTTTTCACGACAAAGCTGCCGTGCTCGACAAGATTTTGACCGAATATCCACAGATTGAAGTGGTGCAGATACAGTTTAACTATGTCGATTACGAAGACGCGTCTGTTGAGAGCCGAAAATGCTATGAAGTCTGTGAAAAGCACGGCAAACCTGTTATAGTTATGGAACCTGTTAAGGGTGGCAGCCTTGTAAATCTTCCCGAAAAGGCAAAGAAAATTCTAGATAATCTTCACGGCGGCAGTCCCGCAAGCTATGCAATTCGCTTTGCGGCAAGCTTTCCTAATGTAATGACTGTGCTTTCGGGTATGGGAAATATGGAAATGATGACCGAGAATGTCGGATTTATGAAGGATTTTGTACCGCTCAACGATACTGAAAAGCACGCAATAAAGCAGGTTTGCGACATATTCCGCTCGCAAAATCTTATTCCGTGTACTGCCTGCCGATATTGTATGGAGCAGTGTCCGAAAAAAATCGCTATTCCCGATCTGTTTGCCTGCCTGAATGCGAAAAAGCAGTTTCAGAACTGGAACACAGATTACTACTATAACAATATACACACCAAAAACGGCGGCAGAGCCTCCGACTGCATCAAGTGCGGAAGATGCGAGCAGATATGCCCGCAACATTTGGAAATACGCAAACTGCTGACCGAGGTTGCAAAAGAGTTTGATAAATAAGGAGACGGATATGGAATACAGAAAACTGCCTCACGGCGAGGAACAGATAAGTGTTCTCGGCTTAGGTATGGGCGGCATACATAACAGCTCCGACAGCGAGATTGAGCAAGTTATACGAAAGGCAATTGAAAACGGGATTAACTATTTTGACCTCTGCGCAAGCGCAAGCCACGTGTATGCTCCGGTGGGCAGAGCAATTAGTGATAACCGCAGAAACGTTTATATGCAGCTGCACTTCGGCGCTGTTTACAATGACAAAGGAGAATACGGCTGGTCAAGAAATTTTGACGAGATCAGGCGCACGGTCGAATGGGAATTAAAAGAACTTAATACAGATTATATCGACTTCGGTTTTCTCCATTGTGTTGACGAGGACGAGGATTTTGACAAGCTCGTTTCAATCGGCGTTTTTGACTATCTTAAAAAACTTAAGACGCAGGGAGTGGTACACCATATCGGTTTTTCGTCTCACACGCCGTCGGTAGCAAACAAAATCATAGACACCGGCGCAATTGATATGATGATGTTCAGCATTAACCCCGCGTATGATTTTGAAAAGGGCGATGAATACGCTATCGGCACGGTATCGGAGCGATTCGCTCTGTTCCGCCGCTGTGAAGCAGATGGTGTGGGGATTTCGGTTATGAAGCCCTTTCATGCGGGCAAGCTGCTCGACAAAAACACTTCGCCGTTCGGTACGTCGCTGAGCCGATATCAGTGCCTGCAATATGCCCTTGATCGCCCCGGTGTGCTTACCGCCGTTCCGGGTGTACGGAATCTTTCCGACCTTGATGAACTGCTGGGTTTTGCCGACGCTTCCGCCGAGGAAAAGGATTACACGGTAATCGGCTCATTTACAGCCGAAAAGGTTGCCGGAAACTGCGTGTACTGCAATCACTGTCAGCCTTGCCCGGCGGGAATCGATATCGGACTTGTGAACAAGTATTACGATTTGGCGCAGGTAGGCGATAAGCTGGCGGCAGGTCATTACGACAAGCTTTCGGTCAAGGCGGACGCCTGCCTTGAGTGCGGACATTGCAACAGACGTTGCCCGTTCGGCGTAAATCAACAGGAGCGAATGAAAAAAAACGCAGAGTATTTTGGAAAAGGAAGGAAATAAGTATGGCTCTATCTGAAAATGCAAAACAGTATCATGAAAGAATGTTTCCGGGTTATGTTTCAAATTTTTTAGAAACAGATCCCGAATTTATCGAGCGTTTCGACAATTTTGCTTTTGACGAGGTTGTTAACCACGATGATTTAGATGATAAAACACGGTTTATGGCTATTCTTGCCACTTTGATCGGATGTCAGGGAAGTGACGAGTTTCGTGTCCTGCTGCCTGCGGCGCTGAATTTCGGTGTTACCGCAATTGAAGTCAAGGAGATTGTTTATCAGGCAGTGGCATATCTCGGAATAGGAAGAGTGTTTCCTTTCCTTAATATAACCAACGAGGTGCTTACCGAACGCGGAGTTGAACTTCCGCTGCCGTCGCAGGCTAAAACGACTGTTGAAAATCGCAGAGAAGCCGGAACACAGGCTCAGGTTGATATTTTCGGCGAAGGTATGCGTGATTTTTGGCGTTCCGGACCGCAGGAAAGCCGCCATATTAATCTTTGGCTGGCTGATAATTGCTTCGGCGATTACTACACACGCGGCGGACTCGATTACAAACAGCGTGAGATGATTACATTTTGTTTTCTTGCCGCACAGGGCGGCTGCGAGCCGCAGCTTATCTCACACGCAGCGGCAAATATGCGTATCGGTAATGACAAGGAATTTTTGATTAAAATTATTTCTCAGTGCCTGCCCTATATCGGTTATCCCCGTTCGCTAAACGCACTGCGCTGCGTAAATGATGCGGCTAAACAGTAAACTTACGGCTTTTGAAATATGGCGTGTCTGTATGGAAATTATCAGAGGGTTTGTCTTCCCGGATGAATACAATACATAATTTTGAATGGAGGACTTTGTAATGAAAAAACGCACTTGGCTTATTACAGGTGTATCCAGCGGATTTGGATACGAAATGACAAAGCAGCTTTTGGAGGCGGGCGAGACCGTTGTCGGAACTGTCCGCAAAAAAGACAAGGTTCAGAAGCTGACAGAAGCTTATCCGCAAACTTTTGACTGCGTAATCCTTGACGTGACCGATGTTGCCGCCGTACAAAAGACGGTAACTGACGCTTTTAAAAAGCACGGTCGCATAGATGTTGTAGTCAGCAACGCCGGATACGGTCTGTTCGGATGTGTTGAGGAACTGTCTGATGAGGAAATTAATCATATTATCGCCACCAATTTGGTAGGATCTATTCAGCTTATAAAAACGGCTGTTCCTTATCTTCGCAGGCAGGGCGGCGGCAGGATTATTCAGATGTCCACTTACGGCGCACAGGTTGCCTATGCGGCAAACTCGATGTATCACGCAACAAAATTCGGAATTGAGGGCTTTTGCGAAGCATTAGCGCAGGAGGTTGCGCAATTCAACATCGGCGTAACAATGGTTGAACCGGGAGGCGCAAGAACCGAGTTCCGCTACGGCAGCGCAAAGGTAGCAAATTTGATGCCGGAATATGAATCCTGCCACGGATTTTTAAATATGCTGGACGCATCCAAAGGGCTTGCCCCGGGCGACCCTGTTAAGATGGCTCAGCGCATTATCGAGAGCGTGGATAAAGAGCCGGCGCCTCTCAGAATGGTTTTGGGCAGTCAGGCGCTTTCTGCAACGCTTGCCCGACTTAAAGAACGTATTGCCGATTATGAAAAGCAGACGGAGCTTGCGGCTTCTACTGATTTTTCGGAATAAAATATAATCAATATAAATAATAAAGGAGAGATTTATTATGCCAAGCACTGCAATTCAATCTATGACAAATAAACGTTTGTCAGTAAAAGTACAGGTTGTTGCAACAATCGCCGCTATTGTCGGAGCTGTTGCAGTTCCCCAGATATTCCATTTACTCGGAGCTGTTTCGGGACTCGGTACCGCCCTCGGTGAAACATTTTTGCCGATGCACCTTCCGATTATTCTTGTAGGCCTTTTGGCAGGCCCTTACGCAGGAGCAGTTGCCGGACTTTTCGGACCGCTTGTCAGCTTTATGATTTCGGGAATGCCGGGAATCGCGATGCTGCCGTTTATGATGATTGAACTTTGCGCCTACGGCTTGTGCTCAGGATTGCTTCGCAATGTAAAAATGCCTACAATCGCAAAGGTTGTAATAACTCAGTTTGCAGGCCGTGCGGTTCGTGCCATAGCAATTTTGCTTGCGGTATATGTTTTGGGTAACGAAAGTGTGAGCGTTGCGACTATCTGGATGAGCGCAGTTACAGGCATATTCGGTTTGGCGCTTCAGTGGGCGTTTATTCCGCTTGCAGTATATCGAGTTGAAAATCTGAAAAAGAATGAAAAATGATATTAATAAGGCAATTGAGCTTTTGAATGAGGGGAATTACACCTGCGTTTTGTGTAAGGGCGATATATTATATACAAGCACGCAGCGCGGTGTAAAACCCTTGCTCGATTGGCTGGATGAAAAAGTTGACTTAAAAGGCTTTTCCGCCGCCGACAGGGTGGTCGGAAAGGGTGCGGCGTTTTTGTATGTGCTGCTCGGTGTTAAAGCGGTATATGCTCACGTTATGAGCGATGAAGCTATACAAATACTCACGGAAAACGGCATAAAACAAAAATGCGATGTATCGGTTAAAAATATCATTAACCGTGCGGGAACGGGAATTTGCCCGATGGAGGAAGCAACCCGAGAAATTTCAAACCCGAAAAAAGCATTGCAGGCTATTAAGCAGCGATTGGCCGAATTAAAATCACGTGCATAGCCATAAACTTTAGCATTTGTTTCTGAAAAGACGGCATTATTTCCGTGATTTATAACTTATAATATATTTTTAAGTTTGAATAAGAAGTATTTGCAAAAACGTCTATCATATAAATTCAATACATAACCGTAAAGCGGCAGTTTAATTTAAGACTGCTGCTTTATTTTTTTGCCCGAAAACTGAATAAAAAAGAAATTTTAAAAAAATTTTTCAAAAATTGCATATTCTTTAGCAATTTTTATGTCTTTTAAAGGGGTAGTTGAAAGGACTTAAAATCCTTTTAAAACAGGAGGTGGCAGATATAGAAAAAAGACTTACTGCAAAAGAAAAAGAGTTTTGCAGCTGCTTTTTAAATACGGGCGACGTCTTCCTTTCGGCGCAGCGTGCGGGTTACGGCGACAAAGCACGCCGTATGGGTGAAAAGCTGATTTGCAAAAAGGAAATTGCCGATGAAATTGAACGTTTGGCGCTGCAAAGGGAAAAAACCGTTGCAAATATGGCGTCACTGGGATATCAGCGGTTGGCTTTCGGCAATATTTCAGACGCGGTGTCGCTGCTGTATATGGAAAATCCGTCAAGGGCGGATTTGAGCAAAATGGATTTGTTTTTGGTGTCGGAAATCAAACGTCCCAAAGACGGTTCAATGGAGATTAAATTCTTTGACAGGCTCAAAGCGCTTGAAAAACTTGAGAGCCGCAGCGAAAGTGAAGACGGAGCAAAGGATTTATTCGACGCAATCAACCGCAGCGCAAAGGCGGTTGATAACAGCAATGGCAAAGATTAAAAGTTTTTCAAAAAAACAGCTTTGTGTGCTGAGCTGGTGGTTTCCCGGCTCAAAAAACTGTTGTCGTGACGCTTTGATTTGCGACGGCGCGGTTCGCAGCGGCAAGACGTTTTGTATGTCGCTTTCATTTGTGCTTTGGAGCTTTTACTGTTTTTCTCAGGCGGACTTTGCCTTTTGCGGCAAAACAATCAGGTCTCTTAAACGCAATATGATTACGCCTATTATTCCGTTGCTTGAATCTTTGGGATTCAGATGCGAGGAAAAACATTCTCAGAATTATATGACGGTTTATTACCACGGTATTTGCAACCGATACTACTTTTTTGGCGGCAAGGATGAGTCGTCGGCGGCTCTGATTCAGGGTATGACGTTGTCGGGTGTTATGTTTGATGAAGTTGCACTTATGCCGCGTTCCTTTGTGGAGCAGGCGATGGCCCGCTGTTCGGTCAACGGCTCTAAATTCTGGTTCAACTGTAACCCTGAATATCCTCAGCACTGGTTCTATACCGAGTGGATTAAAAAGAAAGAGGAGAAAAACGCCTTGTATATCCACTTTACAATGGACGACAATCCTTCGCTTTCCAATGAGGTTAAAAAGCGGTACGAGGGGCTTTATTCGGGCGTGTTTTACGAAAGGTTTGTAAAAGGAAGGTGGGTGGCTGTACACGGCGCTGTGTATCCGTTTATGGCGGACAGCGAAATGTATTGCGAGGTTCCAAGCTCGGGGTTTGAAAGCTACATTGTGTCGTGCGACTACGGAACGGTTAACCCGGCGTCATTCGGTCTGTGGGGACTTTGCGGCGGCGAATGGTACAGGATAGACGAGTACTACTTTGACTCAAGAAAAGAGGGCTGCCAAAAGACAGACGATGAGCATTATGAGGGACTTTGCAGGCTTTGCGGCGACAGAAACATTCAGCGCATTATTGTTGACCCGTCGGCGGCAAGCTTTATTGAGTTGATTCGCCGATACGGAAAATACAAGGTGACGCCCGCCCAAAATGATGTTGTCAACGGAATCCGAAAGGTGACGGCGGCTTTAAAAAACGGCAAGGTGCATATTTGCAGGAATTGCATGGCATCAAGACGAGAGTTTTCGCTTTACCGTTGGGACGAACGCAGGGGCAACGACGTTCCCGTAAAGGAAAACGACCATGCAATGGACGACATACGCTATTTTGTGACTGCTGTTGTTGACAACAACTCATCTCCGGTTGCAATAGCCGCAGAAAGATAGGAGGTTAAATTTGAAATTCGGTAAAAGAAAAAAAGAAAAACCGTCGCCGCAATGCTCCGCGGTGCAGACGGTACCGGCTAACTGTTACAGTTCGCCGACGGGTATCTTGTCATTCGAGGGGCAAAGCCGTGCAGAGCGTGAGCTTTTTTCTTCCTTGCGCGAAAGTCTGCCGATAATTGACGCGGCAATTTGGAAGATTGTACGGCTTATCGGCAAATTTAAAATTATTACAGATGATTCTGCATGGCAGAGCATTGCTGATGAATTTGTAAAGAATGTCAAAACCAACGGTTCATCTCAGGGAATGAACAATTTTATTTACACTTACCTTGACTCTTTGCTTACCTACGGCTGTGCTGTGGGCGAAATGGTGCCCGATGCCGCACTCGGCAGGATAAGTGCATTATACAATGCGAATCTTGACGACGTTGAGCTTGTCGCAGACGGCTCTCCGCTTGATTTGACGGTATGCAAAAGCGGCAACGGCGGGGTTGTGCCCGTTAAAAACCAAAATCTGGTGCTTGCAACCTTGCTCAATCCCAAGCCGGGAACTATACACGGAACTTCGATTTTGAGCGGACTTCCGTTTGTAAGTTCAATTTTGCTGAGAATTTTCGGATCGGTAAAGACAAACTGGGAAAGAGTAGGTGATGTGCGTTTTGCGGTTACTTACAATCCGCCGAACGGCGAGGGCTTTTCAAAGGACGACGCAAAGATTATTGCGGACGAATGGAGAAAAGCAATGCGAAGCCAGAGCGTTTGTGATTTTGTGTCGGTAGGCGACGTGAGCATAAAGGTTATCGGTGCGGAAAGCCAGATGCCCGACTGCGAAGTGCCCATACGCAGTATTATGGAGCAGATACTTGCAAAGCTTGGAATACCGCCGTTTTTGCTGGGGCTTTCGTGGTCAAGCACTGAGCGAATGAGTGAACAGCAGGCGGATATTCTCACAAGCGAACTTAATTATTACAGAGCGGTTGTCGAGCCTGTAATTGTAAAGACTGTTAAAACACATTTGCAGCTTTGCGGCTGCGGGTGTAATTTTAAGGTTGAATGGGACAATATCAACCTTCAGGACGCAGTCGAGCTTTCTCAGGCACGTCTTAACAACGCTCAGGCGATGCAGATAGAAAAAGAATTGGGAACGGAGGAATTTAATGAGCAAAATCAGCCTAAAAAAGGAAGCGTTTGTTGATGATTTAAGCGTTGCTTCGACGGTGTCTGACGAAGAGCTTGAACTCATAAACGGTTACACCAGGCGTAAATTTTCGGCAGACGAAGTGTATGTATTTTCGCTTGTGCTCTGTGATAACGACGTTGACCGTGACAGAGAGCGTTTTACAGTGGAATCACTGTTTGCACTTGAAAAGCTGTTTGTAGGCAAGACGGGGGTTTTTGACCATGAGCCGAGCGCTAAAAATCAGACGGCAAGAATAATTTACTGCGAGGTTGAGGCGGTAAACGGTAAAAAAACTGCTACGGGCGACGATTATTTCAGGCTGAAAGCGAGGGCATATATGCCGAGAAGCGAGAAAAACGCAGACTTGATTTTAGCCCTGGAAAGCGGAATTATCAAGGAAGTCAGCGTAGGCTGTGCGGTTGAAAAAACCGTATGCAGTATTTGCGGAGAAAAAATCGGTGAATGTGCCCACATAAAGGGGGAAACCTACGGCAATAAGCTCTGCTGCGGAGAACTGATAAATCCGTTTGATGCATATGAGTTCAGTTTTGTGGCTGTTCCGGCTCAGAAAACAGCCGGCGTGACAAAGTCGTTTTATTCAGACAGAAAGGATTTTGATATGGAATCAATTATTAAAAAGCTCAAGAGCAATGACGAGGTCGTTTTATGCATTGATGAGTGCAAAGAAATTTTGAAATATATCGACGGGTTAAAGCAGGCGGCAAGCGACGGCGTCTATTTCAGGGAAACTCTTACAAGCGAAGTTCTCAGACTTTCAGCCGCCGTTGAGTCGGATATTTCAAGAGAAACGATGGAGAGCCTTACAAAATCAATGACAGTGGCTCAGCTCAACGAGTTTAAAACAGCATTTGAAAAGCGCAAAAGCGAGCGTTTTGCGGTGTCGCCTCAGCTTTACGGCGGCAGAGAAAATACAAATAATGAGAGATTAAACACAGAATTTAAAATTTGACGGAGGTATTAATTATGAATGTAAATTTTAACGGATATTCAGAAAATGCGGCTACCTTTATTGCGGATTCAGCGCTTACCGAGACCGGCGTTCCGGTAAAAATGAGCGCAGACGGAACGGTGACAAAATGTGCGTCAGGCGATGCTTTTTGCGGTATCTGCATTGATTTGAGAGACGGTTATGCAACTGTGCAGCTTTCGGGCTACACTAAGGTCAGCACCGGCACAAAAATCGGCGTAGGTTACAAAAAGCTTGCGGCGGCGGCTTCCGGCAAGGTAGCTGTAAACGAATCCGGCAGGGAATATCTTGTGATTGATTCAACTGCGACAGAATCGGGAATTATTCTTTAATTTGGAGGTATGTTAGATGGCAAATTTTGAAAATATTACAATTGAAAAGGGTATGTACCAAAACGGCAGCCTTACCGATGCGCTTGAAAAGCTTGATCCGTCCGAAAACTACAAGGGTACTTCTCTTGACGGACTCGACGCTTTTTCAAGACAGTTAAAGCGTTTTGATATTAAGGTCAGCGGCAAGGAAAGCGACTGTGTGGAGAAGTTTTTCAGAACTTCAAACTCGGCTGCGCTTTTCCCGGAATACGTAAGCCGAGCAGTTAAGCAGGGTATGGAGAGAGCGGATATTTTGCCAAACTTGGTAGCGACAGTTACCGATATTGACGGTCTTGACTATCGCAGCATTGTATCTGCTCCCGGCGAGGACGACAAGACTTTAAAGGTTGTAAACGAGGGAGCAACAATTCCGCAGACCATAGTAAAAACAAGGGAAAATCTTGTAAAGCTGCATAAGAGAGGCAGAATGCTTGTGGCTTCATATGAAGCGTTAAGATTTCAGCGTCTTGATCTGTTTACGGTAACACTCAACCAGATTGGTGCATATATTGCAAGAGCACAGCTAAAAGATGCAATAGATGTTTTGCTTAACGGCGACGGCAACGACAATGCCGCCGAAACAATAAAAGTTGCGTCAACCGGAAGCCTTGAGTATTCCGATATCTTAAAACTCTGGTCGTCGCTTGCACCGTACGAGCTTAATACTATTCTGGCACCTACAGCCGAAATGCAGAAAATACTCTCCATGGCTCAGATGCAGGATTCAAACGCAGGTCTCGATTTTCAGGGTACGGGCAAAATGATTACACCGCTCGGCGCTGCTTTGCTCCATGCGCCCGAAATGACTGACGGTAAAATTATCGGCCTTGATAAAAACTGCGCCCTTGAAATGGTTCAGGCAGGCTCAGTTGTTACAGATTATGATAAGCTTATTGACCGTCAGCTTGAGCGCGCGGCAATTACCTGCACCGCAGGATTTGCAAAAATCTTTACGGAAGCATCAAAGACACTTACCTGCTGATGAGGTGATTATTTGAACATTTCTAAGGTTACCGAAAGGTTTTTAACTATCTCGGGTCTTAAAAGCGACGACGCGGAAAAATGGCGTGTGCTTATAGATGACGCCTGTGAATATATTGAGTCAATACAGATAAAAACCGATTTGAGCGATTACGATACCAGGCGTATTGAAATGCTGTGTGCGGTTTATGCGTACAGACTTTACTGCCTGTGTAAGGACGATGCTGCGGTAACCTCGTTCACTGCGGGCGACGTACAGATTACGTCGCCCGACGGCAGTCAAAAAAACGGGGAAAAGCTGTGGCTCGATTATGCTGAAAAATCAGGCGACCTGATTGATTCGGGCAAATATATCTTCGGTGGGGTGATATATTGAGTATATTTTCAATGGTCGGGGATACTATAAAAAGATACGGATGTGACGTAAGCATTAAGACGGGTGACAAGGTCGTAAACACAAGTGCTTTTGTTGAGCCGCTCAGGTATAAAAATAAAATCTACGTGGGCGGTGAGTATCACTATGTAGGGTTCAGGCGTACCGAAAAGTATTTATATATCGGTTCTCCTGAATATGACCTGACCGAAAATGTTTCCGTAATACAAATGTTTGATAATAAATATATTGTTAAGAGATGTGAATTGTATTACGTAAACAACAGCCCTGTATATGTGTGGGCAATTTTGCTGCCGTACGGCAGCGCTTCGGAGGATGATTATGAATCAGATTGAGAAGCAAATTGACAAAATTATAGCGGGTCTCAAGCTCAATAAAGCCCTTAACGGAGTGAGATTTGTGCGTGAATATTCCAACCGCACGGTCGAAAATCCAATAAGCGGCTTCCTTGCTGTGGTTTCAGTTACAGATACTGTGCAGTCAAAAAGCTATATAGGCGATTATCTTACCTCACAAATAAAGGGCGAGCAGTACACAGCTAAGGCGCAAATTCGTGTGTATGCGCCGGCGGACGAAAACGGCACAGGTCTTTCGGAAATTGTCAGCGAGATTTTAACGGGGCTGAAAAGCGCTGATTCGGAAAAGATAATTATGCAGGCGTCGGCGTCGTCTATTGCATTTGATCCGGATATGAACGCTATATACAGGGTGATTGATTTTACGGTGGAATTTTACCTTTGCGAGGAGGCTTAATATGAGTGAATACCGAGTAGTTAAGGGAAGCGACGTTGTAATCCGAGCAAATTCGGCGATTGTGGGAGGTATTGAAAAGGCTGTTATAACCGAAAATACTCAAAGCGATGACATATATCAATTTTTAACAGACGAGCCTGTTGCAAGTGTGTACAGCAGTGTGTACGAGCTTAAATTATATGTGAACACGGAGGGCTTTTCCGCATTTGACGGGAAAGATACCTTGTCGGAAGTTGTAATTATAAACGGAGAGAACGGTGAAACAGTATGCAAGTACTTAAACTGCCTTATAGAAAAAAAGCAGGTTGAGATAAGCGCGCCAAATGAGCTCATGTATGTTGTTACCGTGAAAAGCCGTGAAAAGGAGGTTGTATGACGATGGAGAATGAAACTGTTGACGCTTTGGCAAAGAAAACGCAGGGCGACTTTGATACTGAGAGTATGAGCGAATTGCTTGAGCGTGAAAGCCGAAGATACAACAGAAAACTTGAGGAGGAAGAGGAGGCAAAAAGACGATGAAGCTTGTGCCTATGAGATTTGCCGGGGTGCAGTGGCGCCATAATCCGAGAGAACTTTCGTTTGAGTGCGATAAAAAGCTCAATGAGTTTAAAGCTCCGTATAATTCATCTTTTGTGCAGAATACGGGCAGAAATAACATCAGAATAAAGGGAACAGGAGAACTTTACGGAGACGATTGTATGGAACAGTTTGAAAAGTTGTTTGAGCTGTTCAGGGAAAACAAAAAGGGAGTGCTTTCAATACCGCGTCTTACGCCTGTTTACGCATACTTTGAAAGTTTAAAAATTTTCGGCGAACCTCGTCCGGATATACTTACATACAGCTTTGCGTTTCGTGAACTGAGTGAGGAAAAAACGACTCGGACAAGCGTTGTTTATAAAGCGGAAACAGATGAGTGCCTTTGGGATGTTTCTTTTAAGTTTGATATTCCGATTAACACTTTGCTTGAGCTGAACATTTGGGTAAAACAACCCGATGAAAATCTCAGAGAGGCTCGGGTGAAGCTATGCTGAGAGTACATATTGTGCAAAATGATAAGGCGGAATTTGAAATAAAAAATATATTTTCGGCAGTTTATAACAGTGAAACAGGCGTTCCTGCCGACGACTTTACAATTTCTTTTGGCTATGACCAAAAAGTCGGCGAAAACGCAGACTATTTAAAGATTTTTTCCGATGATAAATTGATTTTTTACGGTCAGATTGACGAAATTATCAATGCCGAAAACTCAAGCGGAGTTATTACGCAGATTACGGCAAGAAACTTGGCGGGTCAGCTGGTGGACAATGAAGCGGAACCGATTACCTACTACAACCCGTGCGCTCGGCTTATCTATGAAAAATATCTTGAGCCTTACGGAATAAAATGGTATGAATGTGATAACATACCCGCTTATGGATTTTTTAAGATTGACAAGGGGATGACGCAGTGGCAGGTATTTGAAAATTTTTGCAAAAACAAATTCGGCGTTCAGGCGGTTATAAGCGGCGACGGTACGGCGTACTTCGAGGGCTTGAAAAATAACAAAAAGATATTGTTTGCAAAAGGCGGTGACATTGAATATAATTCCATCAAAGAAAAAATACAACGCTATAAGCTTATCAGCGACGTTTATTTAAAGCTGAAAAGTTTTTCTAACTACGACGGAGTTATTCAAAATAAGTCTGACGCCTGCAAAAACATTAAACGTGTGCGGTATGTAAACGCCTTGTCCGAAAAAAGTACAATTGAAACGGCGGACAAAATCATTGAGCAGAGCAATATTGACAGCTACGGCATAACGCTGGAGTGCTGCGGGTGTTATCTTGATATTCTGGGAGCTGATGCAAAAATCGAAGATGAAATTCTGGGAATAAAAGATAATCTTAAAATAAAAAAGATACGCTATTCATTATCAAACGACGGCGAATATACCGTCGTGGGACTTGGAAAGGAGTCGGTTTGATGTGGCTTATGAACTATATTACAAAAAATTCAATAACTGCGCCAAATGCCGTTAAGGGCAATGTAAATCAAAGCAAGGGCAGCATAGATGTTACGTCTTCGGGCGAGCATAAAAAGCTGAAATTTTGCTATCCGTACGGAGTTGTAAGTGTTCCTCCGATAGGTGAAGAGGCGATTGTTTTGCCGACTGATGACAGCGAAGTCGGTTTGGGCGTTATTGCAAAATCAGAGGGGCTAAGCGAAGGTGAAATTATGCTTTATTCAAAGGGCGGCGCTTCTATTGTGCTGAAAAACGACGGCAGAGTTATTATTAACGGTAAGGAGTTTTAGCATATGATTGATGTGAAACTAAAATACGGCTGGCCTGTAGTTGACAGTACGGGAAATTATGCCGTTATTTCCGATGATGAGGCACAATTTCAAAAAGTATTAATTTGTTTGAACGTAAAAAGAGGCAGTTATATTTATGACAGAAGTCTGGGAAGCGACATTTATTTAATGGACAAAAACGATAAAAACATCAAAGAAAAGGCGGAAATGGTTTTAAACGAGGCTGTCGCAAGATTTGAAGATACATATGTAAGTGTGTTGGAAATCGGCGATAGGATCAAGGTAAAAATTTCAATTGGTGATAAGAGTATGGAAGAGGAGGTGCTTTGGCATTAAGACATATGACGAAGTGTATGACACAATGAAGCAAAGATATATAACTTTAAGCGGGGTGACTCCCGATGATGAGAGCGATATAGGAATTAAACTGAAGCTTTTGGCAGGAGAAATTTACAACGCATTGTCAAATTTTGAGTGGCTTAAAAATCAGATGTTTGCAGAAACAGCCGGCGGAAAATATCTGGACTATATTGCAGAACAGCGCGGTTTACAGCGCAAGGCGGGAAAAAAGGCCAAGGGAGAAATTGAATTTTCAATTTCAGAGGCAACCGATCACAACATATACATACCCAAAGGGGCGATTGTCTCTACAAACGACGCAAATCCGATTCGTTTTTGTACAACCGAAGAGGGTGAAATTACTCAGGGGAATACGCTGGTTGCACTGTATGCAGAGGCGCTGAACGAGGGAAAAAACGGAAACGTTTTGCCGGATACAATTACTGTGGCGGTGAGTGTTCCTTCGGAAATTGAAAAAATTGTTAATCACTACGATTTTGAGGACGGCGCCGACGAGGAAACCGACGATGAACTCAGAGAGCGTATTTTGCGTTCTTATACAAGCACACCAAACGGAACAAACAAAGCTTTTTATGAGCAGCAGGCATTGACGGTTGAGGGCATTGCAAAAGCAAACGCCGTTATGGGTACCGGCGGAGCAGGAACGGTAAATGTATATGTTTGCGGCTCAAACGGAAAGGCTCAGGCAAGCGCGGTAAGCGAAGTTCAATCGCTCCTTGAAAATCTGCGTGAACTTAATGTTAAAGTTACTGTCAGAAATGCAGATTTTGTAATTCAAAACCTTGATGTTGAGGTTACCGCAAAGCCCGGATACAGCACATTAGAGGTAAAGTCGCTCTGTGCACAAGCATTTAATAATTATATTAAATCTCTTGATATCGGTGAAACATTTTATTTGTCTTCACTCGGAAAATATTTACTGGATACAAACTGCATTCAAAACTATGTGTACGATGTTACAATGGATAATAAATACATTTCAGGATCAGAATGTATGAAAGCAGGAATAACTAATATTACGGTGGTTTAATGGACAGCTATACTTCAATGAAAACAAAACTAAACGCAACGGGTTTTTACACCGTTCAGGAAGGAACGGCATTAAGCAGGGAACTTATAGCATACAGCCGGGGGTTGTCTCTTTTGTTCAATGAACTAAAGGAAATGCTCCGGGAACTTTTTATTCATACAGCTCAGACATACGGCATTGAAAACAGAGAAAGATTTGTCGGAAAAACGCGTGATGAATACACGCTTGAAAAACGACGTGAAATGCTGATTATCACCGAAAGCAATATCGGTACGGGCTGTACTCTTAATGATTTTACAAAAACGCTGAATGGATACGGACTTGAGAATTTTGAGTTTATTGAAAATCCCACAGCGTTTAAATTGACAATAGTAATTCATGATACTCTGACAGATGCACAAAAAAATCTTGTAAAGCAAAAGGTTGCTCAGGATTTTCCTCTGCATTTGTCTGTTGAAATCCAATATTCATAAAAAATCACCCGTCAGGCTCTATGCCTACGGGTGATTTTGACGTTATTTAAAGTGCATATAAAAACAGGACAATGATCCCAGCCTCTACAGGCGACGTCCGGTATTAAAATTCAGCGGCGGGATACAATCCACCACTGAATTTGCAGCGCATTGCGCTGCTTGCTTTGAATATTGATGAAAAATGCACACAAAAAGGGCTGCCCGAAAGGACAGCCCTCAAGTTTGTTTAATAAACGGGATTATCTATTAGAGAGTACCCATTTTTTCCTTAACTGCAGCCTGAGCAGCAGCAAGACGAGCAATCGGCACACGGAAAGGTGAACATGAAACATAATTAAGACCAATCTTGTGGCAGAACTCAATTGTCGGTGGGTTACCGCCGTGTTCGCCGCAGATACCGAGTTTGATGTCAGGACGTGTTTGACGACCGAGCTCAGCAGCCATCTTAACAAGTTTACCAACGCCGACCTGATCAAGTTTTGCGAACGGATCTGATTCGTAAATCTTGTTTTCATAGTAAGCATCGAGGAACTTACCTGCATCATCACGGCTGAAGCCGAATGTCATCTGTGTGAGGTCGTTTGTACCAAAGCTGAAGAATTCAGCTTCCTTAGCGATTTCATCTGCTGTAAGAGCAGCACGGGGAATTTCAATCATTGTACCGATATGATATTTCATATCAATGCCTGCCTCGGCAATGAGCTTGTCAGCGGTCTTTACAATGAAGTCTTTAACAAACTTAAGTTCTTTAACTTCGCCTACAAGCGGAACCATGATTTCGGGTACAATGTTATATTCGGGATGCTCTTTGTTTACTGCAATAGCAGCGCCGATAACAGCCTTTGTCTGCATTTCTGCAATTTCAGGATATGTTACTGCGAGACGGCAGCCGCGGTGACCCATCATCGGGTTGAACTCGTGGAGACTGTCGCAAACAGCCTTGAGCTCGTCATATGTGATACCCATATCGTCAGCAAGCGCTTTAATTTCCTCTTCCTTAGTAGGAACGAACTCGTGGAGCGGCGGATCAAGGAAACGAACTGTCATAGGTCTGCCTTCGAGAACTCTGTACATCTCTTCAAAGTCGCTCTGCTGATAAGGAAGAATCTTAGCAAGAGCAGCCTCTCTTGCTTCCTTAGTCTTACTTACGATCATTTCACGGATAGCCTTAATTCTGTCGCCTTCAAAGAACATATGCTCTGTACGGCAGAGGCCGATACCTTCAGCGCCGAACTTAACAGCCTGAGCAGTATCTCTGGGGTTATCAGCGTTTGTTCTTACCATGAGCTTTCTTTCTTTGTCAGCCCAGCTCATAAATCTGTCAAAGTCACCTACGATAGCAGCTTCGGTTGTAGCAATAGCTTCGCCGTAGATGTCACCTGTTGAACCGTTAAGTGAAATGTAGTCGCCTTCGTGGAGTGTAACACCGCCGAGAGTAAATGTTTTGTTAGCCTCGTCAAATACGATGTCGCCGCAACCTGATACGCAGCATGTACCCATACCGCGGGCAACAACGGCAGCGTGCGATGTCATACCGCCTCTTGCTGTAAGGATACCTTCAGCGGCAACCATACCTTCGATGTCTTCGGGAGATGTTTCAAGACGAACAAGAACAACTTTTTCGCCCTTAGCAGCCCATTCCTTAGCATCTTCGGCTGTGTAAACAACTCTACCGCAAGCAGCGCCCGGAGAAGCAGCAAGACCTTTGCCGATAGGTGTAGCAGCCTTGAGTGCCTTAGCGTCAAACTGCGGGTGGAGGAGTGAATCAAGCTGGTTAGGCTCAACTCTGAGAACAGCTTCCTGTTCTGTAATCATACCCTCGTCAACGAGGTCAACGGCAATCTTAAGAGCAGCAGCTGCTGTTCTTTTACCGTTACGTGTCTGGAGCATATAGAGCTTACCGTTTTCAATAGTGAACTCCATATCCTGCATATCTCTGTAGTGATTTTCAAGGTTTGTAGCAATTTCAACGAACTGCTTGTAAACGTCAGGCATATCCTGCTCAAGATGTGAGATGTGGCTGGGTGTACGAACACCGGCAACAACGTCTTCGCCCTGAGCGTTGATGAGGTACTCACCGAAGAGACCCTTTTCGCCTGTTGCAGGGTCACGTGTAAATGCAACGCCTGTACCTGAATTTTCATTAAGGTTACCGAATACCATGGGCTGAACGTTTACAGCTGTACCCCATGAATAAGGAATATCGTTCATCTGACGATAAACATTTGCACGGGGGTTGTCCCATGAACGGAATACTGCTTTAACAGCAGCCATCATCTGCTCCTTAGGATCAGTCGGGAAGTCTTCGCCCTTCTGTTCTTTGTAATATTCTTTAAAGAGCTTTACGAGCTTCTTCATATCGTCTGTATCGAGGTCGATATCGTCCTTGATGCCCTTTTCAGCCTTAACTTCGTCGATGATAACTTCAAATCTCTTCTTTGAAATTTCCATAACAACGTCTGAGAACATCTGGATGAAACGACGGTATGAGTCATATACGAAACGCTCGAACTTAGGATCGGGGTTGCCTGCGATCATACCAGCGGCAACTTCGTCGTTAAGACCGAGGTTGAGGATTGTGTCCATCATACCGGGCATAGAAGCTCTTGCACCTGAACGAACAGATACGAGAAGCGGGTTTGTGGGATCGCCGAACTTCTTACCGTTGATTTCTTCTACTTTTGCGAGATACTCATAGATCTCAGCTTCGATTTCCGGAGCAATTTTCTTGCCGTCCTCATAGTAACGTGTGCAAGCTTCAGTTGTAATTGTGAAGCCCTGGGGAACCGGCATGCCCAAATTTGTCATCTGAGCAAGGTTAGCACCTTTACCGCCGAGGAGCTCTCTCATATTTTCATTGCCCTCAGAGAAAAGGTAAACATACTTATGGCTCATTGGAATAACCTCCTGTAAATTTAGTATGGCTGTGACAGAAACCCAATAATTCTGCCAAGTATATAAGCCTATGAGTTATTATAACAAATTTTGGTTGAAATAGCTACACAAATTTAAATTTTTTTCTCATAAAAAACGGGATAAAATTTTATGAATATTGTATAAAACGTTTAAAATGTGTACGAATATTGTTTTTTTGTAAAATTCCCTTGAAATTTGTAATATTTGTGCGATAATATTATTATCTGTTAGTGCGTTTTAACTTTGCACTAAACTTAATTAAATTTTGATTTTAATTAAGATAAAAGCAAAATATATATATTACATATTATTGTATTTAACAATTTGCGACTGTTTGAGTACATTGTTTCAAACAGAGTTGTATTACATTAAAATATAATAAACGGGTACAAGAGGTAGATATGAGTAATTGTGCTGTAATTCTTGCCGGCGGCGAAGGCAAGAGAATGAAATCCGACAAGCCGAAAACGCTTTCTCCCGTGCTTGGAAAGCCCATGCTTTTGTGGGTTATTTCCGCGCTAAAAAACGCAGGTGTTGATGACATATGCGTGGTAAAAGGCTATAAAAAAGAATGTGTCGAAGAGTTTTTAAACTCCCTGCCTTATGATATAAAGAGCGTTTATCAGGCAGAACGCTTGGGAACAGGACACGCTGTTATGATGGCAAAAGATTTTTTGAGCAGTCACGATGGAAACGTCATTATTCTAAACGGCGACGCACCGTTTATGTCGGCTCAGACAATAAAAAATTCACTTGCCCGGCATATTCAGAGCAAGTGTGCCGCAACGGTAATTTCCGCAAATGTCGATGACCCTACGGGGTACGGCAGAATCGTGCGCGATGAAAACGGCAATTTAAAAGCTATTGTCGAACAAAAAGACGCCGACGGGCAGACGCTTAGGATCACCGAAGTGAATTCGGGCGGTTTTTGGTTTGACTGCAAACTTCTTTTGTCGGTTCTCGACAGAATCAAGTCAAACAACAATGCCAAAGAATATTATCTTCCCGACGCAATCAAGCTGCTTTTGGCGGACGGCAGAAAAGTAGGAGCTTACAAAGCAGAGTGCAGCGACACCGTTCTCGGCGCCAATGACCCTGCTCAGCTTGAACAGCTCAATAAAATTGCACAAGCAAATGGTTATACCTGTTAACATTCATAAATCTTATCAAAGGAGTTATAACAATGAATTTTCACGGTAAGGACATCAAAATTTTCACCGGCAGTTCAAACGTTGACGTAGCTCAGGGAATTGCAGGCTGTCTCGGACTTCCGCTCGGCAAAAGCGACTGTACTCATTTTTCAGACGGCGAAATTGCAGTTTCACTTCACGAGTCTGTGCGCGGAAGCGATTGCTTTATTGTACAGTCAACCTGCACACCGGTAAACGACAATCTTATGGAAATGCTCATTATGATCGACGCCATGAAGCGTGCGTCTGCTGCCAGAATTACAGCTGTAATGCCGTATTTCGGTTATGCGAGACAGGACAGAAAAGCAAAGGCAAGAGATCCGATTTCGGCAAAGCTTTGCGCCGACATCATCACCTGTGCAGGCGCTGACCGTGTGCTTACAATGGACTTGCACGCTAATCAGATCCAGGGCTTTTTCAATATCCCTGTTGATCACCTCCACGGTGCTACACTTCTTGCAAATCATATGAGAGAAAAAATCGGCGGCAACACCGACGATTACATAGTTGTATCTCCTGACCTCGGCTCAGTTACCCGTTCAAGAAACTTTGCTTCAAAAATCGGTACAGGTCTTGCAATTATTGACAAACGCAGACCAAAGCCCAACGTATGTGAAGTTATGAACATCATCGGTGACGCAAGAGGCAAAAAGGTTATCCTCGTTGACGATATGATTGATACGGCAGGCACACTTTGCAACGCTGCAAACGCTATTGTTGAAAAGGGCGGCGCAACAGAGGTTTACGCTTGTGCAACTCACGCAGTTCTTTCGGGTCCTGCAATTGAGAGAATCAAGAACAGCGCTCTCAAGGAAGTTGTTCTGCTCGATACTATCCCCGTACCCGAGGAAAAGATGATCGACAAGTTTACAATTCTTCCCGTAGCTCCAACATTTGCCGAGGCTATTGCAAGAATTTACAATGACAAGCCGTTTACTGCTGCATTCAGCTGATAATTGTCGATAAATTTAAAGAAAATCCTATTGAAAAAATCAGGTTTTCACGCTAAAATAAATATGAGCAAAACAGGCGGGTTTTTGTAACCCGCCGTATTTGCGTTTGATTGATAAAAATATGCCGTAGGGCAAGCTGCGGAGGTTAGTATGTTTGGAAGAAATAAATTCTCGGGTTCTGTCGAGTATCTGGTGGTGGGACTCGGAAACCCCGACAAAAAATATGAAAATACCCGCCACAATGCGGGCTGGCTTGCACTTGATCACATTGCCGAAAAATACGGCTGTAATGTAAACAGGGTTAAGTACAAAAGCTATGTGGGCGAATGTACCATAGGCGGCGCCAAGGTTATGCTTATGAAGCCCACAACCTATATGAACAACAGCGGACAGGCAGTTGTTGAGGCGATGAATTTTTACAAAATTCCGCCCGAAAATGTAATAGTAATTTTTGACGACATTTCTCTTGACGTGGGCAAAATGCGTATTCGCTCCAAGGGCAGCGACGGCGGTCAAAAGGGTATGCGAAGCATAATTTATCTAAGCGGAAGCGACCTTTTTCCGCGCATTAAAATCGGTATCGGAGCAAAGCCCAATCCCAATTGGGACTTAGCCGACTGGGTGCTCTCAAAATTTACCGACGACGAAAGAAAAACACTTGAAACAATATTCGACAATGCCGCAAAGGCGGTTGAACTGATTATCGAAGGCAAAACCGACAGGGCAATGAATATGTTTAACTGACATAAAATAATATATAGTATGATTTATTCAATCGAGCAGGTAGCTTTATGAATGATAATATGAATTTTTTGGTGGACGCTCTTAAAAAAGTGCCCGCATTTGACAACCTTTTAAAATCGGTAAAAACCGGCAAATCAATTTGTATATCGGGCTTGTCGGCGATAAATAAGGCAAATATAATAAATTCGCTGTGCTGCCTAAAGGGCGCCACGGCTTTTTGCGTTGCCTCCGACGAAAAAGAGGCTCAGACGCTTTGCAACGACCTTTGCACTATGGGCTTGCGCGCCTATGTTTATCCGGTGCGTGATTTTAATTTTTTCGATTTGCAGAGCCGATCGCACGAGTACGAACACTTGCGTCTTAAAGTGTTGCTTAAGCTTACAGAGAAAGACTGCGATGTGGTAATTTCCTGTATAGACGCCGCAAGTCAATACACAGTGCCGCAATCGGTGCTGGCGGATTCTACACTCACCTTAAAAGAGGGAACGGAGCTTTCTCTTGAAAAAGCGGTACGCTCGCTTACTTTGCTGGGATATGAGCGTTTTGACGCGGTTGAGGGAAGCGGACAGTTCTCGCTGCGAGGCGGTATTCTTGACTTTTTTATGCCCGATTCCGACTATCCCGTCAGAGCCGAGTTTTGGGGCGATGAGATTACCGACCTGAGTTATTTTGACATTGAAAATCAGCGCAGGTTTAAAAAAGCCGGCGAAATTAAACTTTCTCCCTCAACGGAAATAATAATTGAGGACAGGGAGGCGCTTGCCGACAAAATAGTAAAAAAGGCGAATTTGCTCAGAGCAAAGGGAAGCGCCAAGGCAAAGGAAAAGCTTTACTCCGAAGCAGAGCTAATCAGAAGTTCAGCGTTAATTCCTAATTTTGATAAATTCATTAATCAGATATATGACAAGCCCGAAACCCTGTTTGACTATTTTGACAGGGACACCCTGTTTTTTACCTCGGAGTTCAGCAATATTTCCGACAGGGGCAAGGCAATGGATTTTCAGAGCGCCGAGGTTCTAAAGCAGGGCTTTGAGGACGGCACCTTGTGCAGGGGCTTTGATAAATTTAACCTTACATTTAACGAGTGTGTCGAAAAATTTTCGGCTCACGGCACTATACTTATGGAGAACTTTGTCCACGGAAGTTTTCCGCTGAAATTCAGTGAAATAATTAATTTTTCGGCAAAACCGCTGGCATCGTGGAACGGCTCTTACAAACAGCTTTGCGAGGATTTAAACGGAATGTTTACACCGCAGACCGGTTTGGTTATACTTGCGGGAACTCAGAAAGCGGCAAAAAATCTCAGCGATTCTCTGAAAAATGACGGTTATAACGCAGTTTATACCGAATCGTGCAGCGCGGCGGAAAAGGGAATAATAACAGTAATGCCGGGCGTGTTGAGCGCAGGCTTTGAGTATCCGTCAGCGGGATTTTTCCTGATTACTTACGGCCATACACTCTATACCTCTGAGAAAAAGCGCCGCAAAAAGGCTAAAAACGGTCAGGAAATTTACAGCCTTGCAGAGCTTTCGGTTGGCGACTACGTTGTGCACAATGTACACGGTATCGGTGTTTTCGGTGGTATCAGAAAAATCGATACCCACGGCGTCACCAAGGATTATATTAAAATTGACTACGCAAAGGGCGATGTGCTCTATGTGCCCGTCACTCAGCTCGATATGGTGGCTAAGTACATCGGGCCGCGTGAAAATTCTACAATTAAACTCAGCCGTCTCGGCTCGCAGGATTGGCAAAAGGCAAAAGCCAGGGTAAAAACTTCGGTTAAGGATATTGCCAAAGAGCTTATTGCACTCTATTCGGCGAGAATGAAGGCTAAGGGTTACGCTTTTTCGCCCGATAACGAGTGGCAGAGGGATTTTGAGGCGAGCTTTGAATATGAAGAAACGCCAGACCAGCTCACCTGCTGTGCCGAAATAAAGCACGATATGGAGCGTTCGGCTCCTATGGACAGACTTTTGTGCGGTGACGTGGGCTTCGGTAAAACTGAGGTTGCCCTGCGTGCGGCGTTCAAGTGCGTGGCGGATTCAAAACAGTGCGCGCTTTTGTGCCCCACGACAATTCTTGCATGGCAGCACTATCAGACGGTAATCAAGCGTTTTGAGGGTTATCCGATAAGGGTGGAGCTTTTATCACGTTTTCGCAACACAAAACAGCAGAAAGAAATTTTGCAAAAGCTCAAACGCGGCGAGATAGATATGATAATCGGCACTCACCGCCTTGTTCAAAAAGACGTTGTTTTCAGAGATTTGGGACTTGCCATAATCGACGAAGAACAGCGGTTCGGAGTTGCCCAAAAGGAAAGATTCAAAGAGATGTGCAAAAATGTCGATGTGCTCACGCTTTCGGCTACGCCTATTCCCCGTACGCTCAATATGGCAATGAGCGGACTCAGGGATATGAGCGTGCTTGAGGAAGCTCCTCACAACAGACAGCCCGTTCAGACATATGTTCTTGAGCACGACGATGCAATCATCAATGAGGCAATTCGCCGTGAGTTAAGGCGCGGCGGTCAGGTGTTCTATCTGCACAACAACGTTGAGACTATTGAATCGACGGCGAGTAAAATCAGGGAAGCCGTTCCCGAGGCAAAAATCGCGATCGGACACGGCAAGATGAACGAAAAACAGCTCAGTGAGGTCTGGCGGCAGATGATTGAGCAGGAGGTTGACGTCCTTGTCTGCACCACTATTATAGAAACGGGTGTGGATTTGCCCAACGCCAACACTCTTATAATAGAAAACGCCGACTGTATGGGACTTTCTCAGCTGCACCAGCTCAGGGGACGTGTGGGCAGAAGCTCTCGCAGAGCCTACGCGTACTTTACCTTTAAGCGCAGCAAGGTGCTCACCGAAATTCAGCAAAAACGTCTCGAAGCAATCAGAGAATTTACCGAGTTCGGCAGCGGCTTTAAAATTGCAATGCGAGACCTTGAACTAAGGGGTGCCGGCAACATTATGGGTGCGCAGCAGCACGGTCATATGGAGTCGGTAGGTTACGATATGTACCTCAAACTGCTGGGTGAGGCAGTCAGCGAAGAAAAGGGAGAAACCACCGCTTCAAATGATCTTGATTGTCTTATTGACATTTCTGTTGACGCGCACATTCCCGAAAGCTATGTAGAAAGTCTTACTCTGCGCCTCGACGTTTATCGCAGAATTGCGGACATACGCACCAAAGAGGACGCCGCAGACGTCAGAGACGAGCTAACCGACAGATTCGGTGTTGTTCCTAAATCTGTTGAGGGGCTTATTGAAATTGCCCTTATCCGCAACAAGGCAAACGCAATGGGAATTTACGAAATACGCCAGAATGAAAACAGCCTGCTTTTGTATGTGCGTGAAATCAAGTCGCCTCAGGTTGCCGACTTGCTCATTGCGCTCAACGGCAAGGCAATGCTAAATGCGGGAGCTAAGCCGTACTTGTCAATCAAGTGCGACGGCGGACAGACAGCACTCAAAACATTGAAAAAAATATTTAAAATATGACAAACAGAATAATGTCCACCGCCTCAGTAGGCGGCGTACATTATCTAAATTCAGCGGTGGATGCGACCCCCACTGAATTTTCAGCGCAAAGCGCTGCTTGCTTTGATAAAAGCAAAGCTTTGAAATTTGAGCTATAAAAAATTTGTAAAAAATATAGACATTTAATAATTTTTTGTGTATAATTATAAAGTACGCATACTGCAAAAGTGTTTATATTTGCAGTATAGAAAATTAAATTTTTAAGGATGGTAAATAATTATGAAACCAGGTTTAAAAATAGGCTCATTTTTTCTGGCGTTGGCAATAGCAATTACTGCTTTTGCGGGTTGTACGCCGATCAGCTTAAACAAAGAATGGGCTTACAAAACAAGCGACAACGAACTTGCAATCGGCGTTTACATCTATTCTCTTGACACCGCTTATCAAAGAGCAAAAACATATGCGGAAAATCTGGATGATTACGACGATAAAAGCGACAGCTGGCTTAATATGGAAATTACCGACGATGACGGTAACAAAGAAGTTGCAAGCAAGTGGATTAAAGACCAGGCTCAGCTTATGTGCCTCAGTTACCTGGTAGTTGACGAACAGCTCAAAAAAGAGGGTGTAGAGGTTGACAAAAATACCCTTGCTTCTGCCGACGAAACAGCAGAGGAATACTGGAATGTAGGTATGTATGCTGATTACGGATATGTTATGCCGATGAGCGATGACCTTGAGCCTTACGGCATTTCTCAGGAAAGCTTCGCTTACTGTTCAACCGAATACACAACGAAGTACCAGGCGTTGTTTGACGCGCTTTACAAAGAGGGCGGCTCAAAAGAAGTTACAGACAGCCAGCTTTCAGACTACTTTACAGAAAATTACGTTGATTATTCATATTTTACTGTAAACCTTTATACATCTGAAACCGACGATTCGGGTCAGCAGACAAACAAGGCAATGTCAGACGAAGATGCAAAAAAGGTTAAAGATCAGATTGACGGTTATGCCGACGACATCAACAACGGCAAATCATATGAGGACGTTGTAAATGACTATATGAAAGCTGACGACATCAGTACCGATCCCACTCAGTCTGCAACGGAAAACCTTGACGACAGCACGCTCGGAGACGAGGTTAAAGATGCGCTTGAAAAGCTTGACTCAAACAAAGCAACCACAGTCCAGGTTGGCGACGGCGACTCAGCTGTATATTACCTTGTTTACAAAAAGGATATAAACAATACCGCAAAGACGTATTTTGATACGGATACAAACCGTGACAGCGTTCTTACAGCGATGAAACAGGACGAGTTTGACAAATATATTGAAGATCTTACAAAGGAACTCGACTATGAGGCAAATACCTCACAGCTTGACAGATACAAACCAGGTATGTTCTTTGTTAAACCCGAAGAAACAACGGCTGCCGCATCTTCTGATACAGAATCTTCCGGTACAGAATAATATAACGGTATGCCGACTTTCCGAAAGGAGCAAGTATGAGCAGAAATAAAAAATTGATTACGATATTGTTGTCAATGGTGTTTGTGCTTTCAGTGTGCACCATTACAGTATTTGCAACCGACCTTGACGGCGACGGATATGATGACGAGACAGGCGAGTATATAGGTCAGGCTACAGAGTATGTTCCGCCTGAAACACAGGCTCCCATTGAAACAGAACCGTATGTACCTCCCACAACAGTATATGTACCCCCTGCTACAGAGGCGCCCGCTCAGTCGTCTGACGATTATAATTACGGCAGCTCTCAAAATTATTATTCAAGCAGCAATAATTACTATTCGAGCTCACAAAGCAACTATTCATCAAGCAGCTCAAACTACTACATTAATGATAACGGTCAAAGCTCATACCTCGGCGGCGGTCAGTCATATGTAACTCCACAAAGCACCGCGCCGTCTGCTTCGCTTTACGATGCAAACGAAAATATAGACAGTAATGAGCTTTCAAGCAAAGACTGGAAAGAAATTACAGCAAATCTTAAAAACGCGTCAAATTCATCCGACGGAGACGATTTCGGCTTTATCCAGAATAACACTTCAACAGGTGATAACGGCGAAGGTATTTTGATTGCAGGTATAGTTTGCGTTATTCTAAGCATTGCAGGAATTGTTTATGTCGTTGTTTCGTCAATTAAAGCAGGCAAAAACACATCAGCTTCAAAAACGGGCGGAAAACTTGCGCACGCAGGTGCTGCCGGTTCAGGCTCAAAATCGCGTTACAGCTCAAAGTCATATTACGGCGATGGTTACAGGTCAGCAGGAAACAGCAAAAAGACTGCTGTAAGACGCAGCAAATTTGATACTGCGGACGTAGTTTTGCCAAAGTCAAAAAAGAACAGCCGTGGCAATGACTCTAACAGAAGATACAGATAAATCTATATAAAAAGCAAAAGGATAAGAAGCTTGTCACTTCTTATCCTTTTTTGTGTATGCGCTTTTAAACGGAGCTACACTGCCGTCTTTTTCTTTTATGCTCACATTGTCAAGTGTGCGGTCAAATTGAGTCCTTATCTCGCCAAGGTAAATTTTGTAGAGCTTCTTTTGTTCCGCCTGCTCTTCGGGTGTGAGACCATGCTCACGTTTTTTCTTTGCAAGTTCATTGATTCTGTTAAGCATTGATTTATTCATAAAACACCTCGAAATCCTAAACTTTTTAGATGATACCACATTTTACATTCATCCTCAAGCCGTATAAATTAAAAACGGCGTCGGACGTAAAAAGCTCTGCTTTTTGGAGCAGAGCTTTTTTGTTACTTACCGAAAACAGTCTTAATAATATTTTTAAAACTCGGTTTAGTGCCGTAGAGCATAACGCCTGTTTTGTAAATTTTAGCAGAACCAAAGCCTATTACAAAGACAGAGGCAATGAGTATTATAACGGAAATTATAATCTCATAAACCGGCACTGTACTCATTGCAATTCGTGTGAACATTGCCATGGGTGAGGTAAACGGAATAAAAGAGCATACTTTCATCAAAAGATTATCAACTTCGCCGCTTGACATTGAGAAAACAACTACCAGGAATGAAGCAATAAAAATTAAGGTTACAGGCATAGCGGCGGTGTTCAACTCCTCAACTTTTGATACCATTGAACCGATTGCGCCGTACATAAATGCGTAAATCAACAAACCGAGTATAAAGAATATCAGCATATATGCAAACAGTTCAACGGGCATATTAAATATTGAATTAATAATCATGTTGTCGCCCCAATAACTTTTATTGAGGTTGTAGAAAATGATTGAAGAACCGAAAACGCAAATAAGCTGGGTAAGACCCGCAAGGCATGCGGCGATAATTTTGCCGAACATCAATGAAGTCGGCTTTGCGCTTGTTATCAGCAGTTCCATAGCTCGTGAGCTTTTTTCCATAGCGACTGAGTTTGAAATCATCTGACCGTAGAATACAATTACCATATACAGAGCAAACACCATAATGTAAGTGTAGAAAAAGTTATTAATCTGGTCAACACCCAGAGTTTGAACCTCGTAGGATATTGCAGTGCCCATAATTTCCTGAGCTTTTTCGGCCGACAAGCCGCTTTGTATCAGCTTGTCGGATATGGAAATACTTTTAAGTATTTCATCTGCCATTTCGGTATTGACGTCAGTCATTTGAAGATTGTTTACATAGTAGGTGTATGAATCGGAGCTGTCAAAAACAAAAGCGCACTCAGCCGACTCATTTTTTATTGAGGCTTTTATGCTTTTAAGGTCGTAATCGACTGCCTCAACATTGTAATCTGTAAACACTGGTTTGAATGACTCGGCAATCTGTTTACTTAAAGTCTCGTCTTTTGCGCTGATAAGCATTACGGAGTTTGAATTTGCGCCTGTGCTGCTGTTGTCGTCGCCACCAACTGTAAATCTCGGAAAAAACATAACCACGGCAATTACTGCAACAAGAAAAACGGTAATTCCGATAAAAAGTTTGTCTTTAAAGTAGTTGGCAAGCTCAAAAGAAAGTATAGTTTTAAATTGTTTCATCGCTGTACCTCCTTGTTGCTGTCGCCTGCATACTCAATAAAAATATCATTGAGTGACGGCTCATAAACTTTAATTTCATCAATATCGTACTGCTCGGTCAGCGTTTCCATAACCTGCTTTTTGTCGTCGGGGGAGGCAAGCGTGAGTATAATGCTGTCCTTTTCAAAAGGTTTACAGTTTTTGAAATTATTTAAAATCCGGGTGTTCTGCGTAGAACGTATAATCAGCTTGTCACGTCTGTAATTGCGTTTTATCTCGCTTATATCACCGCTCAATGCAATTTGACCATCGGTAATAATGGCGATTTCATTGCAGAACTCCTCAATATAGTTCATCTGATGACTTGAGAAAATCACAATTTTGCCTTTGGCAATTTCTTCCTTGACAACATCCTTTAAAAGCATTGCGTTGACGGGGTCAAGTCCCGAAAACGGCTCGTCAAGAATAATTATCTGAGGGTTGTGGGCAAGAGCAGTGATAAGCTGAATCTTCTGCTGATTTCCCTTGGAAAGAGTTTCGAGCTTTTTGTTTTTGTACTCGGTCATCTCAAGGCGTTCAAGCCAGTAGTTAACAGACTTTTCGGCTTCTTTTTTTGACATACCTTTTAGTGCGGCAAAATAGACAAGCTGAGAAAATATCTGCTTTTTCGGGTATAACCCGCGTTCTTCCGGCAGATAGCCGATTTTAATTTTGTTGCAGTCAATCGGCTTGCCGTCGAGCAAAACTTCTCCGCCGTCGCATGAAAATACGTCCATTATTATACGTATGGTCGTTGTTTTGCCTGCGCCGTTTCGACCCAGCAATCCGAAAGCGTGGTAATCCTTGGCTGTAAAAGAAATGCCCTTTAGCACTTGCTTTTCGCCAAAGCTTTTATATAAATCTCTGATTTCAAGCTGCATAGTATGTAAGTATCCTCCTGAGCAATATTTGCAAAATGCCTATATAATTATATACATTAAAGCACGGATTGTCAATGTATTCCGTATAATATGTTCGGAAGATAAAAAAATTTATTTAAAATAAAATGTTTGTTAACAAAAAAGCGACAGGCAACTGCCTGTCGCATAAATGAAAAACTCAATAGTTTTTTTATTAGTTGTTGATGAGTTTGTCCTCATCTGACCAGCTGTAAAGCTTTCTTACTTCCTTACCGATAACTTCAGCAGGAGCCTCAGCGTTGATTTTTCTCATTGCACGGAAGTGAGCCTGACCGCCTGCTTTTGACATATCAAGCAAGAAGTCTTTAGCAAATGTACCGTCCTGAATGTCAGAAAGAATCTTCTTCATAGCTTTCTTGGTATCTTCTGTAATGATCTTGGGACCTGTAATGTAGTCGCCGTACTCGGCTGTATTAGAGATTGAATATCTCATACCGGCAAAGCCTGACTGATAAATAAGGTCAACAATAAGCTTCATCTCGTGAATACACTCAAAGTAAGCGTTTCTGGGGTCATAGCCTGCTTCGCAAAGTGTTTCAAAGCCTGCCTGCATAAGAGCGCAAACGCCGCCGCAAAGAACAGCCTGCTCGCCAAAGAGGTCGGTTTCTGTTTCTGTTCTGAATGTTGTTTCAAGTACGCCTGCTCTTGCACCGCCGATACCGAGAGCATAAGCAAGAGCCAAATCCTTAGCCTTGCCTGTTGCGTCCTGATGTACGGCTACGAGACAGGGAACACCCTTGCCTGCCTGATATTCGCTTCTTACTGTGTGACCGGGTCCCTTAGGAGCAACCATTGTAACGTCAACGTCAGCAGGGGGAACAATCTGCTCAAAGTGAATGTTAAAGCCATGAGCGAACATAAGCATATTGCCGGCTTCAAGGTTAGGAGCAATGTCGTTTTTATAAAGTTCAGCCTGCTTCTCATCGTTGATAAGAATCATAATAATATCAGCCTGTTTAGCTGCCTCAGCGGATGTATATACTTTAAATCCCTGAGCTTCAGCCTTAGCCCATGATTTGCTTCCTTTGTAAAGACCGATAATTACATTGCAGCCTGAATCTCTTAGGTTGAGGGCATGCGCGTGACCCTGGCTGCCGTAACCGATGATTGCAATAGTCTTACCGTCAAGCAAAGAAAGGTTACAGTCTGACTGGTAATAGATTGGTGCTTTCATGTTTTCTTTGTAGTCTTTCATTTTAAAGATCCTCCTTACCGCAAGTACGGCATTGTAATATATGTATGTTAATCTGTAAGATTAAACGGAAACCGTAGCTGTTCCTCTGTCAATGGCAACAGTACCTGTTCTGACAATCTCACGGATACCATAAGGCTTAAGTAAATCAATAAGCGTATTTACGCGGTTAGCGCATTCGCAGTATTCAATTGTAACACAACTCTGTGCCACATCAACGATTTTTGCCTGCATAATCTCGGCGGTTTTAATAATTTCCGCGCGTTTTGACGCTGTGCAGTGAACCTTAATCAAAATAAGTTCACGGCTGATAAATTCGTCGTCTTTAAGGCGCTTAACTTTAATTACGGGGATAAGCTTGTTAAGCTGTTTTTCAAGCTGTTCAACAACATATTCATCGCCGTTTGCAACAATCGTAATTCTCGAAACATTCGGATCGTTTGTAATACCGACTGCAAGCGAATCAATGTTAAAGCCTCTGCGTGAAAACAGTCCCGAAATTTTTGAAAGAACGCCCGCCTGATTTTCTACAAGTATAGATAATGTATATTGCATTTTCTCACCTCATTAAATCGACGGTGTATCGGGATAAACGTTGCACTGCAAGATAAACGGCTTATCCGAATCCACTATGTTTTTAATTATGTTTTCGGCTTCTTCGTTTGAGCTTGCCTGGGCACAGTCAATGCCGTAAGCTTTGGCAATTTCAAGAAAGTCCGGATCACCCTCAAGAACAGTAGCGGAATGTCTGCCGTTGTAGTTTTTATCCTGAAGTTCACGAACCATGCCCAAACGTGAATTGCGCATAATGATGATTTTAATGTTAAGTTTGTTTGCGGCAATTGTCGCAAGTTCGTTCAAACTCATCTGAAAACTGCCGTCGCCGCAGATAACAATTACATCGCGCGTGGGGCGGGCAAATTTTGCACCTATTGCAGCGGGAATTGAGTAACCCATTGTGCCCATACCGCCGGTTGTCAAAAAGCGTCCTTCACGGATGCGGAAGTTATTTGCGCACCAAATTTGGTTTTGACCAACGTCGGCAACAAGAATTGCTTTTGAGTGGAACATCGCGCTCAAATGGCTTACGAGTGTTCTCGGCTCAACATATCCGTCAAACGTGGGCGGAGTCATATATAAATCCTTTTTCCAGTTTTTAACGGTGTTGTACCATTCGTCGGACACGGTGTAGTCGCCTATGCCTTCAAGCAACATATCCATAACATTTCTCATATCGCCGACAATCGGAATTTCCGTCTTAACGTTTTTGCCGATTTCAGCAGGGTCAATGTCAATATGGATAACCGTTGTATTTTCGCTCATCTGGTCGGGAGCCGCAACAGCTCTGTCGCCGAGACGCGCGCCGCATACAATAACAAGGTCGGCGTCGTGCAGAGCCTTGTTGGCAACCTGTTTACCGTATGTGCCGAGCATACCTAAATACATTTCATGTTCGCTGGGCATAACTCCGATACCCATCATTGTAGAGATTACCGGAATTTTGGTTTTAAAAGCAAAGTCCTGAAGTTTAAGCTTTACACCGGAGCTCAGAACACCGCCTCCGGCAACAATTACCGGTTGCTTACTGTTTTTTATTGCTTCAAGGGCACGTTTTACCTGAACCGCGTGTCCTTTTGTGTTTGGCTTGTAGCCGATTATGTTAACTTTGTCGGGATAAACAAATTCATCAATGCAGTTTGTCTGAATATCAATAGGTATATCAATCAATACCGGTCCCTGTCTGCCCGTAGAGGCAATGTGAAAAGCCTCTTTAAAAACTCTTGGCAGATTCCCGGTTTTTTTAACAAGGTAGCTGTGCTTTACAAACGGTTCACAAGCGCCTGTGATATCAGCCTCCTGAAAAACATCACGACCGAGTAAATCGCTTCTTACCTGACCGGTAATTGCAATCAATGGGATTGAGTCTGTATACGCGGTAGCAATACCTGTTATGAGGTTTGTTGCACCGGGGCCGGAGGTTGCAACACAAACGCCGGGACGTCCGCTGCAACGAGCGTAACCGCTTGCGGCATGAGCGGCGTTTTGCTCCTGCCTGACAAGTACGTGTTTAATGCTTGAATCGTAAATTTTATCGTAAAAGGGGCATATGGCAGCGCCCGGATAACCAAAGACGACCTTAACGCCCTCTGCTTCCAGACATTTAACCATAATTTCAGCGCCGCTTATCATTATGTCATACCTCCTATCCTTGCAATTCACTAATAATTCACTAAATTTTAAGCGGTAAGCAAAAGTTTGGTAAACATATTTATAATCTCTTTTGCTTTATCGTATATTATACTATGTTTGTCACAAAAAGTAAAGGGGAGTAAATAAAATATGTGTTGTATTTATATGTAAGTTTAATTTGTATAAATTTTTTTGAAAACAAAATTTATACAATGTTTTTGCGTTTTGTTTAACTTCAAAATTGTATTATTTTAATCCGAAAGTTTTTGAGCTTGAAATCAGCGCACTGCGGCGGGCTTAAATGGAGCTGAAAATATATCCGTAAAATTTAATAATTTATAAAGTTTTAAATTTAGTAAAAATTAAGAAAATACAATAATATTTTTACTGATTTGCTTTGAATATAAAATTTTTAATATTCTTATTAATTCTTATATATAAAACAGTAAAAAGCGACCTGACAAATTACCCGTGTATTAATTTATAAAATACGGTATAAAATAAAAAAGAAATAATAATCGTCTGTTCTGAAATATTGCTTATATCATATATTAACAATATTTATTTGCTTTATTTTTTTAAGTTTATAAAAAATTTATAAAAATATGACAATGATATTGCAATCTATTTGTTGAATTAAAAAAATTTAAATGATAAAATAATTAATGTTATTTTATGCTATAAAACTATTGCTATGCTTTTTGGAGGTATTTAGGTGCTTCAAGATTTAAAACCGACCGACAAGGTTAACGGATTTGACGTTCGACCCGGTCATTTTCTTGTTAACGGAGCAACTCCCGTTCGCGGCGGAGTGAACTTTACAATCACTTCTGTTTACGCAAAGTCGTGTACTTTGCTTTTGTTTCGCCCGACTGAAAATGAACCGTATGCAAGGCTTCCGTTCCCCGAATCATACAGAATAGGCAACACTTTTTCTATGATAGTTTTCGGACTTGAAATATATGAGTTTGAATACGCCTATTCAATTGACGGACCTTACGACGAAAAAAAAGGTTTGATATTTGATAAAAATAAGTATATTCTTGACCCGTACGCCAAAGCCGTAACAGGTCAGAGCGGCTGGGGAGTTAAGCAGGACAACGACTGCGTATATAAAGCCAGAGTTGTGTTTGACGACTACGACTGGGGCAATTTTAAGAAGAAAACCCTGCCGCTTGAAGAACTTATAATATATGAAATGCACGTAAGGGGCTTTACAAACGACAAGTCCTCGGGCGTAAGCTGTCCTGGAAAATTTGCCGCGATCAGGGAAAAGATCCCCTATTTAAAGGAGCTCGGCATAAACGCTGTTGAGCTTATGCCTGTATTTGAATTTGATGAAACGGGTGCTTCTCGCACATTTGAGGGTGAGAAGCTCTATGATTATTGGGGCTACAACACAGTTTGCTTTTTTGCCCCAAACACAAGTTACGAGTCGGATCACGAGCACAACCGCGAGGGCAACGAGTTAAAGCAGGTTATACGTGAACTCAACGAAAACGGCATTGAGGTTATTCTTGACGTTGTGTTTAATCACACCGCGGAGGGCAACGAGCATGGTCTCTTTTTCTCATTCAAGGGCGTTGATAATAACATATATTATATGCTGACTCCCGACGGAAAATATTACAACTTCAGCGGTTGCGGCAACGTTTTAAACTGCAATCACCCCATAGTACAGCAGTTTATTCTCAATTGCCTCAGATACTGGGTAACCGAATACCGTGTTGACGGCTTCCGTTTTGACCTTGCTTCAATTTTGGGACGAAATGAGGACGGCTCACCCATGGACAAGCCGCCGCTGCTTAAAAGCCTTGCGTTCGACCCTGTATTGGGAGGAGTCAAGCTTATTGCTGAAGCATGGGACGCAGGCGGACTTTATCAGGTCGGCAGCTTTCCGTCATGGCAAAGATGGGCAGAGTGGAACGGAAAATACCGTGATGATTTGCGACGCTTCCTAAAGGGCGACAACAACCTTGCGTGGGCGGCCGCCAACAGAATTACCGGATCTAAGGATTTGTACGACCCTACCTACCGAGGCAATAACGCATCCGTAAACTTTTTGACCTGTCACGACGGCTTTACAATGTACGATATGTACGCATACAATGAGAAACACAATTACAAAAACGGCTGGAACAACACCGACGGTGCCAATGATAACAACAGTTGGAACTGCGGCGCAGAAGGTGAAACGGATGATATAGGGGTAGAGCTGCTGCGCAGAAAAATGGTAAAGAATGCCTTTGCTACACTGATGTGCAGCCGCGGCGCAGCACTTTTCCTTGCGGGCGACGAGTTCTGCAACACCCAGTTCGGCAATAACAACGCTTACTGCCAGGATAACATTATTTCATGGCTTGACTGGAGCAGAAAAGAAAAGTACAGCGATGTATTTGAGTTTTTTAAATATATGATTGCCTTACGCAAGCGTTTTCGTGTCATAACAGGCGACCGCAAGGAGGCAAGATGCAGTTATCCTCCCCAGAGTATTCACTCGGAAATTCCTTGGAAAACAAATTACAATGCCGACACAAGAATGGTTGGCGTAATGTATGCAGGCAGAAGCAGTTATGACAATAACCTCGACGAGCTTGTTTATTTCGGCGTAAACGCATATTGGGGCGACGTTAATGTTGAGCTGCCGACATTGCCGACAGGTTATGTCTGGAAACTGTATGTTGATACCGGCAGACAAGCCGATGAAGTAATTGCCGAAAAGGAAAACATTTTTATTTATAACAGAAGATTTCTTATGCACGGCAGAACGGTAATAGTTCTTGTTGCAGAAAAAATGTGATGATTTACAGTCCGCTTTTGCGGACTGTTTTTATGTTGATTTAAAAGAGTTTACGGAATATAAAATACGTGCGGCTATTTTGATTTTTATACAAAAAACAAACAAAAAGAATGATTAATACCGTAAACAGAGAGATAATAATGTTTTTGGTTGAAAAAAAACTAAATAACTGTTATAATAACTATGATTATGATTAAATACAAAGCAGAAATTTTTAAGGTGGAATATTATGTCGATAAAAGTAACGTTGCTTGCGCATACGCCCGAACCTGAAAAAACAGTTGCCATGGCGGCAAAATTGTGTTATTCACCGTCGGGAATCGAAGATATAAAAGAGGGACTTACCGAGGAAAAAACGGCTGCGTTTATTGATATGCTTGCCGATTTAGGCCATGCAAGCCCCACGGAACACGCCTCCTTTACTTTTGGCATTGAAGGTATTTCGAGGGCTTGTTCTCACCAGCTGGTGCGTCACAGAATTGCTTCGTACAGCCAGCAGTCGCAGAGATACGTTGACGGAACAAAGTTTGATTTTGTAACGCCTCCCGAAATTTCCGAAAATCCCAAGGCTTTGGCGGCATACAACAAGGTAATCGAGATGCAGTCGCAGGCGTATAAAGAAATAAGAGACGCGCTTGTCGCAGGATATATAAGAAAATACACAAACGATTTTTCAAATGATAATGATGCACAAATAACAGAGCAGTTTAAGGTAAATAATAAAAAGCAGTACTCCGCTTTTGTTAAAAAGGCAAACGAGGACGCTCGCTTTATTCTGCCCAATGCTTCAACCACAAAAATTGTCTGCACATTTAACGCGCGCAGTTTGCAAAACTTTTTTGCGCACCGCTGCTGCAACCGCGCCCAGTGGGAAATCAGGGAAGTTGCTCAGCAAATGTTGCTTGAGTGCCGCAGGGTTGCGCCGCATTTATTTAAAAAATGCGGACCGTCCTGCCTTTTCGGACCTTGCCCCGAGGGCAAAATGAGTTGCGGAAGGCAAAAGGAAATGCGTGAAAAATACGGCGTGACAAAATCGGAGTAAGTGGTTTTTATGAAAAGTAAAATTATTGTTATAGAGGGACTTGACGGCAGCGGAAAAGCTACGCAGACAGCCTTGCTTGCCAAAAAGCTTGAGCAGCTTAACAGGGCGTACAAAAAGCTTGAATTTCCCGATTACGACAGTCCGAGCTCATCGCTTGTAAAGATGTATCTGAACGGAGAATTCGGAGAAGACCCCAACAGCGTTAATGCATATGCTGCAGCGGCGTTTTATGCGGTAGATCGTGTCGCGAGCTATCTTAAATCGTGGAAAAAAGACTACGAAAACGGTATGTTGTTTTTGTGCGACAGATATGCGACATCAAATATAATCTACCATATGTCGAAAGTACCCGATGGCAAGCGCGACGAGTTTATTCGCTGGCACTCGGACTTTGAATACAACAAGCTTGGTATTCCGAAACCCGATCTGGTGCTCTACCTCGATGTTGAACCTGAGGTTTCACAAAAGCTTATGGAAAAGCGCTACAACGGCGACCTGTCCAAAAAGGACCTGCACGAAAAAAACGTAAATTATCTTTTGAGTTGCCGCAGAAGCGCACTCTATGCCGCAGAAAAATGCGGATGGAAAGTAATCAACTGCTGTGAAAACGGGGAAATTAAAAGTATAGAAAAAATAGCACGTGAAATAGAAGAGGCGGCAAAGAATATTTTATGCTGAATTTTAAACTGATTGAAAAAAACGATATTGAAAAATATAAAAAATATTATGACTGCTCAGAGGCGATAAGCTGCGATGTCAGCTTGATAAACTCCTATTTATGGAGAAATGAGTTTAATATTAAATTCGCGATTTATGACGATACATTGATAAAGGTTTACTGCAAAACTGACAATACTATTTGGGGTTACTGTATGCCGACGGGCAAGAATGTAAAGGGTGCGGTAAACGCTGTTATGGCGGATGCCGATGAAAGGGGAGTCAAGCCTGCGTTTGTTATGCTAACCAACGGTCAGCGTTCAAAGCTTGAGTCGCTAATGCCCTCAAGGTTTGAGTACACACGTTCTCCCGAAAATCAGGATTATGTTTATCTTACCGAAGATCTTGCAAATATGTCGGGCAAAAAGTTCCACGCAAAGCGAAACCATATTTCAAAATTTTACAAAACCTACGACAATGTGAGGTTTGAAAAAATAAGCAGAGCAAATATAGGCGACGCTCTTGACGTAGCACGCAAATGGTGTGCAGAAAGCGGAATTAATCCGGAAGAGTACAGCGAATTTGCGGTAATTTGCGAAGCCTTTGAAAATTATGAAGCGTTTAATATGAGAGGCGCATTGCTCTATGTAGGCGATACGCCCGCAGCAATGACGGCAGGTACCGAAATTTCAAAACTTGCGTTTGACGTTAATTTTGAAAAAGCGCTTCGTAAATACGACGGAGTTTACGCCGTTATCTGCAACGAATTTGCAAAAACTCTAACAGAATACAAATACATCAACCGTGAGGAGGATATGGGAATCGAAGGTCTAAGAAAGTCCAAGCTTTCGTATAATCCCATAATCATCATCGACAGATATACAGCGAACCTGAGATGAAAGACTTGATTTATACAAGAGCAAATAAAGGCGATAAAAGTCAGCTTATAAAGCTTTGGCTTTCGTGTTTTGACGAAACTCCCTCGGCTCTCGATATTTTCTTTGAATATGCCGAAAAAAACGCGCGCATATTCTGTGCAAAGCGGGACAATCAAATTATCTCAGCGCTGTATCTGTTAAGCGTAAAACTTGCCGCACGGCAGGCAAACTACCTTTTTGCCGCCGCTACCCTCAAGGAATACAGGGGAAAGGGAATAATGGGAAAGCTGATAGAATATTCTATGAGTGAAGCTCAAAAAGACGGCGACGTTTTTTCGCTTTTGCTGCCTGCAAGCGACGGCTTGTATAAATTTTATGCAAAATTCGGTTACCAACCTCTTTGTTTTATGTGCGAGAACGAATATACCCGCGAGAGTTTGAAAAATTTTCGGCTTTTGCGAAGTGATTGTGCCTGTACACAATACGACGAAAAATTTTTATGCTTTGCCCAAAAATATTACTGCGCATACGGTTTAAAATGCATACGCACCGGCGGTGTATTTGCGATTATTGATGAAAACAGTGAAAGCGCAAGGGTGATTTATTATGAATGTGCAAGCGAAACGGAGCTTGTGAGGGAAATACTCAAAAACACATCGGCAAGTAAAATCTGCGTGCGCTCAGGCAGCTGCAATTCAGACAGCCGTCAAAAATACGGAATGATAAAGCAGCTTGATCCCGCCGTTGATTTGCCTGATAACACATATATAGGAATAACTTTTGAATAAAACAGTATAATGAAAGGAAATGCAGTATGTTTTATATGTTTTTAGCAACAGGTTTTGAAGAAACAGAGGCGCTGGCAACTCTTGATGTTATGAGAAGAGCAAAGCTTCAGGTGCAGACAGTCGGCGTAAGCGGCGATATGGTAACAAGCTCCCACAAAGTGACAGTAAAGGCTGATATTGCTCTTAACGACGTTGATTACAGCAATATTGAGGGCGTTATTCTCCCCGGAGGTATGCCGGGCACGACAAATCTCGAAAGCACAAAAGAGGTTTGCGACTGCGTAAAATATTGTTTTGAAAACAAAAAAATAGTTGCGGCAATCTGTGCCGCTCCGTCGATTCTCGGACACCTCGGAATTTTAAAAGGCAAAAAAGCCACCTGTTTCCCCGGATTTGAAACCGAGCTTGACGGTGCAGAATACACGGGTGCTCATACTCAGATTGACGGGCTTGTTATTACGGGCAAGGGCGCGGGCTGCGCAGTTGAATTTGGACACGCAATCGTAACCGTTGCTAATTCAAAGGAATGTGCCGACAAGGTTTTGGGAGATATGCAATGCTACTGAAAAATGTAGAGAAACACGAGCTGCGTGCGCATTTTAAACGTATCAGGGCAAAACTCGAAAAATCAAACAAAGAGGAACTTGATTTAAAGCTTGCCGAAAGATTTCTTACCTCTGAACAGTACATCGGCTGTAGAGTGCTTTTTGCTTATGTATCAACTCCGATTGAGGTGGATACCTCGGTTATAATTTCGTCGGCTCTGGCAGACGGAAAAAAGGTTGCCGTTCCAAAATGTGACAGAGACGGAAATATGGAGTTTTACTACATAACCGAACTTTCTCAGCTCAAAAAAGGAATGTTTTCCATAATGGAACCCGACGTTGAACGCTGCAACAAGGTAAAAAATTACGACAATGCCGTGTGCCTTGTGCCTGCGCTTTCTTATGACAAAAGCGGCAGCAGACTCGGCTTCGGTAAAGGCTGCTATGACAGATTTTTATCCGATTTCAGCGGCAAAAAAGTCGGGCTTATATACGAGTGCTGTATGTGCGATGCACTGCCGACTGAAAGCCATGATTTGCCCGTGGACACGGTAATAACAGAAAAAGAAATATATAGTAGTAATAAAAATTCACAGGCGAAAGGATGATTTGGATGAACTCGGACAACTACAACGACGTTCCGTCTGAAGAAATTGAAAGACTTGAAGCCCAAAGACGACGCAAGGCCGAAAATTTTCACCTGAATATTCAGGAAGATGATGAGGAATACCAAAATTACGAGCCCGACGAGATAAACTCATACAGCGGTCAGGATGTAAAAGAGCAAATTGCCCGTGAGTCAAAGCAGGCTTTAAGACAGCGTGAAAAAGCTCAGAAAAAAGAGCTTAAAAAAAAGAATAAGCGCAACCGCAGAATTTTTCGCTTTATTTGGATAACTTCAGTAGTAATTGTCGGCGTAATGCTTTCGGCTTTCGTAATTACGGGTATGAACGATATGCTCGCCATAAACCGTAACGACAGCGAAACTGTCAAGGTTGAAATTCCCGAAAATCCCACAATCGACGGCATTGCGCAAATTCTTGCCGAAGACAATGTTATAGACGAACCTTTCTATTTTAAATGGTTTACAAAAATCACCGAATCAGAGGGCGAGTTTACTCAGGGTACATATGAAATGCGTAAAAATATGGACTACAAAGCGATTACAAACTATCTGCTGAGTACCAATAACCGCACAGATACGGTAAAGGTTGTAATCCCCGAGGGTCAAAACGTGCTTGAAATTGCTCAGATTCTCAAGGATAACGGCGTTTTAAGCAGTACGGACAAGTTCGTCGAGCTCTGTAACTCAGATGAATTTGACGATGATTTTGACTTCATAGAGTCAATCACGAATGCCGACGACCGCTATTACAAACTGGAGGGTTATCTATATCCCGATACTTACGAGTTCTATAAAAACGAAGAACCGAAGAGTTGTATCTATAAGTTCCTCAACAACTTTGAAACAAAAATTACGGAAAAGCAGAGCGTGAGCGGATATAAAAACCTCACGACTGTTCAAAAGATGATAGATGACGGAATGACCGAGTATTCTTTGGACGAAGTTATGATTGTTGCGTCAATAATCCAGGCTGAGGCGGCAGATGTTAACGATATGTATATAATTTCATCAATTCTGCATAACCGACTTAACGCCGACAGCAGTATGGGTGTGTCCAAGCTGGGACTTGATTCTACAAAGTACTATCCTTACAGAACTGCGGAAAATGTTCCCGACAGTCTGGGCGACTATACCAGCGATTACGATACATATAATAATTCGGGCTTGCCGGCAGGACCTATATGCAACCCCGGTATGGACGCTATATTGGCCGCAATCAACCCGAGCAGTACGAATTACTACTTCTTCTGTCACGACAAAAACGGCAATGCCTACTACGCATCCACAATCTATGAACACAATGCAAATTTGGAGAAATACGTAAATGATTAAACCGGAAGTATTATCACCGGCAGGTGATATGGAATGTCTTGAGTCCGCACTCAAGTTCGGCGCTGACGCCGTATTTTTGGCAGGCAAACTATTCGGAATGCGTTCAGCGCCTAAAAATTTTGACAACGATGATTTAAAAAAAGCCTGTGAGCTTGCTCACGCGCATAATGCGAAAATTCACGTAACCTGCAACGTTTTGCCGCGCAACGATGAATTAAAGTATCTCCCGGAATACTTAAGATATTGTCAGGACTGCGGAGTTGACGCTCTCATCATTGCCGACTTAGGTGTTATGGAGGCGGCTAAAAAATATGCTCCCGATGTTGCGCTTCACGTTTCAACCCAAGCGGGTGTCACAAATTACGCAGCGGCAAATGTGCTCTATAATATGGGCGCCTCACGTGTTGTGCTGGCAAGGGAACTTCCGCTTGACCAGATTGCCGACATACGCGCTCATATTCCAAACGAGCTTGAAATAGAGTGCTTTGTTCACGGAGCAATGTGCGTGTCGTTTTCGGGCAGATGTTTGATTTCAAGCTATATGACCGGCAGAGATGCAAACCACGGCGAATGTGCTCAGCCGTGCAGATGGAAATATCATCTGTTTGAAGAAAACCGACAGGGACAGTATTTTCCCGTTGAGGAAACCTCCGACGGCACCTATCTTTACAATTCAAGGGATTTGTGTATGATTGAACATATTCCGGAACTTGTCAAGGCGGGAATTTCAAGCTTCAAGATTGAGGGCAGGGCAAAATCCGCCTATTACACGGCGGTTACGACAAACGCCTACCGACATGCTGTTGACGATTTTATGAGTATGGGCGAAAATTACACCCTTGCTTCTTGGATAAGGGAGGAGCTTGAAAAAATCAGTCACCGTGAGTACAATACCGGCTTTTACTTCGGCAATGAGCCGGGGCAGGTGACCGACAACGGCGGCTATATCCGACAATACGACGTGGTGGCAATGTGCGAAAGCTCATTAAGCGATAACACGTCTTTAATTACCCAGCGTAATAAGTTCTATGTCGGCGATACTCTTGATGTTCTTCCGCCCTGCGGCATACCGTTCAATGTGAAGTGCCTGTCTCTTGAAACCGAGGACGGCGAGTGTGTTGAAAGCGCTCCGCATCCGATGCAAAAGCTTATTATGAAATCGGATGTGCCGATTCCCGACAGCTCATATATAAGGAAAAAACGTGATTCTGCGTTTGTTTAAATTATCCTATTGACAAGCGTTAAAATCAGATTTATAATTTAAAAGTAAAATAAATATTTGATTCGGCTGTGAAGGGATTAGTCGGATATGCGACATTTCAGAGAGAAACCGTTCGGTGCAAGGTTTTATGCCGCTTTTCGATACGCTGCCCCTGAGCTTTGCGTGATTAAGTGCAACGTAAATCTGCGTTAAAGATATGTAATCTTTCGATTACTCAAAGCGGGCGCTTTGCGTCAATTTGGGTGGTACCGCAGGAATTAATCCTGTCCCATATTTTTGGGACAGGTTTTTTATTTTTGTGAATCCGAATCAAAACTATTAATACGATATATAAGGAGAGTTTAAAAATGCAGTGGACGGGACTTAATGAATTAAGAGAAAAATTTCTCTCATTCTTTGAATCAAAGGGTTGTTTAAGGCTTCCCAGCTTTTCACTTATTCCCAAGGATGACAACAGCCTTCTGCTTATTAACAGCGGTATGGCTCCTATGAAAAAATATTTTACAGGCGAGGTAACCCCTCCGAGAAAGAGAGTGACTACCTGCCAAAAGTGTATCCGTACACCCGACATTGAGCGTGTGGGCATTACTGCGCGCCACGGCACATTCTTTGAAATGCTAGGCAACTTTTCGTTCGGCGATTATTTCAAACGCGAGGCAACGGCATGGGCGTGGGAATTTTTTACAAAGGTTCTTGAAATGCCTGTTGACAAGCTTTACATTTCTGTATATCAAGACGACGACGAGGCTTATAAAATCTGGACGGAAGAAGTCGGAGTTGACCCGTCCCATATGGTAAGACTGGGCAAAGAAGACAACTTCTGGGAACACGGTTCAGGTCCCTGCGGCCCTTGTTCGGAAATCTACTTTGACAGAGGTCCCGAAAAAGGCTGCGGCAAACCCGATTGTCACGTTGGCTGTGAATGTGACCGCTTTGTCGAGGTATGGAATCTCGTGTTTACTCAGTTTGAAAATGACGGAAACGGCAACTACACTCCGCTTGACCATCCCAATATTGACACAGGTATGGGACTTGAAAGACTTGCGTGTGTAATGCAGGACGTTGACAACCTTTTCCTTGTAGATACAATTCAGAATATTATGAAGCACATATCGGATATTACCGGAGTTGAGTACGGCAGGGACGAAAAAAGCGACATTTCTCTGCGTGTAATCACCGACCATATCCGCAGCACAACATTTATGATCGGCGACGGAGTACTTCCTTCAAACGAAGGCAGAGGCTATGTGTTAAGACGCCTTTTGAGAAGAGCTGCTCGTCACGGCAGACTTCTCGGTTACAACGAGCCTTTCCTTTATAAAGTATGTGAAACAGTTATCCGCGAAAATATCACAGCTTATCCGGAGCTTAAAGAGAAGCAGGATTTTATCACAAAAGTTATAAAGGTTGAGGAAGAGAGCTTTGCAAAGACAATCGACCAGGGCTTCAGACTCTTGAATAACATAATTGAGAATGGCGAAAACAAGGTGCTCAGCGGCGAGGACGCTTTCAAACTCAACGACACCTACGGCTTCCCGATTGACCTCACAAAAGAAATTTTGTCAGAGCAGGGCATCAAGGTTGATGTTGACAGATTCTATGAGCTTTTAAAAGAACAGAAAAAACGTTCGAGAGACGCGCGCAAAAACGCTGGTGAGGACGCGTGGATTTCTGATTCAACGGATCTTTCGGATGTTGCAAAAACAGAATTTGTCGGCTACACAGATTACACGTCTGAGTCAAAAGTGCTTGCGATTGTTAAGGACGGCGTCAGAGTAGAGACGGTAGGAGAAGGCGAAAACGCGATTATCGTACTCGACAAAACTCCTTTCTATGCGGAAAGCGGCGGACAGGTAGGCGACACAGGTGTGCTTGAAAGCGGAAGCTTTACCTGCGACGTTGACGATACAACAAAAGATACCTCCGGAAATATTTTTCTACATGCCTGTACCGTAAAGAGCGGCAGCATTACTGTGGGAGCAGCCGTTCATGCTGAGATTGACGGTGAACGCAGAGACGATATCAGAAGAAATCACACAGCGGCTCACCTTTTGCAGGCTGCGTTGAGAAAAGTTCTCGGCAACCATGTTGAGCAGGCAGGTCAGCTTGTTACAGACACATATTTCCGTTTTGACTTTACTCATTTTGAGGCAATGACAGCCAAAGAACTTATAGAGGTTGAAAACCTTGTAAATAAGAAAATCCTTGAGGGTATTGAGGTCGAAACACGAGAAATGCCGATTGAAGAAGCCAAAAAGCTCGGTGCAATGGCGCTCTTTGGTGAAAAGTACGGCGACATTGTACGCGTTGTAAGCGCGGATGATTTTTCAATTGAATTATGCGGCGGTACCCACGTAAAGAACACGTCTAATCTCGGCCTTTTCAAAATTCGTCAGGAGGGCTCTGTTGCAGCGGGTGTCAGAAGAATTGAAGCTCTCACGGGCAACGGAGTGTTAAGATATATAAACAATATCAATGCAGTTCTGATCGGAGTAGGCACCGCTTTAAAAGTGTCAAATCCAAAAGCAGTGGTTGAGGGCGCCCAAAAGGCAGAGCTTACTATCAAGAGTCAGCAAAAAGAGATTGAGGAGCTCAACGCAAAGCTTGCGGCAGCGCAGCTTTCAGAGCTTTTTGCCTCGGCACAGGTCGAAAAAGATGTAACAATAGTTTCGGGTTATGTTGAAAAAGTCAATGCCGACGTACTCCGTAAAATGTGTCAAAAAGCTATCGACAGGGACGGCAAGTGCGTAATTGTGCTGGCTACAAATAACGATTGCAAGGTAACATTTGCGGCTGCCTGCGGTAAGGATGCTCTTGCAATGGGCGCGAACGCAGGTAAAATCGTTAAGGCAACGGCTCAGGTCGCAGGCGGTAACGGCGGCGGAAAACCCGACATGGCTATGGCGGGCGCAAAGGACGCCGGCAAAATTGATGAGGCTCTCAAGTCCGTAAAATCAACTGTTGCCGAAATGCTTAAATAATCAGTTTTATTCTGATTATGAATTAAATATGCATATAATATGGAAAAATATTTATATTATTGTGTATTTTAAACAAACTTTATCGTTAATTATTGTGCAATAAAAAATGTTACAAATGTATCAAAACTATTGAAGATTTGAAATATTTATTGTATAATAACTTTACTGGGATTTATTCTCGGAGATTTATATGGACAATTTTAGGAGGAGATTAAAATGTTCAAGAAATTAGCAAGTCTTGCTATTGCAGCAACTATGTTAGTTGGTACATTTGCTATATCGGCAAACGCTGCAGAAGTAGCAGACGATAACTCAGTAGGTGCAGAAGAGTCTGCAGCAGTTTCAGCTGAGGATTCATCAGAAGTAGGCGCAGAAGCTTCATCGGAAGTAGGCGCAGGTAACGTAATTAAGTTTGACGTTAAAAATTCAGGCTGGAACAATGTAAAATCTGTATTCTGTCACATCTGGAAGGCAGACGGTACAGGTACATGGCCTGCTTGGCAGTCAAAGAAAGAGAAGTGCGATTATGATGCTTCAACAGGTATCGCAACATATGACCTTTCTAAGACAGGCAACGACATCAAGTCTTCCGACGGTAAGATTTACTGCGTAATCTTCAGCGCTAACACAGGTATGCAGACATACGATGCAATTATGAGCGGCGCTTGCATCGGTGACACACTTACTGCAAGCACAACAGAAAAATATGAAAACCCGCAGGATTCAGCTAAGAGCGCTATCCCTGCTTTCTGGACAAATAACAAGGACTGCGGTCCTCAGAAGGTTGTAACATCAACAGGTAAAGTTCAGGGTACATCTCTTGCAGACGGTACAACAGACCTTACTATCGCAGCAGACTTTTTCATTTCTTACTATGCTGACAGCAAGAAAATGGATAAGGCTCAGTCTGTTATTGATACACTCAAGGTTAGCCCCACAGCTGTTATGGAAGTTGTTGCAAATAAAGAGGCAGCAGCAGTTACAGCCGGTACAAAGAAGCAGGATGCTGTTGACAAGGAAATGGAAGCTATCCAGAAAGTTCTCGGAGGTTTAACAGATCCTACAACAGGTGAAAAAGTTAACAACGACGACCTCAACAAGGCACAGGAATCAGGTACCGAATCAGGTAAGAGCGGTCAGTCAGCTTCTGATATTACTAACACAGGTTCATCAAGCAGCGGCTCATCAAGCTCAGGTTCTTCAAGCTCAGGCTCATCAAGCAGCGGTTCTTCAAGTTCTTCATCTTCAAGCTCAGGCTCAGTTAAGTCAGGTCAGGAAACAACAATATTCCTCGTACTCGGCAGTGTAATGGTAGCCGCTATGGGCGTTGCATTCCTTGCAAGAAAGAAAAAAGAGAACTAATCTAAAGCTTTAATAATTGTATAAGTTAAAAGTTTCAGGGCACTGTCAATTGACGGTGTCCTGTTTTTAAGTTATAATTACTTTAATAATAAAGTTTTAGCTAAGTATCGGGAGATTATTATGGGACAGCTTTACTTTGTGCGACACGGTCAGACTGTGTGGAATGTAGAAAACAAAATTTGCGGTTCAACAGATATAGACCTGACTGAACTCGGTCATCAGCAGGCGTTTGAAACAGGCAAAAAAATTTTAGAACAAAATATAGTTGCCGACGAAATACTCAGCTCTCCGCTTATGCGGGCCGAGAAAACAGCGCGTCATATTTCCGAAGTGACGGGAATTTCGCTAAGAATTGATAGGCGACTCAGGGAACAGAATTTCGGTATTTACGAATCAACTCCCCGTGACGGCGCGGAGTTCAGAAAGGCAAAAGAAAACTTTGCCTGCAGCTACGGAGGCGGTGAATCAATGCTAATGGCAGCTCATCGCATATACGGTTTACTCGATGAAATTACCTCGCAGTTCGATAAAACTTACATTCTTGTGGCTCACAACGGAATTGCGCGGATTGTACACTCTTACTTTTTTGATATGACTAACAGGGAATTTGCCGATTTTGGGGTAAGAAATTGTCAAATTTTAAAATATGAATTTTAGACTTTTGTGAGTTAATGAGAAAATATTATGAACTATGACTTAACAAAGGGAAGAATTACAGGCAGCTTGCTGAAATTTTCTTTTCCTCTTATATTGGGTAACCTGTTGCAGCAGTGCTACAACCTTGCCGATACGCTTATTGTGGGAAAATTTGTCGGAGCGGACGCATTGGCGGCAGTTGGTTCGGCATATTCGCTTATGACGTTTGTCACTTCAATTATAATCGGACTTTGCATAGGCGCGGGAGCTTATTTTTCACATATGTTCGGTTGTAAAAACGAAGAAAATCTAAAGACAGGAATTTTTATTTCTTTTGCCTTTATAGGTGTGCTAAGCGTTATTTTAAATTTATTGCTGTACATTTTTTGCGACCCGATAATGAGGATTTTGCAGGTACCTGATGATATTTTTTATTTAATGAAAGATTACCTTATGTGGGTTTTTGCCGGTATGACTGCGGTATTTGTGTATAACTTTTTCTCAAATTTGCTCAGAGGAATAGGCAATTCGTTTGTACCGTTAATTTTTCTTTGTGTATCAGCTGTTTTGAACATAGGGCTTGACATAGTTTTTGTACTTGTATTTGAAAACGGTATTGCAGGTGTAGCGATTGCAACAGTAATTTCTCAGGTTGTTTCGGGAATAGGTTTGGCGCTTTTTACTTTGATAAAATTTCCTGAACTTCGAATACGGCGTCGCCATTTACACTTTGATTTTGAAATATTTAAAAACATCGCTTCCCTATCGTTTGTTACCTGTTTGCAGCAGTCGGTTATGAATTTCGGAATACTGCTGGTACAGGGAATAGTAAACGGTTTCGGAAAGATTGTAATGGCGGCTTTTGCTGCCGGTGTAAAAATAGATACACTTGCGTATATGCCGGTTCAGGATTTCGGCAACGCATTTTCAACATTTGTTGCGCAAAACTATGGTGCGGGTAAAGAAAAACGCATACGCCGGGGAATAAAGAGCAGCGTTATATGCGTAACTGTTTTCTGTATAGTAATTAGCGCGTTAGTATGCGTTTTTGCACGTCCTTTGATGTCCGTTTTTGTTCAGGACGGTTTGGAGGACGTAATCGCAGTAGGCGCGCAATACCTGACGGTTGAAGGAACTTTCTATATTGGAATAGGAATATTGTTTATGTTGTACGGATATTACCGTGCAGTTAACAAGCCGTTTATGTCGCTTATACTCACGCTTATATCGCTCGGTGTTCGTGTAGTTTTGGCATATTTTCTTTCAAAATTGCCAAGCGTTGGTGTATTTGGCATCTGGGTTTCGGTACCTATTGGTTGGGCTCTTGCAGATATTACGGGAATTATCTATTACTTTATGCTTAAACGAAAATCAAAATTAAGAAAAACAACATCATAAAAAAGCAGCTGCAATTTACTCGCAGCTGCTTAATTGTATCCCGAAAACCACGCGATAGTCGCGTGGTTCAAAAGAAGCTTTAGCGGTGTATTCAGACAAAAAACTCCTAATGTGTATAATAAAAACGTGAC
>CAJFNC010000011.1 GCA_904393835.1 uncultured Ruminococcus sp. | reverse complement strand
GTCAGACTATTCTTTCTCATTCTAACAGCTTCAGCATTGAAAAGGAAAAAAAGACACGGCTGGCTACCGTGCCTTTAACCTTAATTTATATTGTAGGAGTTTAATTTTAGTTTTAATTTTGCCATTAAGGATTTGTCTTTTAATGATTTGTTGATATATACTAACTCTTCGCCGGTTACTCTGACGGAAAAAGGTTTATACCTTGAATTAGATACTCTTGATGTTCAAAAGGACATTATTGAAACCTCGAAAAAGTATTGGAACGAACTGAGCAAAAACAATAAGAAGAATACAATTGTTGATGTTAGTGATAGCGAAGAAGAAACGCAGACGGAAGAAAAAATCAAGGATGATTTTAAAGAAATGTTGCTGGTATCAATTGCAAAAATGACGCCAAAAAAATTCGAAGCTTTTTCAAGAGCCTTGCTGAACCGCATGGGTGTTGAATTCACCGATAAAGGCGTCCAAATTAGCAACGACGGTGGAATTGACGGATATGGTTATCACACCGATGTAAATGATTTCAGAACGACAAGAGTAGTTATACAATGTAAAAGATATAATGTTGCACCTGTTACAGAACCTGAAATCAATCAGTTTTTAGGCGCTATGAATAAGTATCAAGCAGATTATGGTGTGTTCATTACCAACGGTAGGTTTACAAATTCGGCCAGGATTGCTGCGAGAGAGGGTTCTCCGATTACACTGATAGACGGTAACGATTTGGTTAAATTGGTTATAAAATATGAGCTGTATATTACACCTGTTAAAACTTATGTGTTAGATGAGTTTTACAATTCAGAGGAATAGTAGAACGCATAAATTTTATTTGCAGTTTTAATAATAGTAAATTATCAGAAATAAAATCAAAGAAACGATACTGGTAAATAAAGTGGTTCTATATAAATATTTGAGATAAACCATAAAAAATTGACAAGCGATAGCAATCATGATATATCCCCCAAAAAGTTAGATAATTTGGGTATGAATATCAGTTTACGCTGTCGCTTGTTTTGTTGTTACAGCTTTACATAAAGCTACTGTTAAAAGATATTAAATATGTTTGTCAGCAAATTACGAAATCTAATCAAATATGGCTTTTTGCGAAAATCCGGTATTAGAACAACATTTTGTTTTGTCATATCGTACAGAAATGCCGTAATCAGTGCCACAAAGCAGGATTTGTTATTATATACAAGTGCTCCGATAACAGGATTTATCATATCCAACAGAGAAAGTACAATTGCTGTAAGTTTAATTCATATAGACGTAGCTGTTTGGCAAATTGTATATTAAAATAGTTAAACAGTATATTATTAGTTGTATTTTACAATATTTTAGTTAAATAAATATGTATTATGTCAATTTTAATAAAAAGAATATTTTGCTATAATAAAATAGGTAAAATAGAATTCTGTTATTTAACTTTAAAAGAAAGTAAACGGGCGCATAAACCGATGCCGCAGGATAATATTCAAATCAGGAGGAATTATGTATTATTTATTAAGAGTTATATTTGTAATTCTGACATTTTCTCTTATAATATTTATTTTGGCTAAGAGTAAAATAGTAATATTTTATTCCAAAAAGAAAAATCCTGAATTGCGTCAAAGATATCAAAACGATAAACGCTTCAGAAGAGTGGCTGTTTTAACAAACTTGATGTTTGTCGCTATATTTTTCTCATTAGTGCTTATTGCTTCCTTTCCGCTTGAGGGTAATTTTATTACATTTGGCACGGTTGAAAATGCATTGTCGTACAAAATTATAAATACGGAAGATGCAGTAAAGTTTGAGTATGACGACTGCACTTTTGCCGTTGACAAAAGTGATAATAAAATTCATTCCTTGACAAAAAAGGACGGAAAATACAGGCTGCCTGATTTTAATTCGGATGATATCGAATATTATCAACCTGAAATAGTAGGAATCTACAGTACGCTAAATATAATCAAGATATTAATAAAACTTTTTATGTTATAAGTGTAGAGGGGGAAAATGACGCTTCCGAAAATACGGTGGAATTAGATGGTAATAAAATGACTTATACTAAAGATCTAAAAGTCGATATGCTCTTTCAAGATTCCCAAAATAGATACGGAGTATACTACTGCCTTCTTGACGGTGAGCCCAAATCTAAACTTTTATTAAAAACAGATTATTTTGAATCATACATCTGTAAAAAACCTTTATTTTATGTTACAAGAAAAATAATGTAGCAATATTTGCAAACTTTTTATCATCCCGTTTCAAAAATATTTAGTGTTTTATTGTACCTTGAATATAATCAGTACGGCAAAACCAATTCAAAGGTAGGCACGCATTCGCTTGTGCCATATTACTACAATTTATAACAGTGTAAATTATTTGATGTGGCGGTACTATTTATCTAAACTGCTTTATAATAAAGATTTTGTAGGTAAATTATCAAAACAAATTTTAACTGTTATAAAAATCAATGTCATAATTTGGGCTAAAAGCTCGGGTCAATAGGAATATCTATATATTCACTCATCCATATACTTATTGTGAGAAAGAAACAAATAAATATCACAACAAAATGTTGAGAAGATTCATTCCTAAAGGAAAAATCATAAATGATTACAGCGCAGTCTATATTATGTTTTTTGTTGACAAGATAAACAATCTGCCGAGAAAAATATTGAACTATCATACGCCCGAAGAACTGTTTGAAAAACAACTTGACCTGATATACGCAGCCCGAATAGTTGAGCACATATCGTTTTGTTACAAGAAAATTTGCTTTCTATTGCAATTTGCTTAAAAAATAAATAAAATCAAACAGGAGGATAATAACAATGAAATATGTAATCGTTGGAGGAGTGACCGGCGGAGCCGGTACAGCAGCAAGGTTAAGAAGATTGGATGAAAAGGCAGAAATCCTGATTTTTGAAAAAGGACCTTATGTATCTTATTCAAATTGCAGTATCCCGTATCGGTTAAGTGAAACAGTTGATCAGACGGAGAAACTGATTTTAAATACACCTCAGTCCTTTCGGAACATTTATAACATTGAAGTAAGAGTGTCCAGCCGGGTGATTTCTATTGACCGTACGGCAAAAAAAGTCCGAGTCAAAGATCTGAAAAACAATCGGGAATATGATGAAGCCTATGATAAACTGATCCTGTCTCCGGGTGCGGATCCGATAATCCCTTTTGTCCGGGGAATAGAGGATGCGAACCTCTTTACTATCAGAAATGTGGAGGACATCAGTCGGTTTTATTCTTTCATCAAAAAGGAAGATGTGAAAAAAATCTCTGTGATAGGCGGCGGATTTATTGGTGTTGAAGTAGCTGTAAATCTTAGGGAAGCAGGTTATCAGGTGTCCATGGTAGAAGCAATGCCGCAGATCCTCAGAACTTATGATTATGATATGGTTCAGATTCTCCAGAAAGAGATGCTGGATAAAGGCGTTAATCTTGTTGTGAAAGATTCGGTTGTTTCGTTTGACAAGTCGGATCTGCTTTTGGAATCCGGCAGAAGAATAGAAGGGGACGCAGTGGTTATGGCTGTTGGCGTAAGGCCGGAGACTTCACTTGCGGCTGATGCCGGACTGGAGTTGAACCAAAGGGGAGCGATAAAAGTAGATGCTAATTACCGCACCGACGATCCGGATATTTACGCCGTAGGTGACGCTATAGAAACGTATAACGCATTGACACATAAGCCAATGATGCTGCAGCTTGCGGGTCCTGCCCAAAAACAGGCGAGACAGGCGGCTGATCATATTTACGGACGCCCTGTAAGAAATACCGGTTATATAGGATCCAGCTGCGTCAAGGTATTTGATTATAATGCGGCAAGTACCGGACTGACGGCTGCGCAGTGTGAGCAGGAAGGAATCTCTTATAATTACGTATATGTACTGCCCATGGACAAAGTTTCCCTGATGCCTGAGAGCAGGATTCTTCATTATAAACTGATCTATGAAGTGCCCACAGGCAGAGTACTGGGTGCCCAGGCGATTTCCAAAGGGGACGCCGCTAAGAGAATCGACATCGTGGCGACACTGATCAAATTCGGAGGAACCGTGGATGACTTAAGGGATCTGGAGCTATGCTATGCTCCTCCGTTCTCCACACCGAAAGACGCAGGGAATGTGGCAGGTCTTGTTGCGGAAAATCTCCTCCATGGAGCGTTCCGTCAGGTATATGTGGATCAGGTGAGGAATCTTGTGGAATCCGGCGCTTATATTATTGATGTTCGTCCTGAAGCAATGTATGAAAAAGGACATCTGAAAAACGCTGTCAATATCCCGATCGCTCAGCTCCGCCAACGTTTGGATGAAATCCCCAAAGACCAACCGGTTTATGTTTACTGCCGTATTGGACAGACCAGCTATAATGCGGTTATGGCTCTGCAAGGAAATGGTTTTACCAATATTTACAACATATCGGGCGGTTTTCTTGGAATCTGTTATTATGAATATTTTAATGATATGACACAGGATAGAGAATCTATTGCCAGCAATTATAATTTTGGATAATAAAGGATATTAGATAAGTCATAACTGAACTGAGAAGAATTTCGTTTTTTAGAAGACGTGATTGACCGATGCAAAGTGTATTAGCACAGAAAATTTAAACGATAAGGCATCGCCGTGAGGTGATGCCTTTATTTATGCCTTATTTATTGGTCGGTCTAACTGATAATTAATGAATTGGCAAATATATTTTATTTTTAATACAGGTTGTCAGCGCGTGGACAAATCATATATTGAAAAAAGTTAACCAGCATATTGTTGGATATATTCAACAATATGTTGACGAAATTAATGTCAATTATGTCAGTTTTAATTAAATAAATATTATGTTATAATAAAATTAGTTAATAAAAAATTTTGCCGTTTCACTTTAAAGGACAGTATCTGTACAGATAAGCCGATTACATATGACAATATTCAAACCGGGTGGTATTATGTATTATTTATTAAGAGTTATATTTGTAATTTTGACATTCTCTCTTATAATATTTATTTTGGCTAAGAGTAAAATAGTAATATTTTATTCCAAAAAGAAAAATCCTGAATTTCGTCAAAGATATCAAACCGATAAACGCTTCAGGAGATTGTCTGTTTTAACAAACTTGATGTTTGTCGCTGTATTTTTCTCATTAGTGCTTATTGCCTCCTTTCCGCTTGAGGGTAATTTTATTACCCTTGGTACGGTTGAAAAGGCATTGTCATACAAAATTATAAATACGGAAGATGCAGTTAAGTTTGAGTATGACGACTGTGTTTTTACCGTTGACAAGAATGATAATAGAATTCATTCCTTAACGAAAAAGGAAGGAAAATATGGGTTGGTTGATTTTAATTCAGATAATGTTGAATATATACAACCTGATAAATATGAATACAGAACAATCAGCCCTCTTGCTGCAAAATATAACAAAGATATTAATAAGACATTTTATATTGTGAGTATAAAGGGAGCAAATGATGCTTCCGAAAACACGGTGGAATTAGACGGCAATAAAATGACTTACACCAAAGATTTAAAAGCTATGATTTTTCAAGACCCCAAAAACAGATACGGAGTGTATTATTGCCTTCTTGACGGTGAGCCAAAAGAACGATTTATATTATCAACAAATGATTTTGATACATATATGTACAAAACTCCATATATTCGAGGCATATCGGAAAAGGCATATGAGACTGAAAGTAGTTCCGAAAGTTTGAAATGATTATAAAATAAATTTAGGTTTAGGCGTTTTTTTAAAGTTAAAAGCCGCTTAAAAGTAAAAAACTGTTATTAATTTATATGGTATCACAATTATTTGTTCGGCGATTATTCAAAGCTTTGAATAATAGTAAAAAAATAGTAGGAGAATATTATGAAATATTTTTTATCTGAATATTTAGACATTTATAGTCCTGGTATAACAAATGATGAAATAAAGCAAAAGAATTTAAAATGGGAAAACTCTTGCAAAGAATATAGTAAGTATATGCAGCAAAATGCCGGATTATTTCAAAAATCATTTCTTAATGAATATCGCAAAGAGGGATTTCATGATTACAAAATCAAAAATATAGATACAAAATTTGAAAATTATAAAAATAAAGAGATAAAAATGAATATTATTGTTCATCTGGAATCAAAAGGAATCGATTATTTTTTAATAAGCGAGGATGTGAAAAATTATTCATCTTCGGTTAATATTGAAATAAAGCATTCCCAATTAATTAATGACTATTTAAACGGAGAATATTATAGAGATGAACATAGATTATGGCACCATAATTTTTTGTTTGGCTATTATTATGAAATTAATATTACTTCTAAAAAGTTCATTTTTAAAAAATCAGAAAATATGACAAAAGACAGTTAAAAAACAATGAAGTATGTCAGATAAAAAATAATATAATCAAAAACTATATAAAAAACAGCAAGACAGTTACGATTACCAAAGCTGAATATGATTCTATAAAGCAGGCTGCTATTATAGCAGCGCTTAATTCACGACCCTTATTATATACGTAGTTTTGATTTGAATAATTCTTATGATGGTAAGGGGGAGGGTTAATGAAAAATACAAAAAGTTATATATTATTACCGTTATTTCTATTGTTATATCCGATATTCACATTAATTAATTTTTTTATGTTTAAGGATATTGAATACTTATTAGTAATCAATATTAATTTTACATTGATCGATAGGATAATGATATTTACAGTATGTGAGAATATTTACGACGGTATATTATATTTAGTTCTTGGCGCATTAAAAACAGTCCTATTTACAGCGTTGCCGATAATTATGTTAATCAAACCTAAAAAGGGCTTACATGTTTTAGAATTTATAATTTTATTTGTGGATATGCTTTTTGTAGTAGGTTTACCAAATAATTATATTATAGTATTTATTAATATTCTATTTCATATTTTATCATTGTTTCTTGTCGGAAAAGCAATTAAAAGCTTTGATGAATATTAAGATAATGAAGATAATCAGATATGAACATAGGTATAATAAAATGGCTAATGCCAGTGGCTACGACAGCTGTATTTGAATGGGATAAAAATTTTTCGGTTGTATATTATTTATTATTTGTGGAAGATTGATTTTACATAGGCTGATTTTAAACAGAAGTAATTTTTGAGAGTTCCCAAAAACAAAATAACACAAAATCCAGCCACATAAGACTATGGTGCAGCAAATGCAACAGTAAAATAGTAATCTCATCGTCGCTTTAGAAAGTCGGCAAGAACTTAAAACAAGCGATTGTAAAACGTTTGTGCATAAATGACAGGATTGATTTATATGAAGAAAATTACAGAACTTAAAAACGGAATTAAATTTATTTCCCATCAACTTCCGAGCACGCACAGCGTTACCGTAAGTATAAATTTTAGGATAGGTTCATTATACGAAAATGACAGTAACAGGGGTATTACTCACCTTGTTGAACATTTATTTTTTCGGAGATGGGATACACTTCCGCAAGCGGTACTGTATTTTAAAACATTGTCGATGGGAACAGAAGTTTTGGCTCAAACTTATCATGATTTCGTTAGATTTAGCATCAAGGTTGTGCCTGAGTTTTTTCTCAGTGCGTTTAACCTTATAAGTATGTGTTTTAATAGTTTTGATTGGAATACTGATGAGATTAACAGTGAAAAAGCCGTAGTCATTAAACAAATTGAGAATAGCTATACTTCTTATGAAAAATTGGAAAACAACTGTTATTTTAAAGGCACAAATTATGAGCACGCAATTATGGGCAGCGCTGATACTGTAAAATTATTCTCACCGAACGCAATTAATCTTTGGAAAAAGACTTATTTTTGCTGCAACAATTCATCCGTGATATTAACGGGAAATTTTTCTTTAAATGATTACTTATATGTACAGAAGAAATTATCCGAAGTAAATAATCGGGGAACCTGTTTAAAAGCGATGATTTGCAAGCCGGTAAATTTCTGCAAAAGAAATTATAATAAAAGATACAATATTTTACATAGTGAATCGGACAGCAGTGACATAACGGTATTCTTTGATATCAGCTCGGATTATAATTACGAAACGGTCAGACTGATTTCAGGTATGCTTGGTGAAGGCTGCGGCAGTGTATTATCAATGATCTTGAGGGATAAACATTTCTACACAGATGAAGTTTATACAGATTTAACTTGTTATTGCGGGTTTTACAGATTAAAGATTTCCTATATTGTAAAGAATAATGATTTTACAAAAAGTCTGTCTGACTTATTTCAATCTGTTTCTCAATTTAAAAAATCAATTTCTAAAAAAGACTATTTATCTAACATTTACTTTTTTACTAAAAATCAGTTGATGGATTACGATGATCAGGATAGCTTAAATTACAAATATGCATTGGGAGACTTTGTTTTATCACCGTTAATTACAGAACCAAATGAGTCAAAAGAAAAATACGAAAAAATTACTATTGATGATTTACAAAAATGTGCTCAAAAAATATTTATCACTAACAATATTTCCTTTTTAATTCAATCCAGTATTGATGAAATAACCGTCAAACAGAGCATAGAACAGATAATAAACCGTTTTTTATAAAATTTTGTTTGCTCTGCTCCTTATTTTATTAGTAATTCTTTAAGTTATTGTGTAGGTTGATATATTAAAGTTATTCGATTTATTTCAATAAAAGAGGAGGGCTATTATCATTTGGATAAATATTTTGAAGATGTACAATTTGTGCTTTCGCTAATTATAAAAAATTAAACGTCTGTTTATAAATACTTTACCGGTGAAACGGAATTGTAATAAAAGAAAAGTGATTAACAATTATCATCTAAATCCTGTTAAGCAAATTTGAGAAATGACACCAAACAAGAATGGGGAGTTATAAGTGAATAAAGCAATAAAATTAATCTGTAAATATTTAATATATTTCGTGATAATATTTCAGGCGGCGGCAATAGTAGTTTCAATAGTAAATTTAATATATGATTATATAACAGGTGAAACATATCTTGCTTTAATAAGTAATGTATCTTGGTTTATTCCGCAGTATTATATATCGCAAACCGGTAATTTCTGGAATTTAATACCATTGTTATTATTTATCGGTATAACTGTGTTTTTGTTTTTCAAATCATCGAAATATATACTTGAGGTAAAAGATTTAGATACACGCTCAACAAATGAGAAAGCAGTCAAATATGTTGCAATGAATGGTATGTGGCTTACACTGAACGAAGTAAGTTATATGATGTTTTTTTGTTTTAATATGGCAGCACATGACTATCCGCCTTATTTTAATTTTGCAAATATGTGTATATACATTATATTTGTGTGTATTTTCGTGTTAGTAATGTTTGCAAAGTTTAATATAAATGCGTTATATCAGAAAAACTGGTCGGTAACAACTTATTCAAAGGTAAAGTCATATGCCGTAGTTAATGTGCAGATAGCATTTTTTGTAGTAGTTTGGAACATATGGATGCATTATTTCGGTGATACAAAGGTATCAAATCCAAATAGTCGCAGTATGTTTGATATGGATATGAATATATTATCGTGCGTAATAATGAATGTTATGCTGTTCTTTGTAACGTTATATTACTATTTTCATGTAAAAAAACTAAACAGCGATACCATTCCGTGTAAGCATTTTCTGTTAAAAATAAACTTATTGCAAATAATTGCAATTGCTATTGAATCAGGAGTTATATTACTTAACGCATTTGTGTTCTTTAAAAAATGATGATACAAAGATTATTGTGATTATTCTGTTACATATATAAATTTATAATTATATTTTAGATACCGCTTTATATTTTGAAAGCAAACAACTTCGTAATTTCGTTCTGCCCTTGGATAATGGCGACTTTACTGTTGTTATAAAGCATTGTAAAATCTATGAGTGAAAGTAAGAGCAGAGATAAAACAAATGAAAAAGGTAAAAGTCATAAAGTCGTTTAATGATAAATTAAACGACTTTATCACACGTCACGTCAACGAAACTTTTGAATGTCCCGAAGAAAGGGCGAAAGAACTTGAAGCAGACGGCTTTGTTTGATGAGGTAATATTAAAACAGGCGATGTTTTTTATATAAAATTATAGTCTTGATGAACCGCAAAGAAAAAGATAAAGGCATTAAAACTTTCGTTTTAAAGGTAATTTATTGAATCATTCAAATTAATCGATACTTACTTTTTTGCCTAAGAATACAAACAATAACGAAACAGCCAATCCGATTATAAGCATCAGCAAACCGATTAAGTTTGAGCCTGAAGTCGGAATGATACAGGCAATACCACCAATAGAGCCGACTAAAAAGCCCAGTACCATGTTATTTGCCATTCCACAGAATCTTTTAAAAATAAATTTAATCAGACGTGATGAGAGAATCATTGCAACTGTAAAGGCTGTTCCGACAACGGTAATTATAACAATGTCAATCGACTTAGCAGCCTCTATCAGATAGCTGTAAACCCCCATTACAATAAGAATCATCGAGATGCTCATTCCGGGTATAAGAGCGGCAAATCCTGCAACTGCGCCGCATAAAGCAAGATAAATCAAACTATATTGACCGGTTGTTTGCTGAATATCAGTAATGCTTTTACTCAGAACCCCCATTGTAAAAGCACACGCAAAAGCCGCAATAGCGCCTATCAAATATAACCAACTAAATTTACTTTTATTTGCTTCTTTGAATATCATAGGCAGATTTCCCGCAATAAGACCAATAAACAGTAAGTAAGTTGCTTTCTCATATGTCTCGAACAAGTAACTGAAAACAAGAACAAAAAGTACCAAACTTATTGTCGCGCCTATGCCCATTGGAAAAACAAATTTAATGTTATTTTTAAGGTTTTTTAAAGGATTTGAAGTTATATCAATAATTTTATCATATATGCCTAAAATTATCGCCATTATACTTCCGCTTATTCCGGGAGCGAAAACACTTATTCCCAAACAAAACCCACATAATATCCTATAACAAAAACTTTTCATATATAACCTCTCAATTCAGTTTTAATAGCATAAAATTATAATTGACAATAAAGAATGTTGATAATTTAATTTTATAAGTATGTTAAAAGCAGTTATACATCTTAATTAATATATATTATTCTTTTTATAAAATGAGAATTATAATGTTAACAATTTTGTTATTCTTTCAGATAGTTATATATTTAAAATAATTACAACAAAAAGAATTTGACAGAAATCATTAATGTGTGAATAATGTCTAAAAAAATCTAAAAACCTCAATTATTGTGCGTAAGCACAAAAAATATTGTGTCAAAATCGATTGAAAAGTAAAAATTATGTGTTATAATGTGCTCATAAACTAAAAGAAATAAAAGCAACGGAGCTTAATTATTTTTAATAGGCTCCGTTTTGTTTATATCTTTTTAATTCTTACGAAAGAAGAGATTTATTATGACACCTGAAAAAATTGTTGAATACCAGAAAAAGTACGTATTACAGTCTTGGAGCAAGCAAAGAAATTTGAATCCCATTCCCGTAGAAAGAGCAGATGGAATCTATTTTTATGATTACGACGGTAACAGATATACCGATATGTCGTCGCAGCTTGTAAATCTTAACCTCGGTTTCACAAACAAAGCCATCGGTGACGCAATCAAAGAACAGGTTGATAAATTCTGTTTTGTCGGTCCGTCTTACGCGGCAGAATCAAGGTCAAAACTAGCAGAAATGATAATCAGGCTGTTGCCCGACTCATTCGGAAAAATATTTTTTACAAATGCCGGGGCTGACGCAAACGAAAATGCAGTAAAAATAGCAAGAATGTTCACCGGGAAAAATAAAATTTTCAGCCGTTACAGAAGTTATCACGGTTCATCATTCGGCGCAGGCAACCTTACCGGTGAACCCAGAAGATATACTCTTGAACCCGGAATTCCCGGATTTATAAAATTTTTTGACCCGTATGTTTACAGGGAAGCGGTTGAATTCGAAAGCGAAGAAGCTGCTACTGAGTTTTACCTTAAAAAATTGAGAGAACAGATTGTATATGAAGGACCAGACAGCGTAGCCGCAATTGTAATGGAAACAATCACCGGTTCAAACGGCGTTATCATTCCTCCAAAGGGTTACTTGCCCGGAGTCAGAAAAATCTGCGATGAGTTTAATATTGTTATGATTTGCGATGAAGTTATGGCAGGCTGGTGCAGAACCGGTGAAATGTTCGCTTTTCAGAATTTTGACGTTGTGCCCGATATTGTGACCTTTGCCAAAGGCGTAACCTGCGGTTATGTTCCGCTGGGCGGCGTAGCAGTATCAAAGAAAATAGCGGAATATTTTGACGACAACCTTCTTTCCTGCGGACTCACATACAGCGGTCATCCTCTTGCTTGTGCTGCCGGAGTTGCGTGCGTAAATTATTATGAAGAAGCGAACATTAAAGACAATGTCAAAAAGGTAGGCAAGGTGCTCGGAGAAATTCTCGAAGATTTAAAAGCAAAGCATCCGTGCGTAGGAGACGTAAGATATATCGGTCTTTTTTCGGCGATTGAGCTTGTAAAGGACAAAACTACAAAGGAGCCTTTAGTGCCTTACGGCAAAGATCCAAATGGAGTTATGGGCAAGCTTGTGGGTATGCTCAAGGAAAAAAGATTTATGACTTATTCACATGAAAATATGCTTTTGGTCAGCCCTCCGCTTATTATTACCGAAGAACAAATCAAAGAGGAAATGGTGAAAATGGACGAAGTTCTTACATATGCTGACAATGAATTAATTTGAGGTGTAAATATGGCAAGTTTTACGATACCGCATCATATTATAACAGGAAATAATATTCTTTCCGAAGCGTCCCCGATAATTAAAACAATGGGAAGAAAAGCTTTTATTGTAACAGGAAAACACGTTGCCAAGTCGGATATGATGCAAAAACTGAAAGATTTACTTAAGCTTGAAAACATTAATTTTGAAGTCTTTGACGGCATAACCGGCGAACCTACCGACACAATGATTACAAACGGCGTAGAGCTTTATAAAAAATCGGGTTGTGATTTTGTTATCGGCATAGGCGGAGGCAGTCCCCTGGATTCGGCAAAGGCAATTTCGGCAATGACAGTAAACGACGGCAGCATTTCCGATTACAACGGCAAAGAAATTACCGGAGACATTCCGCCGATAGTTGCAATACCCACAACGGCGGGAACAGGCAGTGAAGCTACAAAGTTTACAATTATCACCGATGAAGAAAATGACATAAAAATGCTGCTTAAAGGTGATGTGTTAATTCCGCAGCTTGCAATAGTTGACGCGGGTTTCACACTTTCGGCGCCTAAGTCGGTAACGGCGGCAACGGGGTTGGATGCGCTGACGCACGCTGTTGAAGCATATACATCTAAAAAAGCAACACCTATGACAGACGTGCTTTCAGTCTCGGCAGTAAAGCTGATAATGAAGTATTTACCGATTGCGTATAATCAACCCGACAATTTGCAATCAAGAGAACAAATGAGCATTGCTTCTCTTCAAGCGGGAATTTGCATAAATAATTCCAGCGTAACGCTTGTTCACGGTATGAGCAGACCTATAGGGGCGTTATTTCATGTGCCTCACGGTATGTCAAATGCGATGTTGTTAAAAACATGTCTTGAATTTGCAATGCCGGGGGTATACGAGAAGTTTGCAAATTTAGCTTATGAAACCAACGCGGCTTCAAAGTCTGACAGCAAAGAGGCGGCAGCGCAGAAGTTCGTTGATTCATTACATAAAATTTGCGATATTTGTGAAATCCCCACATTACGGCAATACGGCATAGATAAAGATGAATATTATCAAAAAATTGATAAGATGGCAGAAGACGCAGTCGCAAGCGGAAGTCCCGCAAATACTGTAAAACCTGTTTCGGTTGATGATTGCAAACAGCTTTACAAAAAACTTTATACATAATCTGTGCACAGCAACGGAGCTGAAGACGTTCCGTTGCTGTGTTTTTTTTACGGAGGTTAAAATTATGAATGAAAAACCTGCTTATATGAATAACGATATTGAAATCGCCATAAATAATGTGTCTGTTGTATTCAAAGACAACAGCGGAAATAATGTCCAGGCATTGGACAACATTGACTTTGATATTCACAAAGGCGAGTTTATTTCACTTCTCGGTCCCTCCGGCTGCGGAAAAACAACACTTTTGCGTACAATCGCGGATTTGCTCGAACCCACATCGGGCAACGTAAGAGTAAGCGGTAGAACCCCCAAAGAAATACGGCTTATGCAAAAATTCGGCATAGTATTTCAGAGCCCGGTTTTGTTTGAGTGGAGAACAATTAAAAAGAACATTGAGCTTCCGCTTGAGATTATGGGATATTCCAAAAAAGACAGGAGTGATCGTGCCGATGAAATGCTTGAAATGGTCGGACTTACAAAATTTGCCAATCATTATCCTCAACAGCTTTCGGGCGGTATGCAGCAGAGAGTCGGCATTGCCAGGGCGTTTGGTATAAGACCGGAGATTTTGTTGATGGATGAACCGTTTTCGGCGCTTGATGAATTTACAAAGGAAAAACTTCATCTCGATTTGTTAAAAATTTGGGAAAAGACGAATAAAACAATAGTGTTTGTAACGCACAACATTCAGGAAGCAGTTTTTCTGTCAACAAGAATTTGCGTTCTTTCTCCGCATCCCGGCAGATTATCGGCAGTTGTAGATGTTGACTTGCCTTATCCTCGCACAATAGAAATGAGAGATACTCCTCATTTCGGCGAGCTGGTGTCTAAGGTAAGAAACAGCTTTGAAGGTGGTAGCTTATGATGAAAAAGCTCAATAAAATTCGCCAATCAAAAATACTTGTAACCCTTGTATGGATAGCAGGAATTATTGTAATCTGGGAAATATTTGCTTTTATAGTTGAAGCAACCAAAAGAACACCCGAAAATATCCTGCCTCATATTTGGCAGATTATATTTTCATTTTTCGATCCCAAACCCGTTGCAAACGGAATGAGCTGTACCGCAGTGGTGTTTGTAAACGCAGGTCAAACGTTATCAAGAGCGGGACAAGGCTTTTTGATAGGTACATTAATCGGTTTTGTGCTTGCGATTTTAATGAAGCTTTCAAGAATAGTTGAAAAAATCGCAGCTCCGTATCTTATGCTTATCCAGCTCATTCCTATTCTCGGTATGGCGCCGATTATTTTGGCAATGACCCATGATATCGGTTCAAGCCGAATCATAATTGCGGCAATTCTTACATTCTATCCGGTAGCAACCAACACTCTTGCGGGGCTTAATTCGGTTGAAAAAGCAAAGTACGAACTGATGTATTCATATTCGGCAAGCAAAAGTACAATTTATTTAAAAATGCTTATACCATCGTGTATTCCGTATTTCTTTACGGGACTTAAAATCGCAGCCCCGATGGCAATCACAGCGTCAATCCTTGTTGATACCCTGCAGGGTGACGGCGGTCTGGGATGTATGCTTTCACAGTCACTGAAACACGCAATGTCAATATACGTATTTTGGGATATAGTAGTTTTCAGCGCAGTAATCGGAGTGTTAAGCTGCTCGCTGATGGGTTGGATTGAAAACATTGTTTCACCGATTAAGAGAATCGAAAGAAAGACTAAGAAAAAGGGGGCAGCGTAAATGATTAAAAGACGTAAAAGTCTGTGGCAAAGATTAAAAGAAAACAGTGTTGCTCAAACATTAAGCACAATTCTTTTGCCGATTTCATTCGGAGTGTTGATTTTAGTGTTCTGGCAAACTCAGGTGCTTCACAAAATATTTAACACTGATACCAACACGCTCCCGCTCCCGTCAAGAATATGCAGAATCATTATAGACAATCATTCCGCTATACTTGTAAATGCTCTATATACGATTATTGTTGCGGTTGTCGGACTGGTAATCGGCTCAATAATAGGCTATTTAATAGCAGTGTTCGCTGCTTTGTTCCAAAAGTGGGGCGCAGGTGGTCTTACAATAGTAGGCGCGTTTAATGCAATTCCTATTGTAGCGTTGGCTCCCGTAATGACCAACTGGACAAAAGACGTCAGCAACGATCCCAACATACGCAGTATGGTTGCAAAAATACTCGTTGTTATGATTGTGTGTATAGCAAGTATGAGTATTAACGCATTCAGAGGTTTAACAGAGCTCAAACCGTTTACTCTTGACCTGATGAGTTCATACGCAGCGTCGAAAAAGACAGTATTTTTAAAACTCAGGCTTCCAAACTCAATTCCCTATGTTTTTACGGCGTTCAGGGTCAGCGTCCCCATAAGCATAATCAGTGCCGTTGTATCCGAATATTTTGCAGAATACATTGTGGGCGTCGGCCGTGAAATCAGAGAAAACATTGTCCTGGGACAATACCCCACAGCATGGGCATACATCGTAGTTGCCTGCCTTATCGGCTTGCTTATGTACGGTGTGCTTGTAGCGATTGAATCAATTGTTTTAAAAAGCAGAAGAGTAAAGTAATCACAATGTTAAACCAATTTGGTTAGCATAAATTAAAAATGGAGGAATCAGTATGAAATTCAGATTTAAAGGCAAAAAAGTATTGGCATTGGGCTGCACGCTTGCAGTACTTGTTTCAGCTCTTGCCGGATGCGGCGGACAGTCCGGCTCAGGCAATGAGTCATCTGCCGGTTCAACAACAGGCAAGTTGATGTCAAATGAAGAAATCATAAAAAAGGCTTCTTCGGAAGGCAAGATCGGTAACTGGGGACTGGGCAATGAATACGAAGTTCTCGCATTGCTGCAGAAATACAATCTCCCGACAACATACCTTTCACAGGACTTCACAATGGACGGTTTTGATTCCGATGATATTACACTTGCGTCAGCTATGACGTACAACGAACTCGGTCTTGTAAAAAATGATTACGACGGTGCATATAACTACGGCGACTCTGTGGGCGTTATTGATATGAACGACGAAGGCGTTGCAATGCTTGAGGATAACATTTTCTGCACAAAGAAATTTGCAGAGGAAAATCCTAACACCGTAAAAGCTTTTGTATATGCGTCAATGAAGGGCTGGAAAGACGCGGTTAAGGATCCCGAGGGTGCAGCAGAAATTGTATTTGATGCAGGCTCTTCGGTATCGGCAGAACATCAGAACTATATGGCGACAGAGGTAGCAAAACTTGTCACAACCGATACAAAGGGCAACACAGTAGATGATTACGGAAAAATGGACGAAGAAGCAATGCAGCAGACTCTTGACTTGTGCAAGAAATACATAGAGCTTGACGACTCGGCAGCATCGGAAAAACTCAGCAAAATGACGCTTGACGATGTAAGGGACACACAGTATGTAGAAGCTGCAAACGCATCAGAGGACGGCAACTTCGGTAAGCTTGAAAAGAGCAAAGTTACAATCCAGCTCAAATGGTTGCCGCAGGCTCAGTTTATGGGATACTATGTAGCAGAAGCTAAGGGATATTATGATGAGGTCGGTCTTGACGTAACAATCACTCCCGGAGGTGGTGACATTTCAGAGACGACGGCTGTAAATAACGGTACTGTTGATTTTGGCGTTACGTGGCTTGCAAACCTTGCGTCGGCAAATGCAGGCGGTATGGATCTTGTAGAGGTTGCGCAGGTATATCAGAGATCAGGTCTTACACTTGTGTATAAGAAATCTCTCTTTACAGAATAATTTATAAAATTAATTTGCAGGTGTGTTTAATGCACGCCTGCAAACAAAATACGAAGGAAGGAAATATTATGGATTTACTCATCAAAAACGGTACGGTAGTTACGGCCTGTGGCAGTTATATTGCCGACGTAGCGGTTAATAACGGTAAGATTGTTGAAATCGGCAAAGACCTTTCCTCGGATGCAGAAAAAGTAGTTGATGCAACCGGAAAACTCGTATTGCCGGGTGCGCTCGATGTGCATACTCATCTTGCAATGCCGTTCGGCGGCACAGTTTCAGCCGACAGCTATCTTTCAGGTACAAGAGCGGCGGCTTGCGGCGGCGTTACAACTATTTTTGATTATCCCGTTCAGCACAAAGGCGAAACGATTATGGGACTTATCAATTCCAAAAAAGAAATTCTTGAGTATGAAGCATGCGTTGACTACGCTTTTCATTGCTGTATAACAGACTTAAACGATGGTGAAATTCTTAACGAAATGAAAACGGCCGTGGATGAGGGTATAACAAGCTTTAAATGCTTCCTCGTTTATAAAAAAGAGGGAATGATGGTCGATGACGCAACATTGGTAAGACTTCTTCTCAGAGCCAAGGAACTGGGGGCAAAAATCAATGTACACGCCGAAAATCCGGATTTAATTGACTTAAGAACGGAGCAGTTTTTATCAGAGGGCAAAACAAGTGCCTGGTATCATTATCTCAGCAGACCCGAGTTTGTTGAGGCAGAAGCGGATAAGCGTGCCGTCCACTGGGCAAAACACCTAAAGGCGCCGATTTACATTGTTCATATGGCTGACAAAGAGGGACTTGAAGAGTGCATCAAGGCAAAAAATGAAGGCAATGAAATTTATGTAGAAACCTGTCCGCAGTATCTTGAATTTACCTGCGATGTTTATAAGCGTGAGGACGGCAGAAACTTTGTTTGTTCGCCGCCTATGAAGGGCGAAGAAAGCCGCAAGGCTCTTTGGCAGGCATTAAAGGCAGGCTATATTGATACAGTAGCTACAGACCATTGCCCGTTCCAGAGCTATGAAAAAGACTGGGGAAAAGATGATTTTACAAAAATTCCCAACGGCTGCGCCGGTATTGAAAATCTCTATCCTTATATGCTTGACGCTGCAAACAGCGGAAAAATTTCTTTTGAAAAGGTCGTCGAAGTATGCTCAACTAACCCGGCAAGAATTTTCGGCTGCGAAACAAAAGGCGCTATTGAAGTGGGTAAGGACGCCGATATTGTAATATACGATAAAGATAAAGACTTTACAATCAGTGTAAATAATATGCATTCCGATTGTGACCACACAATCTGGGAGGGCAAAAAGCTGCACGGTTATCCGGTACAAACCTATTTAAGGGGTAATCTCGTATATGACAACGGCGAGTTTATCGGTACACCGGGAGCGGGCAAATTTATCAAGAGAAAACCAACCGTATAAAAGAAAAGTGGGATGATTATGGACTGTAAAGAGGTAATACTTAAAAACGAGGCTTCAAGATGTTTCCTTTGTGACGATGCGCCGTGTACAAAAGCTTGTAAAAACGGTATAGAAATAGACAAAATTATCCGCTCAATCAATTTTGACAATATAAACGGTGCGCGGGCAAGACTTAATTCATTTGAGTGCGGCGACTGCATCAGCGGAGCCTGTACTCAAAGCTGCAACAGAGGAAAGCTTGACAAGGCGGTTGATATTCAAGTCATTCTCGACACGCTGTCCGAGTATAAAGAAGATACATACGAAGATATTGATTTAACAACCGATTTGTGCGGGGTAAAATGCGAAAATCCGTTTTTCCTTTCATCTTCGGTAGTAGGAAGCAACTACGAGATGGTCGCCAAGGCGTTTGAAATGGGCTGGGCAGGTGTAGCCTTTAAAACTATCGGAATGTTTGTCCCCGAGGAAGTTTCACCGAGATTTTCTCGGCTTTCCAAGGGAAACACTTCATTTGTCGGATTCAAAAATATCGAGCAGATTTCCGACCACAGTCTAAAAGAAAATCTTGAATTTATAAGTAAGTTAAAAAAGAATTATCCGTCCAAAGTTATCATCGCTTCAATTATGGGCAGAAATTCCGAGGAGTGGACAACGCTCGCGTCGCTTTGCGAACAGGCAGGCGCTGATGTAATCGAATGTAATTTCAGCTGTCCCCAGATGGTAGGTGAGGGACTGGGAAGTGATGTAGGCGTAAACCAAAAGCTCGTTTATGAATATACAAAGGCGACCGCTGCCGGCACAAAATTGCCCGTGTTTGCAAAAATGACTCCGAATATCACAACTATGATTCCGCCTGCTCTTGCGGCAATAAAAGGCGGAGCCGACGGACTTGCGGCAATTAACACGGTAAAAAGTATTATGAATATTGATCTTGATACTTTTGTATCGTCTCCCGATGTCCGTAAAAAATCCTCGGTCGGCGGATATTCGGGTAAAGCCGTAAAACCTATTGCTTTGCGTTTTATAAATGAAATGGCAGCCTGCGAAGAACTCAATGGTGTGCCGATAAGCGGAATGGGCGGCATTGAAACATGGCGTGACGCCGCAGAGTTTATGAGTCTCGGCTGCTCGACTGTTCAGATTACAACGGCTGTTATGCAGTACGGCTACAGAATTATTGAAGATTTAATTGACGGACTAAAACATTATATGTCAAATAAGGGATTTACTTCGGTAAATGACTTTATAGGAAAGGCAAACGAAAATATTATTTCAGCCGATAATTTGGACAGAAGCTATATCTGCCTGCCGAAGTTTGACAGAGAACGCTGCGTTTCGTGCAACAGGTGTTATGTTTCCTGCTTTGACGGCGGACACCAGGCAATAAAGATGAACGGTGAAGGTAAACCTGTTCTAAATGTCGACAAGTGTGTAGGTTGCCATTTGTGCAAACTTGTTTGTCCCGTTGACGCAATATCTAACGGAAAAATATTATCAAAACAAATTTAATAATTTAAAGGTAGGAGTTTTATTATGTATGAATGCAGTAAACAGAGAATGACAGATAAAATAAAAACTTTCAGCAAGTTTGGCGACGCCGGTCACGGCGGTATTACCAGATACTCGCTTTCACCCGAGGATATTATGGCTCGTAAGGAGTTCATTAAGAGGATGACGGCTATCGGATGCGAAATTAAAAGCGACGATATGGCAAACCTTTATGCAACGTTAAAGGGCACCGACCCGTCGCTTCCCGCAATTGTAATGGCGTCGCACTGCGATTCGGTTAAAAACGGCGGTAATTATGATGGTATCCTCGGCGTTATGGGCGCAATGGAAGTCCTCGAAACCGTTGCAACCGAGGGCATTGAGCATAAACACAACCTGGTGGCAATGATTTGGACGAATGAAGAGGGCTCGCTTTATCCGCCCGCCATGATGAGCTCGGGTGTAGTATGCAACGATTATCTTCCGGCTGATATAGCCCAAAATTTCAAAAAGGAAGATATGCTTGCCTCAAGGTCAATTCTCGATCCGTCAATGAATTTCGGTATGGCGCTCGACGCTTCGGGCTATAAGGGTGATCAAAGCAACCGACTCAATCCAAAGGATTACAAAGCAATGTTTGAATTGCACATTGAGCAGGGCCCTATTCTTGAGAATGACAATAAAGACATCGGCGTAGTTACCTGTGTGCTCGGTATGATTAATTACAGAATCAAAATCACCGGTCAGGCAGATCATGCAGGCACAACGCCTATGCAGTATCGCAAAGACGCGCTTTTTGCAGCGGCTCAGGTTTTATTATATTTACATACAGAGCTTGATAAGCTTGACCCCGAGCTCGTTTATACCACAGGTGAAATTCTTTGTCACCCGAATGTGCATACTGTAATTCCGGACTTTATCGAATTTTCAATTGACGCTCGCCATGAAGACCCAAAAGTAATCGAGCAGGTAGTCGAGGTAATACGGAATATGCCGAAAGAATTTGCAAAATGTTCTGTTGACTACGAAGTCGCCTGGACCAGAGACACAGTATATTACGACAAGCAGCTTGTGGATTTCGTTCAGGAATCGGCTGACGAGCTCGGATATTCTAATCGCAAAATCAATTCGGGTGCAGGTCACGACGCCCAGTTTGCGTCATATATGCTGCCGACAACAATGGTGTTTGTCCCTTCAAAAGACGGACATTCACATTGCGAGCCGGAATATACTTCCCCTGAACTTTGCACAAAGGGTGCTTCGGTGCTCCTTAATGCGGTGTTAAAATGTGATAAAGCAGACTAAATGATTTTTGGTGATATCTATGGATAATTACATCATAACTATTGCACGCAGTTTCGGCAGCGGCGGTACGGAGATTGCGTCACGGCTCTCTCAAATTTTGGGTATTCCGTACTATGAACGCCAAATTCTGACAATGGCGTCACAGACAAGCGGAATAGACGAAAGCGAATTTGTTGAGGTGGATGAAAAACTACGCGGCAGTTATATTGTAAAAACGCTAACAAAATTGCCGACAACAAGTGTTTTGAGACCCGAATCGAGAGCTTTCGTATCAGATCTCAATCTTTACAATATACAGTCGCAGATTATACGCGAACTGTGCAAAACGCAGTCGTGCATAATCGTCGGTAAATGCGCTGACTTTATACTCAAAGAAGAAAAAAATGTTCTTAGCGTATTTGCGGAGGCTTATCTGCAGGATTGCATTCAGAGGATACGCAACCGAATTTATGTTTCTGAGGAAAGAGCGCACGATTTAAAAAAGCGAACCGACCGTTACAGAACCGCATATTATAAATACTATACAAGAGGTCAAAAATGGAACGATCCGCTCAACTACGATATGTTTTTGAATACGTCGAGACTGTCAACAGATCAGTGTGCGGCTATAATCGCCGATGCTGCAAAAACAAAATTTAACTTAAAGTAAAAATAAATTAAGCTTAAAGCCTGCCTTGGTGAATTTTGAGGCAGGCTTATCGGCTTTTTAGATAAAGGGTGATTTTATGTCAATTATGCTCAAATCTTTGTGTGAAAACGCTGATTACAGATACGGACTGAACGTTGTTGCAGGACAGAAAGGTATGTCAAATGTGGTGCAGTGGATACATACTGTTGAAGATGTTGAAGTCAGCGACTTTTTGCACGGCGGAGAATTGATTTTTACTACCGGCATAGCAAACAAAAACAACGAATGGCTGTTGCCGTTTGTAAAAAATCTGAAGAATAAAAATGTAAGCGGTCTGATAGTAAATATAGGCCCCTATATAACCTCTGTTCCGCAGCAAGTGCTCGACTATTGCAATAAGCTGAATTTTCCCCTTATGACAATTCCTTGGAAAACGCGCATAGTGGATATTTCACGCGATTTCTGCAACAAAATTATTACCAATGAAAAAGAAGAGGAAGATGTTTGCGAGGCATTTAAAAATATTGTCTTTTTTCCGTCTGATGCCGAAAAATATATTCCTGTTTTAAAATCACATAATTTTGATACCGACAAAGATTACTGTATGATCGCCGTTAAAACAGAAGTAAACAACATTTCAACTCACGATATGGTTGATGAGTTATACGAAAGATTTTTGTATTCTTATAAAAAACAATGGGGCAGCTTTACGGTTGGTTTTGTTACATACTATGTACTTTGCGATTTTACCGATAATGAATTGGAAACCCTCGTCAGCAACATTCAGGCACAGCAGTTTAACAAACTGTATATTGAACGCATATATGTTGTTGTAGGTTTGAAAAATTCAAGTCTGACAAAGCTTTATAAAAATTATCAGATCACTTCAAGACTGTTAGACGTAGCCGTAAAGAAAAATATTTCACCCGAATGGTACGACAAACTCGGTATGAAAAAAATTCTGCTTGCGGTAGATGATATTGAAATATTAAGACGGTTTTACAACGACAATTTATCAGCGCTAAAAAAGTACGATGAAGATAACGGCACGGATTATATGGGCTTTTTAAAGAAATACTTAAAATATGACGGAAGTATTCAAAAGGTAGCTGATGAAACTTTTGTACACAGAAATACAATTAATTACCAGCTTGCAAAAGTAAAGAAAATATTAAACAACAACTTAAAAAGCTACGAAGACAGGCTCAATTTAATCCTGGCGTTTTACATCGAGGCAATAATATGAGATATTGTGTATTATATTGCGTCTAAATCATATAATAAAGTAAAAATGTTAATTAAAATTAATTGACAAAAAATGCAAAGTAATATATAATAAATGTGCTATGGGTCTATTGATAGAGTCATTTAAGCAATTGAATTGGACCACTCTTCGGAGTTAAGGCCTTACGGACAGCCGGGTCCGCTGCCGATTGACGGTGAGATACCGTCATTATTGATTGAGTTAAAAGCTCAAATTTTATAAGTTGGTTACTTTATAAACCAAATGCGTCGTAAATTACGCAGACTTGTGAAACGGTCAATAAAGAGTAGTAAAAGTTTATTGCTATATAGGCTCTAAAAACCTATCATATTATTAATAATTCGATTCGGCGCACGGTATTGCTTTATATGCCGCATTGCATAGTCGTATAATTGATATAATGACGCAAGTTGTGTAATTGCAACTTGCGTTTTTATTTTCAGAGGTGTGTAATGAATAAATTAAATCAAAACAGGGCGCCCATTTACGAGGCACTTCAAAAATTCAGACAAATGCGTGTCGTGCCCTTTGATGTTCCCGGACACAAACACGGCAGAGGAAATCCCGAGCTTACCGCGTTTTTAGGCGAGCAGTGCGTCAGTATAGACGTAAACAGTATGAAACCGCTCGATAATCTGTGCCATCCTGTTTCGGTTATCAAAGAGGCCGAAATACTTGCTGCCAACGCGTTCGGCGCAGCTCACGCCTTTTTAATGGTAGGCGGTACAACAAGCTCTGTGCAAAGTATGGTGCTTTCAACCTGCAAGAGAGGCGACAAAATCATTTTGCCGAGAAATGTTCACCGAAGCGTGATAAACGCGCTTGTGCTATGCGGTGCGATTCCTGTTTACGTCAATCCTGAGGTTGACAAAAAGCTCGGAATTTCTCTCGGTATGAAACGCGAACAGGTGGCAAAAGCTATAAGAGAAAACCCCGATGCCGTGGCTGTGCTTGTAAATAATCCGACCTATTACGGAATTTGCTCCGATTTAAAAGCTATTGTAAAAATGGCGCACGATGCGGGAATGCTCTGCCTTGCGGACGAAGCCCACGGAACACACTTCTATTTCGGCGAAAATATGCCCGTATCAGCTATGGCGGCAGGCGCCGATATGGCGTCTGTATCAATGCACAAAAGCGGCGGCAGCCTTACTCAGTCAAGTTTGCTGCTCGTAGGCGAGAATATAAACGCAGGTCACGTGCGTCAGATTATTAACCTCACCCAGACAACATCAGGCAGTTACCTTCTTATGTCGAGCCTAGATATAAGCCGCAGAAACCTTGCGTTAAGAGGCAAAGAGGTGTTTGCAAAGGTTGTGCAAATGGCTGAATACGCAAGAGACGAGATAAACGCTATCGGCGGATATTATGCTTTCGGTAAGGAGCTCATAAATAAAGATTCAATCTGCGATTTTGACCCAACAAAACTAAGCGTCCACACAATTGATATAGGACTTGCGGGAATTGAGGTTTACGATATTCTGCGAGACGATTATGATATACAGATAGAATTCGGCGATATAGGCAATATTCTTGCGTACCTTTCAATAGGCGACCGCCCCGGTGAACTTGAACGCCTCGTGAGCGCGCTTGCCGAAATACGCAGGCGTTACAAACGCGACCCGTCGGGGCTTATGTCGCAGGAGTACATTGATCCCGAAGTTGTGGCAAGTCCGCAGGAGGCTTTTTACGCAGACAAAAAAAGCGTCCCAATCAGCGAAAGCGTTGGGTGTGTCTGCTCGGAATTTGTTATGTGCTATCCCCCGGGTATCCCTATACTCGCACCGGGCGAACGCATTACAAAGGAAATACTTGACTATATTGAATATGCGAAGGTAAAGGGCTGTTCATTGACAGGCCCGGAAGACCCGGATATTCTTACTTTAAATGTTTTGGCGTAGGAGGAAAATATGGAGCTTTGGTTCAGTGAATTTCATGCGCCCGATGTCAAGCACAGCATACGTGTCAATCGTCACCTCTATTCGGAAATGAGCGATTATCAGCAGATAGATATTTTTGACACTCCCGAATTTGGCAGAGTGCTTACACTCGACGGTAACGTTGTGCTTACGGAGCGCGATGAATTTATATACGACGAAATGATAACTCATATCCCAATGGCGGTTCATCCCAATGTAAATGATGTTCTTGTCATAGGCGCGGGCGACGGAGGAGTTGTCAAGGAGCTTGCACGTTACGATACCATCAAACGCATTGATTTAGTTGAAATGGATCCTATGGTGCTTGAGGCTTGCCGAAAATATCTTCCCGAAAACGCAAGCCGTCTTGATGACGACCGTGTCAATATTTACTACGACAACGCCCTGCGTTTTTTAAGGAGGTGCAAGAATGAGTACGACCTTATAATAGTCGATTCCACCGACCCGTTCGGCCCGACGGAAGGTCACTTTACCCGTGAGTTTTACGGTATGTGCTACAACGCCTTGCACGATGACGGAATAATGGTAAATCAGCAGGGGAGTCCGTTTTTTAAACACGACGCCGAGGCAATGCAGAGAAGTCACCAGCGCATAGCAAATTTGTTTCCCGTAAGCCGCGTCTATCAGGCGCACATTCCAACCTATGCCGCAGGATACTGGCTGTTTGGTTTCGCCAGCAAAAAATATCACCCGATAGATGATGTCGATATAAAACGCTGGAAAAAACTCGGCCTTAAAACGAAATATTACACTACAAAACTCCACATAGGAGCGTTTTACTTGCCCGCTTTTCTTGAAGATATGCTTATGGAGGTTGAAGAATGAAACCGAATATAGAAACATTCATCGGCTGTGACAGCAGCTACGACAAAGCCTCCGTAGTTCTGTTTGGAGCGCCGTTTGATTCCACAACAAGCTTCAGACCCGGCGCGCGTTTCGGACCGTCTGCAATACGTCACGAAAGCTTCGGGCTTGAAACGTACAGCCCATACCAGGATAAGGATTTGAGTGATTACAGTATTTTTGACGGCGGCGACCTTGAATTGTGTTTCGGCTCATCGGAACAGGCGCTTGACGACATACAGATGTGTGCGGAAGAAATATTAAACGACGGCAAATTACCGCTTTTAATCGGTGGTGAGCATCTTGTTACACTCGGCGCAGTCAGAGCAGTTGCCCGAAAATACCCCGATTTGCACATAATTCATTTTGATGCACACGCCGATTTGCGCGACGAATACCTCGGTGCGCATTTAAGTCACGCCGCCGTAATCCGCCGCTGCCATGATATTCTCGGAGACGGTAAAATCCATCAGTTTTGCATAAGAAGCGGCGAGCGTGACGAATTTAAGTTTGCAAAGCAGCACACAGATATGCACAGGTTTAATTTTGACGGCTTAACCGAATTGTGTTCTGAATTGTCTGAACTTAATACCCCGATATACTTCACAATCGACCTCGATTGCCTTGACCCGTCTGTCTTTTGCGGAACAGGCACACCAGAAGCAGGCGGAGTTAATTTTATCGAGCTTTTGCAGGCAATTTTAGCCGTATCAAAGCTTAATATAGTAGGCGCAGATATAAACGAACTTGCACCAATGCTCGACAGCAGCGGCGCTTCTACTGCCGTTGCCTGTAAAGTACTCAGAGAATTGTTGCTTTCATTAAATTAACAGTAAAGGAGAATAAATATGAGCAGAGTCCTTGTAATCGGCTGCGGAGGAGTTGCCGCAGTTGCAATAAGAAAATGTTGTCAGGTAAGCGAGGTTTTTTCGGAGCTTTGTATTGCCAGCCGAACCGTTTCAAAGTGCGAGGCGCTGGCAGAGTCGCTCAAAGGCAAAACCGATACCAAAATCACAACTGCACAGGTAAACGCCGACAACGTTCAGGAGGTTATTGACCTTATTAATTCATATAAACCCGATTTGGTTATGAACATTGCGCTTCCGTATCAGGATCTCACTATTATGGACGCTTGTCTTGCCTGCGGAGTAAATTATATGGATACGGCAAACTACGAGCCCGAAGACACCGACGATCCAAAATGGCGTGAAATTTACGAGAAACGCTGCAAAGATAAAGGCTTCTCCGCTTACTTTGATTACAGCTGGCAGTGGGCATACCGTGAAAAATTTGAAAAAGCAGGGCTTACGGCGCTTCTCGGCTGCGGTTTTGACCCCGGTGTAACTCAGGCATATTGCGCCTATGCAAAAAAGCACGAGTTTGATACAATCGACACAATTGATATTCTCGACTGCAACGGCGGCGACCACGGCTATCCTTTTGCAACAAACTTTAATCCCGAGGTTAATCTCCGTGAGGTTTCGGCGCCCGGCAGCTACTGGGAAGACGGACAATGGGTAGAAATTCCCGCAATGAGCATAAAGCGTGAATATGATTTTGACAGTGTGGGAGAAAAGGATATGTACCTGCTTCACCATGAGGAAATCGAGTCGCTCGCGATTAATATGCCCGAAGTAAAGAGAATCAGATTTTTTATGACTTTCGGACAGAGCTATCTTACACATATGAAATGTCTCGAGAACGTAGGTATGCTGTCTGTAACCCCCGTTAATTTTGAAGGGCACGAGATTGTGCCGATTAAATTTTTAAAAGCCTTATTGCCCGACCCAGCAACCCTTGGTCCCCGCACACACGGAAAAACAAATATTGGCTGTATTTTTACGGGTAAAAAGGACGGCAAGAATAAATCATACTATATCTACAATGTGTGCGACCATCAAGAATGTTACAGAGAGGTTCAAAGCCAGGCTGTCAGTTACACCACAGGCGTTCCCGCAATGTGCGGAGCAATGATGCTGCTTACAGGCAAGTGGAATAAACCGGGCGTATATACAGTTGAGGAGTTTGACCCGGATCCGTTCCTTGACGCTCTTGATAAATACGGTCTGCCGAAAAGAGAAAATCACAACCCTGTTTTGGTGGACTGATGAGCAGAAAAATTGACACGCGACCGCCGTTTGAATCTCTTAATGGAAAATCTCCGTCACAGCTTTTCGGAAAATTAAAAACGCCGTGTTATATAATCGACGAGTCGGCGTTGATTCGCAACTGCGAAATTTTAGCGTCGGTTATGAAAAACACCGGCTGTAAAATTCTTTTGGCGCAAAAAGCTTTTTCAAACTTTGAGTTTTATCCGCTGATTTCCGAGTATCTTTCGGGCACGGAGGCGAGCGGATTATTTGAGGCGAGACTCGGCAAAGAGGAAATGCCGAAGGGCGAGGTGCACGTGTTTTGTGCCGCTTATCGCGATGATGAATTTGACGAGCTTTTAAGTTATGCCGACCATATCGTGTTTAACTCGATAAGACAGCTTGAAAAATTCGGTGTAAAAGCAAAAAGCAGCGGAAAGAGTATCGGTCTGCGTATAAATCCGGAATGTTCTACGCAGGAGGGACACGAAATATATGACCCTTGTGCATCGGGCAGCCGTCTCGGAACAACAAGGGAAGAGTGGGATAAAAACATTACTTCGGAGCTCTTGCAACTGCTTGACGGACTTCATTTTCATACCCTATGCGAACAAAATTCCGATGCGCTCGAAACTACATTGCAGGCGGCAGAAGATAAATTCGGTGATATTATGCCGAAAATGAAGTGGCTTAATATCGGCGGCGGACACCACATTACCCGACGTGATTATGACATTGCCAAGCTTGAAAAATGTATTTTATACGCGGAAAATAAATGGGGCGTACAGGTCTATATAGAACCGGGAGAGGCAGTAGCCCTCAATGCAGGATATTTGGCAACACGCGTGCTTGACATAATTAGAAATAACGGTGTCAAAATTGCCGTTCTTGACTCAAGCGCAGCTTGCCATATGCCGGATGTAATTGAAATGCCGTATATGCCTCCTCTTTACAATGCTGAACATGAAAAGCCTGACGCTTATGTTTACCGCCTTGCAGGTCCCACCTGCCTGTCGGGTGATATAATAGGCGACTATTCATTTGATGAACCGCTGAGCGAAAACGAGCTTCTTTTATTCGGCGATATGGCTATATACACCACCTGTAAAAACAATACCTTCAACGGTATGCCGCTCCCTGATATTTACAAATTATCACTAAACGGCGAATTGATAAAGCTTACCGACTTTGGCTATAAGGATTTTAAAAATCGGCTGGGATAAATTAAACGCTTTGAGGCATATAAAGCTTCAAAGCGTTTTTAATCATTTGTTAAGTATCTCAATGGCTTGTTTTACGTCAGCTTCGCAAAGCCCGCCGTTTTCATCGTGAGTCATAACAAAATGCCCGTCGAGAAAGTCAGCGTCCATCTCAAGATCGTCGAGCACAACATAGTTTGCAATGGTATCATGGCTGTCAAGCCAGGCTTTTATTTCGCGTTCACGTTCAAAGTTAATATACGGGGTTTTGTCGTAGATAAATAAATCGTACTCAAGAAACGTTTCGGTTATTTTAAACCCGATTTCTTTGCAGTTAATCATATTTTTATCCCAGTATTCGCGCCACGAGGTTGAAAGAACTATTTTTGCACCCGTGTTTTCAACAATTTCCTTTAAATATTCCATTCTCACGGGATCAACAATAAATCCGAATTTTCCGAATTGTTTAACATACTCAATGCAATTTAGCACTCCGTCAACATCTAAAAAAATTATTTTCATAAAAATCACCCTAATCATTCTGAAATATTTTTCTTATTATTTCATTACGGAATTATAATTTAAAAGATATTTAAACTACACAAAATACATCAAAAAATTTGTGAAAAATATTATTCCTTTAATTCTTTTAAAAGCGTTATTTTTCTTTTGTTTGAAATTATAATATTATCATTGTTCATTTTAGTCAGTTCACGCATCATTGCGCTCCTGTCAACAGACAGATAATCTGCAAGATCGGTAAACGGCAGAGGTACGGTAAATTTAGCCGTGCCTTTTTTAGCGGACAAATATTCAAAAAACGTAATCAATTTATCTCTTACACTCTTTTGCATCAATATGTCAAGGTGTATAATCTGCTTCTCATCTTGCTTTCTCATAAATTCGTCAATCAGCGCGATATGCTTTGAACAGTTATTTTTACAGGGCGTAATAAGTTTGTTATATTTTATAAATTCAATAGTGCAGGCGCTTTTCGCAAAAAAGTAAAATACCTTGTTTTCAAATCCCGGAAGAAGTTCCTGCCCTATAATATCACCGTTTGTGTAGTATTCAAGTATCCTGCGTTGACCGTCACAGTTGATCGTCACAAGATATACAGTACCACCGGTGATTATTCCAATATTGTTATTTCCGGGTAAAGAAATTGTAATGTTTTCGCCCTTGGCGTACTCCTTTTTTACGGGTTGAAAACACTCTCTAACGCCCATTAAATCAATATTATTGAATAATGTTTCAAATTTATTACGAATCATTTTAACCACTCCATAATGTGTTGCATTTTTATCTCATACACTATATATAGTTATTATAGCAGGAAATTGTTGCTTTTGCAACAGCTTTTTTAAAACTTCTGCTGTATAATATATCTTGCAACGAAAAAACATAACATACCAAATTAATTGATATTGAAAGGGTAATATTATGAAAATTATTAAGCGTAACGGTTCTGAAGAGGATTTTAACATTGAAAAAATCATAAACGCGGTAAAGAAAGCTAACAATTCCGGTGAAAAGCGTTTTTTGACCGATGAACAGATAAATGATATTGCTGACTATGTTGAGTACAAGTGCAATAAAATGAATAGAGCTGTTTCCGTTGAAGAAATTCAGGATATGGTTGAGGATCAACTCATGGCAAAGGGCGCGTTTGAACTTGCAAGACGGTATGTAAGATACCGCTACAATCGTTCGCTCATCAGAAAGGCAAATACAACCGATAACAAAATTCTTTCTCTTATTGAGTGCAACAATGAAGAGGTTAAACAGGAAAATTCAAACAAAAACCCGACTGTTAACAGCGTTCAGCGCGACTATATGGCAGGCGAGGTAAGCCGAGACCTTACAAGAAGAATTTTGCTTCCTCCCGATATTGTGGAGGCTGATAAAGAGGGACTTATTCACTTTCACGATGCAGATTATTTTGCTCAGCATATGCACAACTGCGACCTCGTAAATCTTGAGGATATGCTGCAGAACGGTACGGTAATCAGCGATACCCTTATTGAAAAACCGCACAGCTTTTCAACTGCCTGCAACATTGCAACTCAGATTATCGCGCAGGTTGCAAGTAACCAGTACGGCGGACAGAGCATAAGCCTTGCTCATCTTGCGCCGTTTGTGCAGATTTCAAGAGAAAAAATTCGCCGTGAAACTCTTGCAGAAATTGAAGAGCTCGGAGTGGAAGTCAGCGAAGAAAAAATTAATAATATTGTTGAAAAACGTTTGCGCAAAGAGGTAAACAGAGGCGTTCAGACAATTCAGTATCAGGTTGTAACACTGCTTACAACAAACGGTCAGGCTCCGTTTGTAACAGTGTTTATGTACCTCAATGAGGCTAAAAACGAGCAGGAAAAGCACGACCTCGCAATGATTATCGAAGAAACTTTAAAGCAGCGTTATCAGGGCGTAAAAAACGAAGCAGGCGTGTGGATTACACCAGCGTTTCCAAAGCTTATATATGTTCTCGAAGAGGACAATATCACCGAGGACAGCAAGTATTGGTATTTGACAGAGCTTGCCGCAAAGTGTACCGCCAAGAGAATGGTTCCCGACTATATCTCAGAAAAGGTAATGCTTCAGAATAAAATTGACAAAAACGGCGAAGGTCATTGTTACACCTGTATGGGTTGCCGCAGCTTTCTTACACCGTACGTTGACGAAAACGGCAAGCCGAAATATTACGGCAGATTCAACCAGGGTGTTGTAACTGTCAATCTTATTGATATCGGCTTGAGCGCAAACAGAGATATAAACAAGTTCTGGAAAATCTTTGATGAGCGTATGGAGCTTTGCCACCGCGCATTACAGTGCCGCCACGAAAGACTCGAGGGTACATTGTCCGATGCGGCTCCTATCCTTTGGCAGTACGGCGCGCTTGCAAGACTCAAGAAAGGCGAAAAAATTGATAAACTTCTTCACGGAGGTTACTCAACGCTTTCACTCGGATACGCAGGACTTTGGGAATGCGTTTACAGCCTCAACGGCAAAAAACTCACAGAGCCCGAAGGCAAAAAACTCGGTCTTGAGATTATGCAGAAGCTCAACGATTATTGTAAAAAGTGGAAAGAGGCAGAAAATATTGATTACAGCCTTTACGGCACGCCTCTTGAAAGCACAACATATAAGTTCTCAAAATGTCTGCAAAAGCGTTTTGGTATTATCAAAGGTGTAACCGATAAAAATTACATAACAAACAGCTATCACGTTCACGTTACCGAAAAAATCAATGCTTTTGACAAACTCAAGCTCGAATCTGAGTTCCAGGCTCTTTCTCCGGGCGGTGCAATCAGTTATGTAGAGGTGCCCAATATGCAGCAGAACATCCCGGCGGTTTTGCAGGTTATCAAATTCATTTATGATAATATTATGTATGCCGAGCTCAACACAAAGAGCGACTACTGCCAGGTTTGCGGTTATGACGGAGAAATCAACATAGTAGAAGATGACGGCAAACTTGTATGGGAATGTCCTAACTGCCACAACAGGGATCAGGATAAGATGAACGTAGCCCGCAGAACCTGCGGATACATAGGTACGCAGTTCTGGAATCAGGGAAGAACCCAGGAGATCAAAGAAAGGGTGCTCCACCTCTAATGAATTACGGAGAAATAAAAAATTGCGATATTGCAAACGGCGAGGGTGTGCGCGTTTCGTTGTTTGTGTCGGGATGCACACACCATTGCAAAAACTGTTTTAATTCGGAAACATGGGATTTTAACTACGGTAAGCCGTTTACAAAAGAAACGGAAGATACGATTATTTCCTACCTTACACCGGATTTTATCGACGGCTTTTCGCTTTTGGGCGGAGAACCTTTTGAACCGCAAAATCAGCGTGTCCTTGTCGATTTACTTCGACGTATCCGTGCAGAGCTTCCTCAAAAGAATATTTGGTGCTATTCGGGCTACACCTTTGAGGAACTGACAGTGGACAGTCGTGCGCGCTGTGAATGTACCGATGAAATGCTCTATATGATAGATGTCCTCGTCGACGGAGAGTTCAAACAGGATTTATACGATATTTCATTGTCGTTTCGAGGTTCATCAAATCAGAGAATCATAGATGTAAAAAACTCGCTTGAAAGCGGAAGTATAGTTTTATACTCACTTATAAGTGAAAATATCAAATAAGATCACCTGTCAAACGGTGACTATACCTTAACTTAATAAGTTTTACCTGCCGGCGCCTTATGACGCCGGCTTTCAGTTTATTTTACAAAATCTGAATATCAACTTTTTAAAGGTCAGATAAAATCTGTCTTTTTTCTGAATGTAAACGTAAATTTGTTTTGTGAAAGTGCAAATAAACAATAAGTATTTTGTCCCACATTTCACTATTTCTCATACAATGTAATGTACAAGTGTTATTTTAAAATAAAGAAAGGTGAAAATTATGGATAAAAACTTAATAATGTTTGGCTCGGTTACGCTTGCCATGAAGTGCAGGGAATTGCTGAGGAACAACGGGATTATATCAAAACTTGTCAGAACTCCGCTGAAACTTCGCCAAAAGTCCTGCGGATACAGTCTCTTCGTCCCTGCGGATTTTGAATTTGCAATGGAGATAATCGGCAGATACAAAATCCCCATACTCGGTACGGCTGCCGTTGATATACAATGATATACTTTGACAACGGCGCCACAACTTACCCAAAGCCGCAGTCTGTGATAAACGCCGTAAACAATGCAATGCGTTTATATGCGGCAAACCCCGGCAGAAGCGGTCACTCAATGTCGATTAAAGCTGCTGAAAAAGTCTTTGAGTGCAGGCAAAATGCTGCAAAATTGTTCAACAGTAAAACCCCAGAAAATGTAATTTTTACAAACAACTGTACAATGGCGCTGAACACGGTAATAAAAGGGGTGCTTAACAACGGAGACCATGCCGTTATATCATCGCTGGAGCACAACGCCGTTGTGCGACCGCTTGAATTTCTCAAAAACAAGGGAGTGGACTATTCTGTAGCTGACTTTGTTTTTGGTGACGATGAAGCTACAATAGACAATTTCCGTAAAGCTATACGTGACAACACTCGGCTTGTAATTTGTACCCACGCATCAAATGTTTTCGGCGTGACGCTTCCTGTTGAGCGGATAGCCGCACTTTGCAGGATTTACGGAATACTGTTTTGTACAGATGCCGCTCAAACGGCAGGCGTAATTGACTATGATTTGCAAAACAGCAGTATTGATTTTTTGTGCACGGCAGGTCACAAAAGCCTTTACGGTCCGATGGGTACGGGATTACTCATTATAAACAGCGATAATATTCCGGAAAGTCTTATACAGGGAGGGACGGGAAGTCAGTCTGCAAACCGTGCTCAACCCGAACTATTGCCAGATAAATTTGAAAGCGGAACACCGAATCTGTCGGGAATATGCGGACTTAATGAAGGCATAAAGTTTGTCATTAAAAGGACGCCGCAAAAGCTGCTTAAAGACGAAATATATCTCGCCGCACGTTTATATGACAATTTAAGCCGTATAAATGGTGTTATACTATATACACAGCGGCCGGATGTTCAGCGTTTTGTCCCTGTAATATCGTTTAATATTGAAGGTATGGACAGCGAAGAAACTGCCCAAATTTTAAACAACAGATATAATATTGCAACAAGAGCGGGGCTTCATTGCGCTCCCTTGGCTCACAATTTTTTCAATACGGAAAATACCGGCACGGTACGTGCAGTAATGTCTGCTTTTACCACTGTGCAAAATGTTGATTATTTTTCTGCGTGCGTACGCAAAATTAGTGCTTTAAAAAAGTATTGAAAAGGTTGCAATTATTGTTAAAGGTGTGTTAAAATAAAAAGGAAAAATAAGAAAGGGGATGGCACATTGAATTTTTTTGAAAGCCTTTTGTCATTGTTAAAAACAATACAAATCAGAGATATTGTTGACATCATTGCAATTGCGCTCATCATATTTGGCTTGTTTAAACTTATTCGTGAGACCCGTGCCGTTCAGCTTTTAAAGGGCGTTTTAGTCCTGTTTATCATCTACTTTTTATCATCACTATTCGGTCTTGTTATGATGTCGTCATTACTGAGAATGTTCTTTGAAGCGGCAGTAATATTGATAGCAATTATATTCCAGCCCGAAATCAGAAAAGCACTGGAGCAAATGGGACGTAATAACACATATAAAAAATATTTAAAATTTTTTACCAAACACGGTAAATCGGATGAATGGAAAAAAGCTGTTAGGAAATCCATAATAGACGCTGCCGATACCGCAGTTTTGTTTTCACGTTCGCATACAGGTGCGTTGCTTGTATTTGAGCGTGAAACAATGCTTTCAGATATTGCGGCGACAGGCACAATAGTTGATGCCGAAACGTCGGTAGCGCTGTTTGGCAATATCTTTTTTAACAAAGCTCCTCTTCACGACGGCGCCAGTATTATTCGTGACGGCAAACTGTTTGCGGCAGGTTGTATATTGCCGCTTACGGATAATAAAAACGTTGATATCAATTTGGGAACACGTCACAGAGCTGCTTTGGGAATCAGTGAACAAAGCGATGCGGTTGTTTTGGTGGTAAGTGAAGAAACCGGTGTGATTTCCCTTGCCATTAACGGCATTTTACTCAGAGATTTTACAAGGGATTCACTTGTAACAAAGCTTGAAGAACTTCTGCTTGGTGAAACTCCTGAAGACGAGGAAAATGAAAAATCTCACAAGCATTTAAGGAGGGGAAGAGATTGAAAGATAAAACAAAACTCTCCTTAACAAAATTGATGCAGAACAACAAGTTTTTGTTTGTAATTGCAATTTTAATTTCAATTTCAATATGGATATATATGAGTATGGGCGGATCAACGGATACAAGCGTTCCCATAAATAATATACCAATCCAAATAGAGCTTTCTGACGAGGCTTTAAACAGCGGTTTGCAGGTATTTTCATCCGATCAGCCGACTGCGTCTGTTACCGTTACAGGAAACAGGACCGTGCTTGGTATGCTGACGGAAAAAGATATAACAGTAACTGCTTCGGCAACGTCTATTAATTCGGCCGGTAACTATTCTATTCCGGTTACCGCTTCTAAAACGAACCCATCGAGCAATTTTCAGATTGCTTCAACGGTTGTGCCTTCGTCAATCAATGTTACTGTTGATTATTTTAGAGAAAGTACATTTCAAATTCAGGACAGCAACGTTGTCTATAAAGTTTCTGACGGGTACTACGGCTACACTTCGTTGTCATCAAAATCTGTAGTTGTTTCCGGTCCGCAGAGCGAAATATCAAAGATAGACAGAGTGTGCGCGGTGACCGAAATTGACGGTTCTTTAACAGACAGTGTAACCACCGAAGCACAGCTTGTGCTGTATGACAAGGACAATAACAAGCTGTCCACAGACCTTATAACAATGGATATGAGCAACGTTACGGTTACTGTGACTGTTCTTCCGGAAAAAACAGTAAAGGTGCAGACGGTGTTTATTAATAAACCGGAAGGTCTTGAGATTTCCGATGATTTAATAAAAATAGAACCATCCGAGATTCTTCTCGCAGGTCCGCAAGATGTTATTTCTAAGACTGATTCGGTACAGCTTGAGGCTATCGACTTCAATACACTCAAGAATAACCAAAAGACCTTTGACTCACTTGGTATTGATATTCCGGGCGATTGCAGGAATTTGAGCAACTCGACAACTGCGAAAGTTACTCTTGATTTAAGCGGATTCACTTCCAAAAAGATTGAGGTAGATAAATTTACTGTCGAGGGATTGTCTGCCGATTATGCAGCTGAAGTAACTCAACAGAATATAACGATTGAAGTATATGGACCTAAAAATCAAATTGATGATTTAAAGTCTGACCAAATAACAGCTATTGTCAATTTGTCCGATTCACAGGGCACAATGGGTTCGGTACAGATGCCCGTATCATTTAAAATTGAAGGGGCAGATAGTTGCTGGGTTTACGGCAGTTACAAAGCAAATCTTACTATTTCAGAAAAATAGTATCGAAAAATTGTTTGTTAACTAAATAATTAATATCAAAAAACGCAGGTTATTATTACATAGCCTGCGTTTTATTATTTGTTAATCTTTAAGTAATTTCATATATTTTGTATATAAAAAAGCCGCCCACACGGACGGCTTTACATAACTGATTTATTTAATTCCGAGAATTTCTTTTGATGATTTAACAAGCGCGTCGCAAATACTGTGTGCTTCGTCTTTGTCCTTTCCAACAGAAGTGATATATAGTTTAATCTTTGGCTCTGTACCACTCGGACGGATAATAACTGCATTGTCGCCTTCAAGGTGAAGTGCAATAACGTTTGAAGTTGGAAGATCAATATCGGCAGTTGTACCGCTAACAATGTCGTGTTCTTTCTTAAGAAAATAATCGCTGACTTTAACTACCTTGTAACCGGCAACATCAGAAGGAGTATTGTTTCTGACTGTTGTCATAATCTCTTCCATCTTCTTCATACCTGCCGCGCCGTCAAACTCAAATGAATAAGTCTGGTTAAGGTAGTAACCGAATTCTTCATAAAGTCCGTCTATTACCTGCGCAAGAGACTTGCCCTGTTTTTTATAGTAAGCAGCCATCTCGCATACGAGCATAGAAGCGACAACAGCGTCCTTATCTCTTACATATGTTCCCGAAAGATAGCCGTAGCTCTCTTCAAAGCCGAACAGATATCTGTTTTCTTCATGCTTCTTTTCAAGATTAAGAATTACCTCACCGATATATTTAAATCCGGTAAGCACGTTTTTGAGTTCACAGCCATACTTTTGGCAAAGTTTGTCTATGAGTTTAGTTGTTACTATTGTTTTAACCACAACGGGTTTTTCGGGCAATGTACTGTTTGATTTTTTGCAGGAAAGAATATAGTTTGTGAGCATAACACCGTTTTCGTTACCTGAAATAAGTCTGTAACTGCCGTCGTAATCCTTGACTGCAATTCCGACTCTGTCTGCGTCGGGGTCGGTAGCAAGAAGTAAATCGGGCTGAACTTTTTCGCAAAGCTCAAGTCCTTTTTGCAAAGCTTCTTTAATTTCAGGGTTGGGGTAGGGGCAAGTGGTAAAATTGCCGTCGGGGAGTTCCTGTTCTTTTACAATTTCGACATCCGCAACGCCGATTTTATCAAGAACTTTTCTTACAAGTTTATTGCCGGTACCGTTGAGAGGCGTATAAACTACCTTTAGGTCAGCACCTTTGCAAATGCCGGGGTTAACTTGTTGTTCCATTACCTTTTCAAGATAAGAATCGTAAACGCTGTCGTCAACATATTCAATGATTCCGCTCTTTACAGCCTCATCAAAATCAGCAATCTTAACATCTTTAAAAATATCGAGTTTGCAAATCTCATCATAAACAGCCGAAGCAGCCACATCCGTCATCTGACAGCCGTCTTCACCGTAAGCTTTATAGCCGTTATATGCAGCAGGGTTATGACTTGCGGTAATCATAATGCCTGCCTGACATTTAAAGTAGCGAACAAGATAAGAAAGTACAGGAGTAGGCTCCAATTCCTTAGTAATATAAACTTTAATACCGTTGGCAGCCAACACTCTGGCAGCCTCAATCATAAACAAATCAGCTTTAATTCTGCTGTCATGCGATATTGCAACAGAACCCTTGCCGTATTTTGAAAGAACATAGTTGGCAAGACCCTGAGTAGCCTGTCTTACAACGTAAATATTCATTCTGTTTGTGCCGGCGCCGATAATACCTCTCAAACCGGCTGTACCGAATTTAAGCGAAGTGTAAAATCTTTCATGAATTTCATTTTCATCATCTTTAATGCTTTTGAGTTCAGAAATAAGATCCGCATCATCAACCGCATTAGCAAGCCATTCGTTATATGATTTAGTAATATCCATTTATACTTACCCCCGATAGATTATTAGGTGATTTGCTTAAATAAGCCGTTAATATTTAATATATCATAAATTTGTAAAAAAAACAAGTTTTATATTGCTGATAATTTTAGCATATTAAAGCGAATTTTAGTTGATTTTCTCAAGTTGATAGCTATATTCACTCTCTTTAACGTTGTAACCGCTTACTGAAGCGTCATTATAAAGTGTAGTTACATCCCATTGTGAGTTTTTGGGAATATATATGTATTCAGGTGTTTTATCAGCGTTTACTGTATAGTAGGTCTTTAGTCGATTTATGTTTTCCGGTATTGATTCGCTTATCCATGCTGACAAAGTTCCGTATGGCATATCCTCAGCGGCAAGATAACACCATGTGCGCGAAGTCAAAAATAGGGTGTTTTTCTTCTCTTTTCCGTCGCAAAAGGCTTTTAGGTCGTAGTAAATCTGACTGTAATCATTATAATTGTTTGCGTTTGTGTAAATTCCTTTTGCCGGGCCTTCGTCAATTTTGCTTGTCAAAACGCTTGTGTTGCCGCTCTCCCAAAATACGTGATTTGTTTTGGAATACAGCTGAACAAACGACTGCATTCCAATTAGAAATGCGATAAAAACAAAGCTGATTTGTTTTGAAAGCTTAGGATAAGTAACATCATCCGGTCTTTCTTTAAGCTCTCTTATAATTTGCGAAAGGAATACAAAACTTGCAATATTTGTTGAAGCCGAAGCCATAGATATAACATAAAAGTATTGGTTTGATGTTAAAGCCAAAGCGAATGAGTAAATTATGCCGAGGACAAACAAACCGGCGAAAAGATTTTTAAGTTTATTATTACATAAAATATATGATGTAATTCCCGTAAATATCATAGGGTACATAATTGAATTGAACGTACTTGTCGCCGAATCGGGCAAAAATACAAACAAACTGTATATGCTGACGCCTGCCGAGGCAATAAGATAAATACTGCGGTGATTTTTTCGTTTTTTATCAAGTGACATCGTCAACAAAACAATTAAGTAAGCAATAATGCCGAATTTAAAGTTTTCAGCCTCATTAAATATAGAGGAAAAATAACGGCTAAACTGCGTCAATATTGACAGCTGCGGATGTTCGGGGTCTGTCAGCAGATACGGCAAATTGTTAAAAATATCGGTAATGCTTTCCCTTGTAAAAACGAAAATGAAAAATACAGCGGCGAGTATTGCGGCGCCCAATGTAAAGAACCCAAAAGTTCTCGGCGCAAACAGCTTACTCTTTAAAACAAAGTTTATATTTTTATTTCTGATTAATTGATGTACAATCATACATATAAAGTATAACAAGTACGCAGCCAAAAGATACGGCGAGCATAAAACGGCTGCGGCAAACGCAAGACCGGACAGTATAATCGGCAGTTTCTTTTTATAGCCTGCCGTACCCATAACAACACCTGTAAGCGTTACAAAATCAAGTCCCATTGTGTTGTAGCTTAGCGCCATTATGTTAAACGGGGTGAAGATTAGATACAGAACCGAAGCAAATAACGATATATATCCGTATCTGCGGATTCTGATATAAATTGCAAGAGACACGGCAGAGTGAAAAACAATGTAAGCAAACCTTGCTGCAAGTATAATTCCTTCGGTGGAGCCGGTTATTGTTGTGTAAAGCCATACAAACGGCATAAGTAATAATCCCGACATCTGTGATAAATGCCATTCATCTCTAAACGGGGCGTCCCCCATAAGAAAACGGTGCGGAACTGTAAGATAAAATGCTTCATCGTTGCCGCCGAATCCGTAAAAGCATTTCCAAATTGAAAGTATAATTCCGCCCGCGAACAAAATTACAAATAAAATGTCCATTCTTTCAAATTTGTTCAGTCCGTGATAGGTTTTTATAAGCAGTGATTTGATAAAATAATAAGTCTTTACAATAAGCTTTTCAACAACAAGCAGGACTGCCGCTGCAAAGGCTGATAAAATAAAGACAGCAGGAACGGTTACAAAGTAATAAGGCAGCCTGTCTGTCATCACGGTAACTTGGCTGTTAAGCTGCGGATAAATTACAGAATCAAATACGTATGAGAGCAAATATATTCCCAAAACCAAGTCTGAAATTTTCCATAGAATAAGTTTTGCAGTTGCGGAAAAACTTTTACTTTTGATTCTGCTTAGTATTACAAACAAAAGCGCTGAAAGCACATAGGATTCAATACCGTACCAATATATATACGAGCCGGATTTGAATTGGGTGTGATAACTTCTGTAAAAATTGAAACTTCCAAATAAAATTACGCTTATAATAAATAATACAATCAAACTTTTTGTGGGAATCTTAAAGCCGTATTCACGAATATAACAGCCCGTAAAGTAATAAGTAACAGGATAAAAGCCTATCCACCAAGAGGGAATCAGTTTTGCGAATTCATCGGAAGATGCGGGGCTTGCCCACCAAGAAACTGTATCAAAATTAAAAATGTTAAAAAGCGACGGCAAAATTGTTATGACTATAAATGTAAGTACAAGCACCTGCTTGTGTTTTTTTGATTTTAATCCGTTATAAGCCAAATTTAAAAAAGGTATAATTAAAAACAAACCTATGTACATTTCAACATACCATGAGTAGTTTGCTCCGGTAAAGTCAAGCGTGCTAAAAATCAATGTTTTAATAGTAAAGGGTTCGTTGCTGTAAACAGATTTGAATACCATGCAGACAATAGTTGCCAGCACAAAAGTAATCAGCGTTTTTACAATACCCTTATAATAGCTTTTGCTGAGCGTTTTTTTGCTCATCAGGTATCCAGTAAGTATGATGAAAAGCGGAACACATACGGTAAACATTGTTCTCATTAACACCATAATATACATCGGGAGTCCCTGTACAGGCTCGCTGTAGAAACCGTTATGCAGGAAAAAATGCACAGATATCACGCAGAATACGGCCACTATCCTGATTATATCCATAGCAGAGTTTCTTCCGGAAAGCTTTTTGATATTCATAAATATACCTCTTAAATAATATTTAAAATATTATAACATATTGTATATATTAAGTTCAATATGTTAGATTTATTTTTATACAATACTCTCAATAAAAAAACAAAGCGCACGCTTTAAACGTACGCTTTTAAAACTAAACATCTTTTTGATTTATTTATTCTGATTAATCTTCAAGGAACTCATCCACAATATATCTGGGGCGTCTTTTAACTTCAAGATAAACCTTACCGATGTATTCACCTATAATGCCGATAGCCAAAAGCTGGAGTCCTCCGATTGCCCAGATTGAGCACAACGTACTTGCCCAGCCCGATTGAGCAAAGCCGCAGAAATAGCTCACAAGTGAATAAATAATCATAATTATGCTTATCAAGAATACAATGGCTCCAAGCCAAGTAATGAGCCTTATGGGCTGAATACTGAGTGAAGTAATTCCTTCCCACGCAAGCGCGAGCATCTTTTTTAACGGGTATTTGCTTTCGCCCGCCAGTCTCTCCGAACGTTCATATGTAACTATATCGGACTTAAATCCGATAAGCGGAACCATGCCTCTGAGAAAAATATTAGTTTCTTTGTAAAGAGAAAAAGCTTCCAGTGCTCTTTTGCTCATCAATCTGAAATCGGCGTGGTTAAAAATAACCTTGGCGCCCATTTTATCAAGAATTTTATAAAAAGCTTCTGCCGTAAAACGCTTAAAAAATGTGTCGGTTTCACGCTTTGAGCGAACGCCGTAAACGACGTCACAGCCTTCTTCAAATTTTTTAACCATTTCGTCAAATGTATTAATGTCGTCCTGTAAGTCTGCATCAATTGAAATAACGGCATCAGCCTTATCCTTGAGCGTCATTAGACCGCAAAGCAAAGCATTTTGATGCCCTCTGTTGCGGCTGAGCTTAATACCCTGAAAAACGGGATTCTCACTATGAAGCTCCTTGATTATGCTCCACGTACTGTCCTTAGAACCGTCGTCAATAAAAACAATTTTGCTGTCGTTTGTAATCTTGTTTTCCGCCATCATAGCATTATACTTGTTAAGAAGTTTACCGGCGGAATCGCGTAAAACCTCTTCCTCATTATAGCATGGAATTGCCAAATAAAGTTTTGTCATAATATCCTCCGTGTTTTTATCTTATCATTATAGATAGATTATAATCTTTTTTCAAGCCGTTTTCAATAGCCGGATGTGATTTGTCTTTCAGTTCTTTTGTTTTATACAGCGATATGCTGTTTTTGTAGCCTATAATACTTTCATCCACACCGTCAAGCGCGGTGAATTTGATTTCATAAGTATCACTCGCTTTTACTTTGAGCTTGTCCAATTTAATTTGAGTAACTTTACCGTCTTTTATCATTGAACATCCTACACGTTTTGTAAAAATATTCTCATTTGTTTCGGTATTATTAATCTCAACAATAACCGAGCAGAAGTTGTTCCTTGATGGATTGCTGTTATCAAAAACGACTTGAAGTTCTTCAAGACGGTAGTCTTTGTCAAAGTTTAAATTTTGGCTGACTATATTATCACTAAGCAAATCACATTGCGATGAAACATTGCCTTTGTAGATATTATTATATATAACAGGGTTTGTTGTTGCCGTATAAGCATAAATGTAAAGAGCAATTATAAGAAGAAAGAATATCGGTCTTATAATAATAACACCCCTGTGTACGAAGGTATCCTTTTCAAAATTCTTTAGGAAAAACGGACAGCAGGTGATTAAAATTGCCGCAAGTGAACATACAAACACAGTAAAGAAAAGATATTCATAAGAGTCAAGTCCAAAAGCGGAAAACAGTTTGTCAAGGTTGCCGTATTTAAGCGAATCTCTGTCGGGTTGTTCCTTGAATTTATACAGCAGAAGCCTCCATACAATATTCTTATCACGAGCAGCGCCGCCGCCGGCAACCGAATACCACATAAAAAAGCTAAAGCCCGATAAAAGTTCAAGCAAAAGATTCATCTTCATAAATTTTCCTGATATAAATATTGATAAAATCAGGAACGGAGCAATATAAATGACCCAATATCCTCTTGTTTGAACAAAAATCATCAGCGCCCCGTAAACAAGCGATGCTATATATATAGGAAGATAAAACTTCAGTTGCGGATTTTTGTCGTTATATTTATAGATATAGCAGAAAACACAAATTGCAAAAAAAGCAACGATGAACAGCGATAATTTTCTCGGACCGATTATATCGGTAAAATTAAACATAGAGTTCATTCCGTCTTTTGACTGCGAGGTTAATGCAAAATTATAGGCTTCGCTTCCCATAAACATAATTTTGCATAAAAGTTGAGGAACCATTACAAAAATGGTTTTAATCGCAATAAATATAATTCTTTTTTCTTTAAGAAGCAAAAGCGGAATAAAAAGAAAAATTGCAAACATTTTAAAGGGGATAGCTATTGCAAAAAACAGAATAAAAAGCTTATTATTGTCCTTTAGGAAGTAATATGTTCCTATAAGCATAAGCAATAAAGCGGGAAGGTCAATCTGTACAATCAAAAATGTCGGCCAAAAGAAAAATATGCTTGTCGCAAATACAAAACAGGCAAGCATTGAAAAATCTTTGCTTACGCTGCACAGACGAAGAATTTTGTAGATGTAGAAAAGCGTAATTACTGCAAATACTACTATTATGCCTTTGGCCCAAAGAAGCGCAATAGTGGAATGCATATAATCAAATCCAAACGCCATATTTCCGATAGCAAGAGGGAGATTCCAAATAGCAAAAGGAACATAAGCTAAAATTTCGTAGTTTGCAGGATAGTTTGTGCTTGCATTATCAATGGTAAAGTCATAAAAATTAAAGAAATTACCGCTGAAAATCGCCTTTGTAAAAAGAACCGAATTGTCAATTGTATTGGTAATATCTAAATACATAAAAATAAAATATGCAATAAAAAAAGCAATAAAAAAAAGTACCAGCTCGGGCAGTACTCCTCCTATATTCAATTTTGATGGTTGATATATATTTTTAAAGCTAAATTGACTAAATTTCTTTTTCGTGTTCATAAATTAACCCCTCATATATACATATATATAATCAAAAATTTATTTTAAAATAATACTAATACATTATTAGCTTTTTGTCAATAATTATGTTAAAATTATACAGAATTGTTTTCATATAATTAGCAATAAAATTAACTATTCTAATCTTGATAATAATACTGCAATGAAAAATTATAAACTTATCGTAAGTAATTGTCAAGAATTAGCTAAGTTTTGTCGGGTTTTATTTTATTATTACAATAATTATAACAATCTGTTAAGATTATCGGGCTTTCTCAGAATACAAATTATTTTTATAATTTTCCAATTTCCTCTTGTAAAGACTTTTTAATTGTATTATAATAACTAAAGGTAATAACCTTATGGAGGTAGTTTATTATGGCACAAAAAGCAATAGCAGTATTGACAAGCGGCGGCGACGCGCCGGGCATGAATGCGGCTGTAAGAGCTGTTGTTCGTGCAGGTATAAATAAAGGAATGAAGGTTTACGGCGTTTACCGCGGTTACAACGGTTTGCTTAACGGCGACGTTCAGGAAATGAATCTAAGAAGTGTTTCCGATATTATCGGCAACGGCGGTACTATGCTCTATACTGCCAGAAGCGAAGAGTTCAACACTCCCGCAGGTGTTAAAAAGGCAGCGGATTTTTGCAGAAGTCTCGGTATCAGCGGCGTTGTTGTAATCGGGGGCGACGGCTCATTCAGAGGTGCGCGCGATCTTACAGGCGCGGGCATCAACTGTATCGGTGTTCCCGGCACAATTGATAACGATATTGCCTGCTCGGAGTACACAGTAGGCTTTGATACGGCAATGAATACGGCCATTCAGATGGTTGACCGTATCAGAGATACAGCTCAGTCACATGACCGTTGCTCAATCGTCGAGGTTATGGGCAGACGCTGCGGTGACATTGCGCTTCAGACAGGTATTGCGACAGGCGCGACAGCAATTCTCGTTCCCGAGGTTGAATACAATATAGAACGAGACGTTATTGCAAGAATTATAAATACACAAAAAACAGGTAAGAAACATTTTATCATTGTTGTAGCTGAGGGTGTCGGCGGTGTTAATGACCTTGCAAAATATATTGAGCAGCGCCTCGGTATTGAAGCCAGGGCTACTGTACTCGGTCACGTACAGCGCGGTGGTTCTCCTACACTTCGTGACAGAGTAGTTGCCAGTGAAATGGGCTTTAAGGCAGTTCAGCTCCTCAACCAGAACATCGGTAACCGCGTAATTGCAATGCGTGACGGCAAGATTGTTGACCTCGATATTAACGAAGCGCTTGATATGAAGCGTGTATTTGATAAAGAGCTTTATAATATCGCAATGTCAATTTCTATCTGATTTATTTTACATATTACGGGGCGGACTATGTTCGCCCTTAATTTTTATATTGTGTTATTTCGGAAAGGATACCGTTATGTTAGCTGATTTACAAAAACTTTCTAAGGATTTACTTATTTACTCAGTACTTGTTTCGGATTTTGAAAAGCTTGATTTTAAGGATGACGCGCTGGCGGGAGTTCGCGCAAATTACTTTAATGCCAATGAATTTGCACAGCAGGATAAGTCAGAAATAAACATTTTCGGAAAACTTTACAATATTTCCTATGTGTTAAAATCAGGTGCCCCTCTATCTTGGAAAATCACTCGAAATAAAAAGCCGTATCAAACGGTGAAAAAGCTTTCTGACGGTATTTACTGCGTAATAACATACAATGATAATGAAATAATAATTAAGCGTCAGTATTTTAACGAAAAACACATCTGGCAAAGAACAGAGTATTTCAGCGTATATCATGAAAATAAAATAGTTTCGGTGATATATCCAAAAGTAATTTCAGGCGTTTTTGTATTGAAGCTTGAAAAGTATATTGACGGAGTCAGGAAAGCCGCTACACTTTTTCCTTCAACTGCCATGCCTGCTCAAGAATGTGAGGCTCTTGTTTATTCAAATGCAGGTATGATTTGGTATGATGCAAAGTTTAAACCGTCTGATTTTCCCGAAGACGACAGCATTGAGTCTGAAAAAATTTTAGACGGATTTCATTTTAAAGCAGATCGATTTACAACAGACTTTAAGTTAAACGGCAAAATTGATTTGTTTAATGCCGATTATCTGACCGATGAACCGGTACGGGAAGTTGATACACAAACTTTACAAACTGATGAAACTTCCAATGAAGAAGTGCCGTACTCTGCGTATGATAAAATTGAAAAAATCCTTACTGAAGCTCATAAGACAAACAAAAGCCTGTTTGGTGAAATTCTGATTCACACAAACGATGAATTATATGATCAATCGTCTGAAGAGGGAGGTAAATTGACTGCTGATAATCAACCGATCGGTGAAACTACATATGTTCCCGAAGCTGAACACAGTGAAAATGATCAAACTCAAATTGAAGCAGAGGAGATAAATGCTACCGATTCCGACAGCCAATCGGAAAATGCCGTAGATTTTGCTGAAAGCGAAGTTGTTTCCAAGGAAGACATGTCGAATGCCACCGAGAACAGTTCCAAGGAAGAAAATAAAAATATTTCTGAGGAAATAAGCGAATATACACAAGAAAGTGACGACGAGGATTCATCGTTTGAAAAAGCCAAATCACCAAAATGTGATATGGTAATCCAAAAGCCTGCAGGACGTTATCTCTACTACGGAGAACTTGATGATAATAATCTCAGAACGGGCAGAGGCAGAACCGTTAATGCTGACGGCGTAACAGTATATGACGGCGAATATTTAGAAGATAAAAAAGACGGTTTCGGCGTTTGCTATTACAAAGAGGGCAGCATTAATTATGTCGGTAACTGGAAAAACGGAAAACGCAGCGGCAGCGGCGTGGGTTACCGCCTGAGCGACGGAACAATGCATATCGGAAAATGGAACGATAATAAGCCGGAAAACATCGGCGCACGCTTTGATAAAGACGGAAATTTCCTCGATGTATGCACATACGTTGACGGTGTTCGAGAGGGAAAAAGCGTTAAATTTGACAGTATGGGCAGAGTTGTCGTTCAGCATTGGCACAACGGCGAACTCGTTTCTGAAAAAGTTATTGAGGAATAATAATTATGGAAAAAATTTATCAATCAATTGTGGATTTCTTACCGCATTTGTTATCATTTATTGCAGTCATTGTAATAGGCGTAGTAATTTCAAAAATTATCATTCGCCTAATCAAGAATATTCTGCAAAAAACAAGTATAGATTTAACAGCCGTTACATTTGTAATGTCATTGTTAAAGGTTTTGTTTTATTTAATCGTGGCAATTACTGCGCTTGCAACTATAGGAGTAAATGTAGCGTCGCTCATAACAGCGGTCGGTGCTGCGGCATTAACGGCAGGTCTTGCACTACAGGACAGTCTAAGCAACCTGGCAAGCGGTATGATTATCCTGTTCAATAAACCATTTGTTGCAGGCGATATTCTTGAATTTGAGGGCTTAAAGGGCAGAGTGACAAGCATCAAAATATTTTTCACGACTATTCACACTCTTGATAATAAAATTGTCACAATACCGAACTCACGTCTTACAACAAACAATGTTGTCAACTGTACTATGGTTGACCGTCGACGAGTGGATTTGACCTACACCGTCAGTTATGATGACGATATATCAAAGGTTAAGAGCCTTTTGCTTGAGTTGATTTTTAAAAACGACAAGGTTATTAGGGATCCAATGCCGGAAGTTCACGTAGGCCAACATCTTGAAAGCGGTATAGAAATTGTAGTGATGATATGGGTAAATCCCGATGATTATTACGATGTTTATTACTATATGCAGGAAAATGTAATTACAGAATTTGCTAAAAATAATATAACAATTCCGTATCCGCACGTAGTTATAAAAAGTGATAAATAAAATTAAAAATTATGATAAAAATAATGGTGTCGCTATAAACGACACCATTATTTTATATCAGGGTGAATTTTATGAAAAAATATCTATGTGCAGCCCTTTTGGGGCTTATTATGGCCGGTATGTTGACCGGCTGCGGAGCTGAAGACGCTGTATCTGACGCCGGGTCAGTAGCAGGAGAAGTCGTTTCGGACGCCGGTTCTGTCGTTTCGGACGCCGGTTCTGTCGTTTCGGAGGCCGGTTCCGACGTAATGAGCGATGCGGAAGACGTTGGCGATGACTCTTCAAACGGTAAGATATCTGATACCGATGGCTTTATCGGCAATGAAGAGGGAACAACAAGCCAATCCGAAACTATACCGACCGACAGTGCCAAGTCATCAACTTCTCCGTCTAATGTTCTCGTTTAAAAAAAGACCTGATACCGCAAGGCGTCAGGTCTTTTTTGCATAAATTTTAAACCGCTTTGTCGAGTTGAGTTTTGAGCTGTTTAATGATTTTCTTTTCAAGGCGTGAAATATACGACTGCGAAATGCCAAGCATATCGGCAACCTGCTTTTGTGTGTGCTCTTTTTTACCGTTAAGACCAAACCTAAGCTGCATTATCAGACATTCACGTTCGTTAAGGTTGTTTACCGCGCTTAAAACAAGACTTCTCTCAAGCTCGGTTTCAATATTTGTGTTAATATCGTCGGGGTCGCTGCCTAAAACGTCACACAACAGCAGTTCGTTTCCGTCCCAGTCAGTATTCAGCGGTTCATCAATTGAAACCTCATTTTTAAGTTGAGAAGATTTTCGCAAAAACATTAAAATTTCGTTTTCAATACATCTGGATGCATAAGTCGCAAGTTTAATATTTTTTTCGGGAGAAAATGTGTTTACCGCTTTGATCAACCCGATTGTCCCGATTGAAATCAAATCCTCGGCATTTGCGCTGGGTGACTCGAATTTTTTAGCAATATAAACGACAAGCCGCAGGTTATGTACAATAAGCGGTTCACGGGCTTTTTCGTCTCCGCTTACAATTTTATCCATAATAATTTTTTCCTCGGCTTTTGTAAGCGGAGGGGGAAGCGTATCGCTTCCGTTAATGTAAAATATATCGTTTTCGCTGAGAAAAAACATTTTAATTTTGATAATAATGGCGCTAAGTTTCATTTCTGACCTCACAATCTTCAACTGTTTATTATCGCATACGGAACTATTGCTTTTACATCTCCTTTTAAAACATTTTTACAGATTCCCGCATAAATATTATTCGGCTTTTCACTTCCGTTAATCTTTAATTTATCTACCTTAAATCCCTGTAAAATCCCGTCACCTCCCAGACTGTTAAAAGGAATTATCCTGCCGCTTTTTTGTATCGGGACAAATCCGTCTAATATTTTTTCTTCAATTATTATCACATAATCACCTGAAAAAGGCTCCTTAACATTGCAGGCGGTATCAACTTTTGCTTTAAAAATATAATTGTTTTTGCCAATCATAATTTCAACATCACAAATTTCATTGCCAATTTCGCCTTTTGTGAACCTTTTTACAAGTTTAAGAATATAATAACTTATAAGGGTAAGAATAATCAGTAATATAGGATTAATGTTAAAGTACACAATATTGTTGTAAATTTGCATTCCGTTAGGTTTGAAAGCTGTATAAATAAAAATCATAATTCCGCAAAAGCAAAAAGATAAAATATAAAATACAGCGCTGCGTTTAAAGAATTGCTTAATTTTGCACTTTCCAAAGGTTGAAAATATAATAATTGAAGCAGAAACAAAGCTGAGAATAATATTTTCACCAAACCCGAGTTTAGGCATAAGAGCTGCAAGGCTCAGAACTCCACCGATGATGCTTCCCAAAATCATTCTTTTTAAAGAAACTTTGATGTGCAAAAAATTTTTGGTGCAAACTAAAAGCATAAAATCTATCAAAATATTTACGGTAATCAATATATCTACATAAATTGTACGCATTGTTTTCACCCCATAACCATTATTGCATAAAACGCTGATAATAAATGTCAAATTATGTACAGGAGGTAAATTTCAATGATTTTAGGTTTGGTCATAGGCTTGTTTGCAGGGGCATTTGCAGGAGTAAGCGTTATGTGCCTGGTGTACTATAACAGAGGATGAACAAAAAAAGCCGACTCACTGAGTCGGCTTGATTTTTACCATTATTAATTTTAAAATTGAAGATTCCTTTTGCCTGTAAACAAAACAGCAAGCATACCTGAACCGACGTGAGTACCGATAACCGGACCGATATCGCAAATCTGAACTTCCTTGCACATACCCTTAACCGCTTTGCTAAGCTGTTGAGCCCCCTCAATGTTATCGGCATGAGCAACAAACACAATATTATTTTTCAAATCCTCACTATCGCGTTCCAAGTGCTTAATAAGACAGGGAATAACATTGCTTTTTCCTCTGATTTTACCCACGTTTATAAGTTTTCCCGTATTGTCAACGCTGATAAGCGGTTTAATCTGAAGAGCTTTGCCGAAAGTGGCAGTAACCGCAGAAATTCTTCCGCCTCTTTTAAGTTGATCAAGATCGTCAACTACAAACCAATGGCAAACCTTTAATCTTGTATCTTCAATATACTTTGCAAGCTCATCAATTGATGCGCCCTCTCTGTACTTTTTGCCTGCAAGATATACTAAATAACCCAGACCCGCCGAATCGCAGAAAGAGTCGATAGCTATCAGTTTTCTGTCGGGATATTTTTCTTTCAAAGCATTAACGGCAATCATACAGGTGTTGTAAGTTCCGCTTAGACCTGTAGGAATACCTGTATAGATAACATCTTTACCGGCTTTAAGGTAAGGCTCAAAGTAGTTTGTAAATGTGTCGTAGTTAATTTGAGTTGTTTTTGAATCGACGCCGGATTTAATTTTAGAATAAAACTCGTCAAGCGACATCATTCTGGCATCCGGATAATGCAGATAGCATTTGTCCTCCATTTGAAACTCCATCGGAATAACTTCAACGCCGATTTCGTCAACCTGCTTTTGTGTCAAATCACAAGAAGCATCTGTCATAAAAACGTAATCCATTTTATATTCAACTCCAGTCAGCTAATATTAAAATTTAATATATAATATTTTACCAAAATGTGCAATAAAAGTCAATTTAATTTAAACAATTTTAATGCAGTATCTTTTTGCTTATATATACATATATATTAGTATAATAAATAAGGGGGATTGTATGTATGAATTGCAGATTAACCGATTTACGACATAAGGAGGTAATAAGCGTCTGCGACGGAACACGGATAGGTTGCGTCGATGATGTTTTGGTTGATACAAAGTCAGCAAGAATAGCATCTCTCATCATATTCGGCCGATCCGGCCTTTTCGGATTATTTGGAAAATGCGAAGATTATATAATTCCGTGGGAGAAAATTGAGCTTATCGGAGAAGATACAATTATAATCTCGTGTAAAACCCCGAACCCTGTAAAAAGGCCTAAAAAGCGTCGTTTTGGCGGAAAAAATTAAAATTTTAGATATTCTACTCATATCGCAAAATTACCATAAAATCAATTTAAAATATATGCAAATTGCACAACTGTATTTTTCGTAAGTGAAATAAATTCTTAAAGAGTTACAGAATGATTACAAGTATTACATTATGATGAAAGAGCAAAACTTGCATTTTTTTAAAATTTGTGTTTTAATACAAGTGCAATTGTGTGTTTGATAAAATTTTACGACTATAAGACGTGACATATTGTGCATCACCTAATTATCCAATACAATATGTTGAAATCAGAGGGAGGATAAATTTTTGAGAGCGACAAAAATAAGACGCTATGCAAGTTCTGAAAATTCTGTAAACACTTCAAAAACTGCAAGATACAGCGTCGAAAAATCAACTAAAAAGGGCAAGAAAAAGTTCAGAATTTTATCTGTAGCACTGGGTGTAGCGCTTGCCGCTGTTACTCTAATTGTACCTACTACAACGCTTGCTCCGGACGTTAATGCGTTTGCCGATACGAAAGCGGCTGCTTATTCGGTGGGCGATGTTGACAAGTTTGCTGTGGCAATTACAAACAATTGTGTTGTTGAAACTACAATTCCCGAAACAGAAGTTGTTACAACTCAAAGTGTAACAAAAGCTACCGAAAGCACAAAGCAGACAGAGAAAAAGGAAAATAAAGAGGTTGCAACTACAACTGCTACTGAGCCTACTGCAAAGGCGACGGAGCCTGTTAAAAAGGTTGAGGAGACAAAGCCTGTTAAGGTTAAAGAAACAAAACCTCAAAGTACGCCTACATACTCAACAGGTTACTTAATCGGCATCAGCAATCCCGATTACAACTATTCACCAAAACCCGTTACTCTTTCATCCTACGACAGAGCTAAGCTTGAAAGACTTGTAATGGGAGAAGCAGGAAGCATGGGCTTTAACGGTGCAGCGTTGGTAGCTCAGTCGATCAGAGATGCAATGAATTTGTCAAATACAACTTCGATTGACTGGATTATTAATGAATACCAGTATTATGCTCCAACAGATAAAGAGCCGACTCAGACTGTAAAAGACGCCGTTTCATACATATTTGATTCAAACGGTTCGGCAGTACAACACAGAATTTTGTGTTTCTACACAGGTGTCAGCGAATGGCATGAGACACAGGAATTTATTGTAGGCTGCGGAAATGTAAGATTTTTCGACTACAACGATTAAGCAAAAATCAAGTGTTTTTATCAAAAAACACTTGATTTTTTTTTATTTTATGGTATAATATATTAGCATTTCGCACGCAGTACTTGTCGGCAGGGTGGCATTTTTGCTTATTGGGTCGATAAAATTAAAGTACGGCGGAGGTTTTAACCTAAGGAGGATTTTATTATGTCAGTAGTATCAATCAAACAGCTTTTGGAGGCAGGCGTACACTTTGGTCATCAGACAAGAAGATGGAACCCTAAGATGGAGCAATACATCTTCACAGAGCGTAACGGTATTCACATCATCAACCTTGAGAAGAGCATCAAGAAAATTGATGAGGCTTACAATTTTGTTCGTGAAATTTCTGCCGAAGGCAAAAACGTACTCTTTGTAGGCACAAAGAAGCAGGCTCAGGATTCAATCAGAGATGAAGCTCAGCGTGCAGGAGCTTTCTATGTAAACGCAAGATGGCTCGGCGGTATGCTTACAAACTTCACAACAATTCGCAAGAGAATTGCTCGTTTAAAGCAGCTCCGCGCTATGCAGGAGGACGGTACATTTGATCTTCTTCCCAAGAAGGAAGTTATCAAACTTAACCTTGAGATTGATAAGCTCGAAAAATTTATGGGCGGTATCAAAGATATGACAGAGATGCCCGGCGCACTCTTCATTGTTGATCCCAGAAAAGAAAAGATTGCAGTTACAGAAGCTAAGAAGCTCAACATTCCGATTGTTGCTATCGTAGATACAAACTGTAATCCCGACGAAATTGATTATGTAATTCCCGGTAACGACGATGCTATTCGTGCAGTTAAACTTATTTCAAGCATAATGGCAGATGCTATAATCGAAGGCAGAGAGGGCCAGATGGGCGCTGCCGCAGCTGATGAAGCAGACGAAGAGGCAGCTGAATAATTTATATAACTTTTGAAAGGATGTATTTAAAATGGCAGCATTTACAGCTCAGGATGTAAAAGCACTCAGAGAAAAAACAGGCTGCGGCATGATGGATTGCAAAAAGGCACTCACAAATGCTGACGGCGATATGGATAAAGCTATCGACTTTTTGAGAGAACAGGGTCTTGCTAAGCAGGCTAAAAAAGCTGACAGAATTGCGGCAGAAGGCGTAGCATACGCTTGCACAAACGCTGATAGCTCAGTAGGCGTTGTAATCGAAGTAAACGCTGAAACAGACTTTGTTGCAAAGAATGAATCATTCATTGAGTTTGTTAAAACTTGTGCAGAAACAGTTATGGTTCAAAATCCCGCAAACGTAGAGGAGCTTCTTACTCTTACAGCGGAGGGTTCAACACAGACAGTTGCGGAACTCCTTCAGGAAAAAGTTCTTACAATCGGTGAAAACATTCAGATTCGTCGCTTTGAGCGCATGGAAGGTACTTGCGTTGCTTATGTACACGCCGGCGGTAAAATCGGAGTTATTGTAAACTTTGACACAGATCTTGGTTCAAAGCCGGAGTTCACTGCTTATGGTAAAGATATTGCAATGCAGATTGCGGCTCTCAATACACAGTATCTCACAGAGCAGGACGTTCCCGCTGAAGTTATTGCTCACGAAAAAGAAGTTATGCGCCAGCAGGTTATCAACGAAGGTAAGCCCGAAGCTATCGCTGACAAAATTGTTATGGGTAAAATCGGCAAATTCTACAAGGAAAATTGCCTTGTTGATCAAGAGTTCGTAAAGGATAATAAGCTTACAATTAAGCAGTACACAGCTAATACAGCTAAAGAGCTCGGCGGTTCAATTGAAATTAAAAAGTTCGTTCGTTTTGAAAAGGGCGAGGGTATTGAAAAGCGTCAGGACGACTTTGCTGCTGAAGTTGCAAGTATGGTAAAATAATTAATTTTTTACAATTAAAATTAAACCTCAGATGGTATTATTCATATGCTGTCTGAGGTTTTCCTTATACTTTTTATCAATAGCTCAGTGACAGCAGATAAATGAAACTGAAATCATATATGGATTGATATTTTGCATTATTATGGCAGCAGTCATACTTTGCTTTCTTTTGAACAAAAGTGCCACAGCAAGCGATAATTTTCACAATTCACTGAATATTGTTATATTGGAAATAAGCCAAATTGAAAATTTCGGTAGCACTCTCAGGGCAGATATATAAAATCAATCATAAAGAATTTATTGTAACTTTGGGATGCTGCAAATTAAAATTTTGTGATTGGAACAGAAAATCTTATTATTCAGTAAGGAGGAAATTATGCAGTATATAAAATTGGGAAATTCCGATTTGATGGTATCACGCATTTGTATGGGATGTATGGGCTTTGGCGACGCTAAAAACGGTCAGCACAGCTGGACGTTAGACGAAGAACACTCCCGTGAGATTATCAAGCGGGGACTGGAGCTCGGAGTTAATTTTTTTGATACCGCCATTGGTTACCAAAGCGGCACCAGCGAGCAGTATGTTGGGCGAGCAATTCGGGACTTCGCCAAGCGAGAGAATACGGTGGTTGCTACTAAATTCCTTCCGCGTACTCAGGATGAGATTGCTGACGGTATAACCGGACAGCAGCACATCGAGCATATGATCAACACCAGTCTAAAAAATCTGGGACTTGATTATGTAGATCTGTATATTTATCATATGTGGGACTATGAGACGCCGCTTTACGACATTATGGACGGACTCAACCGCATAGTAAAAGCCGGAAAAGCTCGATACATAGGCATATCTAACTGCTTTGCCTATCAGCTTGCCAAGGCTAATGCATTGGCGGAAAAAGAGGGATTTGCAAAGTTTGTCTCAATCCAAGGGCATTATAATCTGATATTCAGAGAAGAAGAGAGAGAAATGGCAAAGCTCTGCGCCGAAGACAATATCGCTATGACGCCATACAGCGCCCTGGCCGGAGGACGGCTGTCCAAGCATCCGGGTGAAACATCAAAACGGCTTCAGGAAGACGAATATGCTAAATTTAAATATGACGCTACAGCCAAACAGGATTCTGTTATCATCAACCGAGTTGCTGAGCTGGCTGAAAAGAGAGGTGTGTCCATGACAGAGATCTCGCTGGCCTGGTTATTGACTAAGGTTACCGCACCTGTGGTGGGCGCTACCAAGTTGCATCATATCGAAGGTGCGGTGAAAGCAGTTAATCTGACCTTATCTCCTGATGAAATTGCCTATTTGGAGGAGGAATACGTTCCTCACAGGCTGGTAGGCGTAATGGCTCAGAATACTTCGACATCTGCTAAAGAGCAACATGTTTGGTCAACAGGAAATCAGAACATTCAAGGCAGATAAAATTCTTATAAGTCTAATAAATAGAAAAGTTTTGAGATTTTAAGACAATATTTGAACTGTATTTGCTGTTAACTTACTGTTTGGTGAGGACAGACGTTTGACTGTATGATAAAATAGTAAGCAGACAAAGGAGGGAGATGCCAATGCTTAAAATTAAAGAGGCAATTATTGTTGAGGGCAGATACGACAAAATTAAACTCGATTCAATCGTTGACGCGCCGATTATCAGCACGAATGGTTTCAGAATTTTTTCGGATAAAGAAAAGCAGGCGCTTATAAGGAAAATTGCTCAAACCCGCGGAATTCTTGTTTTTACGGACAGCGACGGTGCAGGTTTTATTATTCGTAATTTTTTGAACGGAGTTGTTGATAAAACGAAAATAAAGCATTGTTATATTCCTCAGCTTGAGGGAAAGGAAAAACGCAAACCGCATAAAAGCAAAGAAGGGCTTTTAGGAGTTGAAGGTGTAAGCTACGACGTGATAATAAATGCGATAAAACGCAGCGGAGCTACAATAATCGGTGAAGAGGTCAATAGCAAAGCAAACAAAATAACAAAGGCAGATTTGTTTGCTTTGGGACTTACGGGCGTTGAAAATGCGGAGAAAAACCGAAAAACACTGCTAAAACATCTCGGATTGCCGACTTACCTTTCCACAAATGCAATGATAACTGCCCTCGGTTGTCTTTATTCGCTGGAAGAATTAAAACGTATTATTGAAAATCTAAAATAATTATACATAAATCATCGACTTTGTGAAAAACTAAAGTCGGTGATTTTTTATGAAAAAAAGATTAAAAAGCGATTGTATTTTGTTTTCGTTCGGAGGCGTATGCTATGCGCTTCTTGAAATTTTGTGGCGTCACAAAACGCATTGGACTATGGCAGTAACCGGAGGAACGTGTTTTTTGGCATTATACAGATTTTACAAAAAACACTCGAATATGAAACTTATAAAAAAATGTATTTCGGGCAGTATGATAATAACTGCAATGGAATTTATATGCGGTTGTATTGTAAACATAAAATTTAAACTTAAAGTTTGGGATTATTCAAATTGCCGTTTTAACATTAAAGGGCAAATCTGTCCGTTTTACAGTATATTGTGGGCGTTGTTGTGTATTCCAATCAGTAAAATTTGCAGTATTCTTTGCCGCAAAGAGTTAATCAAATAAAATTGTTAACGTTAATGGTTTGTTGCTGCGTATTAATAACTAATGCAATATATTATGATATTTAAGTGAATATACTTTATAATATTTTTATAGGCTTCTGTACTTCAACTGACACAGAAGCTTTTTATTTGCACATAAAAAATTACGATCTTATAATATTAAAATTTGTAAATTTAATTGAACACATAATTATTGTAATTTTTTGTTGCGAAAATAGCCTGATTTTTAAAATATAAATATATAAATAAAATAATAATGTAATATAAAAACAAAACAAAGAAGTTTAAATAAAATAATACCAGTTAAAATTATCAAAATACAATCAACAAGTTAATAAAATTTTAATCAGGCGGCATATTACCCAATATTAATTATTAATTATTGATATATTGTTAAAACTATCAAAATATAAATAAAATAATATTTTGGTAGTTTTTCGAAAATAAAGACAATAAAATATAGGTAATGTCGTTTTTAAAACGATAAAATTTATGGAGGTAGAGTAATGAAAAAAAAAGCAAGCAGAATTTGTGCCTTGTTTTTGTCATTGATAATGTCCGTGTCAGTGCTTTCGTCAACTGTAACATCGGCATCAGCGGCGACAGCAAGCACAGAGACACAGAGTTCAGAGATTGACAACAACTCAATCGACAATACTCAGTCAGTCTCAGCAAATTCGTCTGCCGACAATGACATTGTCACAGTCGGTGCGATTGAAAAGGGTACGGGTGATATTCGTTTATCGGATGAGGAAAAAGCAAAAATTTCTAAAATCGAATCCGTAAGCGATTATTACGAGATGGTCGAGGAGGAAAGCACAACCGGTGCTGATAATAAACCTTTACAGTCAAAATCTGCAACTTCGGATTATAAATCAAGTGTAGATAACAGTACAAGTAAATATTTCCCGCCCATAGGTGATCAGGGGTCAACCGGTTCTTGCACATGTTGGGCACAAATTTATTATCAGCTCAGTTATATGGAGAACAGAGAACTTGACAGAGCGGCGACTTTGGATAATTCTCTTTCTGCAATGTGGATGTATCCGCTTGTAAACGGCGGTAATGATTCGGGTTCTTCTGCAGGTGACGTTTTGCAAACCGCAATAGAACTGGGTGCTCCTACAATGAAAACATCACCGAATACTGATGATTATAAGAAATGGAATATGGATCGTGAGGCATTGGAAGAAGCTCAAAATTACAGAGTAGATGATTATGCCATATTCTCAACAGGTGCAGGAGACACACCGATAACCGGTCCTGATGACAGTGACTTGGCGGCAATTAAAGCTGCCCTTCAGAATGGTGAAATTCTCACATTTTCTACGTATATTTCGGGTTGGAATTACGAACAGATCCAAGAAAATTCTCAGGTTCCCGAAAACAGTAAGTACGAGGGTGAATATATAGCTACTTACGCCTATGGCATTGGCGGAGCTCACAGAATGACGCTCGTAGGCTATAATGATAATATCTGGGTAGATATAAATCATGACGGTAAAATTCAAACCGGTGAAAAAGGCGCTTTTAAAATCGCAAATTCATGGGGAGCTGATTATGAAGGCGGAAACAACGGCTTTATTTGGATGTCATATGATATGATAAATACTAAGTCATCCGTAGTAAATTCATATCTGAATCCTCGCAGAGCAAATGCCGGTGCAGCCTCTTTGTTTGACTCGGTAGTAAGAATATCGGTTAAGGATTGCTATGAATCATCTAATATCAATCTGGAATATACTCTTGATACTGCATTAAGATCAAATGTTTCTGTTTATATTCTTGCCGTAAACAATAATGAAACATATACTGAATTTATTGAGCCGTTTAAAGGCGGTATGTCTGCGGGAGCTATGTCATTTGCAGGAACAAAAGAATCTTCAGAAGCAACGTTTATATACGATTTATCAAATGTTGTTCCGAATTTAAATTCCGATAATTTCAATGATTATGATTGGTATATTAATTTTACCGATGTAAAATCGTACGGCAGTGACTGCGAACTTAAAATCAGTAATGTTAAAGTAGTTGACAACAATAATAAAAAGACATATACAAGCGATAATTTAAAGAGTGCGGTTACTATAAATAATTCAGAACTTGTAACCAATATCAAGAACGGTTATAACGAAAATAAAAGCTCTGATTTACAAATAATGGATTTTTCTTTTTCCAACGGCAACAGCGTTTGTATGTATGACAGTGTAAACATCGGAGCTTGGGCATACGGCGGAAGCGCTCCATATGAATATAAGTTTACTTATTTTACGGGCGACGGTAAAGAGGTAGTCTTGTCGGACTATTCTCAGTCAAATGTTATATCAAACGTTTTTAAAGAAGCAGGCACATATAAGTGTAAAGTTTATGTCAAGGACGCGTCCGGCGATGTTAAGACGGCTATTAAAGAATTAACCGTTAAAAAAGCCGAAATAACAAATATTGAATTTTTTAAAGATGTAAACGGCAGCAATTGTGAATATTTTTGTGTTGTGCCTACAATTGAGAATAAACCCTCATCTATACCGAATTATTATATTGATTATGAAGTCAATGGCGGACAAAAAGACTATAATGTGTTAAATGGTTACTATAACGGAGCAGTATGCGGAATCTGGACACCGGAAGAATACTGCGATTATGACGTTACGGTTACGCTTAATAGCGAAGACGGTGAGGTTTTATGCAGTAAGTCTGTAAAGTTTACTGTTGATGAGAGCAATTACCCGTTAAGCATAGGAGAATGCAGGTTAGGAAGTGCTGGATATTATCCAGAATTGGGTGATAATGAAATATATATCGGTGAGGAATGTTCATTTACCGTTGTTCCGTACGGTGGTGAACCATACAGCGGTGAAAAAGAATACACCTACAGTTACGGTTATGAGCAAGACGGTAAAAAATACTATTTAACTTCTAATGAAAACTTTATAATTAACAGCTTTTCAAATGTTACGCCCTTTGTAACAGTAACCGATTCAAAAGGAAGATCAATTACCAAAACTTTAGATGAATATAAGGTTGTAGGTGACTTTGAATTAAAATATAACACATATAGCGATAATATCGCTTACCTTAATGAGATTAAAGGTATTAGTTTTGAAGCTTTTTGCGGAGCTAAAGATTCAAACGGCAATTTAAAAAGCACAAAAGTTACTGTGCAAAAGGACGGAAATACCGTAGCAAGTTCAGACACTCTGTCAGTTTATTGGACGCCTTCGGAAATCGGTTCATATTCCGTAACGGCGGTTGCGGAAGACACACTGGGAAGAAAGGCAACAAAGACAATCACTTGCAACGTAGTGAACAGTAACAACATTGCCAAAATTTTATATAACGGTTTTGATACGCCTTATATCCATTATCAGGTAGATAATAAATCGTGGACTTTGGCTCCGGGATATAAAATGATTGATATTGACAGTTATGCAGGATATACTCATACATTCAATATTGACCTTGGCAATGCTTCGGGAGTAACTGTTTGTTTTAACGACGGTAACGGAAACTGGGACAATAACGGCGGAAAAAATTACAGACTTGAAGCAGGCACATATTTTTATTCAAACGGAAATCTAAATAAGATAAATACAAATTCGGTCCATTTTACAAAGTTTGTTGTAAACAATAACAAGACGGAATATGAACAGCCCTCAACAACTAGAGTGCTGGGCTTACAATTTGATTTTGACGTTGCCGGAGGCACAGCTCCATATACATATGAATACGGTTTTTATCATGGCGGCGAAAAAATATGTATGGTAAAAGATACTGTTTATGAGTATTATTCATTTAATATGCCAATCAGCGGTATAATTACCCCGTATGTTATAGTTACCGATGCAAACGGAGAAACATTTGAACAGAAAGCGCAGGACATAAATATTCAAAGTTTGAAAGTAGAGCTTGTTCTGCCTGAACAGGAAACTTACAAGGTCAATTATCCGATTTATTTAGATGTTAATTGTACCAATTTAGTAAAGAATGCTGCATATAGTTCATATTGCAGATACGATATATATAAAGACGGATATCTTGTTGCAAGCGGCGAGAGTTACGGTGGCGGAATGAATTGGGTTCCGACTGAACCGGGTACATATGAAATCAATGCATATGTGACAGATGCAATCGGTCAAAGTGACAATGATTCAAAAACTATTGTGGTTGTTGATGACAAGTTAAGTGTTAGCTCGTTTAATGTTACTCCCGAAAGCGCGAATGTTTGTGACGACATTAGTATGAATGCCGATGCTTCAAACGGAACTGCGCCTTATCAGTATAAATTCAGCTTTACAAAAGACGGTAAAGAAACAGTAGTTTCCGATTATTCTTCAAACAATACTGCGTCTTTCAGACCTCAGGAAAGCGGCGACTACACCCTTAAAGTAACTGTTAAGGATGCAGAAGGTAATACCGTGACAAAGGAAAAAACGGTTAATGTAAAACAGACAAGCATTACTAAGCTCAATGCAAGTAAATCAAGTGCAACTGTCGGAGAAACAGTAAAATTCAGCTCGGTAACTGCAAATGAGTCTGAAAATATAACTGCTGAAAACTATTATTATACAGTTACAAAGGACGGAAATGTTCAGGAACTGAGCACATCATCAGATAAGACATCAAGTTGGACTCCGAGCAGTGAAGGAACATATACTATTACTTTGACCATTAAAAGCGATAACGGTAATGTAATTGCGACAAAATCTATAAATTATACGGTATCCGAAAAAAGCGCAGGAAAATCAATTACAATTTATTACAAAGGATACAGCACGCCGTATATACATTACCAAACAGCGGGCGGTACATGGACGACAGCTCCCGGCAAAGCTATGGAAGCAAGCAGTGAGGTCGAGGGATATACTCATAAGTATATAATTGAGCTTGGCGATGCCGACTATGCAACAGTATGTTTCAATGACGGCAACGGAAATTGGGACAGCAACAATGGAGCAAATTACCGTTTCAATGCAGGTACATACACATTCTCAAACGGTCAAATAAATGAATATGTTGCTGATAATTCTTTTAAAGTAAGTAAAATATCGACCGGATACACCGGTTCAATGCCGATAACATACTATTATATGGGCATAAGCGCTGAAGTAGTAAACGGAAGCGGTTTGTATAATTTCCAATTTGGTATAATTAAAGAAAACGGTGAAGAAATTATATTTAAGGATTATGATAATTATGCCAAGAGTTATACAAGTGAATATGCACAGTTATATTTGCCTTCTGTAATAAAAGGCGATGAGACAATCAGACCTTTTGTTCGCGTAAAAGATTCAGACGGCAATGTAGCGTATAAAGCAGGAGAGCCGATAAAAATTGAAACGGTAAAAATTACAAGTTTTACTGTAACTCCCAACGGTGAGCAAAATGTCGGACAGACAGTATATATTGACTATGAAACAGAAAATCAAGCTCTTTATCACGGAATGCCTCACGCTGTTTTAAAGGTTTATCAAGATAACGAGTTAGTAGATGAAGTTAACTTCTCCGGAGGAGAATTCTGCTGGACTCCAAAGGCTGCGGGCGTATATACCCTGAAATTAGTTGTAAATGACTTGGCAGGACAACATGCAGAAAAGTCAATACAGTATGTAGTAAAAGGTGAGGGATGCTCTGATAATACGCTCACAATTTATTATAAGGGGTACAATACTCCGTACATTCATTATCAAATTGGCAACGGAGAATGGACAACGGCTCCCGGTAAAGAGATGATTGCTACGGACGAAAAGGTAGGTTATACGCACAAGTATTCAATAGACCTTGGTTCATCTGATTTTGCGAATATCTGCTTTAATGACGGCAACGGAAATTGGGACAGCTGCAACGGTAAAAATTATCGTTTTGAAGCCGGAGTTTACACGTACTCAAACGGTCAAATGCAGAAAATATCCTTATAAAATTTTCGTTTATAAATTAAAAGAGGTCACGGAATATTCCGTGACCTCTTTTTGTATCCCGAAAACCACGCGATAGTCGCGTGGTACAAAAGAAGCTTTAGCGGTGTATTCAGACAAAAAACTCCTAATGAGTATAATAAAAACGTGACCTGCCAGTGGATATATACTAAAAAAGTGGACAAGTATGATAAAATAGAAGACAAACAAAGGAGGCATAAAAATGTCAGGAAAGAAAAACAATAAATACAGCAGTGA
>CAJFNC010000010.1 GCA_904393835.1 uncultured Ruminococcus sp. | reverse complement strand
ATTAAAGTCCGGCTTGCTTTGTTATACCCTTTTTCTGCTGCCAAAAATTTTTTTAACTTTTTTCATTTTACGACTTGACTTTTATTTGCAGGACTCCTTATCTTAGGAATTTCTTATCATCCTATTCAAGCTATTCAAGTGGTGGAAGCTGTACAAATTTTTGTGTATTCCACATTTTCAATAATTCATCTTTGTAGATTGCCGCCCACTCTCTGACAAGTGCCAAAGCCTTTGGAGGTAAATCGCCTTCAAGCATTTCAAGGGTTCTTATATCAATTTCCCCTAAATACTCTCCATATACAACATGAAAGTGCGGCGGATTATGTTCACTCTGTTGAAAGTACATTTTTATTACAAGTCCGTAAAACCTTGATATAACCGGCATATAACACTCTCCTTTTCTTTTACAATAATTATACCACAAAGTTTAAACTATGTACATAGTAACTATATACAAAGATAATACATTCCATTTGTAAAATATTAACACTTGAAAAGTTATTATTTTTAAACTGTCTATTTTAAATTCTCGCCAATTGGCGAAAAATGAAAATGTTGGATTATTTTAAAATTTCGCCAAATGGCGAAAAAGAGAAGACTTGATATCAGTGAAAATTAAGAATTTTTTTATAAAATATGCAAATAAATATTGACGTACATAATTATGTACGCTATAATATTATTGAGGTGAATTTTATGTATAATACCAATATTACAAATTTCAGAAAAGACATATATAACTTGTTAGAACAAACCATAAAATACAATGAACCTATTACCATAAGCACTAAAGGCGGTAATGCAATTGTTTTAAGTGAAGATGATTATAGGGGATTAATCGAAACACTTAACATTTCTGCTACGCCGGGAATGAAAGATAAAATAACAGACGGACTTAATACACCCATTTCCGAGTGCATATCAGAAGATGAGGTACAATGGTAAAATGTATAAAATCGTATATACAAAAACTGCTGTTAAGGATATTCCAAAGCTTAAAGCTGCACATATTGATAAAACAGCTAAAAATCTAATTGAATTATTGCGAGAAAATCCTTATAAAACGCCTCCGACATACGAAAAGTTAGTGGGCAATTTAAAAGGCGCATACTCTCGACGAATAAATTCCAAACATAGACTTGTATATCAAATCTATGAAGAAACAAAACAGGTCAAAATAATTAGCTTATGGTCACACTATGAAAGGTAACACGCTTGTCCCTTAATAGAGTACACTAAGCAAATCCTTAATATTTTTCGCCAAGTGGCGAAAAAGTATGCAAGTTAGAAAATAACACTATTAAACTCAGAAATCCCCGTACAAGTCATTTTCAGACAAGTACGGGGTATTTTATACGCCTCAGATTATTTTAAAATTTCGCCAATTGGCGAAAAACGGAAACGTCGAGTTACTCTAAATTTTCGCCAAATGGCGAAAAACAGCAGGCACCTAATTCAGGCACCTGCTGTTTTTTTACAGTGTAATATCACCGTTTTTTGTATTCTTGATTTCCGCTGCAATAGGAACATTATTGTTATTTGCTTTGTCAGCGTTATCGGATTGTTCATTTTGTTCGTTTTCCGCCGCGCCCGGAATAGCTTTAAAAATGGGGGATATGATTACATCTGATTTTGGTATTGAAATATTCAACGGCTGATTTTTCGCATATAAATATGTTTTTACCTGATTATCCAATACTTTAATCATTTTCCAACCTTCAAGTATAAAGCCGGGCTTATTTAACTTGCATTTTTCTCTTAGTTCAATCAGATTAACTCTTGAATGGTAAGTAACAAATCTGTTTTCGGGAATTTCACCGTTTACCGTAACGTCATATGAATCTATATCATAAACTAACTTGTAGGCAAGCAGCGGTTTACCGTGACTGTCCTCACGCTTGAAATATCGTTTTCCGTCAGATGGATTTACATATGTTTCCGCTTCATTTTCCGGAAGTCTTTCCCTGTATTTTGTATTTTTCAAAAAATTATATTCATAATTATCTGTATTATCAATTGTTCGTCTTGCAACTTTCTTTTTATGTTTTTCTTTTGAATTTTCAACAGTATTCTGTTCTGTCTTATTATCATTGACGGATTTATTTTCAGTTATTTCATTTGTTGCACTATCCGCCGCGTTATCAATTTCAGCATTATTCTGCATATCCTGTTCATCGCTGTCTTTGACTTTTGCAGATGGAGTGTAGTCCATAAAGAAAGCTTCCTCTATATTTTCCATCCCCGGAATAAATTTATAGTACGGCTTCATTAATTTGATAGGATAAGCATGGGTTGTGAACAAAAGATACTCATTTATATCAAATGTCATAAGTTCATTGTAATCATATAAAGAGCGCTGCTGAATACCTTCTCGAACCTGATCATAGGTTTTAATTATCGGAGAAGATGTAGCCGTCATTCTTGTACGTGCTGTTGTAGGTCCGCAGAATTTTTCAAACTTCTCAGCTGTACGAGGACCTCCCGCGCCAAACAATAATTTGTATCGGCAGTTTTCTAATATCGCGTCAGCTTCATTTTCACCGTAAATTTCTTCAAAGCTCGGAATGCTCTGTACAATCAGAAAAAAGTATATTTGATATTTTCTAAGGTTCTGCATATTGTACACCATGTTTGGAACGTATCCCTGATTCAGAAATTCTTCGTAAACAAAATACAATGAGTTCGGCAAAACGTTATCTTTTATGTTTTTGTTTGAGTATTCTTCCAAAAGCTGCGCAGCGGAAGATAAAAACAATGATGATATAAATCCATATGTTTTATTGGTAATGACGTAAATAATGGTAGGCGGTCCTTCTTTACCCAAATCATCAATCAAGTTTATACCGTCGTTTGAACATATTCTCGATATTCCTCTTGATACAAACAAATCCAATCGTTGAGCAAGGTTTGATAAAAAGTTCTCTTTTACCGGTGACACTTCAAATAGTGTGTATTGTATTTTTGCCTCGCTGTTTTTATCCAACGGTTCAAACAGTTTATCAAGTTTATCCACTGTTTTATTTTCAGTTATCAGCTTTATGATACCTTTAATACTGTTTTCATAGCCGCTGCTTTCATCGTTTACATACAAAATAAGAGCGGGTAAGAGTGTATTCATACCTCTTGTAAAAAACTCGTCAGAATGGCTGTTAGGCAATTCTGTTGCTTGTTGTATAGTTTGGGTTACTGTTTTTGCCAAGTCAAGATTCTGTCCGACCGAGCCTATAAAATTCCATGTATCAGAATGTTCAGGCGACTTTGTATTTAACACTCTTATTTTATAACCGTTGTTTTTAAAAAAGTTATACGTCAGTTTAAATACTTCACCGGAAATATCAGGGCAAATAATGTTTCGTTTTGAGCGCATAAGCTGATACAACAGAGTAATTATAAAATTACTTGTTTTCCTTGATCCTGAATCACCACATACAAATGTTGACAAGTTCGGCGCCCAATTTGCCGCTGCATTTATCGGCTTAGGTTTTTGAAGAACATATTTATCTGTATTAGGTAAAATTCCGTAAATTATAGTACCGGGATTATGTTTTTTGAGTTCAGACTTTGAAATGACTAAAAACTCATCGTTTAGCTCTTCCTCCGTCATTTCTCTTGCGGAACCTAAAGAAGCGTCTTGTGTTTGTTTTTGAAACATTGCTCCGCCACGTTCTTCTACCGTATATGTACCGAGCGTTATATGATTTCTGATATACCAATACAATATCATCGCAATAAGTATTAAGATTACAAGCAGGCCCCATATTGAATACTTAATATCCAGCAAAGACAGAAACGCTGTTGCCGGATTAAATGAGGGTTTAATAATGTTTGATATTCCGTTACTTAAAGAACAAAACATTCTAACAAATGTTGTGAAAACACCTGCTAAATATAAAGTCAATATAGCAATCAAAATCGTAACGACAATTGCACCTTTGTTCTTTTGTTTGAATTTTGTTTTGATTTTGTTTTTAAATTCTTTTACCTGCTCCGTAAATTTAGGTAAATCTTTTTTCTCATCCGGTTCAGCGGCGTCACTGCTGAAACCGAATAAATCAAAATTTGGAAGTTTCATTACAAATCACACCTTTCATTCATATCTTTAGAATTTATTGTAACAACTCTTATATTTGGATTATTTGCAAGTTGAATAATAATATCTTTGAAAAAATCAAAAGTAATTATTATTGCTTTACTGTTTGAAATCTTTATATACTGAAAAAACATATTTAATTTTACAACATCAAAGTTTAACATATACAAAACAGGAATATTATTTTTAAATCCGTCGTTTACAAACAACGTTTTCTTAAAAACAATTTGCTCCTTTTGATTTATCAGTTGTTTTAACTTGTTTTCATTGTACAAAGACCAAAGTAACAACTTTGTATGTTCATAATAAGGAATTAAGAACAAATGAGTGTAATATCCCGAATCAGTTATATTCCTGCCTTCGCCTATCTCATTAAAATTGATAAGCGCTCCGGAAATATTTAACATAGAATAAACATCACTGCAAAACATAACAGCTGAATCAATACGAACATTATAAAAATAACGCTTAAGTGTTTGTATATACTGAAATTCCGTTGCATAAAACTCAGGTAATGTTTGAGCTGTCATATATACCGGCATTACTTTATTTTTTGTTATTAATACGCCGTAACTTTTACTGCCTTTAATAGTAATGCCGTTGTTGTCTTGAACGTCCTTAAATTCTTTCGCTGTATAAAAATAACGTTCTTTTTCCGTTATGCTTTGAGGAATAGGAGGTGATAACACCGGTTTTAAATAAGTTTCATATTCAAACCTCTGCAAATCAAGCACAGCATACATTTTAGAGAATAATTGCATTCTCTTTCGCTTTACAACGTTGTTATTTGCGACTTTTATAATATTTGAATACCTGTTATCCTTTTTTAAGTTTCGTTTGCCTGCGTTCGTCAGAACGTATCCTGTAAGGGCATCTGATTTAATTGTTTTCAATACGTTCTTATTACGTAATTTACTGAGTTGCATTCTGTAATTAACATCACTTATACCAATCACTTTGTATAAGTCAGATGATAACTCTCCTGCCGCAGCGGCATAGAATATAAGTTGCTCTAAACGAGTTTTAAAACGAGGTGGTAATTCACCTTTTACATTTCCCACAAGCTAACAACCTCCTTTATTTTGTAATTACGTGTACATCATAATTTAATTATTTGTGCCTTATAAAATTAGAGTTTTAATTCATTATAATAACCTTGGTGCCTTAGAGTTGGTTAAAATAATGTGCAGACAAAATGTGCAAAACCCAGTATTCATCGGAACAAAATAAGCATTGAACTTATTTACAATCAGAAAAATAAATTTGCACATTTTTGTAAATATCTTTCAATTAATAAAATCATTATAAAATAATGAAAAATCGAACCTATTACAGACATATACTTCAGACGCGGATTTACTTTGCGTAAGTTTGGAAAAGTAATGCAAATCACAAATTAAAGAGTTATCATCCTCAATAAACACATTATTAAGTAAATTTAGGACATCTCTCGTTTCTTGGTTATCATTATCGTGAATATACATTTTATGTGAATTGTTATAGTAACTTACAAAAGAGACAGCCGCGTTATTGATCTTATCTATGGTATGATTATCCTTGTAAGTTGTTATGGCATAATACAATGATTTTCCGATTGTATCTTTAAAAGCCGCCCACTTTTTTCTTTGGTTAGGTAAAAGAAAAGGCAAAGTAATTTTATAACAGGTGTATTTAGTATTTAACTTTTGTATATCTATTCCAATTAACTCAGCAGACTTTCTGAAATACTGTTTTAAGTTCTTATTGTTTGTATTGTAGTCAAAGAAATATAACAGCTCTCTGAGCGACAACAAATTCTGTTCGGTATTATTCAGTGTGTTATTAATTAAAGATATATTATTCTTAGACATTAATGCTTGCTTAAGGTTTGAGTTTAGTTTATTTATGTTTTCCGTACTGGTATTAAGTCTGTCAAGAATTAAGTTTGTTTCTTGGACAATATCAATCATATTTATCACACCTCCTGCTGCTTAACAAAAAGATAGTGTGCCGTTTGGCTCAATAACTACCTTGTATTTAATTTTATCAATCGTAATTTTTGCAAATTCTGCAATATTATCCGTTATTACTATTCTGCAATTGTCATTTTCAATATTTCCTGCCGAATCTAATTTTTTTATGAGCGCTGTCATTGGTGAAATTTTTTCCGCGGGAATATAATATATATCATACAAACTGTTGTTGCATTGAAAGTACAAGGCACACGGGTATCCGCCTTTACACAAAAACGGTATATCATTTTTGAGATAGCCCTCATCATCAACACTGTTTAACATCATTCTGAAAAAGTCCAGCGGCTTTTTGTAATCCTCTCTTTCGGGTTGTCTGATTTTTTTGTTTCTGAAATTGTTTTTGTAATAGACTTGATTATTGCTCTCGTAATGAGTGATCATTTCTTTATACAATAAAATATTTACCGAATCCAAAATATAGTCATTATCCAAAGTTGGAAAATAACTTTGGATTTCCTCATACGTATGCTCGCCAAAGTCAGTTAATATCGCTTTTATTACATCGCAGCAAGTATTGTTTTGTAAATCAATAATCATAAAAAAACACCTCCATACTTTAATGGTAATTAGTTATTTTATAATTATCAATTATGAATAATTCCAAAATTAAGTGATATTTAATTTCAAAATAGCTGTTTTATGAACGATGTAAAAAAATTTTTAAAAGAAAAATAAAAAAAGGCTCGCCATATCGGCAAGCCTGTAAAAAATTTTTTGTTATTTAATTTGACGAAAATTTAAAAATACTATTGACAAAGTATCAAATAATTACTATAATGTGATAAAGCAAAACCACAAAAGGCCATTATCTTTCACCACAAAGATAACAGCCCCAGTCCAAAGAGTATTCGCAGTACTCATTGAAGTGTTTATGCGGTCTGAAAACCGAAATATCGGTTTACCATATAGCCTTTAATGACATGCAACTCTTTAACTGCATTTTGTTAAAGGCTATTTGCTTTAACTTATTACCTGTTAAGGTAATAGGGAACAAATAAAAGCACCGAGTGGAAAAAGAAAGGTACTTATATTTGTGTAATACAATTTAATATTTTTTATAATTGCAACAAGAGGTTGCTGGAGCGGATGACGGGGCTCGAACCCGCTACCTCCACCTTGGCAAGGTGGCGCTCTACCGGATGAGCTACATCCGCAGCTCGGATCTTTATAAATGGTGGGAACAACAGGGCTCGAACCTGTGACCCTCTGCTTGTAAGGCAGATGCTCTCCCAGCTGAGCTATGCTCCCACATTTTAAAAAGAAACTGCCTCAGTTTATACAAACTGAGGAGTTGTTGGAGGCGACACCCAGAATCGAACTGGGGAATCAGAGTTTTGCAGACTCGTGCCTTACCGCTTGGCTATGTCGCCGTAAATAATTTAATCAGTTTTTTAACTGACAAGGGCTATTATATCATTCACTTATAGTTTTGTCAAGTGATTTTTTGAATTTTTGAATTCAGGTTTAAATTTTAAACTTTTTATATAATAAATATATGTATTACAATTATTTTTATTACAAAATTCAAACGAGCCGCCAATGAATATTTTTGGCAGCTCGTTTGCTGTTTTTACTTAACAGCCCTCGTCTTCATCTGCTGCGGACTGCAATGCATCGTATCCCCGCTCGCCTGTACGAATTTTTACTGCATCGGTAATTTCGTATGCGAAAATTTTACCGTCGCCGTAATCGCCTGTACGAGCAACCTTTTCTATTGTATCAATAGTTTTATTTTTCCACTCTTCCGATGATACAACGATTTCAAATTTAATTTTCTGTTTCATCATTGCATCAAGATCCTGTCCGCGCACTACTGTTTTGTAACCGCGCTGAGCGCCGAAACCCATTACCTGAGAAACGGTCAGGCCATTAATTTCTATATTGTGTAATGCATCCTTTACGTCCTCGAGTTTTTCTTCGCGGACAATTGCTTCTATCTTATACATATAATGCTATCCTTTCCTAATCAGTCAAAACCGTTAAATGACGGGTATGCGCTCTCTCCGTGCTCAGTAACATCCAAACCGAGTGCCTCATCTTTGGGTGAAACTCTGAGCTTTGTAAACAATCTCACAATACCTGCACAAATAAGTGTGCCAACTACCGCAATTGCTATTGTGATTAGAATACTTACAAGCTGTCTTACAAACTGTGTAGGATCACCGAAAATTAAGCCGTTAGCATAATCAACTGCGGGATTGATTGACTTTTCGCAGAAAAGACCTGTTGCAAGTCCGCCCCAGATACCGCCGATACCGTGACAGCCGAATGCGTCGAGCGAGTCGTCAATTTTGAAAACGTTCTTAACAAGAATCATACCGAAGTAGCAGATCGGGCTTACAAGCGCGCCGATGATGAATGAAGACCATACAGGAACGAATCCTGCACCCGGTGTAATTGCAACAAGTCCGATTACAAGGCCTGTTGACGCGCCGACAAGTGTTGGTTTGCCTGTCTTAATCTTTTCAATTATAAGCCATGCAATAAGAGCTGCTGCCGATGAAACTGCGGTTGTCGCAAATGCGTGAGCTGCAAGGCCGTCTGCCAAGAGACCGCTGCCTGCGTTGAAGCCGAACCAACCAAACCAGAGCATTGCTGCGCCGAGGAATACGAAAGGAATGTTATGCACTTTGTATTCTGTCTGACCGATTCCACGGCGTTTGCCGAGAATAATTGCAAGTACAAGGCCGCTGACACCTGAACTAATGTGAACAACGTTACCGCCTGCAAAGTCGATTGAGTTAAGCCAACCGGTGCCGAGAAGTCCTCCGCCCCATACCATATGAGCAAGCGGATAATAAACAACCAAAGACCAGAGAATTACAAATGCAAACAATGCTGTGTATCTCATTCTTCCTACTACCGAGCCGGTAATGAGCGCCGGTGTAATCATTGCGAACATCATCTGGAACATTGCAAAAGTATAAACTGAGATTGTTCCGTTTGTGCCGTCTTGTGATACGTTGGGATCCATATTGTTGAAAAACGCATTATGGAGATTACCGATAATGCCGAGGTTGTCTCCGCTGAATGAAAGCGAATAGCCGAAAGCCACCCACATCAATACAGAAATACCCATGATACCTGCACATGCCATCATTGTGTTAGTTACGTTCTTTCTTCTTGAAAGACCTCCGTAGAAAAATGCCAAACCGGGCGTCATAAAGAATACGAGCGCCGCACAGATTAGCATAAATCCATTACTTGCCAAATCCATAGAATCGTCCTCCTAATATAAAAATTCACAAAAAAACGAGGAAGCCAACATCAGCTAATGTTGACTTCCTCGTCTTGCTAATATGTTAGCATATTATATTACTATTGTCAATATAAATTTAGCTTTTATAAAAAAATTGTAAAACATCACAAATTATTATGTATAACAAAACACCCTGTTTATTTATTTTTTAAATACTGTTATTTGAATATAATTTGTTTTTACAATTAATTATACATTACGATGCCATATTGCATAGTTAGTTATTTGTGATTAAGAAAAATTTATTATAAATTTCTTTTTTAGCTTTGATATATTAAATGACGACATAGTCATTAAGATAAAGTGAATATAATACGCAGGATTTGACATTTTTTGATGTATGCTGTTCAATCGCCGCTTTGTAAAGTTCAAGCTGTTTTTTGTATAACATCTTGAGCTTGTCAATATTTTTTAACCTGTCTGTTTTATAATCCACAATGACAATCTCTCCGTTTTCCTCAAACGCGAGGTCAACCGCGCCCTGAATTATGATATTTACATCATCCGCCACCTCTTTACAATCGTCAAAAATAAGCGACGGGTGTATTTTCGCAAAAAATTTCTCTTCGCGCATAACATTATTTGATTTTACAACTCTGTCAAACAGCGGAGAAGTAAGCATTTGCAAAAGTTTTTGTCGGTCAATAAGCTCTGATTGAACAGAGGTCAATTTCCCATTGTTTACAAGTCTGTCGATTTCGGCGTCAATGCTGCTTCTTGACGCAAGGAAATTGCAAAACTGCAAAAACTTGTGATGTGCTGTTCCTCGATCTGTCGCAGAACGCTTATCATCCAAAAAGGCAGGCTTTTGCAACACTTTGTTAAAATAATCGGAGTTTTCATTATGAGCTATTTCCGATGCAGTGACCTTTTGCGGTAGATTTATTAATTTTTCGTTGCGGTATTTAAACGAAAGGTTTTTCCTAAGAATTTCACCGTAGTCAATTGAGCTTTCAACAACAATATTTTCTTTTTTGGAATTATTGTTATCGGATGACGGCGCTGTTTCAAGAGATTCGACTATATTAAACTTCATTTGAGGAGTATCATCATCATAAAATGAAGACGGAAGCGATGAATATCTGTTTTTAAGTGCGTTACATTCGGGATGAGTGAGTACGGCAAGCATTATCCAGTCTGAAATGCTTTTACATTGCGACGCAACATAGGGATCAATTCTGTCGTTTGACACAATGTTGCTTAACGCTTTTTGTATATTCTTTTCTATATCCTTTATTGCAGAAATAACTATCAGTTTTTCTTTTGCACGGGTTAAAGCCACGTACAAAATTCGCATTTCCTCTGCAAGCTGATTTTGAGATGTTTCTATCTCTACTGCAAGGCGCGGGAGCGTATTGCATCTTGTGATGCCTACCTTTTTCTTTATTCCTATTCCCGCTTTACTGTCGAGCATAACATTATCCTTTTTTTCTTCCTCATTGAATTTCTTTTCCGTACCCGAAAGGAAACACACGGGGTATTCCAGCCCCTTTGATGAGTGAACACTCAAAACTCTTACTGCGTTCAGTGAATCTGAATCAGTCGATATGTTGTCAAGCTTTACCCCGTTTTCGACAAGCTTGTCAACATATCCGATAAAATCAGACAGAGTTTTGTAACCGTTCGCCTCAAATTGCCTTGCATAATTTCTGAGCATTTCAAGATTGCGGGTAGGGTTTTCCCCTCCCTTTACGGCTGAAGTTACGGATTCATAGGATGTTATTTCATATACCCTACCCAAAAGGTTATCAACCGAGCCGGTATAAGCGTAAATTCTGAGATTGTCTAAATCATCAATAAATTTCTTAGCTTTTTTGTCGGTTTGCGTAAAGGCTTTTACGGAGTTATAGAGATTTGAATGTCTGCTTTCCGCCTTGATTTGAGCAAGCTCGTCTGCCGTAAAGCCATAAGCAGGACTGCACATTACCGATAAAAGCGGAATCTCCAGCGTCGGGTTGTCAATGATACGAAGATAGTTCATTATGATTTTGATTTCAACTGCTTCAAGCGCATTTTCCTTTGTTTCGCTGTAAGCAGGTATTCCGCAGTCGTTAAGAATTTTTACATAAACCGGGGCGGTATCCTTTGTTTTGCGCAAAATCACCGCAAAGTCTCCGTAGGTGACTTTTCTGGTTTTATCGCCGTCTTTAATTTGGTAATTATCATTCATCATCTGCCTAATTCTTTCGGCAATATACCTTGCCTCAAGCTCAATTGCCGAAATGTCTTCAGAAAATGACATTTTTTCCAAAACGCTGAATTCAAATGCGCAGTCGTTCGTAGGCGGATATTCGGCTCCCGTATTTAGATATTCGTCGGCAGTGTAGTCCATCTGAGCTACACGTTTTGTCATAAGCCTTGAAAAAATATAATTTACCGCCTTGCAAATACCGTCACGGCTTCTGAAATTCTTGTCGAGAATTATAGTTGCGGGATATACGGGATTATTTTCGTCATACATATTGTAGCTGTCTTTACGCTTTATGAAAATTTCGGGTCTTGTCTGGCGAAAGCTGTAAATACTCTGCTTTACATCGCCTACGACAAAAAGGTTTGATTCATCTCTGCTGACACATTTGAATATAAGATTCTGAACATCGTTTACGTCCTGAAATTCATCGACAATTACGTAGTCAAAACGCTTTGCAATTTCTTTGGCGTACTCCGTTTTGGTATAACCGTTATCATCAGGGGTTGCAAGCAATTTTACGGTAAGAAGTTCGACATCGGAAAAAGTCATTATATTTTTCTTGGTTTTAAGCTCGTTAAGGCGTTTTATGTAGTCACGCACCATATCAAACAGCACGGATACAATTGAATGAAGCTGAGAAAACTGTTCTAAAGCTTCATCTTCATTGAATAAAAACAGTTTTTTAATATCCGCAATAATCGCTTTAAAGCTGTTCCTTATTGACGACACCTGCAGCTTGACGGGGTGGTCTTTTGGCAATTTTCGTGCCGAAAGTCTGCCGGAATTAAAGGTTTTGAGGTGCTCATAAACCTGCGTCCACGTGCCGTGTTGCAATAGGTCACTGAGAGTATTTATAAATTTTGCATCAGAAGCGAACAATTCCGAATTGCTTTCCTCAAGAATCGGTTCGGTTTTGAGCAATTCAAATGCTTTTTGGTTAAGCTGTATCGCATGTTCGGTTGAAGTCACGGCGTTATCCATAATGATTCTACCGAAAACAGAATCCGATACGGAAGTTGTTTCATAATTTTTAAGCATTTTATCGAGCCACTTTTCGGGGAAAGGCTGGGTTGAAAGAAATTCGCTTATTTTTTCAATTGATTTACGTAAATCGGCGTCGCCCTGCTTTGATGAAAAAGCCGCAAGCAATTCGGTAAAATCGGAATTTCCGTTTTTATAAAAATACTCCATTGTGTCATCAAGAGCCTGCTTTTCCATTACTTTTAATTCGCCGTTGTCACCGATTCTGTAATCACGGTTGACGTTCAAAACATGAAAATAATCCCTGACAAGATTGCCGCAGAAGCTGTCTATTGTTGAAATTTGCGCGCTGTACAAAAGCTGTTTTTGGCGCAAAAGCGCAGGATTGTAAGGGTCGTTTTTTAGCCTTGAGTCAAGGGCCGCCATAATTCGCTCTTTCATTTCATTTGCGGCAGCTTTTGTAAATGTAACTATTAGTAATTTATCAACATCGACAGGATTGTTTTGACGCGTTACCATTTGTATTACACGTTCAACAAGTACCGACGTTTTTCCCGAACCTGCCGCCGCCGATACAAGCACAGAACCGTCAGTAGAATAGATTGCGTTTTTCTGCTGAGGGGTCCAATTTCTTCCCATTAATTTTCGCCTCCCTTATTAATTTCCCTGTCTATTTGTTCATATACCTCTTTGTTGTCCGTCTTAAATGTGTTTCTGGGATTACTCATATGGTAACAGCAGACGCTGTCATACGGACAATATTCGCAACCGTTGTGTCTGCCGGTTACGGGCGAAGCCTGAACATTTCCAGAGTAAAGGTTTTTAGCCATTGACATCACTGTAAGTTCAATCTTTTTATATATCTTTGAAAACTGCTCAAGCGTTGCAAGACTGTTGCCGGAAACAAGATTGCCGGCTTTGATAATTGCGGGAATATATCTGCCGCTTTCACTTTTATCCATTCCCTTGACAATAACTACATCATCGACGATAAGTCCGTTCATCTTCAAATTTTTGTCAAGCTCATTTTGTATTTTTTCTTCCGTAAAAGAATTATCTGCATTGTTTACGGGTTTAATTGACGCTGGCATATAGAGAATACCTGCTTCGGAAAAATCGCCGAATTTTTCTTTTCCGTTGAGTTTGAGCGAATACAGGTACAAAAGCATCTGCAAGTTAAGTCCGTAGAGAATATCAGACAGTTCAAAAGTTTTTGCTCCTGTTTTGTAATCTATAATTCTTACATAGGTTTTGCTCTGTTTTTTCATTACATCAACACGGTCAATACTGCCGACGACAGCAATATTGATTCCGTCCTGTAATTTTAAAGTATATGCAGGAACATCTGCTCCGATTTTAAGTTCACAGTCTGACACGTCAAAGTCGCTTTGAGAAAGCTCTTCAATAATATGCTTCAGCAAAATAAAAACATCATCCGAAAGAACTGAAATTCTGTATAAAAACGACTGTGTTTTTTCTTCCGAACCACCCATAATACCGTCAACATATGAATTGACGCAGCCGAGTATAAATGATTTTATCTCATCGTCAGAAAGAGCCGAGTAAGTATTTTTATCATATGAGGTGAAAAATCTTTCGAGCACAAAGTGAACAAGCGTGCCGTATTCAAGGGGATTGATTTCCGCTTTGCGGCGTTCACGTACACGAAGTCCGTAATTGCAAAAATAAGAAAAGCTGCACTTACTGAATTTTTCAATCTGCGATGCTGATATTCTGAGATTTTCGCCGAATAGTTTTTTCATTATTTCGGGATTGTTCACTTTAAATTCCGAGCTGTCAAGCGCACGCTGCAATGCGGAATTTTTATCCTGAAAATCGCTGTCACTTTCAAAAAATTCTTTTAGTCCCTTTAATTTTTTACTGCCCTGCGCTGCTGATTTTGCGTATTCATCAAACGCCGGCTGACGCACATACATTGCCTGTTTGGTGAAATCAATATCAATATTATCAAGCACAACTAAATTGGGGAAAATTTTTAACACTTCCTTGACAATCGCGGACTTTTCGCAGCGTTCTCCATCGAGACTTATCATAGGATACGATATGTAAAGTTTGTCTGACGCAGAAGTCATACAGCAGTATGCCATAAAGGTTTCAAGAGTTGTGAGCTGAGAAAAATCATCTCCGAGTTTTATGTCATTTAAAGTTAGCATATTCAGCTCATACTGTGAGAAAACTCCCGAAAAATGCGGTGTTGCAGGGAAATTTCCGTCATAGCAGCCGATAAGAAACGATGCTTTTTGCTTTGAAAGGCGAACACGCTGGGCTGTTGTTACAGTTACGCTGTCCAGAGTTTCCGGAATGTCAAAATACTTGATCGAGTTCATCTGAATTGACAAAAGCTCGTAAAAACGTTTTAGCGAAAGCCGTAGGTTTTCGGTAACGGCGACGGTTTTGTCAAGCGACTGCATAAAAAGATTCCAGATACGTATCTGCTCGGCTCCGCTTTGTAAATCGCCCGACATACCAAAAACATCATACATCCGTGACAGAGCGTTCATTACGTCCATTTCTTCAAGCAGGTTATAGAGCGCTGTTGCAATTTCTTTACCGTTTTTATCCTTTGTACTTTCTTTGAATTTCAAAAGCGGCTCTATTACGGATTTGCGGACTTTCTCAGCTGTTGCAAGCTCTTGTTTTTCTTTTTCGGTAAATTCACTTTTAAATCCGCTCGGATTCTGTGTAAATACCTTTTTAAAAGACGAACGGCTGACGTTCCACACATAGCAGTAATTTTCAAAAGCGTTAATTTCATCTGGAGTATTTGCCGTGAGTCCTGTCTTTAATATTGAAACTACATCTTCCCTTTCAAAATTATCCGTTACTGCCCTGAAAATTGAGTTAATAAGCCTGATGACAGGTTTTACCGCAATATCATTATGCTTATCCATAAAATACGGAATTTCGTATTTGTCAAAAATCACGTTGAGTATTCCGTTGTATGGCTCTGTATCGTGGCAGATTACGGTTATATCGGAATACAGATAACCGTGCTCAACTACAAGCTCTTTTATTTTTCCGGCTGCAAATTCACACTCGGAATAAATATCTTCAGCGGAATACACAACGATATTTTTTGCAGGCAAGTTACAGGGCTGATACACGTTGCGAAAAATTCTGCGTTCAAACGCTGAAAGTTCCTCATTTGCAAATCGCTTTTGCTCGTCAAGTATTATAGGTGTTTTTATGTCAATAAAATCAGATTTTGCAAGGCTTTTAAGTGTTTTCATTGTTTTGTGTGAGGTTTCAAAAACCTCCTCATTTCCACCTGATAACGGATCAAGGGTAAGGGCAACGTAAAATTCTTTGCTCTGATTCATTAAAAGACGAACTACTTTGAGCTGCTGGGCGGTAAAGCCGCTGAAAGAATCAACATAAAAGGTATAATTTTCAAAAATACTCTTCTTTGAAAGAATTTCATACAGTCTCGTAAGATTATCAAGCGGGTCTATGTAGCTTTGACTTACGATTGAATCAAAGGTGTCAATGGCAAGCGCTGTTTCGGAAAGCTTCATTGAAAAAGTTTCGTTTTCGGCACATACCGCCGCATCGCGGAGCATATCGGTTGTTACTCCGCTTTTTTTACAATCCGAAAGCGTTTGCAGTAATACCGAGGCAAGGCTGTTTGACGGCTTGAACAGGCTGAACTTATCCTTTAGCTGTTCAAGCGCAAGGCTCATAATCACTCCTCTTGTGCCGTCGTCAAGTACATTTTGAGGAATACCCGAAGTTTTTTCAAATACGAAGTCGCAAAGTCTGTTAAACCCGAACACATTTACTTTTTTTGCCTTATTTGCGCCCAAACGCTGAAGCAACGCTTTTTCGGTTTCAAAAGAGCTCTGATCGGGAATTAACATTACGATATTTTCTTCGCCGTTGTCTGTTTTTTCAGCAATCTGTTCATATATATATTCGGTTTTTCCGCTTCCGCTTTTACCTAAAATAAATCTGAGCATTTTTAAACTCCTCTGCTTTTAAAATCAGTTGTTACTTTAATCTATCATAACAAATTCGATGTACAATTTACAGGACTGTACTTAAGAAATTTGAACATTTTTCAAAAATTTCAACAATTTTGAACTTATATTCATATTTTTCATTTTTTACTATATCGTATTGTGCGTCATCAAAAACTTCCTTTGCCTTTTCGTCTCTGTTTTCTTCCGAATAAATGCAAAGCGACGGATACATTACGCACCACCAATTATGGCCCTTACCCTCACCTATCGTTATTCGCAGAGCGTCGTACATTCCCGACGGAAGAGTGTATGAATCATAGTGACGTGTAGTAAAATACATATTAGTTATTTCGGCTTTAACTTTATCATTGCTGCCGTTTCTGTAAACCTCATTTTGTGCAACTTCTGTTATTGCGGGTAAATTTTGAGAAATAACCTGCTCTGCATCTTCCTTTGACTTTGCATTTTGAAAAAGTGATTCTGTGTATTCAAGCACCTTATCTCTTACTGACAGCTTTACATTCTGGTCATAATCAGAGTCGGAAGAAGCGAGAATATGAAGCCTGAACACCTCGTTGGAAATGTCGGTGCACTCAGCCTGAAACGGAATCACAGAATACAAAACGGTGAGTACAAATGCGATACAAACTGATTTTACAAATAATTTCATAAAAAAACCTGTCCTTTCTTGAAAAGATTATGGACAGGTTTTTACGCTTTTATTCAATTAATTTATTTAACTGTGCAGCCTGTTTTTATCGGCTTGCACAAAAAAACCTTGTCATAGGTTTGTTTCAGCTTTTCAACACACTTTTTAGCTCGGCGATTTGACGTAAAAATTGCAAATACCGCAGACCCCGAACCGCTCATTCCGCAGCCGCGAGCTTTACAGTCAAACATAATTTTTTTTATTTCGTTTACCTCCGGGATTTGCAGCGCAAGTTCAAAGTCATTGAAAATCGTTGTGGAAATATTAAACATATCTCTGCTGTAAAGCGCCTTTACCATTTCATCGGAATATGAGGCGTGCGGATTTAAAGCGTCAACTTTTTTATAAGCCTCAGCAGTTGAAACGCTGACAGTGTCAGGTTTGCAAATCACAATGCAGTCGCAGTTAAACGACGGCAATTTTTTGAGTTCTGTTCCTATGCCTGTTGCAAGTTTTGTGCCGCCTGCAAGGCAAAACGGAACATCGGCGCCGACACGTTCCGCGATTTCCGCAAGCTCCGCCGGCTTTAGTCTGCTGTTAAAAAGCACATTAAGTCCCAAAACAGCAGCAGCTGCATCGGCACTGCCGCCTGCAAGTCCCGCCTGAGTGGGAATTACCTTGTCAATATGTATGTGCACTCCCTGCACATCCCTGCGGCAATAATCAAAATATCTGTAAGCCGCTTTTGCGCATAGGTTGCTGTCGTCACACAGGACACCGTCATAATCGCAGGAAACGGTAACTTTGCCGCTGTCATTGTCACTGAGGGTAATTGTATCGCAAAGGTCAACGCTTTGCATTACCGTAGAAATATCGTGATAACCGTCGGGGCGCTTGCCCAAAACCTCAAGTGTAAGATTTATTTTGGCGGGTGCAAGTACCTTAACATCCATTTTTCAGTTCCTCCAAAAATTCGCGGATGCGTTCAAGCGCAATTTTAAGATGTTTTAATGAATAAGAGTAAGATACACGCACAAATCCTTCGCCGCATTCGCCGAAAGCCGTACCTGGGATTACCGCCACGTGCTTATCCATAACAAGGCGAGTGCAAAACTCCTCAGATGAAAGTCCCGTGCTTTTTATACACGGAAATACATAAAATGCCCCCAACGGTTCAAAACAGGTCAACCCCATTGCGTTAAAGCCGTCAACCACATAGCGGCGGCGCATATCGTATTCGTCACGCATCCTGTTTATATCTCTGTCGCCGTTTTTTAGAGCTTCAATTGCCGCATACTGGGCAGTTGTGGGAGCAGACATAATTCCGTACTGATGGAGTTTTGTCATTTGTGCAATCAAAGGAGCGGGACCTAAAGCATAGCCCAAACGCCAGCCCGTCATTGCGTATGACTTTGAAAAGCCGTTAATAACGATTGTACGCTCGTACATACCGTCGATTGAGGCGATTGAAACATGGCTGTTTTCACCATATGTAAGTTCGGAGTAAATTTCATCGGAAAGCACAATAATATCGTGCTTTTTAACAACCTCTGCAATCTCTTCAAGATCCTGTCTTTCAAGTATTGCCCCTGTCGGATTGTTTGGAAACGGCAAAACAAGCAGCTTTGTTTTGTCAGTGATTGCCGCTTCAAGGTCGCTTGCCTTAAGGCGGAAATTATCTTCACTTTTGGTCTTGATAATTACAGGTGTGCCGCCTTCCATTACGGCAAGGGGTTCGTAACACACAAACGACGGTTCGGGAATAATTACCTCATCTCCGTTTTCAATGAGAGAACGAAAGGCGAGGTCAATCGCTTCGCTTCCGCCTACGGTGACAAGCGTCTGAGTTTTTCCGTCGTATTCTACGTTGAATTTTCGTTTGTAATATTTTGCTATCTCATTTCTGAGTTCCATAAACCCGCGGTTGGGTGAATACCATGTTTTGCCCATTTCCAGACTTTTTATACCCTCGTCACGGATATGCCACGGGGTTTGAAAGTCAGGTTCGCCTATACTAAGCGAAATTACATCCTGCATTTCGTTTGCAATATCAAAAAATTTTCTGATACCCGACGGCTTTATGGTTTTTATGTTTTTATTTAAGTATTTATTGTAATCTATCACAGGATAAGGCTCCTCTCGTCTGAACAATCATCAGGCGACATGAGATTCATACCCCTGTCTTTGTAACGACGCATTATAAAATGGGTGCTTGTAGAAAGCACGTCGTCGATTGTTGAAAGCTTTTTGGCAACAAACATTGCAATATCCTGCATTGTTTCACCTCTGACTATAAGGGCAAAATCATAGGCGCCTGCCATAAGGTAAACGGACTCTACTTCGTCAAACGCCATACAGCGTTTTGCCATTTCGTCAAAACCGGTTTCTTTTTTGGGAGTTACCCTGAGCTCAATCAGAGCCTCAACGTAGCTTTCGCCAACTTCTTCCCAATTGACTACCGCCTGATAACCTTTGATTACACCTTTATTTTCATACTCTTTAATCTGAGCCTTAATATAATCTTCGGGTTCGCCGAGCATTGACGCGATTTCAACCGTTGTAAATCCTGAGTTAGTGCTTAAAAGACGCAATAATTTATCCATAATTTTACCCCCTGCATAATTTAATTAATTTATTATACCGCCTGAATTGCAAGATTGTCAACCGTATTAATTAAATCTATACAAATTGAGGTTGCCAAACAATATATTTCATTTGTGCTTGAGTGTATGTCAAGCTCATAATAATCCGCGTGCTTTTTGTGATTTGAAATTACCGTGTTGTCAACATCTATTATATAGAAATTTTTTGCGCCGGGATTACCCCTTATAAGCCAGTTACTGCCATAAAAAAAGCAGTTTAATCCGCACTTGCCGGCAACAACTGTCAAAGTCATATGCTTTTTTCCTGTCTTAATTACAAATGTGCTTGTGTCCATAACCGGAAACTGACGTATTTTTGCAATATGACTAAAGTTTGAATCGACTATTTCAAGGACAACGGGAAATTTTGTCTTGGTAAAAATTGCAAAATATTTCTCGCAACCTTTTTCATCAAAGACAGTAAAAGCCCTGTTTGAATCGTCAATATTGCGTTTGATAAAAAATTTCATATAATCACCGCTGAAAATTACTGTTTTTCAAGCTCGTCAAGCCACATTTGTACTGTTGCGTCACTCGGCATTCTCCAGTCTGAGCGCGGAGAAAGTGTTACAGAACCAACCTTTGGGCCGTCAGGCAGACAGGAACGCTTGAATTGCTGAGTAAAAAATCGCCTTAAAAATGTAACGAGCCATTTTTTGATCGTTTCCTTTGTGTATTTGCCGTCAAAGGCTTTAACGGCTATGTAATATATTTTACTCGGTGAAAATCCAAAACGTACCAAATAGTAAAGGAAAAAGTCGTGCAATTCATATGGTCCGACAAGTTCTTCGGTCTTTTGAGAGATTTTACCGTCATCGTCGGGAGGCAAAAGTTCCGGACTTACCGGCGTATTTAGAATGTCGTTAAGAACGGATCTGAGCGGTTCGGGGGATTTTTGCGCTTCATACGCTGTTATATATCTTACCAAAGTTTTTGGAATTGATACATTGACGGCGTACATACTCATATGATCGCCGTTGTAGGTTGCCCAGCCGAGAGCAAGCTCCGAAAGATCGCCCGTACCGATGACAAGTCCGTTGAACTTGTTTGACAAATCCATAAGTATTTGTGTACGTTCGCGTGCCTGAGAGTTTTCATATGTAATATTTGTCAGGCTTTCGTCGTGCCCGATGTCTGAAAAATGCTGGCGCACGGCTTTGGTTATGTCAATATCGTAGAACGATGTGCCGTATGCTTCGGAAAGCTTTTCTGCATTTGATTTGGTACGCACAGTTGTACCAAAACACGGCATAGTTACTGTGTGAATGTTTTTGCGGTCAAGCCCGAGCATATCAAACGCATGAACACATACAATAAGCGCGAGCGTGCTGTCAAGTCCTCCGGACAGTCCGAGGACAACGTTATTAATTTTGGTATGTGCCAAACGCGTGGCAAGACCCGTGGCCTGGATTGTGAGAATTTCCTGACAACGGCTGTCAAGATCATCCTTTTCGCCGGGCACAAACGGGCTCTCGGAAAACTTTCTGAATAGATTTGTGGTACGTTTTTCCATATCAAAGTCAACAAAATTAATATCTTCTTCGTTTCCGATGTAAGTATTGGAGCGTCGGCGCTCGCTCCAAAGCTTTGAAACGTCAATATCGCCGTAAATTATCTCCTGTTTAAAACGCTCACTTTCGCTGAGAATTGTTGCGTTTTCACAGATTATGTTCTGACCTGAAAATACCATATCGGTTGTGCTTTCGCCAAATCCCGAATCACAATAAACATATCCGCAGCAGAGTTTGCCGCTCTGCATTTTTACAAGGTCTCGTCGGTATTCTGCTTTGCCGATTAAGTCGTCGGATGATGATAAATTGCAAATAATTGCCGCTCCGCCTAAAGCAAGCTTAAGCGACGGGGAGTTCGGCACCCAAAGATCTTCGCAGATTTCAACGGCAAAAGTAAATTCCGTAATATTTTTACATCTGAAAATTTGATTTGATGTAAATAAAATATCATTTTGCCCCGCATAGTTTATTTTTTTGCAGATATTATTTCCGCTTGCAAAGTGTCTGACCTCGTAAAACTCGCTGTAATTCGGAATATTGATTTTCGGAACAATTCCGAGAATTTTTCCTTTATAAATGACTGCCGCACAATTATAAAGCGAACTGTTACAGGCAATGGGCGCGCCGATTACAATTATTTCATCAAGCCCTGCGGTATTTTTGCAAACGTATTCTACCGCCTCTTCCGCAGATTTCAAAAGCGTACTCTGTAAAAACAAATCGGAACAGGTGTAGCCTGTTATACAGAGTTCGGGAAACACAATAAGCGCTGTTGAAAACTTTGAAGCTGTTTCCGCCTGCTCGACTATTGCTTTTGCGTTATATTTACAGTCGGTAACTCTGATTTTGGGAGTTGCCGCCGCTGTTTTTATAAATCCGTATTTCAAATAAATCATTCCTTAAAACAAAATAACCGCAGGTAATTTTACCTACGGTCATTATACTACATTTTAATATTTTGTACAAGTATTACAGCATTGTTCGTGTAATTCGTTTTTTGTGGAAAAGGTACTGAGTTTCGAGCATCGGCTCGAATTTTGCGATGTAACAGCTTGCGTATCCCATCATCAGCCAGAACCACATTACCATAAATGATATGTCGTACAAAAGAGCTCGCTCAAACAGCGCATATAAAAGATATGCGGCTAAAAAAGAGAACAAGCACGGATATATATCATTGCGGAACGTTTTTTTCTGCAAAAACAGATGCTGTGCGGTGTGCTTTGCAAAACGGAAACCGAAAATACAGAATATCGCAAAGCCGATTATTCCCGTTGATACGAGAATTGTCAGATAACCATTGTGCAGGTCGCTCTTATGATAAGAATAACTTAGCACATTATCAGCGTATTTTTCGCTGTAAAAAACTATATTTCCGTTTGAGATACCGATAACGGGAGAAATTTTAAACAGATTAAGCGACTCTTTCCACAGCTTAAAGCGTCCGCTGTCAATATTGCTGTTTTCATGTTCAAATGTTATTTTCTGATTTTCTTCATCAGACAGTTCGGGCATTTTCGCGTCGCTTAAATCTTCTTTACCCGTTATTATGTCGATAATTGAATTGGTTTTTGATACCACAACCGAAAAACCCGCCTGGCAAATTGACCTTATCATCAAAGCAGAGCTTATCAGCACTGTTCCCACAAGCAAAAGCGCTACTATTTTAATAATAACTTTTGAAACGGAAATTGCAGTTTTGTCGGCAAAGAACACGTAGCCCGTATAAATAATGGCATATGCCAATGCAAGTACAAACGAAGCGTTTGAGTCACACAGCAAAAGTGAAAACAGATTGGTTGCAATGCAGGAGTAAATCCATATTTTGCTTACTCTTGCCTGATTTACGGCTTTCATAAAATCCTCTTTATACAGCATATGACAGCACACAAGCGACACAACCGAAACGAAGCCAAGCAAATTGGGATTCACATATACTCCTGTGAATCTGTTTTCATAAATAGTGAATTTTATCCAGTACCATTCAAAGCTGAAACCGAACATTAGGCAAATAATGCCGATTAGATTGGCAATTGTAGTTAAATAAACAATGATTCTCGCTATTGTGTAAAGCTCGTTTCTAAAATCAAAATCAGGCTCGGTATGCATTCCGTAAAATACGAAGAAACATATTATTACGTGTAAGAACATTATAAAGCTGTAAAAAATTGTAATTGAAAAATTTATAAGCAGAGATAACAAAGAGAAAAACAGAAACGCACCTATCCACAAACCGAAACGCAGCTTAAAAAATGTATGGTTTTTCTTTTGATTATACACTGCAAGGTAAACGCCCCATATGAAAAGAAACACCAAAAACACATAAGCCGGGATTTGCCAAAAAGAAATGTTGCAAAAAAACAGGTCAATGATATAAATTTTTCTGAATAAAGATGAATCTTTTAAACGGGATTTTTTACCTGATAACGTTGCTGTCATAATAACACCACTTTATTAAAAAACTTCTTTGACCGTTTTAAACATAAGCTTTATGTCCTGACGGAAATTAAAATTTTTAGTGTAGGTTAAGTTATACTTCATTTTTTCGGGCAGAATTTGTTCAATGTATATTTTGTCAATATCGGTTTGACCGTCAAGCATTTTTTCTTCATCCTTGTACATAATAGAAGCAAGTGAAGTTATTCCCGCAGGTAAAAGCAAGGTAGCGTAATATTCGGGCTTGTACATTTGCACATACTTGGGCACTTCTGGTCTTGTGCCGACTACCGACATATTTCCCGACAAGACATTAAATATCTGAGGTAATTCATCAAGTCTGTATTTACGCAAAAAAGAACCGATTTTGGTGACGCGGGCATCACCGTCGGTAGTTACAAGCGAACCCAGCTTGTCGGCGTTTTCAACCATAGTGCGGAATTTTAGTATTTTGAATTTTTTACCGTAAGTTGTCACCCTTACCTGTTTAAAAAACACAGGTCCTTTTGAGGTGCATTTTACGCAAAGGGCAATAATTATAATAGGTATTATGAGTATTACCGTTAAAATCAGAGCCAAAATTACATCAGCTACTCTTTTTAAAGCCAGGCTGAATTTCTTCTTTCGAAGTATGTCATAATACGCCTTTACTTCATTGCATTGAAATTCATCAGGCAGTTTTTCAAACCTTTTCATAAGTCACTCCTTAATATTTTAAGGCATATAGTATAACTAAGTAATTATATAATGAATTTATAAAGATTTCAACAAAATTTTAAAATTTCCGCATAACGTAAAAACCGACGGTATGCAGCCGTCGGTTTTTAGGTAATTTTATGGAGTAATCAAGCACATAGAAAGGAAGTTATTATCAAATAGTTAATAAATTTGTCTTTGACTATAATATATCACAACTTTTAGTCAATGTCAACACTTTTTTTGATTTTTTTATTTTTTTTATATTTATTTTTAGTTTTTTATATAAATTTCTTAAACACTTGACTAAAACGAAAAAAAAATGTAAAATTACTTTGAAGGAGGAGTTAACCTATGAGTAATGAATACACACCCGATTTGGTAACTCTTATAAGTGACGACGGCGAAGAGATTGAATTTGAAATTTTAGATATAATAGAAAATGATGAAGGCAAATTTTATGTGCTTATTCCCTATTATTCAAATCCCGCCGACGCTGTTAACGATCCCGGAGAATATTATATTTTTGAAGTGTCCGACTTTGACGGCGAGGAAGAGCTTGCCGAAATAGAGGACGAAGAAAAACTTAACAGAATCGCTGAAATTTTTGAAGATAGATACAACAGCGAATTTTATGATGATGACAGCGAGGACGAAGAATAATTTTGATTATTTTTTGAACTTTTGCATATTATACTAATGATACAAATGAATTAATTGGTTTTTCCTGCCCGATGCGTGTATGATTTTAAAATAACCCTACAACATTTAAATCGGGAGCCTTGCTCTTTATGCGGTGTGCAGACCTCCCGCTTTTCGGACGTTGGGAGCCTAAAGTATAAAGGCTGGCACCCACCTGCTTTTTCGTAGGCAGGTTATTATTTAAATCTTACGGTTGGGCGGGTTTTTTACAGCCTTTTTTAATTTTAACAAATTTTTATTATAAATAACGGGAGAATACATATGAAAGTATCTGTATTAGGCTGCGGCAGATGGGGCAGCTGCATTGCATGGTATCTTGATAAAATAGGTCAGGAAGTTACCTCGTGCGGACTTGCAGACGCACCTGAATTTATTCAGCTCAGCACTACAAGAAAAAATGACTACCTTGCTTTTCCTGAATCTATAAAAATCACAAGTAATTTACATCAAGCTGTTGAGAGCGCCGAAGTTATTGTGATTTCAATTTCCTCGCAGTATCTCCGCTCATATTTTGAAGATATTGCCAAAAATAACCTTGACGGAAAAATTATTGTGCTTTGTATGAAAGGTGTTGAAGCGTCAACGGGTAAACGACTCAGCGAAATTGTCGGCTCGTTTGTTGACGAAAGCAAAACTCCTATTGCCGTATGGGTCGGTCCGGGACATCCCCAGGATTATGTTCGCGGTATTCCGAACTGTATGGTAATTGACAGCAATAACCGCGAAGTTAAAGAAAAATTGGTAAATGAATTTACAAGCGAGTTAATCAGATTTTATCTGGGAACAGATTTAATCGGCAGCGAAATCGGCGCGGCAGCGAAAAATGTTATCGGCATTGCGGCAGGTATGCTTGACGGTTTGGGTTATACCTCTCTTAAAGGCGCGTTAATGGCAAGAGGCACTCGTGAAATCGCGCGTTTGATTAAAGCTTTGGGCGGAAACGAGATGAGTGCATACGGTTTGTGCCATTTAGGCGACTACGAAGCTACGCTGTTTTCAAAGTGGAGCCACAACAGAATGTACGGGGAAGATATAATCAAAGGAGTAAAATTTGAAAAGCTTGCTGAGGGAGTTATGACCTCAAAAGCTCTTTTAAAACTCGGTAATGAGCACAATGTTGATCTGCCGATTGTACAGAGCGTCTATGACGTTCTGTTTGAAAATACCGACCCGAAGGAAGCGCTTGGCAAACTCTTTATGCGCTCGGTGAAAAAGGAGTTTTAAGAGCTTATGAGTAATTCTGCAACAAAAAAGAAAAACATTCCCCACCCTGCTAAACCCAAAAATAATATTGAAAGCTTGAACAGGTTCAGCAAATTTGAAAATATTATTACAAATATTATTTGTCTTTTGGTATTTATTGCTTTCGGCTATATCGCTGTTGTGGGCTTTTTTCAGACAAGCGTTATTGACCCCGCAAATTACGGCAGTGAGGTTATTTTATATCAGGCAGACAACGTAGCATTGAATATATTTTTTACGGCAATTTTCGGTGTTTTTGTTTTTGCAATGAAAAAGAAGTACGACTTTTTCGCAAAAGTAAATATGAAAATTACGGAAGTGCTTATGGTCGCCTTTGTATTGATTTGCGGCTTTATCTGGATTTTTTCCGTCACTTCCGTCCCTGCTGCCGACAGCTATAATATTTTTGAGTCCGCAACTCAGGCGGCTCACGGAAACTATTCTTCCTTTACAAACGGCAGCACATTTTACAACAGCGACTACTACAACGGTTATTCTTACTTTAACTTTTATCCGTTCCAGCTTGGATTTGTGTTTATCTGCGAGATAATTTACAGAATTTTCGGCACCTCTACCGCTATGCCCGTTCAGGTTATAAATGTTTTGTGCGTTGCGGCAGCTTATTTGGCTGTTGCCAAAATTACAAAACTTGTATTTAAAAGACGCGCAATTGAATTTATTGCAATTTTACTGCTTGCGGGCTGTTTTCAGCCGATATTCTTCTGCACGTTTTCATACGGAAACATAATCGGAATGTGCTGCGCTTTATGGGCTACCTACTTTTTAATAAGGTATTTTCAAAGTGAAAAATATCTTTTGCTCATCCCGTGCGCCGTTCTGTTGATTTTGTCAACACTCGCAAAATACAACAACCTGATTTACCTTGTTGCCTTTGTAATTGTGCTTATCGTTCATACGGTTAAACGTAAAAAATGGCAGAGCATTGCGTTTGCGCTTGCGCTTTGCATTGCTGTTATAGGTTCAAGCAATCTTGTTATTTTAAGCTATGAAAAACGTGCCGGCGTTGATTATCCCAACGGTATTTCTCAGATTATGTACCTTGAAATGGGTCTTAACGAGTCGTATATGGCGCCCGGTTGGTACAACGGCATTGCGCTTGAAAATTACAAAAATAACAACCTTGACAACAACTTGGCAAACGAACAGGCTTCAAGAGGTGTAAGTGAACGCCTGAGCTATATGGCAAGCAATCCCGAATACGGAGCTGACTTTTTCAATAAAAAATTGCTGAGTCAATGGAACGAGCCGACGTTTGAGAGCATCTGGGTAAGCGAAGTCAAAAGTCACTACTATGACCTAAACGGAATAGGCAACAGTATGTACAACGGAAGTTTGGGACAGTTTTTTGAGCTGTATTTTGGATTTTATATGCAAATTCTTTACATACTGTTTGCCGTCGGTATGTTCTGTCTGATTACAAAACGCAAGGTAAATATACAGACTGCGATTTTGCCGCTCGTACTGCTCGGCGGACTCGGCTATCATCTGCTGTTTGAGGGTAAATCACAGTATATTCTGACTTATATTATTTTGATGATACCGACTGCGGCCTATGCAATGAACTACTTGTTTGAAGCTGATTTTACGGAATTAAAGAACTTTATAAACAAGCTCAAGACCATACCGGTCAAAAATAAAGAGTAAATCTAAGTATATAACAAACAGGAAAATGCCCCGCCTATAAAGGTGGGGCATTTTGCATTTTATTCGAATAAGGATTCCATCATCTTTTTTATTTTTTCGCTGCGCGCTTTTGTTTCAGACTCATCAAGAAAACAACTTCCGTTTTCAAAATTCAGCACATCACCCTCCTTTATATTTTTAGGAAGGTTTTTGAGCTCCATATTTACGCAGTCGCCGTTTTCACATTCCAAAACTGCAATATCACCCTCTATTCTGTCAACTGTGAACAATTTCATTATTTAACCCCCTTTATATCGGTGTTATCAGTTGTCACTTCAATATTACTGCCGTCTGACGTAATGATTATCGTTTCGTCGGTGTCCGTTCGATAAGTTTTGCAATTAAAATCTTCAAGCAGAGAAAGAGTCTTTTCAGAAGGGTGTCCGTAGTCGTTATCCCTGCCAACGCTGATTACCGCATATTGCGGACTAATTTTTTCAAGTATGGTTTCGTTTGTAGAAGTAGTGCTGCCGTGATGACCTACCTTTAAAACATTACTGCTCATATCGGCAGTAATGCTGTTAATCTCTTGCTTTTCGGCATCTCCCAAAAATAGGAATTTGTTATTCATATATGTTATCTTCAGCACAATTGAACAGTTGTTGAGCTCGTCTTTGTCAATAGTCACGGGACCGAGAACATCAATTGTGTAATCTGTGCTGTCACCGATTGTCATACCTGCGGATGTTGATTTGATTTTATAACCCTTGTCGGAAACAGCAGTGAGCAGGCGCTCATATGTCTTGGTGGTTGTTGATACCTTTGGCATATAAATTGAGCCGATATTAAAATTCTTGACTATGTAATCCATTGAACCTATGTGGTCGGAATGCGGGTGGGTAGCGACAAGGAAGTCAATAGTTGTATAACCTAATTTATTTATATACTCCTGTATTCCCTCTCCCAAACCGTTTACGCCTGCGTCAATAAGCATTGTCTTTTTATCAGGCAATTCAACGAAAATTGAGTCGCCCTGACCTACGCTGAGATAATGCACGGCAAGGCTGTTGTCGGAATTGCTTGGTTTGTTTGCATTATGGATTTCTATATTGATGCTGCAAGCCGTCATCAACAGACACAAAATTAATGCAAACAGCGACTTAATTATAATATTTGATTTTTGTTTCATACTTTCCTCTTTTATCACTTTGAATTATATAAGTATCAGTTGTCGGATTTATTTTCTTTTGAAGAATTTTCAAGTTTCTGTTTAAAATGTTCCATTCTCGCTTTATGGATTCGCACAAAGTGTTCAAACTCGGACTCTCGGTTCTTTCTCAGGTATTCCTCTACCGCCTCACGGTGACGGCGCAGAGCATTGTAGGCATCGGGATTTTTATCTTTAAGGCGTTCGGCAATTTTGGCGCGACGCTGTTCAAGATGGTCTTCGATATACTCTTCGCTCTTATGCAGCGTCAGCGAAAGCTCCTTTAGATGCATTTCAAGGTGTACAATGAGTTCATCTTCATCTATTGTACCCGACTGAATCCATAAATCGACAGATTTGAGAAATTCGGCACTGTCAACTGACTCGGTGTCAATTTCTTCGCTGCGTATATACTCCATAATTGTATGTACTGCCTCTTCCATTTTTTGCTCGGCGTCACGGCCGTATGCCCACTCGTATTCGTAAATAGCCGAGGTTTCCTGAGGTAAGGTTTCAACAGCTTCTCCATCCTCAAGTATATACGGGAGATTTATATGAGAATCGCTGAGAGCAAGTGTAATTGTGCGTCGGACTACACCGTCGTCAATCATACTGCCGTGTCCAAACTTGCGTATTTGGTCATTAACCTGACCGATATGCTCGGTAATATAGAAATGAATACCCATTGAACGGTATTTCTTTGCAAGCATATCAAGTCTGTCTGAGGCTGTTATATCAACGCTCGAAACACCCGAAGCATCGATAATTATTACCTTAGTGTCGGGTTTTACGGCTTTTTCAATATCACTAACAAGCGTGTTTATATTTGCAAAAAACAGGTTTCCGCTGAATTTATAAATTATGACATGCTCAATCGGGCGGGCTTGACGGTTGCGTTCAATACTGAAAAATCCATCCTTTCCGTTGATTACACCAACAAACGAACGTCCCGGATTTACCGCTCTGATAATTACGGCAACGAATGAAAGCAGCATACCGATAACTACGCCGAAAATTGTGCCAAGAACAAGAACGCCGAAAAACGCCGCAAGAAAAATGCCGATATCTGCCTTTGACACCTTTGCGAGACGCTTTGCAACGTCAAATTCAATTACACCTATCAGAGCCGAAATAATGATACCCGTGAGCACAGGGACAGGCAGATAAGCGATGAAATCTGTTGCAAAAAGCAGAACAAGAACCATTGCACCGCCTGCAACCAGCGACATAAGCTGAGATTTTCCGCCGAACTGTTCTGCCATTACGGTACGCGAAATGCTGCCGTTTACCGGAACACCGCCTGTAAAAGATGACACGAGATTTGCAATGGAAAACGTGAAAATTTCACGGTTGTCATTAATTTTATAATTATTTTTCGTTGCAAAATTATTTTCCGAAAGCAGTGTTTCAGCCATAATGACAATGGCGACGGTAAGACTTGTGCCGAGAATATTTGAGAAATTGTCCAAACCGAAAAATGAAATTGTAATCGGCGGAAGTCCTTTTTGTACTGCGTCAAGCAATTTGACTCCATATTGATCTATATGGAAAATCAAGGTTGAAAGCGCGCCGAGAATCATAACTACAATCGGCATCGGAAATTTGGGAATAAATTTCTTTGAAAGCAAAATAATTGCTATTGTGCCTAACCCTATTGCAAAGGACAGCAGATTGGGATTTTTAAAAGCGTCTGCAATATGAATAATAAGCTCAAACAGCTCACCCTCGCCCACCGTTGAACCGAGAAGCTTAGGAAATTGCATCATAATGATTGTCACGGCTATACCGCTTACAAAGCCTCCCATAACTGGCGTTGAAATAAAATTGACGAGTTTTCCGGCTTTTAAAAGAGAGAATATGAGCAACCATATTCCTGCGCAAAACGTAACGGCCGGGACAACGGTCATCGCCTCTTGAGTTGACGAGCCTATTCCGAGGGTTGAAAGAAGTCCGCCGACAATTGCGCAAGGCGCTGCATCAACACCAAAAATAAACTGCGGTGAGGTTGAAAAAATTGCAAAGAATATTATCGGCAACACCGAGCCGTACAATCCGTAAACGGCAGGCAAACCGCAGATTTGAGCATAACCCATTGAAATCGGGATTGACATTGCCGCAACTATAATTCCCGCAAAAATATCGGACGGTAAATACCGCAATTTGTAATTTTCTAATGTTTTCAGTACCGGTAATTTCATATATCGCTCTCTTTTCAAGTTTTTTCTACATAATATTTTACAACAAAAACAGATTTTTGCAATACCAATTATAACAAACAGGATAATGTCCACCGCCTCAATAAGCAAAGTCCATTATCAAAATTCAGCGGAGGAATAAAATCCCATCACACTGAATTTGCAGCGCTATGCGCTGCTTGCTTTGATACAAGCAGAGCTTTGAACAGTATTTGGAGAACAAAAAACAAGGCAAACATATAAGTGTCTGCCTTGTCGATTTAATATTCTGATTTTATCAGGCTGTTTTACCTGTGTAAAGCTGATAATATTTACCTTTTTGCTCAATGAGCTGATCGTGGGTTCCGCGTTCAATTATGCGACCTTGTTCAAGTACCATAATACAGTCTGAGTTTTTAACCGTTGACAGTCTGTGAGCAATTACAAAGGTTGTTCTGCCGTACATCAGCTTATCCATACTTTCCTGTACAAGTTTTTCGGTACAGGTATCTATCGAGCTTGTAGCTTCATCAAGGATAAGCGCAGGCGGATCCGCAACAGCCGCACGTGCAATTGCGAGCATCTGACGCTGTCCCTGGCTGAGGTTACCGCCGTCACCCGTAAGCATAGTGTTATAACCATCGGGAAGCCTGCGGATAAATCCATCGGCATTTGCAAGTTTTGCCGCTGCAATAACCTCTTGATCGGTTGCGTCAAGTCGTCCGTATCGGATATTATCCATTACTGTGCCCGTAAACAAATGGGTCTCCTGAAGCACAATGCCGAGCGAACGGCGCAAGTCGGATTTTTTAATCTTATTAATATTGATGCCGTCGTAACGAATTTTACCGTCCTGAATATCATAGAATCGGTTAATCAGATTTGTAATGGTTGTTTTACCTGCACCCGTAGAACCGACAAACGCAATCTTTTGACCCGGCTTAGCATAAAGGGTGATATTGTGAAGTACCATTTTGTCGTCCGTATAACCGAAATCGACATCATCCATAACAAGCTCGCCTCTGAGTTCTTTGTACTCCACCTCGCCTGTTGCCTGATGAGTATGTTTCCATGCCCAAAGTCCCGAACGAGAATCTGTTTCAACGAGTTTGCCGTTCTTCTTTGTAACGTTTACAAGGGTAACATATCCGTTATCTTCTTCCGGCTTTTCGTCAAGGAGCATAAATACACGTTCCGCACCTGCCAGCGCCATTACAATACTGTTGAACTGCTGGCTGATCTGCGAAATCGGCTGTGAAAAGCTCTTGTTGAAAGAAAGGAAGCTGACGAGCTTACCAAGTGTAAGTCCGGTGAGTCCGCTGAGTGCAAGCACACCGCCGACAATAGCGCAAACTACATAGCTTACGTTACCGATCTGTGCGTTGATAGGCATCAGAATGTTTGCAAATTTGTTTGCATTATATGAGCTTTTGTAAAGCTTATCATTTAACTCTCTGAAATCCTCAATGCTCTGCTTTTCGTGATTGAATACCTTAACTACCTTTTGTCCGTTCATCATCTCTTCAATGTATCCGTTTTCTTTACCGAGGTCAATCTGCTGAGCAAGGAAGTAATTACTGCTCTTTCCAGCAAGCTTTTTGGTTACAAAAACCATTATTGCAACCATCAAAAGCGTAACGCCGGTAAGCGGCAGGTCAAGGCTTATCATACTGACTAAAACAGAAATAATTGTGATTACACTTGAGAAAAGCTGGGGCAAGCTCTGGCTTATCATCTGACGAAGTGTATCTACGTCGTTGGTGTAAACACTCATTATGTCACCGTGTGCGTGAGTATCAAAATATTTAATGGGTAAACTCTCCATATGTGAGAAAATCTCATTTCTGAGGTTGAGCATTGTGCCCTGAGTTACATATACCATAATGCGGGCATATGCATAAGTGGACGCAACACCAACCAAATAGAAAATCGCTACCCTGCCTATTGCCATAAGCAACGGTCCAAAGTCGTGTGAGCCCGACTGAAGCATAGGGGTAATGTAATCATCGATAAGTGTTTGTATAAACAAAGTACCTTGTACGTTGGCAATTACGCTGACGAAGATAAGAACAAATACCAATATCATCTGTACTTTGTACTTTTTGAAAATTATGCCGAGAAGTCTTTTGAGGGTTTTCATCGGGCTTTCGACTTTTACTTTGGATTTAGCGCCGTTTCTGCCGCCCATAGGTCCTCTCATAATTACATATCTCCTTTCTGGTCAAAGTCACCGCCGCCGCTTGTCTGAGCCTCATAAATTTCCTGATAAATATGATTGCTCTTAACAAGCTCATCGTGGGTACCGATTCCGTTGATTTCACCGTTATCCAAGACAACTATTTCATCAGCATTTTCAACGCTTGAAACACGCTGAGAAATGATAATTTTTGTTGTATTCGGGATTTTTTCTCTGAATGCTTCTCTGATTTTTGCGTCTGTCGCAGTATCTACTGCGCTTGTAGAGTCGTCAAGAATAAGAATTTTTGGCTTTTTGAGCAGAGCTCTTGCAATACAGAGTCTTTGTTTCTGTCCGCCGGATACGTTTGTACCGCCCTGTTCTATATAGGTGTTATATTTTTCGGGGAATCTCTGTACAAAGTCATCAGCGCAGGCAAGTTTACATGCTTCGATACACTCTTCTTCGGTGGCGTTTTCGTTACCCCATCTGAGGTTATCAAGAATTGTGCCGCTGAAAAGTACATTCGACTGAAGCACAACGGCAACCTCGTCACGCAGAGTTTCAAGGTCGTAGGAACGAACATCCTTGCCGCCAACCTTAACATCACCTTCTGTTACGTCATAAAGTCTGCCGATAAGATTTACAAGGCTCGTTTTGGAGCTGCCCGTACCGCCGATAATACCGATTGTTTGACCTGATTTTATATCAAGGTTAATATTGTGCAGCACCGGGCTTTTGCCGTCTGAATTGTAACTGAAAGTAACATTTTCAAATTTAATGCTGCCATCGGGTACATTATAATCGGGATTTTCGGGATTTGTAAGCGTTGATTTTTCGTTTAAAACAAGAGATACACGTTTTGCGCTGGCAAGGCTCATTGTAATCATTACAAATACCATAGCCAACATAAGCAAACTCATAAGAATATTCATACAGTATGTAAGCATACTTGTAAGTTCACCTGTTGTCATTGAATCGCCTACTATCATATTTGCGCCGAACCAGCTGATTAAAATGATGCAAGCGTAAACGGTAAATGTCATTACCGGGTTAACCGAAACCAGTGCATTCTCTGCCTTTACAAAGAGTTTGTAAAGGTTTGTAGCTGCCTTGTTGAATTTTTTTACTTCATGATCCTCACGGACAAACGCTTTTACAACACGGATTGCAGATACGTTTTCCTGTACGCTTGCGTTGAGTTCATCGTATTTATCGAAAACCTGTCTGAAATATTTGTATGTTTTTTTCATTAACACAAATGATACAGAGCCGAGAAATACGGCTGCAACAAGATAAATGCAGGCAAGTTTTGCATTGATAACGAATGTCATAACCATAGCGCAAATAAGGCTGAACGGAGCTCTGAAACACATTCTGAGTATCATCTGGTATGCGTTTTGCAGGTTTGTTACGTCGGTTGTCATTCTGGTTACAAGACCTGCCGTTGAGAATTTGTCGATGTTAGCAAATGAGAAAGTCTGGATATTCTCAAACATTGACTGACGAAGATTTCTCGCAAAGCCTGCCGACGCCTTGGCGCCGAGTACACCGCCCATTATGCCCGCAAACAAACCGACAAGTGCACACAAGCCCATTAAAAGGCCTGTATAAAGGATGTGATTCATATCACCTTTGTTGACGCCGTCATCAATCATTGTCGCCATTAAAAGCGGAATAATTGTTTCCATGACTACTTCAAGAATCATAAAAAGCGGAGTCAATACAGATTCTTTAATAAATCCCTTAATGTGTACCGCTAAGGTTTTTATCATATTATTTCTCCTTTCAATTATAAATATTACGAATTTTCAAGCCCTCTTTTGAGCTTGCGTATAAGATAGAGAAAGGTTTTTTTCTCCTCATCGGTGAGAATTTTATCAAACTTTTCTTCGTTTGACAAGACCGTGGTATGAATTACCTTGTTAATTTCCTCACCCTTCGGGGTTAATATCAGCTTTTTCAGGCGGGCGTCGCTGTCAACCGAAACCCTGTTAATATACCCTTTCTCTTCCATGAGCTTAAGTATGTTGGTAACAGTAGAACGTGAAATTGAAAAAGTGCTTTCAATATCCTTTTGATAAATATCACGATCTTTGTTATCAGCCAAAAAGCACATTATCCAGCCATGCATCACCGTAACCTTGTCCAGCCCTTCCTCATTTGCGAGAGCAAGCATTTTTCGCTGAAGAATGTGATTGATTGACTTAATCTCATGTCCGATTGAATCCGCCATTACGCTGTTTAACACCATTTCACCTCCAAACTCGCAATATTTTAGTTTTTATATGAACAATTTCATATAGAACTGTTCGCTATAAAACTATTTCAATTATTTATTATACTAATTTTAGCCGCAAAGTCAACAGGTATTTTTAACTTTTTTACGCAATCTTCAACTTTTGCAGGTTTATATTATTTTCTTTCATAAAATATAATTTTTTTGCTTTTTTTGCAGGACACGCAGTCTTAATAAAGCCATTATATGCAAGATTGCAAGATTTTTCTTGCAATTTATGTTGACAAATAACTGCTATGGTGTTAAAATTAATACATAAACAAAGACGTTTTTGTACAGGTGTGCAAAAACGTCTTTTTGCATTATGGAGGAATTAATATGGATGGACTTATTAAACACTCGAAAACCATAAACAAACTTTTGTCCAGATACGGTGTAAAGTTTGGTATATACAAAAACGGTGAATTTAAAGAGCAGCTTTTCCCGTTTGATCCGATTCCGAGAATAATTGATTACAATGAATTTTCTAATCTTGAAAAAGGTCTTATTCAGCGCGTGCAGGTGCTCAATTGCTTTCTTGCCGATGTTTACGGTAAAAAGCAGATTATAAAGGACGGAGTTATTCCCGAGGAATTTATCTATTCAGCAAAGGGATTTTTGCCGCCATGCGACGGTGTTTTTCCGCAAAAAGGAATTTACAGCCATATTTCGGGAATTGATCTTGTTCAGGCAAAAGACAACAACTGGTACGTTCTTGAAGATAATTTGAGAGTACCATCAGGTGCCTCGTACCCGATGATTGCAAGGGAATTGCAGAGACGCAGCGCTCCGGAAACCTTTATGGAGCACAGAATAATTGATAACAGAAATTACGCGGATTTACTCAAAGAAGTAATGGATTATGTAAACACCGGCGGTATCAATGTAATTTTGTCGCCCGGCAGATACAACGCGGCTTTCTTTGAACATTCATATCTGGCCGAAAAAACAGGCGCTGTGCTGACGACGGGCAATGACATCGTTTGCGAAAACGACAAGGTGTTTTACATTGATTACGACGGAAACAAGCAGCGAATCGGCGCCGTTTACAGAAGAATTTCCGATGAATTTCTTGACCCTATGACCTTTAACGAAGAATCTCTAATCGGTATTCCTCACCTTTTTGAAGCGTACAAAAAGGGCAACGTTGCATTACTCAATGCACCCGGGAACGGTGTTGCCGATGACAAGGGCATTTACTATTTTGTGCCGAAAATGATCAGGTACTACTTGGGTGAAGACTCAATACTTCAAAATGCCCCCACATATCTGCCCTACTATAAAAAGGATATGAAGTATGTGCTTGACAACTTTGACAACCTTGTAATAAAAGATGTTGCAGAAGCCGGCGGCTACGGTGTTATATTCGGCAGTTCACTCAGCAAAGACAAAAAAGCTGACTTTATTGATTTGCTCAAAAATGAACCGAGAAGGTTTATTGCTCAGGAAGTTATTGATTTTTATGACCTTGACATACTCGACGAAAAAGGCGAACGTGTTCCCAGAAAAGCTGATTTACGCGCTTTTGTACTCACCGACGGTAAGACAAAGGTATGGCCCAGCGGCTTAACGAGATTTTCACGCAATCCGGATTCATTCATTGTAAACTCATCACAAGGAGGAGGTTTTAAGGACACATGGGTATTATCACGTTAGAAAAAAGCAACAACCTCTTTTGGCTCGGAAGATACACCGAAAGAGTTCACACAACATTAAAGTTTTACCTTAAGGGTACCGACAAAATGATTGATTCCGACCCCGGATACTATGCTGTATATTGTCAGAAAGTAGGTATTACAAATATTTACGGTTCACGGGAAAACTTTGTCAGAACTTATCCGTATGACGAAACCGACCCGAACTCAATTATAAGCAATTTAAACAGAGCGTATGACAATGCTATTGTAATGCGAGATTATATCGGCACAGAAACTATGGCATATATTCAGCTTGCGATTGACGATATAAAGCACGCGGAAAAAAGCGGTTCGCCGCTTGCGGATTTGATGCTTGTAATTGACCATCTGCTCGCGTTTTGGGGCTGTGTAAACGATATTATTGATGACGAACAAATACGCAATATTATTAAACTCGGCAAAGGTATTGAAAGGCTGGATTTGTATTTAAGCCTTGACAAGTCCGAGTTTGAAATTAAAAAAGAATTTCGCAGGATGAAACAATTTTTGTCAAAATCACATATGCACTATGACAGTGACACACTTTTCACCATTGAAAAAATGCTTAACGAAGAGGGCTTTAATTATCTCAACGTACGTTCTCTCGTAAGAGGACTTATTCAACAATAGAAAGAGTGATTTTTATCAGAAATCTTAAATTTTGTTACACTTTAAATGCTGAGTACAGCGGCGATATTACACATCACAACTTTTCGTTTATGTTTTCTCCGCACGATACAAATCGTCAGCGGATCGAAAACCTGAACATTGAAATTGCCGACTGCCCAAAACTTAATATTACGAGAGATAACTTTAAAAACAAGCGTTATTACGGGTTAATTGACAAACCTCACAATAAATTCAGCATAAAAGTAACAGGCAATGCTTTGACCGGCTTGGATATTTATGAGGAGTACACATCCGAGCCTGTTGAGTATTCCCTGCTTAAGGTTCAGACTTCTTTGACACTGCCCGGTCTTAAATTGCGGGAATATCACAACGGAATGGAACTTGATAAGTTGGAAAATGACTATGAAAAAGCCCTGCATATTATGCACACGATATACTATACCTTTAAATACGCAAGCGGCGCCACCGTTGTTCATTCAAGCGCTGAGGAAGCTTTGCGGCTGGGTATGGGTGTTTGCCAGGACTACGCGCATATAATGCTTTCCGTGTTGAGAATGGAAAATATTCCATGCCGATATGTTGTGGGTATGATGCTCGGAGAAGGTGCGTCACATGCCTGGGCCGAGGTTTTGTGCAACGGTTACTGGTACGGATTTGACCCCACAAACAACAAGCTTGTCAACGATGAATATATCAGAGTTTCCGCAGGCAGGGATTCAAGCGACTGCTCTGTAATAAGGGGCAATTTTTACGGGCTGGCAAATCAGCGTCAAAAAGAAATTGTAAGCGTGGAAGATATTTCAAACTGATAAAAAAGAATTAAAGGGAGAGGAAAAAATGATACAAACCATAACATCGGTCGGATTACCGATTGATGAAACACTTATGATACAGAAAAACCGTCTTGTTCCAAAAGACGGTTTAAAAGGCGGAGAAAAAAGAATCAGCATTGTAACAGGCACACACGGTGATGAACTTGAGGGACAGTATGTATGCTATGAACTGCAAAGACGTATTATCAAAAATTATGACTGTCTTACCGGCATTGTTGACGTTTATCCGGCAATAAATCCGTTGGGCATTGACTCGATTACAAGGGGCATTCCGGGATTTGATCTTGATATGAACAGAATTTTCCCCGGCTCTGAAAACGGATCAATGCCAGAATATATTGCGTCAAAAATAATTGATGATTTAAGCGGCAGCGATGTTACAATAGACATACACGCAAGCAATATTTTCCTCAAAGAGATTCCTCAGGTCAGAATCAACGAAGTTTCAAAGGATGTGCTTTTGCCGTACGCAAAGCTAATTAATGTTGATTACATATGGGTGCACGCCTCAGCTACCGTGCTTGAGTCCACCCTTGCCTACTCGTTAAATTTAACCGGTACACCTACACTTGTTGTCGAAATGGGCGTTGGTATGAGAATTACAAAAAAATATGGGGATCAATTGGTTGACGGAATTTTTGCTTTAATGAAAAATCTTGGTATATGGAACGGTGATACTGTCACTCCAAAAGCTCCGATTATTTCGGAGGATGGCAAGGTGTCGTTTTTGAACGCGGGAAGTTCGGGACTGTTTATACCAAAGGTTGAACATTGGAAAAATGTAAAGCAAGGCGACTGCATTGGTGAAATTTTAAATCCTCTTACAGGCAAAATAGACGAAACTATTTGTGCTCCGAACAACGGTATTGTATTTACTTTACGTGAATATCCGATTGTTTCAGAGGGCTCGCTTATTGCGAGAATACTTGCGTGAGGAGGTTTATATAATGGAAGAAAAATTGTTATTTGAGCTTGACTCTGTTTACCGAGATAATATGAGAATTAAGGGTTTTACTTTCGGCAACGGCGAAAAATCCGTGTGCATTGTCGGTGCTACACGAGGCAACGAGGTTCAGCAGGTTTTTATCTGCTCACAACTGATTAAAATTTTTAAGCAGCTTGAAATCCAGGGAAAAATCTGCGGCGGCAAATCAATTATGGTGGTTCCCACCGTTAACAGTTATTCTATGAACATAGGCAAACGCTTTTGGTCAACAGATAACACGGATATTAACAGAATGTTCCCCGGTTATAATCTGGGAGAAACTACTCAGAGAATTGCTGCCGGTATTTTTGAAAATATAAACGATTTTAAGTACGGTATTCAGTTTACAAGCTTTTATATGCCCGGAAGTTTTTTACCTCATGTCAGAATGATGAAAACAGGCTTTGAAGATATTGAGCTTGCAAAGGATTTTGGACTGCCATATATTTACAGAAGAAACGCGCGTCCGTATGACACTACAACTCTTAACTACAATTGGCAGTTGTGGGACACAAAAGCTTTTTCTATATATACAAACGCCACCGACCATATTGATATTCTTAGTGCAAGAGGTGCAATAAACGCAGTTTTGACCTTTTTGCACAAACAAAAAATTATTTCTTATCGTTGTCATGAAGGATATATCTCCAAGTTTATTGAAGGAAATGAACTTGTTAACGTCAAAACAAATGTAGCCGGTATTTTTATAAGACACACCAATGTCGATGCAAGAGTAAAAAAAGGCGACAAACTTGCCGAAATTATTGACCCTTACACCGGCACGTCTATTGAAACAATAGCTTCGCCGACAAACGGAATTATTTTTTACCACGCAAATCAACCTGTTATTTATTCACAAGCGATACTGTTCAGAATTATTCCTACAGACGAACTGATTTAAAAATTATTTTACCTTTCTGCAAAGATACAGAAAAACGGAGATGACAGTACATCTCCGTTTTTCTTATACATGATTATTTTTCGTTTTTTAACAAATCGGTAACATCAAGAATATCCAGCTCCTTGTCACCGTTAATATCACAGGCAAATTTTAAATATTCATTTTCCTGTCTGTCTTTAAAACTAAAATTTTTAACAAGATATTTTTGAATATATTCAGCGTCCTTCGAGTCTGATTTTCCGTCAAAATTAAGGTCTTTAAGAGACGGCGGCATTTTTCCTCCCGCAAGTACAAAATCCACATTCTCATTATTTTCAAGATTTTTGCAGTATTTTTCATTGGATTCAATAATATACAATCCTGCCGTATCAAATGAATTTATAATTTTGATTTTATCTGCCAGAAAAGTATTCTTAATATCTTTTGCCTTGTCATTTTTTATACCCATTTTCCCTAAAAAAGAATCAAGTTTTGATATGAGCTCCATTGTGTAATCGTTGTCGCTCATAGCCTTGTCAATATCTACGCCGTTTGTAACATAAAATATTCCAAGCAATGCTATCAGATAGGGACTGTTAATATCAAGTCCGCTGTAAACGGCTGAAATATTGTAGCTTGTAAGATTATTTTTAACAGCCAACTTTGAATATCCGCTTATTATATCGTAACCGAGCTGCATTCCGTCACTGCTGATATATTCTTTGTCAAAAGCAGCTGCCGAAAAACGGGTCGTATTAAGCGCAGTAAAAAATACTGTAACTGCCGAAAATAACGCCAAAAATTTTTTTAATATTTTTGATTTAAACATAAAAAACCTCCGTTCCCTGATTTTAGTATCACCGAAACGGAGTTAAAAATTATTGCTTTTTTGATTTATTTATTTTTCTCTTTTGGAATTTTATTATAATTCCCGATAAGAATTTTTTTAACTTAAAGTTTTTAATCTGCTTATGATAAATATAATTGATTTCGGCACAAATCATCATACAAACGGCGCAAAAATACAGCCATATCATAATAACCGCAAGTCGGGTAAGTCCGCCGTAAATTGAAAAACCGTTAAAGTCATCCACGTAAATTGAAATTACAAACGACAAAACATACCACGATACCGTACACAAAAACGCGCCCGGAAGCTGGTATTTAAATCCGTATTCTTTGTGCAATTCCCTGCTTATATTTGGAAAATTGCGATAAATCAAGGCTAATATTATTGCAATAAAGAAAAATATAATTACAAATCTAAGGTTGTAAATAAGAGTTACTATATCAGGCAAATATGCCAGATACGGCGACAACCAATTATTTAAGGTTGAACCAAAAACGATAATGAAAAACAGTCCGAGAATTATACAGAAAAAAATAATCGTATATATCATTGCACGCAACCGTAAAAAAAACCAATTACGATTTTCGTAAGCATTATAGACACGATTGAGTCCGTTTGTTATGGCATGAAGTCCCTGAGCCGCCGACCAGAGCGTAACGATTAACGTGATAAATGAAATGCCCACAGAACTTTCATATGCGCTGTTCAGAAACGTAGATACCTGCTGAGTCATTTCTTCGGACAAAAAATCTTCAAGAACAGTCTCGAGCAGCTCTATCGGAATATGCAGATTTTGCAGAACAGAAACAATGAACATTGCAAGAGGAACGGATGAAAGCAACATAAAAAACGCTAACTGACCTGCAATTGCAAAGACGTTGTCGTCATTGCATTTGCTGATAATCGGCTCGTACCGGTCTATTAAGTTGGCAAAAAAGCTGATTATTTTTTTTATCGTTTTCATCGTAACCCCGTATTAAACTCATTTTTAGTTCTTTTTTATTTGGACATTATAGGAAATTTTTGTAAGTGTTTTTTCACCGACAAAGTGCTGTAAAAATTTTAAGGCTTTCATCTCAAAGCCCGGAATTATTATCATTTTATTTTTCAGCGTTTTGTCAACCGCATATTTTGCAACATATTCGGCAGACAAACCTCGTATGCAGAATTTCACGTTGGCAACGTCATTAAAGTTGGTTTTGACAGGACCGGGGCATAAGACAGATATGCCGACATTCACCTTGTCACGGCGAAGTTCTTCATGGATAGCTTCCGTAAGACGCACTACGTAATTCTTGGAAGCATAGTAGCCGGCAAAAGTAGGTCCCGGCAAAAAACCTGCCGATGAGCCAACATTTAGAATATGGCCGCTGTTTCGACTGATCATATCCTTCAAAAACAGCTTGGTAAGCACATGAACTGCCACAATGTTGGTGTGAATCAGTTTGATTTCGGTATCAAGTACTACATCGTTGAATTTTCCGTAGGCGCCGAAGCCGGCATTATTTACAAGAAAATCAATTTTTTCTTCCTTTAAATGCTCGTACAAATCATAGCTGTCCTGCTCGCGTGACAAGTCGATTGTAATAACGCGCACATCTACATTTTTAATCTCGTCTCGAAGCTCATACAGCTTGTCCGTACTGCGTGCCGCCACTATTAAATCATAACCTAAAGACGCAAGATACTTGGCAATCTCTCTGCCGATTCCCGAACTTGCTCCTGTAATTAACGCTTTCATTTTCTACTCCTTCTCAGCTAACACACACATCCAACCCTTGTCCGCATTTTTATGAATGCGTATATCCTGATAACCCGAACGCAAAAGCATATCGTTGATTTCATCGTGAGAAACTGCCTGTATTCCCAAAGCAGACTCGACTCTTTCCCACTTGAACGGGTCGTTATCGTCACGTACCATTTCAAAAACAAGCAAAAGCGTTGCACCGTGCTTCATCACGCGCAATATTTCTTTTAAATCATTGAGTTTGTCGGGCCAGAAATAGTATGTTTCCACAGCAGTAACAAAATCAAACTTGTCGTCTTCAAACGGAAGATTTGAAACGGACGCCTGTAAGATTCTTGCCTTGTCACAAATTACGTCTTTTTTATTAAATTTTCGTGATTTTTCCACACAAAGCTCCGAATAATCTATGCCGTAAACCTTGCCGTTGGCAATGTTTTTGCAAAGCTTTGAGATTGTATTTCCGCCGCCGCAGCCAACGTCCAGAACAATCGATTTAGGTTGAATTTCAATATATGACAACGCCCAATCGGTAAGAGCGGAATGACCTTTATTCATTGATTTAATCATTTGCCTGCCCCAAAAGCCCTGCGGGCGTACTGCGTTTTCAACTAATTTATGATATTTTTTCATATTATCACCTGCATATATATCGCAAATATCAATTTATTATAACCTGTTTGTATTGGTGAATTTTGACCGATTTTGCAAATTCATCTCAAATTTTTAAAAAATACTATCAATATAACATATATATTATATTTCTGATTTGGATTTATGTCAATATTCAAACAGATTATAAAGTGCAATTCTTCAAAATTTTAACCTAAACACTTTGTGAATTATTTTGATTTATTGTATAATAAGTATAACATAAACGATAATACCAATGTGCCTATAGAATAATTAAAAATCGTATTTTAGCTGAAATTTATCTATTCGGAATTATACTTTTTCAATTATATTTACAAAAATTTTTATCGTGATATAATATAAATATGATATATATTTACCATATAGGAGGAAGTAATATGAAAGTTTTGTTAATTAACGGAAGTCCGAAAGCTGACGGCAACACTGCTGTTGCGCTTAATGAAATGATTAAAATTTTTGACAACGAAGGCGTTGAAACCGAGCTTATGCATATAGGCAACAAGGATATAAGAGGCTGCATTAGCTGTTCAAGCTGTTTTAATTCCGGCAAGTGTGTTTTTGACGACGCTGTAAATGAAGCCGCGCCGAAATTTAAAGCCTGCGACGGTCTTGTGGTTGGAAGTCCTGTATATTATGCCGGAGCAAACGCAACTCTTACGGCGTTTCTTACAAGACTGTTTTACAGCACTGATTTTGATAAAACGATGAAAGTCGGCGCCGCCGTTGTTGCCGCAAGAAGAGGCGGATTATCTTCTACATTTGACGAATTAAACAAGTTCTTTACCATATCCGGAATGCCTGTTGCGTCCGGACAATACTGGAACAGCATCCACGGAAGAAAAGCAGGCGAGGCTTTACAGGACGAAGAGGGTCTGCAAAGTATGCGCACACTAGCCCGTAATATGACTTTCCTAATGAAGAGCATTGCGCTAGGCAAAGAAAAATACGGACTTCCCGAAAAAGAGGAATTCAAACAAACTAATTTTATAAGATAACGAAGCACTTATATATTTTAGACTTTCATATGTGTTTTTATCTTTAATCTTTTTCACCCAATGCAATTTTGGGATTAAAACGAAATTGATTTTTAATATATAATTAAAAAGTTAAGTAACAGAAAATCCCCTGACGCAGAATAATGTGTGTCAGGGGATTTTGTTATTTTTAGCTTGTTTTACTTTGTTGCATATCCGTCGGGGTGAGTTGAATGCCACTTCCAAGCGGTTTTGATTATAGTAGAAAGATCGTCATACTCGGGTTTCCAACCGAGAATTTTCTTTGCCTTGTCACTTGAAGCAATGAGTACCGCAGGGTCACCGGCTCTGCGAGCTTCCTCAATTGCCTTTATCTCCTTACCAGTCACCTTTCTTGCAGTTTCGATTACCTCTTTTACCGAGAAGCCGACCCCGTTCCCGAGGTTGAAAATATCGCTCTTACCGCCGTCTAACAGATATTTAACAGCTAATATATGAGCCTGCGCAAGATCGGTTACGTGGATATAATCGCGAATACAGGTGCCGTCCGGAGTGTTGTAATCTGTACCGAATATGCTGATATGATCTCTTGTGCCGTTTGCCGCCTGTAAAATTATCGGTATAAGGTGGGTTTCGGGATTATGAGCCTCACCGATTTTTCCGCTGATATGAGCGCCGCAGGCATTGAAGTAGCGCAGAGAAACATACTTAAGTCCGTACGCTATCTCTGTCCAGTAAAACATCCTCTCCATAGCTTTTTTGGTTTCACCGTAACAGTTTGTCGGATTAGTCGGATCGTCCTCAAGTATCGGTGTGTGAAGCGGCTCTCCATAGGTTGCCGCAGTAGAGGAAAATACAATATTCTTTATTCCGTGCTCCACCAATGACTCAAGCAGAACCTTAGTGCCGCACAAGTTGTTGTCGTAATATTTCAGCGGTTTTATCATACTTTCGCCGACAAGTGAATTTGCGGCAAAGTGGATAACTGCGTCTATATTCTTTTCCTTGTCCAAAACCTCATCTATTTCGGCTCTGTTTCTCAAATCGCCCTTGTAGAGCTTTGCCTCAGGGTGAACAGCCTCAATATGTCCTGTTTCAAAATTGTCAAATACCACAACCTCGCTACCCTGTTCTATCAGGCTGTAAACAGTGTGTGAGCCGATGTATCCGGCTCCTCCAAGCACTAAAATTTTCATAATATATTTCCTCCTCACTTATTTATGTTATCATCAAGCAACAGCCATAAAAAGCCGTAGGGCTTAAGAGCAGCCATCAAGCCCCTGACTTCCTCGCCGGTAAAAAGGTCCGTACCGCTTTTTAATCCGTCAAAGTAAGCGATTTGCTCACTGTCGCTGAAATTAAAATAAGCAATCAATTTTTGCTTGCCGTATGCTCTGTAAATGCACAAAACGCTGTCGTTTTCGGTATTTTCCGTATGAAACTCAGCTTCGGCGGTGAAAACCTCGTTTTCAGCTCTGCAAATTTCAAGCTTTCTGAGGCTGTTAAAGAGTTTTCCTTGCATAGTATTTTCGTCTTTGCGAAGCTTTGCAAGCTCCCAGTTGAACTTGCCCCTGTGCAAATAACGGCTGTCGGCAGCTTTGTCGGGGTCGTCGTGATATGAATAGTCGTTTAACTGACCGATTTCATCTCCGCTGTACAAAACGGGGATTCCGCTTTGCGTTAACATATAGGCATGAAGCATAATGTCGCAGTTGAGCGCCGCTTCAAGCTTTTTTTCGCCTTTTTCACAAAGCGCAGCCTCAATCCCGCACAAGCTTGCGGTAGTACCGCAAAGTCTGGCGTCTCCGAGACGAGGATCATCATTGTATAGCTCACCCCTGGAATTACTGCCCTGCCATTTACCCGTGAAATAGTCATTGAGATAACGTTTATGCGGAACTTCCGATATACCAAACTGCTTTAACCACTCATAATCAAGTCCCCAACCGATATCGTCGTGACAACGCAGGTAATTTAAAAATACATAATTTTTCGGCAACTCACTGAGCTGATCCATCTGCCGCCTGAGAAGCCTTGTATCCTTAGTCGCTACGGTGTTCCATGTACTTGCCATTGTCGTAACATTGTAAAGCATATGACATTCAGGCTTTTCTACTGTGCCGAAATATGGTACTACTTTTGAAGGCTCCATAACCACCTCGCCAAGCAAAAGCACCGACGGACAGACTATCTCTATTATCATTCTCATCATTCTAACAAGAGAATGAACCTTAGGCAGGTTTCGACAGCTTGTCCCAAGCTCTTTCCATATATACGGAACAGCGTCAAGACGAATTACGTCAATCCCCTTATTTGCAAGCGACAGCATATAGCCTACCATATCGTTAAAGACAACATTGTTGCCGTAATTCAGATCCCACTGGTACGGATAAAAAGTAGTCATAACAATTTTATCACAATCATCAAGGTAAGTAAAATTGCCCGGGGCAGTTGTCGGAAATACCTGAGGAACTGTTTTTTCAAACTGCGACGGAATGTCCCAATTGTCAAAGAAATAGTATCTTTTTTGTGCTTCCTTATCTCCGTTTCTTGCCGCCTTAGCCCACTCGTGATCCTCGCTGGTGTGGTTCATTACAAAGTCAAGACAACAGCTTATTCCGTTTTTGTGGCATACTGAAGTAAGCTGCATAAGGTCATCCATTGTGCCGAGTTGAGGCTGTACCGAAAGAAAGTCCGATACCGCATAGCCTCCGTCGCTCCTGTCTTTAGGACTTTTAAGCAGCGGCATGAGGTGGAGGTAATTTACGCCGCACTCTTTTAGGTATTCTATCTTTGATTTTACCCCCTTTAAATCACCGGCAAACGCATCTACATAGAGCATCATACCGACTATATCGTTGGCACTGTACCAGTTTGGATTTATTTCCCTTTGTCTGTCCAACTTTTTAAGTTCGGCGCTGCGATTTTTATAATATCCGTACAGGGAATCACAAAGCCAGTAAAACCCTTTCATATCATTATGGTAAACCTCGCAGTAAAGCCATTTAAATTCGTCGTAATGCTTTTCAAACCGCTTTACAAATTCCTTTTCCCACTTTGTCGATATATTCATACATCTCACCTCGGTTTCGTTAAATACTCAATTCATCAAGTGAAGGCATTGCAGGGATTGCACCGCTCCTGCTCGTTGTCAATGCAGCGGCTCGGTTTGCAAATTCAAGCATCTGTCTTATTTTTTCTTCCGTAAGTGCAGAGACATCAAATTTATTTTCTGCTGCCATTCTGCTTAAAAAAGCTCCGAAAAAGGTATCACCTGCTCCGTTGGTATCTGCTGCCTTAACCTTAACCCCGTTAACAATTCCGCAGCAATCATTAAAGCGATAATACGCTCCCTTTTCTCCGAGAGTAACTAAAATAAGTTTAATTGCGTAAGTATCATACAAAATCTTTGTGCCGCTGTTGAGATCATCGGTTCCGCTCAGCATAGGGAGCTCCTCATCGGAAATTTTGAGTACATCTACCAAGCCCAACAACTCTTTCATACCCTTTACAGCCTCATTTCTGCTGTTCCACAAGCTTTCGCGATAATTCGGGTCATAGGTAATCGTTGCGCCATAATCTTTTGCACGGCAAACGGATGATACTGTCGCGGATTTTGACGGTTCGTCCGTTAAACTTAAAGAGCCAAAATGCAGAATACGGGTATTTTTCAGCTGCTCGTCGCTTATCTCGTTTTCAGACAGCCGGGTATCGGCACAGTTTTTTCTGTAAAAGGAAAAGCTGCGTTCACCGCCTTCACTTACCGAAACAATGGCCAGGGTGGTATTTGCGCTTTTGTCAATAACCACTCCGTCTGTGACAACCCGGTTTTTCTTTAAAGTATCAATCAAAAATTTGCCGTATGCGTCATCACCGATTTTTCCGATAAAAGCTGATTTTGCACCGAGCTTTGAAGCTGCCACCGCTACATTGGCGGGAGCTCCGCCCGGGTTAGCAGAATATATCGGTATGCCTGTATCGGAAATTCCGCTCTGGGTCAAATCAATTAATATTTCCCCAATTGCTGTAATATCGTACATAATATAACCCCCTAATTAACTTGACCTGAAAATCTGTCGACTGATATTTAACCCAGGCTGTCGATAAACTTCTTAAAGAAAGCTTTTCCGTTTTCGTCTCTCTTAAAAACTCCTGCGTCACAAAGCACTTGCTCGAATACCGCACCGACCTCGCGTTGAAGTATTTCCTGAGCATTTGACTCGGAAAAATCGGGATACTTTTTCAGTATTTTCTGTGCCCACTCTGCATGTGAAGCCGTAGCGGGATTTGTACGCAAATCAGACTTGTTTAACATCGCTTTTTTTAGCTCATCAAGCTCCGAAGCCAGTCTTGCCGGCAACACAGCCAAACCCATTACCTCTATAAGTCCGATATTTTCTTTTTTAATATGATGAAGTGAGGGATTCGGGTGAAATACTCCTAAAGGTCGATCTTTTGTAGTAAGATTGTTTCTTAGCACCAAATCACATTCGTATTTTCCTAAATTCATTCTCGCAATCGGCGTTATGGTGTTGTGAGGAACGCCCTCAGTTTCGGCATAAATTCCGGCGTCAACGTCGCTGTAATGTCTCCATTTTTCGAGCACATGGGCGCAAGCTGCGGAAAGTTCCTCCCTGTTTTCGCTGTTAAGCCTTATAACCGACATCGGCCATTTTACCACACCTGCGAAAACATTCGGGAAAGCCGCCATATCAAAGCTGTATTCAACCTCAGACCGCGCCATGGCAAAGGTATAGTTTCCGCCCTGGAAATGCTCGTGAGAGAGTATAGAGCCGCCGACAATCGGCAAATCGGCATTCGAGCCGACGAAATAATGAGGAAACTTTTCAATAAAATCAAACAGCTTTTCAAACACATCCGCATCAATCTTCATTGGAATATGCTTTTCATTAAAGACAATACAATGCTCGTTGTAATAGCCGTAGGGAGAATATTGCAGTTGCCATTTTTCCCCTGCTATTTTAAGCGGAATCGGGCGGAGATTCTGTCTTGCCGGGTGATTTTTGTTTCCCGCAAAACCTGCATTTTCGGGACAGAGCTGGCATTTTGGATATTCCGTTGCCTTTTGCGCGCGAGCCGCCGCAATATCACGAGGGTCTTTTTCGGGCTTTGAACGGTTTATTGTTATGTCAAGAAGTCCGTAGGGTGACTTGTATTTCCAGCGCATATCCTTTGCTATTCTTCCGGCACGAACATAATTAAGCTTTTGACTTATGTTGTAATACCAGTCGGTAGCCGACTTGGGTGAGTCTGAATAATGCTCACTAAATGTATGGATAATTTCCCTCGGAAACGGTGTGACTATGCCCATCAGCTTTGTATCGAAAAGATCTCGGGAAGCTGTTGTATCCTCGCAAACTCCGTTTTCACAGGCAAAGTCGGTCAGAGCGTTGAGTATATTGTCAATCGTTTCATTGTTGCTTTTTAAATTTACATCTTCCCAATCGTAAACACGGAGTGCGTCCATAAGCTGATTTCTGATTACCAGCTCGTCGCAAGGCTCTATCAGTTTATTTTTTATTGAATAGTCAATAAGCATTTGAATTTTTTCGCAAATCAATTTTATCACTCCTCTGTTACTTCAATTCCGCCGACAGGTCTGATTCTGAGAATATAGCAGCTTTCCTCTCCGAAAAGTTCGTCCATTGAGTTTGAATACTCTTCTGCTTTTTTAAGCGGAACAAAAGCCTGTACAGTACCTGCAAATCCTCCGCCGTGAACTCTGACTGCCGCATTGTCTCCGAGGATTCTCTTACTCATCATTATTGCAAGAGGGATACCCTGTTCGGTGGGCTTTTTGCAGGAGTAGAGATTTTGAAGCAAGTTTGCCGATGAATCTGCCGAACTGCGGACAAGTGCAAAAAATTTGTCAATATCTCCCTGCTCCAAAGCCTCGGCTTCGAGCTTTGCTCTTTTGTTCTCGCCGAAAAAGTGAGCCGCTCTTAAAATTTCACGGTCGGTACACTTACTGCGAAGTTTTGGAATTGCGGCATAAAAGTCATTTTCATCCACGTCACGCAAAACCTCTTTGCCGAATTGCTTTGCAACGTGCTTCATCTCAACTGGAATTGACACATAGTCGTCAGTAAGATCTGCATGGCTGCCCTTTGTATCTGTAATGCAGATACAATACCCCGCCTGTTCAAAGTTAAATCTGTGACTTTCAATTACAGGATTTACCGTATCTTGAAAATCTATAAATACAAATCCGCCGACAGAACTCACCATCTGATCCATAAGTCCGCTGCTCTTACCGAAATATTCATTTTCCGCATACTGTCCTATTTTTGCAATTTCAACAGCGCCTGCAGCACCGTTATTATAGTGCTTATCTATTATGGTGCCTATTAGATTTTCAAAGGCAGCAGATGATGAAAGTCCGCTGCCGCTCAGAACATCGGAGGTTGTATAGGCGTCAAAGCCGCCGATTTTTACACCAATTTTCGCAAAGCGTGAAGCAATACCCCTGATAATTGAAGATGATTTTCCTTTTTCCTCGGGCTGTGCGCTCAAATCCGAAAGCTGTACCGTATCCTGCGGATAGCCTTCGGATTTCAGCCTTATGACTCCTTCGTTATGAAAAGCCGTCACAGATATAACATCTAAATTGACAGCAGCTGCGAGTACACAACCGTGCTGGTGGTCGGTGTGATTTCCGCCGATTTCCGTCCGTCCAGGCGCAGAATAAACATATATATCTTCTCTGTTCGGATAGAGCTTAACAAAACTGTTAACCGCCTGAGTATATCGCTTTTTCTGTTTTTCAATAACTGCGTCAGTGCTTCCGTAGAGCCTTTTAAGTATTGCGTCAAATTCGCCCTTATTTAATCTGTCTGTAAAATCCTGTGGTTTCATATTATCTTCTCCGTTCTGCTCGTTTGCTTAACAAGCTAAGCGTTTAAATTACAGCTTTTTAAAATAAAGTTCAACCGGAAAGTAATCTCCCCGGGTTTTAGGCAACAATACTCCGCCCTCCATCAGAGCTTTTCCTGTGTAAACCTTGTCGCTGCCGTTAAGAGCATATTTTTCATTCGGGTCTAATCCGCGCAGTTTTACGTTGCATCTTAACATATTGGGTTCTGTGCGAAACACCATTCCGTGTACCAAAACCTCATCTTGCGACACAAACGACCACAAAGCAAATTTATCCTTTGACGGATTGCTCAGTCGGTAGTACTTTCCTCCGTGAATCAACGAACCGTATTCTTTAAATCTTTGAATTTGTTCCTTAACCGCCGCTTTCTCTTTATCATTCAGCGTGTTAAGATCCAGCTCATAGCCGAAGCTGCCGCTCATAGCTGTAACAGCTCTGGTTTCAATCGGAGTGATTCTGCCTGTCTGATGATTAGGTACAGTTGATACGTGAGAACCAACCGTTGATATAGGATAGAAAAAGGATGTGCCGTACTGGATTATTGTTCTCTCATAGGCATCGGTATCGTCACTGCACCAAATTTGCGGACAGTATTGCAGAATACCTGCGTCAAATCTGCCTCCGCCTCCGCAGCAGCCTTCAAACAAAATCTCGGGGAAAGCCGAGGTCAGCTTATCGAGCAGCTCATACAGGCCCAGCACATATCTGTGCTGCATTTCGCCTTGCCTTTCCGGAGGAAGCGATGCGGTGTACCAGTCGCTTATACTGCGGTTCATATCCCATTTTACATAAGAAATATCAGCACTGTTTAATATATCACTGATTACCTTATACACGTAATCTCTGACATCCTGACGGGTAATGTCAAGAACGAGCTGATAACGACCTCTGGTCGGCTTTCTGCCGGGAATTTGAATTGCCCAATCGGGGTGGGCTCTGTAAAGGTCGCTGTCCTCTGACACCATTTCGGGCTCGATCCAGATTCCGAATTTCATTCCGTACGACTTTATTTTATCAACCAACTGTGTAAGTCCGCCGTTGAGCTTGCTTTTATTTACAAACCAATCTCCAAGCCCCGAGCAGTCGTCGTCTCTCTTTCCGAACCAGCCGTCATCCATTACAAACATATCTACGCCCAGCTCTGACGCATGCTTTGCTATATCGATAAGCCGTTCTTCGTTAAAATCGAAATAAGTAGCTTCCCAGTTGTTTATAAGCACAGGCCGCTCGATAAGCTTGTATTTACCCTTGCAAACATTGTTTCTGATTACATTATGGAAGCTATGCGACAGCTTTTCCATTCCGTTGCTGCTGAATGAAAGGATAACCTCAGGGGTGTAAAATTTATCTCCTGCATTGAGTTCCCAACAAAACAACTCGGGATTTATTCCCATAACCATACGCACCTGATTTAATTGAGAGTACTCAACCTTTGTTTGGAAAGAGCCGCTGTACATAAGTACGGCGCCTATGCAGTCTCCTTCGCTTTCGGTGCAATCACGGCTGCACAGTAATGCTGCGGGATTTTGTTGGTGGCTCGGGATTCCCCTGTGGCTGGAGCTTTCCTGGATACCGTGAATCAACGGTGCTCTCTCCGGAACTCTCTCCATTGTATGGCGGCCGTGAAAATGCACCCAGTCCCAATCGCCGTATGGCAAATCGAGGCAAAGGCTGTACGCCTTTTTTATTTTTACCGGTGTATCCCCGGTATTGCAAATAACCGTGCTTCTTGTTATTATATCCTGATCTTCAAGCACGCCGTATTTTAATACCACCTGAACACCTGAGCTTGTGTCCTTGAGGCAAATTTCAAGCGTTTCCGCCTCAGCCTCGTCGGCATAAACCGACGGCAGCCCCTCAATTGAATATTTTCCTTTTTTTATATTATAGCTTTGAAACCGCAAATCGAGCGCATTGCTGCCGTCTGAATGTACAATCTCCGCCGCAGGGCACCTGAAATCTCCCGCTCCCGCGCCTGAATATTCGAGCGGAAGGGTGTCAAGAGAATAATTTCTGCGATTTTGAGCATCATAAATATTTCCTGAAAATCCAACATCCGGATAATCGAGAAGGTATTCCATATCGCAGTCCGTATCTGCTCCATACCAAATATGCCTGAGCACTCCGAACTCATCAACCTTCATCTGATACATAGTATTTAAGGTTTTTATATAAAATTCTTTTCCCTGACATTTAACCTTAATTGCCATAATCATCACCGCCTGTAACTTTATATAAGGGAAAAACTTAATAACAGGTTTCTCCCTTTATGCTGTTGTGTATTGTTTTTAATAATCAACCTTTTACCGCACCGTTTGCAATACCGCCGATAATCTGCTTTTGACAAACTACATAGAAAATTAAAATAGGAATCAATGCGAGCAGATATGAAGCGAAGGCAAGGTTGTAATTAGTGCCGAACTGTGTTTGGAAATTGAGCTGGGCAAGCGGCAAGGTAGTGTTTTCCGAGCCGGACATAATAACAAGGGGCGTCATTACATCGTTCCAAGTACCCAGCGCCGTAAGCACGGCTACCGTGGCGTGCATTGGCTTCATCATCGGAAAAATCACCGTCCAATAGGTTTTCCACACCGACGCTCCGTCAACTTCTGCCGCTTCCTCCATCGCGAGAGGTATATTTTTTAAGTAGCCGCTGTAGAGCATTACATTAATCGGCATATAAAATACTAAGTAAAGTAAAATTACGCCTACGGGATTTGCCAATCCGATAACCGATGTTTCTTTAACCAAAGGCATCATTAAGATGGCAAACGGAACGAACATACCGCTGACAATATAGAAGTAAAGGAATTTATAACCTTTTTTCCTCATCATATTTCTGCCGATAACATAACCTGCTATTGAGTGAATTAATATAGAAAGAATTATTGTTATTCCGGTAATTACCAAGCTGTTTGCCAGCGCGCTCCAGAAGTTAGTTACTCGCATCGCCTCTGCGAAATTATCAAAACTCCAGCTGCTCGGCAGCGACAGCGCTCCGGCAACGTCGTTTGTCATTTCTGAAGGATTTTTAAAAGCTATTATTACCGTCATATACAGCGGAAATAGAACTGTGAGACAGCCCAATATAAGTACAAACGTTAAAAACCAGTTTGTATGCTGCTTTTTCCTTAGTTTCCTCATAGTTGCTCCTCCTTTTTATTTGTCATTCTCATCTGAATGACTGAAATAGTTACAATCAAAATAAAGAATACAACTGCGTTGGCGCTTTGGAATCCGAACTGTCCGCCGTCCATACCGTTTTTGTAAATCAGATATGAAATAGACTCCGTGCTCTGTGCAGGGCCGCCCTTTGTGAGAGACATAATTTGGTCAAATACCATAAGCATATTCTTTGTACTCAAAACCAGATTGATGGATATAAACGGCATAAGCATCGGGAGTGTGATTTTTCTGAAAGTACACCATGTACCCGCGCCGTCTATTTTGCTTGCCTCATAAACATCGTTCGGAATAGTTTGCAAGCCGGAAATGTAGATAATGGTGTTCATTGCCACCGCCTGCCAAACACCGACGATAAGTACGCCTATCCACGCTAACTTTTCATCTGCGAGGATACTGTTTTCAATCCACGGTATGTCAAAAGTCTGACCGACTGCGGGAATAATATAAGTAAAAATAAAGCTGAAAATATAACCTACAATCAAGCCGCCGAGGATGTTCGGAACAAAGTAAATTCCTCTTAATGCGCTTTTGAATCTGATTTTGCTGTTTAGCGCAAGAGCCAAAAGCAAACTGATAACATTTACAAGTATAGTGCCTACGATGGCGTATTTAAATGTAAAGAAATACGAATTCCATACTCTTGTATCTGTAAGAAGGTCAAGATAGTTCCTTCCGCCGACAAAATCAAAACCGCCGTAGCCCCTGTAATTCGTAAAGCTGTAAAACGCTCCGATTATAAGAGGTAAAGTATTAAATACAAAAAACAGAATTACTATCGGAATTATCATCGTAAGATATGTTGAATTTTTATTTAACAAGGATCTTTTCGGTTTCATTTGTTACCCTCCTCATATTGCTTTACTTTTTCAATAAGGTCACGGTTATATCGAGCCCAGTCATCGTCAAAACGCTTGAGAAACGTCTCGGCAGCGTCATCGCTTGTATCAAGCAAATAAGTCTGAATCATTGCGTCAACACTCATCTCGCTGGGATAGTGGTGATCCTGAAAGTCTGCCATTTTGCCCTCCTCGATGTATTCGCTCATACCGTCAAGCATTGAGGGCAATTCAAAATCTCCCTCTTTACAGGGAATTGCATTTTGGTCGTCCAGATAAATCTGTATTGTTTCATCATCATACAAATAACGAAGCACCTCGTAAACAGCTTCCTTGTTCTCGGTGTTTTTCATTACGCAGAATTGCAGATCCACGCCTGAATTTAGCACGTTGTCCGATTCATTATCGCCGGTCGGGAAAACAAAGGAGTCGATGTTCATATCCGGATTTACAGACTTAATCTGAGGTACTGCATAGCTGCCGATAGGATACATTGCCGCCTGACCTCTGGCGAACGCCGTACAGGCGTCGTTATATGCGTAAGCGAATGGGTTAGGCTCGCAGTAATCGAGCAAAACTTTGATTTTATCTGCTACCTCTGCATACTCTTTTGAAAATGTTGTTTCGCCGGCATTTACACGTGCACAGGTATCGGATGGAGCAAGTCCCACGGCTAAAGCATTCCAAGGAGCAAGGCAGGTCCACGTATCTTTGAAGCCGAAATACAACGGATAAATACCTTTATCCTGAATAGTTTCGCAAAGCTCTGTAAACTCATTCCAGGTAGTCGGTATCTGCCAACCGTTTTCCTCAAACATATCTTTGTTGTAGAGGATGCCGGCGGCATTAGCTACATACGGCAAAGCATATACTCCGTCGGTAGGAATAAATTCAAGCTCGTCTTCCATATCCATATAAACCTGCTTAATTTCATCAACGCCGTCATAATCTGAAATATCCATAAACATACCGGCATCAAGGAAGTTTGAATAGTTAATATCTCCTCCGATTCCGACAATGTCGGGATAATCCTCACGGATAAAGCGAGTTTTAAGGATAGTCATAGCCTCATTGGGCGATTGAATTGTGAGGTGGATGTCGTCGTGAGTTGAGTTAAATCCCTCTTCTATTTTTTCAAACGCGGCAACCGCCTCGGGTTTGTACTGTACAAGCTCAATTTCGATTTTACCGCTTTCTCCTCCCGAGCCGCATCCGCTCAGCATTACAGAGGACATCATAGCGATTACCAAAAGCAAGCTAAACAGCAGCTTTGTCTTTTTCATGGCAATTCCTCCTATTCTTTTTTAATTTTGCCAATTCTTTTGTCTAAATTGTAACAAGAATTTCAAAAGCGGTAAATATCAAGATGTACTAAATTTTATGTAAAAAAACTTATTATTTATCTATTTTTCATTTCAACCTTGCATTTTGGCATATTTTATGGTATTATACAATAAAATCTTACAAATCAGGGCGGTAATTTCTATGAACAAATACAACTTTAAGGTCTTCCCACAGAAAAATTTTATAGATTTGGGGCTGTTGCAGTTCGGTCGAGAGCGCTGCAATCCTGCATATTCCTTTGGTCCTGCCGCAAGAAACCACTATTTATTCCATTATGTAATTTCCGGCAAGGGGACTTTACACGCCCACAATTCTCAAGGCAAAAGCATAAGCTATAAAGTTAACGCCAACGAAGGATTTTTGCTGTTTCCGAATCAAATATCTCTGTATATTGCCGATAATGAAAATCCATGGGATTATGTGTGGGTAGAATTTGACGGTCTGCAGGTTAAAAGTGCGATTGAGCAGTCGGGTCTTTCCGAGGACAATCCCATATATCGTGCATCTCCTGCCGAAACGCGGCATAGCTTGCTTGATGAAATGCTGTATATAGTCAATAACGAGGATGCCTCACCGCTGCAGCTTATCGGACACCTATACCTGTTTTTGGATTTTCTCAGTCACCCTATCGTCCCAAAAAATGCAGCGCAAAAAATTGACCGAAAAAACGATTCCGGAAGCTTTTACATCAGTGAAGCGATCAGATATATTGAGCTCAACTACCAAAATGACATCAGCGTAGAAGAGATAGCCGCCAAATGCGGTCTTACCAGAAGCTATTTCGGAAAAAAATTCAAGGAGGAGTTTGGCAAAACGCCTCAGGAATTTTTGCTTCAGTTTCGAATGTCAAAAGCGACCGAGCTTTTAAAGGAAACAAAATTACCCATAGGGGAAATAAGCTCCGCCGTGGGATATAACGACCAGCTTCACTTTTCACGAGCCTTTAAAAATATCTACGGCGTGTCTCCCCGAAGCTGGAGAGAAAAATACTGCCATAACAGCTGACAAAGCTAAACTCATATTAAAAATAGCAATATATACTAAAAACAAGCGACAGCATAACTTGCCGTCGCTTGTTTACTGTCCTTTTTCGTTTTTTGTAGTAATCACAAAAGCGGATAAAAGGTTTTATATATTCAATTTAGTGCGGATACCTCTTTAACAGCTCAGTCAGATCATACGGTGTAGCCTGATATACAAAGTAGTTGAGCCAGTTTGTATAGAGCAAGGTCGCATTACTGCGCCACATAAGCGGCGGAGTTTTTGAGGCATCATCATCAGGGAAATAATTGTACGGAATCTGCGGATTTATCCCCTTATTTTTATCTCTGAAATACTCGTTAGCAAGTGTTTCGCGATCATATTCAGCATGTCCCGTAACAAATACATGACGTCCTGTTTTGCTGCATACTATTGCGACTCCAGCTTTGTCGGATATAGAAAGCACCTCAAGTGCGGGGTGTTTTTTTATATCATCAAAGCTCACACCTGTGTATCGTGAGTGAGGCAACAGAAATTTATCGTCAAAACCGCGCATAAGCGGATGGTTTTGGTCAAGAATTGTGTGTTCGTAAACCCCGCTGAGCTTTTGCGGCAAAGGATATTTTTTTATTCCGTAATGGAAATAAAGTCCTGCCTGTGCACCCCAGCAAATATGGAATGTTGAATACACATTGTGACGCGACCACTCCATTATTTCGCAAAGCTCTTCCCAGTAATCTACTTCCTCAAACTCAAGCTGTTCAACGGGAGCACCTGTAATAATAAGTCCGTCAAATGTTTGATTTTTTACCTGAGAAAAAGTTTTGTAAAAAGTAGTCAGATGATGCGGAGATGTGTTTTTGGAGGTATGCGACGCCATCTGCAAAAGTTCAATATCCACCTGAAGCGGGCTGTTGCCGAGCAACCGCAAAAGCTGGGTTTCGGTTTCAATTTTTGTCGGCATAAGATTTAGAATCAATATTTTAAGCGGACGAATATCCTGACGCAGCGCCACCTCATTGGGCATTACAAAAATATTTTCTGATTCCAAAATCTTGATTGCGGGCAAATTGCTTTGAACTTTAATCGGCATTATCTCACCATCTTACAAAATAAAAATTAATACTGCTTACCCCAATAAACCATATGCTTTGCCGGCTTGCCGCAGCATACGCAGGTGTCGGCAATGTGTTCCTCTTCAAACGGAATGCATCTGCTTTTGACGCCGCCCGTAACATCTTTGAGTTTATCCTCACAAGCGGAATCGCCGCACCACATAGCCTTAATAAAGCCCGGGTGGTTTTTTGCAATATCTACAAATTCATCATAGTTTTTAGCGGTAAATGTTTTTTCCTGTGTATTTTTGAGTGCGCGAGCATACATTGAGTTATGAATATCCTGCATAAGGTTTTCAACGTATTCAACAAGATTGTCAAGCGGAATAAACGCCTTTTCTCTTGTATCACGTCTTACCACTACGCACTGATTTTTCTCAATGTCCTTAGGACCGATTTCCACACGTACGGGAACGCCTTTCATCTCGTATTCGGCAAACTTCCAGCCGGGAGCATGGTCAGTATCGTCAAGTTTTACTCTGAACTTCTGAGCAAGCACGGACTTGAGTTCGTTTGCTTTTTCAAGAACGCCTTCTTTGTGCTGCGCAACAGGAATAAGCGCTACCTGAATCGGAGAAATTTTAGGCGGAAGTACAAGTCCGTCGTCGTCGCCGTGAACCATAATAATTGCGCCAATCATTCTTGTTGACACGCCCCAAGAGGTCTGGAAAGGATAGTGAAGCTTGTTATCCTTTCCGGTGTAAGTAATACCGAAGCTTTTCGCGAATCCGTCGCCGAAATAGTGCGATGTACCGCCCTGCAGCGCAACACCGTTGTGCATCATCGGCTCAATTGTATATGTTTCTTCGGCGCCCGCAAACTTTTCTTTTTCGGTTTTCTTTCCGACAACAGCGGGGATAGCCAGAGTTTCTTTATAAAAATCCTCGTAAATACGGAGCATCCTCAACGTTTCTTCTTTTGCATCCTGCTCGGTTTCGTGCATGGTATGACCTTCCTGCCACAAAAACTCTGATGTACGCAAAAACGGTCTTGTGGTTTTTTCCCATCTTACAACACTGCACCACTGATTATATAGTTTCGGCAAATCACGGTATGTATTGATGATTTTTTTGTAATGCTCACAAAAAAGTGTTTCGGAGGTTGGGCGAACAGCAAGACGCTCTGCAAGTTTTTCCTGGCCGCCTGTTGTAACCCAAGCACATTCTGGAGCAAAACCTTCAACATGGTCTTTTTCTTTTTGAAGTAAACTTTCCGGGATGAACATCGGCATATATACATTTTCGTGACCCGTTTCTTTAAAACGACGGTCGAGGTCAGCCTGAATGTTTTCCCATATAGCGTAGCCGTAAGGACGGATTACCATACAGCCCTTAACGCCCGAGTAATCGACCAATTCAGCTTTTTTTACAATGTCGGTGTACCATTTTGCAAAGTCTTCATCTCTGCTCGTAATGGCCTCTACCATTTTTTTATTCTGTGCCATTAAAAATTCCCTCCGTTGCAGATAATTATATGATTTTATAACATTTCTATTATACAATAAATTCAGATTATTTCAAGTATTAAAGCCAAATATTAACCCGCAAGTTGTATAGAATGTTACTTCAACAGAAAATTTCAAAAATAAAAAAGCCCTCTTTCGGGCATATGCCTGAAAAAAAGCTTTTTGTTATGCGCTTATTGATATAGTTGGTATTTTCAAAATAATGCTTGAAGTAAAAACCCCGTTTTTCTCAAACGTTTTGAATTGTCCGTCGTATTTGTTTGAAATATCATTTAATATTGTTCGACCTTTGCCGTGAAGCAATGCGTCCGACTTTGTTGTTTGCAAATTAGGATTATTTATAAGCACCGAGGTTGAAATTACGTTTTTACAGGTGATATTGCAGTAATCGCCGCTTCTTGAAACAGACAGTCTCATCTTTCTGAAGTCTTTAGATAAATCAGCCAGATACTCTATTGCGTTGTCACAAAGGTTTCCTATCACCGACACTATATCTGAATTATACCCGAACGCGGTCAAATCATCATTAATATCAAGTGCAATCTGCACGTCGCTTGCCGCTGCTTTTTGCAACTCAACATTTACTATTGCATTAAGCAGAGAATTTTTTGTAGCAAGCGGAGTATATGTACTCTTAATATCCGATAAAAGGTTTTCGCATAAATCTTTTGCTTCATTTACCTTTTGATTTGAAAGCAGCTCCTGAATACAAAGCAGATTATTGTTAATTTCGTGACGAATTTTTGCAACCTTGTCAATCTGTTTTTTCGTATTGATTTTATCGTCGCTGCACAAATCATTGCATTGACTCAGAGTTACAGTTTTTCTGTTCTTTACTGTTTGGGTAAGCATACACGAAACAGAAATATTAACAAATACGACCAATGTACTGATAAAAAGCGAAAGCAGCGTTATCATTAAGTTAAAATCAGCAACTTTAATTACCGCTGTCATACATAATGTCGTTAACGCAACACATACGCTTACCGCCGTATAAACTACATTGTAAAATTTAGAAAAATTTGCGAATTCTTTATTGCACAGTTTTGTAACCAACAAAAACAGCGGAACATCAGCCATGCTCAATAAAGAAATACTTATTATTTTTGCATAAGCCGACGAATTGACCAAAGTTATACCCATAATAAATAAAACTGCCGCAGTTAAACAAAAATTAATCATAAACAGTAAAAGAGGCGTCAAAAGTTTTTTTATAATGTTATTTTTTCCGACTGTGCAAACGTAAATTTCCATAACAAAAATACTTAAAAGAGTACCTATAAATGTATAGCTGCCGCTTAAAAAATTTACGGCACACAGTCCTATTCCCATAAAGATAATAAGCGACAAAACGCACAGTATATTTAATTTTTTATTCTTTACATTGCCAAAGCATCTGTATAATGCACCTGCAAATAAGCTTGCCTGTAACAGATTGACACCGGCATAAATTATATTATCAGCCATATGCACATGCTCCTAACAATACCCCTAATTTTTGAACGACAATTTGCAATTAAATTAAAATATATTTTGATGATGTAAAATTAGCATAATTAATTTTTAATTTCAATATGCTCGCTCCCGAACGACTAAATAGCGCCCCGAACGTCTTAAAATAAACTTAAACATTGTTAATTTTTTTATTTGAATAAAAAAATATATGCAAACTCTCTCCAAATCAGCTTGTTAAAAACTTTGCCGATAATATAAAAACTCCTCCGCAACAGCAGAGGAGCATATATCTTATTAAAATCAAACAGGATGAACTTTATTTTCTTTGTCAAGCTTATCGCCGTTGATTCCGACTTTGGCATTTCTTCTCTTTTCAAAGAAGTCAAGAGCAACCTTAGGAAACTGAGCATATGAAAGCACATCTTCAGGCTGTTCAATCCACTTGGAAATCTCGCTTCTGAGCTTATCAAGCTCAGGTTCAAGCAAATCGGCAGGACGACATTTGACAACCTTTTTGTCGCCGATAATCTTTTTCTGAAATTCAGGATCAATAGGCATAGGTGTTGTACCGTATTCTCCCGCAACAAGTCCCTTGAACTCATTTGTGCACATTTTGTAGCGCTCGCCTGTGATTACATTGAATACAGCCTGCGTGCCGACAATCTGTGATGTGGGAGTAACAAGCGGAGGATAACCTGCATCTTTACGTACTCTCGGAACTTCCTCAAGAACCTTATCAAGGTCGTCTTCTCTGCCCGCCTGTTTAAGCTGCGATAACAGATTTGAAAGCATACCGCCCGGAACCTGATAGATGAGCGCTTTTGCATCTGCTGCAAGCATTTTATGGTCAAGAAGTCCTTCCTTGAAGTACTTATCACGCAATGTCATAAAGTAAGTGCGAACTTCTTCAAGAGCCTTGATATCAATACCCGTGTCATATTCCGTGCCCTGCAATGCGGCAACCATTGACTCGGTAGGAGCGTGTGAAGTGCCCAAAGCAAGCGGACTGATTGCAGTATCAATTGCGTCGGCACCTGCCTCAATTCCCTTGAGCAAGCACATTGACGCAAGACCGGATGTATAGTGAGTATGAAGCTGTATTGGTATTTCGGGAACAGCTTCCTTGATAGCCTTAACAAGGCTTGCTGTTTCGTAAGGCGTCAAAAGAGCAGCCATATCCTTAATACAGATTGAATCAGCGCCCGCGTCAGCAATTCTCTTGGCATACTCAACGTAGTATTCGTTTGTAAATACGGGACCCGTTGTGTAGCTGATTGCTACCTGAGCGTGACCGCCTTCTTTTTTGGCAGCCTTGATAGAAGTTGTCAGGTTTTTAATATCGTTAAGAGCGTCAAAAATTCTGATAATATCAATGCCGTTTGCTATTGAACGCTGAACAAGATATTCAACGCAGTCATCGGCATAGTGACGATAACCGAGCATATTTTGACCTCTGAAAAGCATTTGAAGCTTTGTGTTGGGACAATGTTTCCTTATTGTGCGGAGTCTTTCCCACGGATCTTCATTCAAAAAACGCAGACAAGCATCGTATGTAGCGCCGCCCCAGCACTCGAGTGAATAATAACCGATTTTATCAAGCTTATCGAGAATCGGGAGCATTTCCTCCGTTGTCATTCTTGTAGCAATGAGCGACTGATGAGCGTCACGAAGGGCAGTTTCGGTAATTTTAATTTTCTTTGCCATTATTGACATCCCTTTCAGTTACAAATTAGTTCATTGTTACAAGTACTTTGCCCGAGTCAATTGACTCACCCTTTGTAACGTCAACGGTTGCGATCGTTCCGTCCTGGGGAGCTTTAACCGGAGTTTCCATTTTCATGGCCTCAATAAATACAAGGTCGTCGCCTGCTTTAACAGCCTGACCTGCCGAAACAACAATGTTTACAATAGTACCGGGCATAGGAGCCTTAATTACAACCGAACCGGCTGTACCCGCGGGTGCAGCGGGCTTTGCTGCGGGTGCGGGAGCGGTTGCTGCAACAGGAGCAGCTGCGGGAGCTGCAGTTGAGCCTAATTCCTCTACCTGAACGTCATAAGCAGTACCGTTTACGGTAATTCTCAAATTCTTCATTTTTATATCCCCTTTATAAACAAATTTAAAAGTTAATCATCAAATTGTCGAGTGCTTCTTTGCAAGTGTTGAAACACGTTTGCCGGAAAGCATATCAAGTGCGGAAATTAATGTTTGACGAAGCTGAGCTTCTTCAACAATGCCGTCAATATAACCGTTTTGGGCAGCATTAAATGCAGAGAGATTTTCTTCTGCAAATTTATTTGCGACATCCTGCTGCTGAACAACGGGAACCTGCATTTTTTCTGGAGCCAAAATAAATGCAGCAGCCTCAACATTTACAGGCGAAATTACTGCATCGGGAAGTGCATATACAACGTCTGCATTTGCGCCTGTGCCTGCCATGGATATGTATGCCGAGCCGACAGCCTTGCCTGTAATAACAGAAATTTTAACTGTTGTAGCCTCGGCGTATGCAGACGCAGCCTTTGCCGCTGATTTTATTGACTCAAAGCCTCCGCAGTTTACAAATGAAATTACAGGAAGCGAAAAGGCATCGCAGAAACGAACAAATTTGGCAATTTTTGCTGTAGCGCTGCAGCTGAGTTTGTAGCCGTCGGCGCAAACAGTTCCCACTACCTGACCGCCGAGACGGGCAAAGCATATGCAAGCATCTTTGCCGTAGTCAGCAAAAAGTTTCATTCCGCTGCCGCCGTCAATAATGCTGCAAACAATACAGTCGTTATCTGTGTCCGCAGGGGCTTCCTCAAATGACTGAGGAGCCATATTAAGATTGTTTGAAGGAAGGTAAAGCATAAGTTCCTTAGCCTTTGCAATTGCTTCGTTTGTGTCCTTTACCGTAATTGCGGAAACGCCGTGTTCGGCATTGTATTTTGAATCCGCATTTTCACCTGTTACGGCAAGTGAAAGCTGAGCCTTTTCACTCATAATTACAAAGTCGGCGCTTACCGCGTTAAGTGCATTTGTACCGAGGCAAGTACCCAATACAACGGAAATCTGCGGAACTACGCCCGAAAGCGAAGCGGCTCCGTTCAAAACCTCACCGCAGCCTGCCAAAAGCTCTGTGCCCTGAGAAAGTCTTCCGCCTATACTGTCGTAGAAACCCACAACCGGAACTCCTGTTTTAAGCGCAAGGTCATAAACCTTTTTAAGTTTCGCAGCCTGAGCCTTACTCATTGCGCCGCCGCAAATATCGCTGTTCTGCGCAAAAGCATATGCGGGCATACCCTCTACTGTTCCAAAGCCTGCTACAACTTCGGCAAACCCTTCGCCTGATTTTGCAAACGCATCAATTTCACAAAAGCTGTTTTCGTCAAAAAACTCCATAATTGTTTTGTAAGCGGAAGTTGACGCTATTTCGGCTTTTGCCTGATTGATTTTTTCAATACTCATCTTAACATCCTCCAATACAATGTATTGAACACGCCGTATATACAATACGCCGCATAATATTTTTTATTATACAATAATTATAACTTATTTTCGATTAAAGTACAAGAAAAAGCGCACGCTGAGCTTTAATTTGAATATTTTGCACAATTTTCGATTGCGTAACACTGTAATTATTGTAAATAAACGTCTTTATGATGTTTTATTAACGCACAATAATTCTAATAAAGAAACATTTTATATTTACAACACCTTACCGTTTAAAAACGGGTTGCCCAGAAGTTTCTTTACTTCTGTTTCGTTTAAATCTCTCCACGCGCCCTGCTTGAGCATTCCCATTTTTACGTTGCCGATTTGCGTACGCTTAAGGCGCGCGACCTCAAGTCCCACTGCCTCGCACATACGTCTTATTTCACGATTTCTTCCCTCGTGAAGAATCATTTCAAGCACCACTCTGCCCTCTTCCTTGTGAAGGACATGAACAACGCACGGAGCTGTTTTTTTGCCGTCAAGCTCCACCCCTGTTTCAAGCTTTACAAGTTGTTCCTCGTCGATTGACGGTCGAACCGTTACCCTGTAAATCTTATATATGCTGTTCTTGGGGTGCATAATTTTATTTGCGAATTCACCGTCGTTTGTAAGAATAAGCATACCCTCAGAATCTTTGTCGAGTCTTCCTACGGGATAAACTCTTTCGCCCACACCCTGCACAAGTTCGGCTACACATTTTCTGCCTCGCTCGTCGTTCATTGTGGTAATAAAACCTCTGGGTTTGTTTAGCATAATATAACGACGTCTTGTTTTTGGCAGCACAATTCTTTTGCCATTTACAACAACCTTATCCGCAGCAGTTACTTTGTCGCCCAGAATTGCTTTTTTACCGTTTACTTTTACGTGACCCGCCAAAATCAGCTCTTCGGCTTTTCTGCGTGATGCAATTCCGCACTGAGATATATACTTTTGAAGTCTTATCGGTTCATTTTTAGCCATATGTAAACAAATCCTTTATTATAGTAAATATATTTTTATTTTCGCTGTATGCTTTTACTTCATTTGCACAAACAAGCCCCACGCTGTACACAAGCTTGCCGTTGATTGTATATTCGATTTTTCCGACAGTTTCGTTTGCCTTTAGCGGTGCGTAAAGAAAGCTGTCTATATATACCGTTCGCCTGACTTTATCAGCATTTTCGGCATCAATCACAAAAAAAGCGTCCTTTTCGCCCATTACAGAAACATTATTTTCGTAGGAACCGACACACTTAACGTCAAAACAGATATTGCTGTCTGCGGACGAATATGTCGTGAGCTTTGAAAATCCGTAATCAAAAAGCTTTTCGTGATCGTTCCAGTCGTCTCCGTCGTTAAATGTGACGCATACAAGCGTCAGCCCGTCTTTTTTGGCAGCCGACACAAGACATCTGCCCGCAGCTTTGGTAAAGCCTGTTTTTCCGCCGATACAGTATTCGTAGCGTGACAAAAGTTTGTTGTGATTATTATAAACGTTACGCTTGCCGCTTGGTTTAATAAAATCTACCGCAACGCTTTTTTGTGAGGTCAATTCGGCAAAGTCCTCATTTTCGAGCGCATACGACATAAGCAGAGCCATATCATATGCAGTGGTGTAGTGCTCTTCATTGTCAAGTCCGCTCGGCGTTACAAAATGGGTATTTTTCATACCTATTTGACTTGCCTTTGCGTTCATCATTTCTGCAAATTTTTCACTGCTGCCGGCAATTGATATTGCCGCCGCGTTAGCCGCATCATTGCCGGACGCCATCATCATACCTGCGGCAAGGTCTTTCAGAGTAACAACATCGCCTATTTTAAGATACATTGAGCTGCCCTCAGCCGTAAACTGCTCGGTAAACTTTACGCTTTTATTAGCCGAAGCGGCATATTCAAGGGTGAGCAGCGTCGTCATTATCTTTGTAGTACTTGCAGGTTTCATCGTTTTTTCAATGCTTTTCCCCGCAAGTATTTCGCCGTTGTCGGCGCAATAGAGAATATATGACTGCGCCGAAGTTTTGACTTTATCGTTCGTCTCGGCAGAAACACACGGTATTGACAATATCAACAATGCCAAACTGACTAATATACAAACGGTCTTTTTCATAAAGACACCCCCTGCATATTACTATGCAAAGGGAGTTTGGCTTATTACGTTAAATGTCGGCGTCATCCTTGGTGATTTCCGAAAAATCATCGAGGACGTCGGTTTTTTCTTTTTTATCCTTTTTAAAAATATCCTTTACCTTGTCAATAACATCGGGAATCATACCAACCAGACGGTCTGACGAGCCCTCAAATTTTTCAACGGGTATGAGCTTTACATCTCCCTTGTAAACTGTGAGAAATGCAACAGGCTGAATTGTTACGCCTGCGCCGCTGCCGCCGCCGAAGCAGTCTTTGTTTTCCTTTTTGGTGGGAAGGTCTGAACCGCCTGCGGCAAAACCGTAGCTCACCTTGGAAACAGGAATAATCAATGTTCCGTCGGGTGAAACAATAGGTTCGCCGACAATGGTGTTGACATCAATCATCTCTTTAATTTTATTCATTGTTGTGTCCATCAAATTTCCAATCGGATGCTCCATATTGACTCTCCTTATTTTTTTAAATCAAGTAAAAGCTGTATTCCTTTCAGCCCGTGTTTTATAACCAAAACGACAAGCCAAATTAATCTTATTTTAATATTGAGCAAAAAGTCAATTTTGCTTTCTGCATTCTCATCAAAGTCAGGAGTTATATCCACCCCGTAGCTTTCGCACTTTACCGTCCCTGTAATTAATCCTACCGCCGGATAAACCGCAGAACAGCAATAGCCGTATTTGACGGCGGTGTCCGCCGCATTGCCTGTTGCAACTCTTATACTCAGCATAAATTCTTTTACTATTATGCGCTTAAAAAAGTCCTTTAATACGCCGACTGCAAGGTTTGCAACCTTTTGTACGGTTTCAACAATCCATTCAAGTCCTTTTTCTTTTAATATGTTACGACTTTCTTCTTTTTCTTCCGCTTTTGGTTTTTGAGCAGGCTTTGTTGACTTTTTCTGCTTTTTCTTTTTCGGCTTCTGCGGATAAAGTCTGAACTTTAAAAAGCCTATGCATAACACCAGCTTTAAATTTTCAGCTCCGCTTGCCTTAATTCCAATCGGAAGTAAAAGTATTAAAAATATTAAAATTAATACCGCAAGTAAAATGTATAGCCAAAGCAAAGGCTTTTCCTCTTTTCTGCCGAATAAATCAGCCGTCGGCGTCCTTGGTTGAATTTTCTGCAGGCTCGGCGTCTTCATTTTGTGCCTGCTCTTTGTTTTGCTCGCTCTGAGCTTCATCGGATTTTTCCTCTGCGTCGTTTTCGGGCAAAGGCGGAAGCCGATCAATGCTTTCTATATTAAAACATCTGAGAAAATTCTCGGTTGTGCCGTACAGCAACGGTCTGCCGGGAAGTTCGAGACGTCCCTTTTCCTCCACAAGTCCTTTTGCCGTCAAACTGCCGATTACACCCGAGCAGTCAACACCTCTTACCTGCTCTACAAAAGCCTTGGTTACAGGCTGATTGTATGCCACGACAGCCAACACCTCAAGCGCCGCCTGAGAAAGCGGCGTATTTCGCCTTAAATCCATAACGGTACGAATCTGCGGCGCATATTCTTTGCTCGCCGTCATCTGATAGGCGTCATCGAGCTTTATTATATTTATTCCCCGTTTTTGCTCTTTATAATCAGCAATAAGCTCATTAACTGCCGTTTCAACCTGTTTTTCTTCTATTTCAAGTGCCCGGGCAATTCTTGATCGTTCAACCGACTGACCGTTTGAAAACAAAACAGCCTCGATTGCCGCTTTTATATTTTCAACTGCCATTACTTTGCCTCCGTTTCGGATTCTTTCATATACACAACTGCATTTTCGCCGCTGCCTTCAATTCGTATGCGTTTGCCTTTGATAAGCTCCAGCGTTGCAAGAAAGGTAGCTACAAGGTCGCTCTTTCCGTCACATTCCTCGAATATTTCGTGATATTCAAGCCTTTTCCCATGATGAAGCCTTCTCATAAGATGAATAATTTTACTGTTTACAGAAACAATTTTGTGGGAAACTATTCCGGAAAAAGCGTTTTCAGGCGGCGGGAGTTTTGATTTTCCTCTGCCGACTGCACTTATATAAGCTTTTACAATATCCTCAGGCGGATGCTTACGGTTATAGGTAAGGTCGTATTCAACCGGTGACGCCTCTCTGCAAAAAGTGTCAAAGTCGTAAATTTTGCCGAGTTTTTCCGCCATTTGGCGGCAAACTGCGTACTCAATGAGCTGTCCCGACAATTCACGCTTGAGTTCCTCCGCCTCTTCCTCGTATTTCGGAAGAAGCATAACCGATTTTATATATACGAGGCGTGAAGCCATCGTCAGAAATTCCGACTCAATATCCATCTGATTTTCCTGCATACGGTTGATTTGTTCCATATACTGATCGAGTAAATCGGATATGCTTATGTCATATATATCGATTTTATTTTTTGATATAAGCGTCAGCAATAAGTCAAGCGGACCCTCAAATACGGGCAGCTTGTACTGTAACTGTGTTTCCATATGCTGCCCCCCTCTGATAATTTAGATAATTCCGGACAAAAGGTTAAACGGCAAAGCCGCGAGCCAATTAATTCCGGAATAAACAACATTGGTTACCGTGTTCAGCACGCCGTTGAAAGCGCCCATATACAAAAGCACAAACAATACTATAAAAAATATGTTCTGGTATCTGTAGAAAAAGTTAACCGCCGAATCCGGCAAAAACACAAAAAGAATTTTTGAACCGTCAAGCGGAGGAATCGGAATTAAGTTAAATACTGCAAGGCTTATATTGCACGAAATATAAAATGACAAAAAAGTTATTAAAAAACCGCCTACTGCCGTAGTTAACATAAAACTACCGGCAAAGAAAATAAGCGCGTTTAAAATTAACATTCCCGCAAATGCTGCAACAAGGTTTGCAACAGGTCCCATAAGGGCACAAACAGCCATACCCGCCTTTGGATTTTTGAAGTTTCTCGGGTCAATCGGTACGGGCTTTGCCCAGCCAAATCCAAATAAGAGCATACATAACGCGCCAATCGGGTCAATATGAGACACAGGGTTAAGCGACAGTCTGCCGCGGTATTTTATCGCCTTGTCACCCAAGAGGGACGCCGTAAAAGCGTGAGCCCACTCGTGAAAAGGCAGAATTAGAAATATGATTACCAATACGGCAATAATTTCTGCTATTATTGAAGATAGTGTAAAATTACCGCTTAAAATTTGAGTTAACATAAAATCCTCCGTTAAACAAGGTAGATTTACCGATTATTATATTATACTTAAATACATTATATAATAAAGTGTGAAAAATTACAAGATAAAAAACAAGGGTTGATTGTAAAATGAAATAGGACACCAAAAAAAGAAGAAGAGTCATGGCGAACGTGGTATAATTGAAGTCCCCACAACAAAACACCAGGAGGTTCGC
>CAJFNC010000009.1 GCA_904393835.1 uncultured Ruminococcus sp. | reverse complement strand
AGCGTCATCCTGATTTGAAGCTGATTGAAATGGTAGTTGAACCGACATTGATTTTTAACCACCTCATAATTGACACAGGAAAAAGAAAGGTATACTATATCGCAGGACATTGGCTATGCTGTAACTACCAAAAGCAAGGAGGTACAGCAATATGCTCAACAAAAAGAACGATCCGGATATGTCGAGAGTCCCGTTGTGGAAGAAAATGAATTTAACGGTGGAAGAAGCCGCCGAATACTCAGGAATAGGCGTATCTAAAATTAAAGAAATTTCAAATCAAAAAAACTGTCCCTTTGTCCTATGGAATGGAACAAAGCGGTTGATTAAAAGAAAACAATTCGAGGATTATCTCGAAACACAATATTCCGTCTGAGAGGAGGACAAGCTAATGGATAATAAACTGACTGAAACAGGCAGTTCCAACAGGCGTGTAGCTGCTGTTCCAATTTGGGTAAAACCTTATTTGACGATAGAAGAAGCGGCAGAGTATACGGGAATAGGCAGGGATAAGCTTTATGAAATGACGAGCCTTGCCGATTGTCCGTTTGTGCTGTGGGTAGGCAATCGGAGAATGATTAAGCGCAGGATTTTTGATGAATACATTGAGCAAATGTATTCAATATGATGGAGGTTGTATGGACGAAAAAATTTTAGCTTACAGAAGTGAACTCCAAAAGAGGTCGGAAAACACACCGTTTTGGACGAAAACGATTTTAACCGTTGAAGAAGCTGCCGCATACACCGGAATCGGAAGGGCAAAAATCCGCCAAATCATTTCACAAGGGAATTGTCCTTTCACGGTAAATAACGGCACACAAATCTGTGTGATCCGAGAAGCGTTCATTGATTATCTTGATAAGCAGTTTCGCATATAGGAGGAGAGAGAATTATGCCGAGAACAAAAAGAAAAGACAAGTCGAGAGCCGTGCTTCGAACAGGCGAATCGCAAAGAGCTGACGGAACTTATCAATTCCGGTGGACTGACAGTAATCATAAGAGGTTTTGCGTATATGCCAAGACGCTTGATGAATTGCGCTATAAGGAAGAACAGATTAAAAAGGATAAGAGCGATGGCATTAAAACCGAAGCCCGATATACGACGGTCAACGAGGTCTATGAGCTTTGGAAGGAGCTGAAGCGAGGGCTGAAGAACAATACCTTTGAGAATTATAAATATATGTATGAAACCTTTGTCCGTCATCAAATAGGCTCAAAGACAGTTTCATCGTTGAAAAAACAGACATAAAGAGGTTTTATAATTACCTTACAGACGAGCGTCAGTTAAAGCCTTCGACCATTGACAGTATCCATACGGTTTTACATCAGATTTTGGATATGGCTGTTGACGATGATTACATAAGGAATAATCCGTCAGATAATGTACTTAGAGAGCTGAAGCAAGCACATTGCTTTAAGACAGAAAAGCGCAGAGCTTTAACCCGTCCCGAACAGGAGTTGCTTTTAAGCTATTTGAAAAATACTCCCGCCGCACAATATTGGTATCCAATCTTTGCGGTTTTGGTAGGAACAGGGCTTCGAGTTGGAGAACTTACCGGATTAAGATGGTGTGATGTCGATCTGGAGAACGGTGTTATTGATGTAAATCATACTTTGGTTTACTATGACCACCGTACTGATGGTAGTAAAAAAGGTTGCTACTTTAATGTCAATACGCCGAAAACTCCGGCTGGAAAGAGAAAAGTGCCAATGCTCAGTTTTGTGAAAGAGGCAATTATAATGGAAAAGGAAAGGCAGGAGTTGCTTGATCTTCATTGTATCGCTACCATTGACGGATATACAGATTTTATCTTTATCAATCGCTTCGGAAATCCGCAACATCAGGGAACACTGAATAAAGCAATCCGCCGCATAATTCGTGACTGTAACGATGAGCAGTTTTTGAAAAGCGAAAATCCCGAAGTGCTGCTTCCGCATTTTAGCTGCCATTCATTAAGACATACATTTACGACGAGAATGTGCGAAGCGGGCGTAAATGTCAAGGTCATTCAAGACACGCTTGGTCATAAGGATATTTCAACGACGCTCAATATCTATACCGATGTGACGAAGGAGCTTAGGCAGTCTGAGTTTGAAGGTCTTGACTCATATTTCAAAAGCGAGTATAATAAGGTGTCCAACGGATAAGTGGCATTTCTTGAGTGAGGATAAAAGCTTCTAATAGGGATATGGCGATTCAGGAAGAAACCCCGTTTAGACCTGTTATGAGATATGAGGAGGTTTAGGAGAGATTGAAAAGATGGTTGCTTTCGTCCCGACAATGAAATCGCTTGACCCCAAAAAATGCGAGAGCAAAGAAAACGCCTCAACGGAAAAAGAGTCTGCGAAAGAGCCGGAAGTTATAGATTTTTCAAAGGTAGAAATTGAACCGCTGTTTAAGGATTTTGTAGATTTTGATACTTTCAGCAAGTCTGATTTAAGAGCCGTAAAGGTTAAAGAATGTACTGCCGTGCCTAAGTCTAAAAAGCTTTTGCAATTTGTTTTGGACGACGGTACAGGCGAGGACAGAGTAATTTTAAGCGGTATTCATGCTTATTACGAGCCTGAAGATTTAATCGGAAAGACATTGGTTGCAATTTTGAATCTTCCCCCGAGAAAAATGATGGGCATTGATTCCTGCGGTATGATTTTAAGTGCCGTTCATAATGAAGAGGGCGAGGAAAAGCTTCACGTTCTTATGGTAGATGACCACATACCCGCAGGTGCAAAGCTGTATTAATATATCAGCTTAAATATATATAATAATTATAAATAAAAATATGGGCAGTCTCTTGCGGAGATTGCCCATTTGTGTAAGGACGAAATAAATAAATCGGTATTTTTAACTCTACGCTTAGTAGATTTTTAAAACTCTACGTTTTGTGCGTGTTAATTATACCATTCACCATATAAAATAGAGGCAGAAAGGAGGAACACTTATGAACCAAGTCAAAATAGGCAAATTTATTGCCAAAACAAGAAAATCACAAAATCTTACTCAAAGACAGCTTGCCGATGCGCTGTCTATAAGCGATAAAACTGTTTCAAAATGGGAGTGCGGAAAAGGACTTCCCGAAGCTTCTCTTATGCTGCCGTTGTGTGATATATTGAATATTACCGTCAATGACCTGCTTTCGGGGGAAAAAGTCTCAGACGTTGATTATCAAAAGAAAGCGGAGGATAACATGATGGACTTGATGAAAGAAAATGAAGAAAATAAAAAGCGAATGGCATTGTCAGTTGTTTGTGGTGTTATAACGATTATTGCCGTTTGCTCTTTGACAATAATAGCATCTTATATTGAAATGCCGACAATAGCGCGAGTTGCTTTGATTGTTTTTGCTGTTGCAACAGCGGTTACAGGCATAGGAGCTGCCGCGGTACTGGAAGTTAAGGCGGGTTATTATGAATGCCCGCATTGCAAAGCGCTTTTCGTGCCTGCTATGGGTGCATATGTCAAAGGTTATCATACTTTTACAAAACGAAGATTGACCTGTCCCGAATGCGGTAAAACAGGAATGTGCAAACATCGTATTGTAAGATAATTTTGTGGACAAAGATTTTTGCGTGTGCTATAATTTAATTGCTAATTTATAGAATATTTGATTTTCTAAGTCAGGTGAATAAATTGACAAATAAAGATATTTTAAAAACAGCTCTGCAACAGTCCGCTTATGATTGCAATTGCAAACCCGAAGATTTTTTATCGGATAAAAATGTAATAACAATTTCAAAATCAAATCACCGGGCAAGAAAATATATTCCTTTACCGCTTGAATGTCATCTTGTCTCTTACGGAAATAACGTTGTCGCTCAAACGAGCGAAAGGACAAAGGCTGTAGTTGAAAGATATATCAGCCGATATGACGCTTATCGCTGTTTTGAAACACCGAATATAAATGCGCTCAATGCCTTGCTTGCACCGTTTAATATTACGGTTTGTTTTATGGCTGAATATTTTCTGCCCGATGTTAACAAGCTAAAAGAGCTCAGCTGCGGATATGAATTGCGAGTTTTAAAAAAGTCGGATTTTGCTGATTTATACGTTGAAAAATGGAGCAACTGCCTGTCCTTTAACGACAGAGACAGGGATATATTGGCGGTAGGAGCATATCACAATAATGAGTTGATAGGTCTTGCAGGGTGTTCTGCCGACTGCGACAAGATGTACCAGATCGGAGTTGACGTTATTCCCGAATACAGGAGGCAGGGAATTGCCTCTGCGGTAACAAGTAAGCTTGCGATTGAAACATTCAAACTTGGGAAAGTACCTTTCTACTGTGCAGCCTGGTCAAATGTTAAGTCCGTTCGCAATGCTTTAAAATGCGGATTTTATCCTGCGTGGGTCGAGTTAACCGCAAGAGGTACGGCTTTTGTCAATGAGTTAATCGGATAAGAAACCCGTAGTTATAAAACGGGGGCTTAAAAAGGAGGAGGCGCAAACGATGGAGGGATATTGGGTAGCGCTGTTTGTAATTATTTTATGTTGTATAATAATAAAAATCAGAAAAAATTACATCATTAAAAATATAGTCAAAAGGAAACAAAAAGGGGTAAAGAGAAAAATGCCGACAGAGATGCTTAAAGAATTTATCGGAAAAGACTGTGACATAACATTGTTCAATACGGTAGCCGCATTGCGGGGAAAAATTGTTGCAGTTGAGGAAAATTGGATAAAAGTTCAATCAAAAAAGAAGTTACATCTTATAAACGGAGATATGATATCTGAAATATCAATTGCAGGATAAAACTGCTAACTTGTTGTTAAAATATGAAATAATTAACAAAAATTAAATGTGTGCATAGAATATAAAAGTGTTTAACCTTAATATTAATTTCTTTGGAGGCAAATATGCACACTGAACATTATATAGAAAAATCCCTTGAACTGCACCTGTTTTCGGGACGCATTATGAAAGAACATTCGTTTTTTCTTAAAGCGGGGTTTACGCCTGCAAACGAATCGTTTGCAAAGCAAGCGGAATTTTATAAAAATGAGTTTGAAAAATTGCTCTGTCAAGCCGTTGCTCTCGCTGACGGCATAGTAAGCAAAGATGTGCTGTGTTCGGGCGAATTGGTTACGGAATATACCGCCCTTGCCGAAAAACAAACCGAAAATTTTACCGGTATTGCAATCAATAAAGGAATAACCGACAGGGAATTACAGCTGTGCAGCGGCGGCTGCCGATGTGATTGTAATTCAAAATTACAATGCCAAGTGCAAAAGCTCAACCGAACGGCACTCAGACTGTTGGATGGGTTGATCCGTTTTAAAGAAACGGTTTTACAAAATGTTTTGTGCTGCAAAATGTTTACGGCAAACTATCCGCTGCTTCTGGAACACATAATCAGAGAAGCAAAGCTTTACCAAAAAAATATACAAACGCTTGAAAGCGGCGGCAATTTATCAAGTAAGCCGATAAAAGAAACCGAGAGATTTTGGAATCAAATTATGATGGAGCACGCTTTGTTTATTCGCGGGCTTTTAGACCCTGCCGAGGTCGAGTTGTTTGAGTCTGCCGACAAATTTGCAAAGGAATATGCCGCGCTGCTCAACACTTGCAACAATGCTCAGGAGCATAATTTAACCTCAGATTCACTTAAGGAGTCTTTGCGCTTCAGAGATTTTAAAGCGGCGGGAGCGCAGGGAATCCAGCAATGCAAAATCCGCTCGATTATACTGCCTCTTCTGGCAGATCACGTACTGCGTGAGGCAAACCATTATATCCGCCTGTTGAAGTCGCAATAATAAAAGAAATTTAGTTTTAGATAACTTTAAAAGTTCAAAATGCCTGTAAGATGCTGTAACAACAGTGCCTTGCAGGCGTTTTTGTATTATCATACACCAAAAGTCAAGATGTAACTAATCTATACTATATTAAGCAAACATTGCGGATTTTATTTTTTAAAATTAATATTATAAAAAATATCACATATATATTGACAAATTAAAGCAAGTGTGCTATTATATAACCATAAAATATATACAAAACTTTTAGACTTATTTCTACAAAACTGTTATTTTTGTTGCAACAAATACAGATAAAATTTTACAAAAAGGAGGTTTCAATCTATGAAACACAAGGTAAGCAAAATTAAAAGAATGTCATTATCAATATTAGCTGTGGTGTGTGCATTGTCTTCAACAGCTGCTATTAGTGCGTCAGCCGTGTCAAGCAGCAAAAGCGTCGCTTTACAAAATGGGTACACACATCGGCTTTCGTTTAATTTAGGCAAAAGTTCAGGAACAGTTGATTTTGACATTACAAATGGTGGCACTTGTACAATGAAAGATGTTGTAACTGCAATTGAATATACAAGCAGTGGTAGTTTTGTACGTAATGTGTCAGATGAAGTTAAAAAATCGAGTGTAAAAAATTTGAGTGTATCCGTAAGCCGCAAATCTGGAACAAGCAACGTTTTGAAAAACTATATTGCTATTGGATATAATTACTCTTCTACTGCAAAAAATCGATCTAATGCAACCACATATTTTGAGACTGTTGAAATAGGCGATAATGCAATAAAAACAAAAATAATTAATCCGTAATGTTAAAAATGCTTATTGGCTATGTTTTAATAGCATAGCCAATAAGCAAACATTATTATAAATAGTATATATGAAAAGAGTGAGGTATATGCCTGCTAAATTTTTAAGAATGTTAGCGTTGTCGCTTGTGAGCGCTCTTTGCTTGTGCGTCGGCTGTAATGAAAACAGTAACGTAACGAGTGAGCTTTCAAGTTCATCAATGCCTGATTTTCAGTATATGTTCAAGTATGACGGCGCAAGAACACCTACTCAAAAATCCGACGGAGGATATTACAATATAGTCAGCAACCATATAATTTTTACCGATTCAAAAACGCTTAACTCAACTCCTCTTTGCAATAAATCCGATTGTCTGCACACAGGTGACTTTCCCGAATGTAACGCAAGACTTGATGATATGGAAGCTTCGTTTGATAATTTTCAAATATACAGAGATAAAATGTACTATCTATCGGCTCAATACAACGAGAGAACAGACAATACTGTAACTGTTTTGAAAAGTACTTTGCTTGACGGTACGCAGTCCTATACATCGCTTGAGTTCAGCGATAAATTTATTTGCGACTGGTTTGTTTACGATGGATATTTTTATTATCAGTCGGTTGTCAGCATAAGCGATGAAAGTACCCAAACGCAGGCGGGAAATTATTACAGGGTCAGTCTTGCCGATAAATCAGAGCAGGAATTTATTGATTTTTCTCAGCTCGACGGAATTTACGGAGCGTCGGGCACTCTTCGCAATGTTTATGACGGATATATGTATGTTACCGTAAACGGATATAAAAATAAAGATGATTATGAAACAATAATAAAAGGGGAAGAAATTGACGGCGAGGTTTCTACGGTGAGAAAAATCGTCAGATACAACCTTAAAGACGGAAGCTGTACGGATATTTTGCCCGACAAAAATGATTACGAGTTCATAGGATTTTCCGATGGCAAGTTGATTGGTACATATATCAAAGATAATAAAAAGTATGTTTGCTTTTCCGGACTTGACGGAGCCGATTGTTGTGATATTACACATACGGATATTAATTACAGGGTGTTTTGTGATGATGACTATATTTATATTTACAATCAGTCGGTTGTAAATGAAAGCTCCGATGAAAAAATAATTTCAGTTTACGACAAAAACGGAAAGAAAATTTCATACGTTACCGTACCCGATGAAATTGCAAACTATATGTATATGATAACCTTCGGCGATGATTATATGTGGTTTCAACAGTCGTTGGAAACGGGTGCACAAGTTTTGTGTTGTGTCAAAAAGTCTGATATTCTGAAAAGCGGAGTAAAACTTACATATAAAGAGGTTTACAGATATGAATAAAAAGCTTGTTTTTCTTTTGATTTGTATAACGATGATTATATCATTAACAGGGTGCGGCGGCAAGGAAATAAGCTTTTATTTCGGTACCTCCGAAACAGCAAAAAATAACACAAGCCTTGAACTCAATAAATCGGTTGCGATTAAACAAAATAAAGAAAAAATCGAAAATTCAGATCTCGTTTTCAACAAGAATGACAAAAACACATTTGATAATATGTACCTTTGTTTTGATGGCAAAAACATAAAAAACGTGACTGCCAAGAGTGAAAACAAAACAATTTTGTACGACCATTATGATACGGTTACACGCTGTGTAGATATGTTTTCATTATATTACTATGTTAATCCGTCTGAAATTGACGAAAATTTCAATCCTATGGCTGATTTTGCCGCCAAGTGGGATTCAGGGCAGTTTAATGAAATAAAAAATGTTTATTTTGATGGTATGACCAGTATGGAAATATCGAGGACAAGAAAAGACCCGAGCAAACAAATTGCAGGCGTAGACGCTTACCTTTGGAAAGCGGATAATTTAAAGGATTGTGACGAGTTTTATTACCTTGATAAGAAGCAAAAGATTAATTCGCCCGTTGTTGTGGTTGACATTCTGAAAAGAGCGGCAGATCCAAATTTTAAAAAGGAGCTTGCCGATAAACCCGACGACGCTGTAATTCCTGGTGAAAAAGTTAAAACTAACAATAATGTAACGCAGGACAGCTTTATTTACAGATATGAAAAATTGTTTTACATATCACAGCAGAAGGCGTTGAAAAGCAAAAACAGCTTTGATTATTACGATTTAAAAGGAGAAACGGTTGACATTGCTGTAAACTATAACGATGGTTCAAAAGAGAATTATAAGCTGAATATTTCGTTTGATGAAAACGGCAATATCAATGCAGAATTGACAACAGAGGTAAAATGATGAACAGGCTTTTATCGGCAATAATTATTGCAATATTTTTTACAAGTGCAGTGTCGGGCTGCGGCAATAACAATTTGAAAATTGACAATACCGATAAATATATTTTTAATCAGGACAGTCAGGAAAATTTTATCAGGTATCAAAGTCAGTTATACTATGCCGAAAGCGAGGACAGTTACTATTACCTTAACACCGACAACGGCTTCTTATATGTGATTGACAAAAAAACGCACAAGTGTCAGCCGCTTTGCGGAAAAAGCGACTGCCTGCACGACAGGGAAACATCGCTTGCGAAAAAACAAAAATGTTCGGCTTTTTTAAATACATTTTTTAAAAGTCTTGTTTTTTACAACGACTGCTTATATTTTCAATGTGTTGAAGACAAGGTTGACAATGACGGCGTAACGTATGAACTCAACGAAATTTGTAAAATCTCACTTGACGGAAATAACCGTGAGGTTGTGTATTCAACAAAGGATTATGTAATTTGGAACTTTAAAATTCACAGAGGATATATCTATTTTGACGGAAGCCGAAAGGATACCGAGGGCAGCGCCGACGGAAGCAATACGGCTCTGTATAGAGTTGCGGCAGACGGCAAAGGAGATACAAGTGAATTGCTGCCGTATTATAAATACGGCATACAAAAAGATATGAGTGTAAATGATACCAGATTCTACGGAAATCATATATTTTTGTGGATAACCAAGCTCGAAGGCACAAAAGAAATCGGTTACCTGATTAATTATGATTTGCAAACCGACAAGTGGGAAAATTTAAGCGAAAAGCTAAAAGTAAACATAAATTCAATGTTTACGGTATATAACGACAAACTCATTTTTGCCAACGGTAGTAAAATATACGAGAGTGATTTTAACGGAGAAAATCAAAACGAAATACTCGACTGTTCGGATATTCTCGGCGGTTATAAGTACTATACGCCGTTTACAACCGACGAAGAAAACCTGATAATTTCAGCCGCAAATGATGACAGCGAAGCTGATAAGCTTATATTCTGCGATAAATCATATAATGCAAGTGTCAAAAATATGCCGTTTGAATTCAGCGCGGAAATAGGATTTGACAGCCAATGTTTTATTGATTACAAAGAGGATGAACAATCGCTTTATTACATTGATAAGAGTAACACTTCAACTGCGGAAAAGATTTATACTTTTGAAAGTAACAGCTGAGAACTATTATGAAACTATTTTTTTACGAATTTAAAAAGGTACTTAACAAAAGAATATTTTTAATCGTGCTTGCACTCTGCCTTGCGGTTAACGGATTTTTGCTTTATTCAGCGCAGAATAATGATGAGAATAATTTAAGGCTTACCTATTCCGATGAGTACGGCAAAATGCTTGATGAGTATTCCTCAATTCCGATTGATGAAGCAAAAAAGCAAGTTGACAATGAACTGCTTGCATATGAAATTTCGGGTATGCTTGAAAGTATGGCGCAGGCCGACAATGAAGAACTTATTGAAAGCTATACCTCAGAGCTTGAAGAGTACAGAAAGAACAACCCCGAAGCATATCAAAAAGCCCTTAATATGAATTCGCAGGGAGAGGATAGCTTTTGGAAAAACAGCTTTCTTTACGATATTTCACAGCAGATTGAGTATATAAAATCATATCCCGATTTTATTGATGAAATGTATGACAGGGCAAACGCGCAGTCGGCGTCGTCAATTTTTGGTGACGAAAATTCATTTTCATACAAAAATCTTTACAAAACTGCCGATGATTATGCGCATTTAAAAGAGACCGAGTTAAGCCTTGTAAATTCCGATGCTTTTACGGCAACGGTAAATTACGGCTTGACCGATATTTTTGTAATTGCCGTTGTGCTTTTGATTTGCATTTACCTTTTCGGTTACGAGCGTGACAAGGGACTTTATTCGCTGATTCGTTGTACAAAATTCGGAAGACTGAAAACGATAATATCAAAGCTTGCGGTGCTTTTTGTGTTGTCTGCCTTTGTGTCGGTTCTGTTCTTATCGTCTGATTATATCGTGAACGTATTTTTGTACGGAGGTACTGATTTAAGCGTAAATATTCAGTCAATTTCCGAGTTTCGCAACTGTACTCTTTCGGTAACGACAGGTCGGTTTTTAATGCTCTTTGCGCTTGCAAAGATAATCGGAATTTTCATTATTTCGGCATTGTTTGCCCTTGTGTTTATGTGTTTTTCAAGCTCTGCGGCTATGTATCTTACGGGGCTTGGAGCAGTCGGTGCAGAGTATTTGCTCTATATATTAATTGGGCAAAATTCATACTTAAATCTGCTCAAATATATAAATGTATTTTATATACTTAACGTCGGTGAGTTTTTCGGCAGTTACTTAAACCTCAACATATTTTCGGATGCCGTTACTTCCGTTCCGATTGTGCTTGCCGTTTTTGGTATTGTATTTGTATTGTGCGCTGTGTTTTCGTGCATAGTATTTTGCAGAAGAAATCAGCAGAAAAAGACCAACGTTTTTTCAAGATTGTTTGAAAAATTCAAATCAAAATTTTTCAAAATAAACAGCAGTACGAGTGTTTTAAAAGGCGAGATTTTTAAATTCACCATACAGAATAAAATGGCGGTTTTGCTTATTTTGCTTGTGCTTTTCGCAGTTGTTTCCTCATTCGGAACGGTGCGCTATCCTTATTCCGAAATCTCAGACGCAGACTACAAAGCGTATATGGAATACCTTGAGGGAGACATAACCTCGGAAAAGGAAAATTATATTGCACAACAGCAGGAGTATTTTGACGGTTTAATAAGGCGGCTTGATGAAATTGCGGAAAATGATAAGTTGTCTGAGAGCACAAAGCAGGCTATGTCAAAGTCAATTGAAAATATCCTAAACAGCAAGGGCGTTGCCTTTGAAAGAGTCAGCGAGCAGTACAGCCGACTGCTTGAATTAAAAGAAAGCGGCGTCAATGCAAGATTCATTGACGAGAACATTTATTCAACCTTTGTGTCTAGTAAAACACGGGAATGGAACGATTTTGCTCTGCTTAGTCTTGTGCTTCTTATAGCCGTTCCGTGTGTATTTACGGTGGAGTATAAAAATAAAATGATTAACCTGATTCGCCCGACCGTAAACGGAAAAGCAAGACTTTTTATCAGAAAAACAGCGGTTTTGCTTATGTTTACTTTTGTGTCATTCGCAGCGGTTTATCTGCCGTATCTTATACGCTTTATGAGCACCTACGGTACAAACAGCTTGGCGACACCGATAGTTTGCGTTTTCGAAAACCTGCAAAATTCTTATTTCAGCGTGATCGGTGCGGCGTTAACAAATTTGCTGTGTTATTTGCTGATGGCATTGGCTGTAACTTTTGTAATTACGGCAGCTTCAATAATTACCCGGAGCAATATGTTTACAATGGTGCTTTCCACTGTGCTTATCATCATACCCTGCCTTGCCGTATATTCAGCAGATCCTTTGCGGATAGGCTACTGTATTGTAAATAATCATATCGCGGCGCTTATTATTGCCTGCGTAATCAGTATTGCAATTGTAGTTTCTTTTACAGTTATTTCAGAATTAAAATTCACACAAACAAAAATGTTGGGAAGAAAAATGCCGACCCTAAAAATTATTAAAAAACATATATAATTCCTAATTTGTCGCCGTTATTTTCTCAATTACAAAGCAAATATTGCAAAATATAATTTTAAAAAATAATATTATAAAAACTATCACATATATATTGACAAAACAGAACACGCGTGCTAATATATAACTATAAAAATATACACAAAATATTTTAACTTGATTTTATAAAACTATTATTTTTGCTGTAACTAATACATATATAATTTAAAAATACACGCATAAATATCTTATACTATATTTCGTTAGTTACACAGATATTTTACATTATAAAACTGAATTTAAGTGTGGTTAAAGCACTTTTAATGATGATTAGTTTTAACAGTATATTGCAGGCAACTGCAAGCACTGAAAATATTAAGTCAATTAAAAAATGCAGGATATTAAGGAGAGGAGAAGATTCCGATGGGACAGATGAGACAGTATAAATTTTGATTTTAAAAATTGTATTATAATAATTTCAAGGAGGGAGTTTTATTTATGAAAAAGTTAATTTCGTTATTGATTGTTTCATCGTTTTTAATCGGTATGTGCAGTATCTCTGCCTCTGCGGCGCTTGATTATACGAACACGTATTATATGAACGGCTATAAACTGAGGGGCAGTACGGTTATGAATGATAAGGTAGCTTCTTCATCTACGTATTGTGAAAATTATAACTATGGTAAGTCTGTGCAATTGAATTATTATTATTACTATGGTCATGAAATAAAATGTATTTCTAGAGGAGATGTGGACACATTCGTTACAAACGGTTTTGACACATACTCTGCCAGCTATACTAACAATTCATCGACAGATGAATATGTTGGCGCTATCGGTAGTCACAAGGTTAAGGCGACAAGTTATATGATTTGGTCAAGCCATGAAAGTGCGGATGATTCACACGTAGGAAGTGTAGTTCCTGATTATTCTGATATTTAATTTTTTTCTGGGGCAATAGATTTCTATTGCCCCCCTGCTCAGGTGATAGATATGAAACATATAATAAAAAAAACATTGGCTTTAATACTTGCGGCTTTCAGCGTTTTATCAATATTCGGCGGTTGTTCAAATGAGGATATTCAAAACAAGGGAGATTATGATTATACCAAGGATTGTCAGCTGGTAAATTCCGACTATTTGCCTATGTCGCAGGCAAATATTGCAAAATGTGAAACCGGGTACTATGTATTAGCAAATAAAAATATCTACTATGTTGAAGGTGAAACAATGCAGGCTACGCCACTGTGCAATAAGCCCAACTGTATGCATAATGACGACAGCTGCAATTCAAATATTGGTGTGGTCGATAACATCAGCTATTACGACGGCAGCATTTACTTTGTTGAGAGCGCAGATGATGAGTACAATTTTGAGGGCTCCAATCTGATAAGAATGTCCGCCGACGGCAGTCAAAAGGAAACTGTTTTTCATATGGACTTGGCTCCCGATGAATGGATAATTCACAGAGGCGTTTTTTATTATACGGTGAGAAAATATTCAATCGACGAAAACACGGGAATGGAAAATATAAATGATATTGACTGCTATATTTACAGCTATTCCCTTGATAAATCGTCGTCAGAGCCAAAGGAAATTTATTTTGCAGAAGAGGTGCAGCGGGACGCACAAATATCAGAGCTTATGGCTTACGGAGATAATTTGTACTTTGCCATTAACGGTATGAAGCGCGATAATAAAACCGTAAATATCAGCAAAAGGCTCAAAATGAATCTCAGCGATTATTCTGTTACCGAAATGCTTTCTCCTGCAGGTACGGGTAACTATTTGTTCACTCCTATGTATTTAGACGGAATGTTGATATTTTCATCAGGCGATGAAGAAAACGGCAAGTATATATATTACAAAACCGATTTTGAAGGAAACAATCCCGAAAAATTTTTTGAGACTTACGAGCATGAAAATATTATTTGTGACGGAAAATATATGTATGTGGATAACTACATTGCATTAAATATCCAGCGGATGGCCACAAATGACGAGCCCGTGAACAGAAAAGAGAGATATATTACCGTGTATGATTCAAAGCTGAATAAGGTAGATGAATTTTCTTTGGGCGACGGTTCAGCTAAAACATGGTTTTTGCTTCCTATTGACGATGAAGTATTTTTGTTCGGAGGTAAGAACGATAACGGAAACTTTATATTCTATTACGATAAAAGCGAGCTTGGAAGCCTGAACGGAAAATTATGGGAAAAAACCTTTTGTCTGAATCCTGAATCACAGACAAAGTCGTCAAACTCCAATAAAACAGGTGCAATCAGCGAGACACCGCCGAGCGGCAGCGAAGAGCTGGTTAATATGTGGCAAAAGGCAAAGGATAAGGATTACGGCGTTAAGGATTCGTTCCAGTCGGAGGGCGCCGACGCAGAGGCAGGTTTTTCAGTAAAGCTCAGTTGGGAGCAGGACGGCGGAACGGTGACCTCATATTTTCCGTTTATGGAATTTGAATCCGAGGATAAGGCAAAGGAGTTTATGTCTGAGTATCCTTACGCTTTGCGTTCAGGAAAATTTTTAGTTCTTTTAGGTGTGGAATCTGTACCGGAGGAGGTACATTCTATGCTTGTCTCTATCCTTGACGGTGAACCGATAGAGCCGATAGACGGCGCACAATTTTCAGGAGAGTTTTTTAGCTTTTCTTGATATTAAAGGCCAATAACAGTATAAATAATTCGGTTTTATAATCGGGGGTGATTCTTTGAGACTGGTGTGTTCCGAGTTCGTAAAGCTATTTTCTAACAGGCTTTTTATAATTTGCTTTGCGTTGTTTTTTGTAATAAATGCGGCAGGATTTTACTTTTTTACAACGTCTGATGAAACATATAAATATGAGCTGAGCCTCAGCGATGAACTGGAAAACAAACTTTCATATTATCTTGATATGGATAGGGATGACGCTGCGGCTGAACTTTCCGAACTAAAAGAGGCATATTCAATAGCCTCAAATATTCAGTCTGCGTCAAGTGAAAATATTGATCCAACATATGTTACCGCCCTTATTGAACAGTATAAATCTGAGAACCCCAAAGCATACGAGCGTGCTCAGCAACTAATTGAAGAAGGCTTTTCCTCGGGCGATGTGTATGTTACGGATTTGCTTTATGAAAAATTCTCTTACATTGACGAGTATAATACGTTTATAAATGATATGCAGTCTCGTACAGACTCACAGCTGCAGTTTTCAATATTCTCTAAACCGGGAACTTTTGCTTACAATAATATAGAAAAAACGCCCCTGGATTTTGAGCATCTCAAGGGTGTAGAAATTACGCCGGGCTTTGACTTGGGAATTAATCTGTCAACAACCTTTGTATTAACAGATTATCTGCTGTTAATACTTGTGTTGCTTGTATGTATTGCTTTGTTTTCTTTGGAAAGAGAAAAAGGGCTTACAGCGCTGGTAAAATCTACCCAAAAAGGCAGACATCATACAATGGCGGCAAAACTTGTTGTTACGCTCCTGACAGTTGCGGGAGTTACATTAGTTTTTTATATATCGAATTTGCTGACAGGCGGAGTTGCTTTCGGTTTGGGCGACCTTAACCGCAGTATTCAGTCCATACCTGAGTTTATGAACTGCACATTAAAATGCACTGTTTTACAATATCTGGTTTTGTGGGTGCTGAAAAAAGCATTTACACTTTGTGCTGTGGCTTTGATTTTAGCTTTAGTCTTTACATTGATAAAAAGCACTAATATAACATATATTGTTCTTGTTGCATTTTTCGGCGCAGAATTTTGTATGTATAATTTTATAGACTCAATGTCGCCTGTCAATCATTTCAAATATATTAATGTGTTTTATTTTCTCAGCGGTAATGAGTTATTTGGAAAATATCTGAATTTGAATTTTTTCACGCACCCTGTCAATGTGGTGTGGATATATCTGTTGTTTTTAGTGCTGTGCGCACTTATAATTCCGCCGTTGTGTTTGATTGCGTTTTCTAAGCAGGGACAGTTTGCAGGTGCGAATGTTTTTGCAAATCTTTCCGAAAAAATTAGATTGAGGATACATACATTCAGGGGAAGTACTTCGGTATTCAAAGGTGAATGTTACAAGCATTATGTAAGCTCAAAAGTTGTGATTGTTCTCGTTTTGGTTGCAGGATTTGCTTTTGCCAATTTTACCGAAAACATTAATATTAATTATTCACTCGGTGCTGATGTTGCCTACGCCGCATATCTTAACAGGCTTGAGGGAGAGCTGACCCCCGAAAAAGAGCAATTTCTTGAAGATGAGCAAAAATATTTTGATGAGCTTAATGCCGAAAAAGAAGCCGTTACTTACGATACAACGCTTACCGAAGATCAAAAAAGCGCTCAGATAACGGCAATAAATAATATACTTGACACAAGGGGCAAGGGCTTTGAAACCGTAATGCTTCAGTACGATACAATTAAGGCCGTAGGTGAAAAACTGAACATTACGCCTTACTTTATAAATTACACAGTAGGCAAACGCCTTATGGCGGACGCTTCAAGAGAGTGGAATTTGTTTGCACTGTTTATGGTGCTTATAGTTTTCACTCTGTCGGGAATTTTTGCTTATGAATATAAGCGTAATATGAAAAGACTTATCTGTGCTGCCCAAAAGGGTAAGGGCAGGCTTGTTGCCGCTAAATTTTCAGTAGCCCTGTTGACATATTCTGTTATGTATGTTCTTATTTATCTGCCGTATATTATTAATTTTATAAAAACTTTCGGTACGGATATATTTTCGGAACCACTTGTATTTTTAGAGGGCTTTGAGCGGCTGGAGAGCAGTATTACTATTATGCAGGCAATATTGCTTGAGGGCTTATTACACATAACCATAAGTTTAGCGGCAGCCGGGGTGATTCTGCTTTTGTCGAATAAGTTAAAAAACACTGTGACTACCATGATAGTTTCTACGGCTGTAACACTTATTCCTTGTGTTCTTATTTATTTCAATCGTGATTTGAGAATTTTTTCACTGCTGATGAATAACAAGCTTTGGGTTATGGCATTGCTTATCGGCGTATCAACAATTTTAGCAGTTATTTTCGCAGGATTTACCTATAAGAACTTTACGGGAAAATCACTAAGGAGGCGCAGAAATGGAACTTAAAATTGCAAACCTCAGTAAAACATATAAAAAAGGAACGGTAAAAGCTCTTGATAATTTTTCGGTAACGCTTACGTCGGGTGTATATGGATTACTGGGACCGAACGGCTCAGGCAAATCTACGCTGATGAATATTATTACCGATAATCTCAACGCTGACAGCGGAGAGGTGCTTTATGACGGCGATAATATAAAAAAGCTCGGCAAAAGCTACCGCTCTTTGCTCGGATATATGCCTCAGCAGCAGGGCTTGTACGACGATTTTACACTCAACCGCTTTTTGTGGTATATGGCGGCGTTAAAGGGATTAAAAAAGAAAGAGGCAAAGCAAAAAATTGTTTCACTTCTTGAAACCGTTAATCTTATTGATTCAGCGCACAAAAAACTCGGTTCTTTCTCGGGCGGTATGAAGCAAAGGGCCTTGATTGCACAAGCGCTGCTTAATGACCCAAAGGTTTTGATTCTTGACGAGCCTACGGCAGGTCTTGACCCAAAAGAACGAATAAGAATCCGCAACTTCATAAGCGAAATTGCGGAGGATAAAATTGTTTTAATTTCTACCCACGTTGTGTCGGACATTGAATTTATTGCAAAGGAAATAATCCTTTTAAAAAGCGGAAAACTGGTGTCGCACGATACCTGCGACAATCTTATCAAAGAGATAGAAAACAAGGTGTTTGAGATAGAAACAGATAAAGAAAGTCTGAAATATTTTCAGGATAATTACCGTGTTTCAAACCTATATCATAATGACGATAAAATAATCGTGCGCACCGTAACCGATAATCCGCCGAAAGGCTGTAAAACAGAATCCGTTAAGCCAACCCTTGAGGATTTGTATTTGTACGTTTTTGAGAACGGGGTGTGAGAGTCATCCGCCTTGATTGCATAAAATTAACAAATATAGTTTGTAGAGTGAAAAAATATACTTTAACTGTTTAATATTGCAATAATATGTTGTATAATATTATTGCAATATTATTATTTGAGGTGTATTATGGATAAACTTGTAAATTGGATTACCGTACGTGTTTGCGATGGAGAGAATTTTGATGACGACAAAATTGCGGTTGTAAAATACGGCATAGAATTAATGTTGCTCAAAATAATTTTCTTTGGCGTCTGTCTGGTAATAGGTGCGTTTATGGGAATGTTTTTTGAGTGCGTTGTTTATCTTGTGCTTTTTACCATACTGCGTACAAACGCCGGAGGGTATCATGCGGATACCAGGATTCGGTGCTTTATACAGTCAATGCTCACAATGATAGTTGCAATGCTGGTACTTATGTATGTAAATACTGCAACAATGATTGTGCTTGCGGTCACGGCATTTTTAAGCGGAATCGCGATAATTTTGCTTGCCCCCGTTGACAGCGAAAATAAAAGGCTTGAAAAGGACGAAATTGTCAAGTTCAAAACTCGTTCAATTGTTATTTTAATTGCAGAAGTCATTTTTGCTTTGATAATGCTGTATTTTAAAATTTATGTTTTGTCCTCTGCTGCAATGCTGGCAATAACAATGTCCGGGATACTGCTTGCGGCAGGATACAAAAAAAGCGCGCGACATAATAAATAATTAGTGGAAATTTTTGCAACATTAGTGTATAATAATTTTTGTTGAATTAACTTTTACAATTTTATTATGTTGGGAAGATGATAAACGTGTTTAATATTGCAATTTGTGATGATGAAGTGAGATGCGTTGGAAATCTTGAAAAAATTGTATCTTCTTTTTTTGATAAAAACAATATCGCGGTTAATATTGAAAAATATTACGACGGCACACAGATGCTCAAAGAAGAAAAGCATTTTGATTTAATTTTTATGGATATCGAAATGCAGGATTCAAACGGTATTTCCGTTGGTATGGAAATACGCAAAACCGATAATTATGTACCGATTGTTTATATTACCAGTTACGCTGATTACAGCAGAAGAGCGTACAAGGTTCACGCTTTTGATTTTATTACAAAACCGTTGTCGATTGAGGCTGTTACACAGACGCTAAAAGATGTTATAAAGTATTTTAATTTTAAGAATGACGCGAAAAATGTCGAGCTTTTTACCGGTAACGGAGTCGAAATTCAACCGCTTGACGAGGTAATATATTTTATTTTGCTCGAAAAAAGGAGAGTACAGGTTAATACCTCAAAAAAGATATATGTTGTAAAGGAAAATTTATCGGACATATATTCCAAAATTCAAAATGACGGATTTTACCAGACAAACAGATCCTGTATAGTAAATCTCAGACACGTGCAGTCAATCCGCAAGGATGACGGAGTTATAATGGACAACGGCGAGTGGCTGCCTCTTGCAACTAAAAAGCAAAAGGACTTTTTAAACAAACTTTCGCAGATTCTTCGCAGTTAAGGGGATGTTAAATTTGCATATAGCAGTAGTTGGCATCAGAATACTTTTGGCGATAGTAATCAATGTTGCGACATTTTCTTTTTTCGGAAAGGTTTATAAGCCAAGGTACGACAACAAAATATTGTACATAGCAGTCTTTGTTTTTTCGTGCATATGTATGGTGTTGATTAATCAATTAAATATGTATTTGATTAATTTTTTATATGCCGTTATCGGTTTCAATGTAATATGCTTGATTTTGTATGACATCGGTTTTAAGCAGTCGATATTATACAATATGCTTTACCTTACCTTTTTGGCGTTCAGCGATATTTTTACTACATTTATATGGCTTGTAATATCGGGTAAAAATTTAGAGCAGATTATAAGCGACGTATTAATATTTATCATCAGCTGTTTGCTAAATATTATTGTAATAATTTTTATCTATAAAATGTTTACCGTTTTTCTCAGTAAAAAGGGTACAATTTCTATCAGAGTACAAGAGATAATTTTTACATTATTACTATTTATATCGGAATTTTTCATTTTGTATGTTTATGTAAAAAAAGCAACATCTACAAGTGACGGATATGTGTTAGTTATAATGATAGCTGTTTTTTGTTTGCTGAACGTTTATGCCTCATATATATTGGAAAAATTGTCAAACGCTTATAAATTGCAGTATGAGCTTGATATAATGAAAAGGCAGAATGAAATGCAGATTGCAAACTACAATGAAATGATTTTACAATATGAAAAAACACGTAAAATTATTCACGATATGAAAAAACACCTTAATGTATTAAACGAATTAAATACAAAAGACAGTGAGGCGGCTTTAAAATACAAACAAAAGGTAGAACATGAGGTCGATTCATTGTATATGGGGTTTCAGGCTTCAAATAAAATTTTAGGCGTAATATTCAGTCAAAAAATCGAATATGCCGAGCGCAACGGGATAAAAGTGATAACAGACGTAGAGGATTTATCTTTCAGTTTTTTGAGCGATATTGATATTACCGCATTGTTTTCAAACCTGTGGGACAACGCCATCGAGGCTTGCCTTAAACTTGGACCCGAAAAAAGGTTAATAGAATTTAAAATTAAAAAAGCAAACGATTTTATATTGATAAATGTAAAAAATACATTTGACGGAAAAATAAATAAACACAGAAATAAAATACTTTCCACAAAACCGGAACACGACGGAATGGGTTTGTCAATAATTAAATCAACAGTTGAAAAATATCGCTGTGTATATAATATATCATACGACGACAAATATTTTTATACTGAAATTACAATTCCGATATAACAAACAAGATAATGTCCCTCGCCTATAAAGATGGGGGACATTATCAAAATTCGGCGGAGGATACAACCTACTGCTGAATTTGCGGTGCAATGATTTGCTTGCCTTAATAAAAGCCGAAACTTTGAATAAAAAACAATATAATATGACAAAAAACGCAGAACAAAATTATGCGTTTCTTTTTTGTTCTGAGACATTCAGGGCGGAAATAGTTGTTTTCAGGAATACGTGATTGAAATTAACATAATAAGGTGATAAAATATAACTATAAAATATAATAGAAAAGAGGTGAAAACATTGAAAGCAACAAAGATGTTGAAAAAAGCTGTTACCGATGCGGCTGTTAAAACTGCCGTAAAAAGCACAAACTCTGCATGCATTGTTTTCCAGTATCAGCCCAAGCAGCCGCAGGCATTGAAGAACTTTAAAAAGTGATCTGCTCCATCACTGCACAGATAAATAATCATAAGCAGAACTTAAACAAACAGCGTGACGTGCATTAATTTTTTGTACGTTACGCTGTTTGCTTTTTACGTAAAATTTACGTTTGAAATATTGACTTCCGGAAGATATTCACTTATAATTAAATCAATTGATTTAAAACGCTTGATTTTAATTAAAGGGATTGATATTGAGTGCCGCCAAAAGCAAAATTTTCAAAAGAAGAAATCACAAAAGCCGCATTAACCATTGTCAGGGAAGAGGGTGTTGACTCTTTAACTTCAAGAGCTTTGGGCGCAAAGCTCGGCAGTTCGGCAAGACCGATTTTTACAGTGTTCCAAAATATGGAAGAGGTACAGCAGTCCGTAATTGAAGAAGCCAAAAAGCGTTATAAAGAATATGTCCAAAAAGGATTATCACAAAAGCCGGCGTTTAAAGGTGTGGGAATGCAGTATATTCTTTTTGCGATAAATGAACCGAAACTGTTTCGGCTTCTCTTTATGAATGAGCATAAGCAAATTCCCGATTTGACAGATGTACTGCCTTTGATAGATGACAACTATGAGCAAATTATCTCATCTATACAACGGGACTTTGGAATAGACAGTGTTTCTGCCGTAAAATTGTACCGTCACCTTTGGATATACACTCACGGTATAGCAATGCTTTGCGCTACCAATATGTGCCGATTTACGGGTGAGGAAATCAGTAAGATGATGACAGAGGTATGTGTGAGTCTTTTGAAAAATATGGGGGTAAGAAAGCACGATGATTGAAGTAAAAGAAATTACAAAATCTTACGGAACAGGCGAAAGCGGATTACAAGTATTAAAAGGTATCAGTTTGGAAATTAAAGACGGGGACTTTACGGTAATTCTCGGGGCGTCGGGTTCGGGAAAATCCACTTTGCTAAATGTAATATCGGGACTTGAACGCCCTGACAGCGGAAAAATACTGTATGACAAAACAGATATATCGGCAATGACCGATAAAGAATTGACTCAATTTCGCAAAGTAACTGTTGGATTTATTTTTCAGCAGTATTATTTGCTGCCTAATATGAGTGTTGACAAAAATGTAAAAATGGGCGCCGATCTGGCCGGCAACAAAGATTATAAAGAAATCATCAAAGCGGTTGGACTTGGTGATAAACTACATAAGTTTCCGAGTGAACTCTCGGGCGGCGAACAGCAGAGAGTTTCAGTTGCAAGAGCTTTGGCAAAAAAGCCGAAGGTTTTATTCCTTGACGAACCGACAGGCGCATTAGACGAGCAAACCGGAAGACAGGTGCTTGACTATATCTGCAAGCTGCAAAAAGAATACGGTTTTACAATCGTAATGGTAACGCACAATTTGAATATTGCTGAAATGGCAAACACAGTAATTAAGATGAACAGCGGAAAAGTATCTCAAATCTATTCCAACGAAATACAAAAAACCGCTTATGAGATTGGCTGGTGATGATATGATTGTCGGAATAAAAGACGCTGCAAAGCTTATCGGTATTTCTGTCATATCTTGCTGTGCTGTGTTTGTGTGTACTTTATTTTTAAACTTCTATTTTGATATTCTTTCGGTCAAGAATGAAATAACGTCGGAATTATCGATGTTTTATTATAACGCTCAGGTATCCACGGTAAAAGTGGTTTGCCTTGTATCCGGAGGCTGCCTTTTTATAACTTCTGTTGTAATGCTGATATTTTATATTAAGCATTATATAGATACACACAAAAAAGAACTCGGCATATTAAAGGCTTTGGGATATACAAATTTTAAAATTGCAAAGAATTTTTGGGTGTTTGGAATAAGTACTTTTATCGGAACTGCAATCGGTTTCGGAGGAGCATTTATATTAATGCCGAAATTTTATGAGCTGCAAAATGAAGATAAGCTGTTGCCGAAGATTTCTGTTCATTTCTATCCCACTGTTTTTGTTTATTTTGTGATATTACCGACAGTAATTTTTGCTGCCATTGCAATTTTCTATGCTTGGTATAAGCTGAAAAAACCTGTATTAAACCTTTTGAAAGACAGCCTGCATACAACGGCTAAAATAAAAAAACACAAAACAGATAAAAACAGCGAATGTTCATTTATTAACGAGTTAAAAAAGAATACGATAAAGAGCAAAAAAACGCTTACGTTTTTTATTATCTTTGCATCTTTTTGTTTTTCGGCAATGACGCAGATGTCATTTAGTATGAAAGATTTATCAAGCGAAATGATGGGGGCAATGATGTTGCTTATCGGAATTGCACTGGCGTTTACTACATTATTGCTTGCGATAACAACGGTCATTAACGGCAATACAAAAACAATTGCAATGATGAGAGTATTTGGATATTCGCAAAAAGAATGCAGCAAAGCAATTCTCAGCGGTTACAGACCTATGTCATACATCGGCTTTGCTGTCGGAACGGTGTATCAATATGTATTGCTTCGTATTATGGTTGATATTGTGTTTAAAGATGTCGAGAATGTACCCGCTTATGAATTTGATTTTCCTGTTATGCTTATTTCTCTTGCAGCCTTTGTTGTAATCTACGAAGCTGTAATGCACATCTATTCCGAAAGAATAAAGAAAATTTCTGTCAAAGAAATAATGCTTGAATAACAGAGAAATACTGTAATAATTAAGCTGGCTTTTGTAAGCAATGATACGGTAAGATACGGAAAATATTCAAATTTAACTTGAAAATTAATAATAGCAGTGGTAATATAAAGTAAATACAGGGAATGAGGTGCTCCCTTGGATCATGTCCTAAACCGCCGATGTGCTGATGACTTCTATGGCAACATAGGGGTAATCAGCTTTTTTGTTGCCTGAAACAAAAATTAATTGCCGGGGTGAGGTTTATGAAAACGACTGTAAAAAATATTTTTCAAAACTTAGGAGAAATACTGCTGTTGACATCAGTTGCTATTCCCGTAGGAGCGGCGATAGGCGCAGTAGATTCGTTTTTCGGGCAAATTCTGCTGAAAATTACAGATATACGTGATGTAAATCCGCTGTACTACATACCTTTTTTGCCGTTGGCAGGTATAGTAATAGTCTATTGTTACCAAAAATTCGGCGGAAAAAGCTCAAAGGGTATGAATCTGGTATTTGAAGTCGGTAACGGCGACGAAAATGCGATTCCTCTGCGACTTATTCCGTTTGTTATGTCGGGTACATGGCTTACGCACCTTTTCGGCGGCAGCGCGGGCAGAGAAGGTGTGGCCGTTCAAATCGGAGCAACGATTTCTCATTTTGTCGGCAAACGGATTCCCGTAAAAAATGCGGGGCAGATTTTTCTTGTAGCAGGTATGGCAGCCGGTTTTGCGGGCTTGTTCGGTACACCGATAGCGGCTGTGCTTTTTGCCGTGGAGGTTCTCACGGCGGGCGAGATGAGGTATCAGGCGCTTTTGCCAACCTTTGCCGCATCATTTACGGCAAGTACCGTTGCCCGTTTTACAGGTCTTGAAAAATTTACATTTGCACTCAGGTTAAATATAAATCTTACTGCGGAAACTTTTTTTAAATTGCTTGTAATAGGTGTAATTTTCGGTATTGTCGGCGGTGCATTTGCGCTTTGCTTAAAGTTTGCCAAAAATCTTGCAGGTGAAAAGCTCAAAAACCCGATAATCAGAATTGCCGTAATCGGCGTTGCTTTGAGCATACTTTTTATACTTCTTTGGCAGGGCAGATATTCGGGCCTTGGCACCAACCTTATCAACAGCAGTTTAAACGGCGAAACAATTTATACTTATGACTGGATTTTAAAATTCGCTCTCACCGTAATAACGCTTGCGGCAGGTTTTCAGGGCGGCGAGGTAACTCCGCTGTTTGCAATCGGAGCAAGTCTCGGTGCTGTGCTTGCGTGCGTTTTCAATATGCCGACAGCGTTTGTTGCCGCCTTAGGCTATGCGGCAGTTTTCGGAAGCGCCACAAATACTCTGTTTGCCCCGATTTTTATCGGCGGCGAGGTGTTCGGATTTGAATATATGCCGTACTTTTTTATTGTTTGCGCAATCGCTTATGTTTTCAATATGAACAAGTCGATATACACTCTTCAAAAAGTAAAAAAGATATATTAAAAGGTTAATATACAAGCGTATCTTATTTTGTGGTTATATGTGTTTTTTAGGCGGATTTTAGACAGGATTTCCGACAAAAAATCCTGCTTCTTGACAAAAATATCCATACGCTTTATAATTATATGAACACAGTTTTTATAACTGTAATCCCTATCATTCCTATAAATTTACAAGGATTGATAAAATTGCAGTTAGCAAAAACTAATTTTTAAATATTAACGGTAAAATATAGCAACATTTGAGTATTTTTTATTAAAATACAGATACTAAAATAAGGTAAATATCTACACATACAAGGAGAATTGATATGTTAAGTTTACAAAATATATCATGGGTTTCCCCTGACGGCAAAAAAATCCTAAACGGACTCAATCTTGACATTCCGTCAGGCAAGCTCACGGTAATCACGGGACCTAACGGCAGCGGAAAAACAACGCTTGCAAAAATTATTGCAGGTATCGAAAAGCCCTCAGAGGGCAAAATATTTCTTGATGACAAGGATATAACCGATTTTGACGTAACCGAACGCGCAAAAATCGGCATTAGCTTTGCTTTTCAGCAGCCGGTAAGATTCAAGGGTATAACGGTAAGACAGCTCATTGAAATCGCTGCCCAAAGCAAGCTTAACGATAAGGAGCTTTGCGACATTCTCGCAAGCGTGGGACTTTGTGCGCGCAACTACCTTGACCGAGAAGTAAACGATACTCTCTCGGGCGGGGAAATCAAGAGAATTGAAATTGCTACGGTAATTGCGCGCAAAACTAACATAACGGTTTTTGATGAGCCCGAAGCAGGTATTGACCTCTGGAGCTTTAAAAGCCTTATCGGCGTATTTAAAAATATGCACGAAAATCATCTTGAAACAATGCTCATAATTTCTCATCAGGAGCGTATTCTGAAAATAGCAGATGAAATTGTTCTGCTTGCAGACGGAAAAATCAGTCAGCAGGGAGAACGTGAAAAAATGATGCAGCACGTGTTTGCCGACGGAGGCATAAAACCGTCCTGCCGCAAAGAGGAGGCGATTTTTGATGAATAACATTACAGAAAAAATGCTCAAAGTAATTTCCAATTACAACGGTTCTTTCAAAGGAGCTTATAACATAAGAGAAAACGGCTGTTCGGTTGGGCGACAGTCAAGTAAAAATATAATAATAGACAGCAAAACCGACGCGCCGGGACTTGATATTCATATAATGCCGGGCACAAAGGGAGAAACCGTTTCAATTCCTGCCTGCGTTACCCACGGTGATGTTGACGATTTGGTATATAATGACTTTTTTGTCGGAGAAAACGCTGATGTGGTAATTGTTGCAGGCTGCGGAGTTCACACAGAAAACGGCGAGCCTGCCCGCCATAACGGTATTCACAGATTTTTCCTTGAAAAAGGCGCTAAGGTAAAATATGTTGAAAAACATATCGGTACCGGCAAAGGAAACGGAATCAGGTCTATTGACCCTGTAACCGAGGTTTTTCTTGATGAGGACTCGGTGCTTGAAATGGACACGGCTCAAATCGGAGGAGTCGATAAAACCGACCGAAAGACAAAGGCGTCGCTTAAAGCAGGCGCAAAGCTTTTGATAAGAGAAAGAATTATGACCGAAAAGGAGCAGACGGCAGTAACCACGTTTACAGTTGAGCTCAACGGCGAAGATTCGGGCGTTGATATAGTCTCCCGTTCGGTTGCAAAAGATACCTCGTACCAGGAGTACACCTCGAATATTATCGGAAATGCAAAGTGCAGCGGTCACTCGGAGTGCGACGCTATTATCAGCGGCAAGGCAACTGTTGACGCCGCACCAAAGCTAAGTGCAAGATGTGAGGACGCCTCATTGATTCACGAAGCAGCAATCGGAAAAATCGCGGGAGACCAGATTCTCAAACTCCGCACACTCGGACTTACCGAGCAGGAGGCGGAAAATAAAATCATCGAAGGATTTTTAAGTTAAAATATCGAAAGTTTTATGCAGCTGCAACCAATAGTTTGCGACAGAGGCAAATAATACACGCCGCGGCAGAGGAACTTTTTGTTGAAAGGAACGGAAAGTCCTCAAGCCTCGGCACATTTTCCTCTTGATTTAGTTAACGACGGCTAAGGTAAATGTTGTAAAATCATATTATATTTGTACTTATTGCCTTGATTTTATCGGGTGCTTATGATAATATGAAAGTATATCAGTATTTTATTATAATCTGACGCTAATTAATTTAATTCTGAAAGGAATGTTACATATGAAAAGTTCAGTTATTTCGGAGGGCATCAACGCCGCTCCGCAGCGTACACTTTTGCACGCTCTCGGACTTACAGACGAAGAAATCAAAAAGCCGAAAATCGGTATCGTAAGCTCAAAAAATGATATCGTGCCCGGTCATATGAATATTGACAAGGTAGTAGAGGCAGTTAAAATGGGCGTTGCTCTTGCTGGCGGCGTACCGATTGTATTTCCTGCAATTGCTGTTTGCGACGGTATTGCAATGGGTCACGAGGGTATGAAATATTCACTCGTAACTCGTGAGCTTATCGCCGATTCAACAGAGGCTATGGCAAAGGCTCATGCTTTTGACGGTCTTGTAATGGTTCCAAACTGCGATAAAAACGTTCCAGGCCTTTTGATGGCTGCGGCAAGAATCAATATTCCGACAATTTTTGTCAGCGGCGGTCCTATGCTTGCAGGCAGAGTTGACGGCAAAAAAATCAGTTACTCAACTGTTTCGGAGGCAGTTTCACGCTATAAGGTGGGCGAAATCGACGACGAAAAGCTCGGCGAATACGAAAACAACGCTTGTCCTACCTGCGGTTCATGTTCGGGTATGTTTACTGCAAACAGTATGAACTGCCTAACGGAAGTTATCGGAATGGGTTTAAAAGGCAACGGTACAATTCCCGCTGTTTACTCACAGCGTTTGCAGCTTGCAAAGCACGCAGGTATGCAGATTATGGAGCTTGTTAAAAATGATATTCGTCCGAGAGATATTATGACGGAAGAGGCTTTTAAAAACGCTCTCACAGTTGATATGGCTCTCGGCTGCTCAACAAATACAATGCTTCACTTGCCCGCAATCGCTCACGAATGCGGTATTGATCTTGACCTTGATATTGCCAACGGCATTTCTGCCAAAACTCCCAACCTCTGTCATCTTGCTCCCGCAGGCGAGCACTTTATCGAGGAGCTTAACGAGGCAGGCGGTATTTATGCGGTTATGCACGAGCTTTCAAAACTCAACCTTATCAATACTTCACTTAAAACCTGTACAGGCAAGACTGTCGGTGAAAACATTGAGGGTTGCGAGATTAAAAATACAGAAATCATCAGACCGGTTTCCAATCCGTACAGCAAGACAGGCGGCATAGCAGTGCTTAAGGGTAACCTTGCTCCCGATGGCTGCGTAGTTAAGAGAAGTGCAGTTGCAGAGGAAATGATGCACCACAAGGGCTTTGCCAGAGTATTTGACTGTGAAGAGGACGCACTTAATGCAATCTACGACGGCAAAATCAATCCCGGCGACGTTGTGGTTATCCGTTACGAAGGACCTAAGGGCGGCCCCGGTATGAGAGAGATGCTCAATCCTACTTCTGCTATTATGGGCAGCGGTCTCGGCAATTGCGTAGCGCTTATCACAGACGGACGTTTTTCAGGCGCTACAAGAGGCGCGGCAATCGGTCACGTCTCACCCGAAGCAGCAGTAGGCGGCCCTATTGCCCTTGTTGAAGAAGGCGATACAATCGAAATTGACATCCCTGCAAATACAATTAATGTTCTTGTGTCAGACGAAGAGCTTGCAAAGCGTAAAGCTACATGGACTCCGAGAAAACCGAGAATAACTACGGGTTACCTTGCTCGTTACGCAAAGCTTGTAACCTCAGGTGCTCAGGGTGCTGTACTTGAATAATTGTACAAAACATATAAAATATTAATTTAATTTTGTACAGTATATTGTTTTTTTAAAATAAAATAAGCAATTTGCACAATTCACCCCTTGTCTAATTGGGCAAAGGGTGAATTTTTTTATTTTGCTTAAATTTAGTTGTATATTTTATACAAATATGATATAATAATCAAGAAATAATTTTAGCATTTGTGCAATTTGATTTTGTGCTTTCATAGCTACGAAAGGAGTTTTATTTTTTGAAACAGTATGATGCAAATAAAATTTTAAATATTGCTTTAGTAGGACACAGCGGCAGCGGAAAAACATCCGTTGCGGAGTCAATTTTGTATTTGTCAAAAGTTACCGAGCGCCTCGGAAAAATTTCTGAGGGTAACACTACCCTTGATTTTGATGCTGAGGAAATTAAGCGTCAGGCGTCTATTATGACAGCCGTTGCGCCCGTTGAATGGAAGAATACAAAAATCAACCTTATCGACACTCCCGGTCTGTTTGACTTTGCCGGCGGTGTGGCTGAGGGTATGCGTGCCGCAGATACCGCTCTGATAGTAGTATCAGGTAAGGACGGCGTAAATGTAGGCACCGAAAAGGCTGTCTCGGCAGCAACAAAAGCAGGACTTACCAAGGTGTTTTTTGTAAACGGACTTTGCGACGAGGATGCTCGTTTCTACCGTGTATTTGAAAATCTCAAAGCGACATTCGGACCTTCGGTGTGCCCGGTTGTCGTTCCGTATATAGTTGACGGTCAGGCAAATACATATGTTAATTTGTTTGACTACAAGGCATATGAATATTCAACCGACGGCGCCGTCAAGCAGACCGCTCTTCCCGATATGGGTAACAGGCTCGAGGGCCTGCGCGAAGCAATTAAAGAGGCGGTTGCCGAAACAAGTGAGGAATTGCTTGAGAAATTCATAATGGGCGAGGAGTTTACACCTGAGGAAATTATTCTCGGTGTAAGTAAAGGCGTAAAAGACGGCTCTATATGCCCGGTATTCTGCGGTGACGCACATAATACCTTTGCTATTGACCAGCTTTTAAACAGCCTTACATGGCTTGCACCGTCAGCTGCCGACAAGGGAAGCGAAATCGGCGTTGATATAAACGGCGACCCGGTAGAAGTTTCTGTAAATGACAGCGGAGCGACAGCTGCAATAGTATTTAAGACGGTTTCCGACCCGTTTATCGGACGTCTTTCATATGTAAAGACTGTTTCGGGAAAAATCACTACCGACGCGCCGCTGATTAATATGCGTACCGGCGAGCAGGAAAGAATTACAAAGCTTTTATCCGTGTGCGGAAAAAAGCAAAGCGACGTCAGCTGTATTTGCGCAGGCGATATAGGCGCAATTCCGAAGCTGAGCACCACAAAAACGGGCGATACGCTATGTTCTCCGCTCCGCAAGGTAGTGCTTGACGGTATTGACTACCCGGCTTCATCATATACAATGGCTATTTATCCTGCCAAGAAAGGCGATGAGGATAAGGTTGCCCAGGCTTTGTCAAAGCTTGCCGACGAAGATCCCACAATCAAGGTGGAAAATAATCACGAAACACACGAAATGCTTGTATCGGGGTTGGGCGAGCAGCACCTCGATGTTGTTATATCGAGACTTAAGTCCAAGTACAACATTGACGCTTCATTGCAGAAGCCCAAGGTTGCATACCGTGAAACAATTCGCAAAAAGGTTTCTGCTCAGGGCAGATACAAAAAGCAGTCAGGCGGTCATGGTCAGTTCGGCGATGTTTGGATTGAGTTTGAACCATGGGATACCGACGACCTTGTATTTGAAGAAAGAGTTGTCGGCGGTGCAGTTCCCAAGAACTTTTTCCCCGCAGTAGAAAAGGGTCTGAGAGATTCAATTAAAAAGGGTGTTTTGGCGGGATATCCGACTGTCGGCATAAAGGCGACCCTCTATGACGGCTCTTATCACCCCGTTGATTCATCGGAAATGTCGTTTAAGACAGCAGCAAGCCTTGCATATAAAAACGGTATTCCCAATGCAAATCCGACGCTCCTGGAACCGATAGGCTCGCTTAAAGCGTGTGTGCCTGACTCAAATATGGGCGATGTTATGGGCGAGGTAAACAAACGCAGAGGCCGTGTGCTCGGTATGTATCCCGACGACAACGGAATGCAGGTAGTAGAAGCGGAAGTTCCCGTTGCGGAAATGTCCGACTTTTCAACATTCATCAAGCAGGTTACGCAGGGCAGAGGTTCATACGAATTTTCATTCGTAAGATATGAGGAAGTTCCTGAAAACGTTGCTCAGAAAATTATCGAAAAGGCAAAAGCAGAAAATCAGGAATAATTAAAATTACTAAAAGCGGTCTGTTAATTCAGACCGCTTTTTACGCAAAAAAACGGCAGATAAACTCTGCCGTAATTGTTTTTATTTGTAAATTAAAGCTCGCAGTAGTTTCCCAAAAAACTGAATTCGGGCAATTCCTCACTAAGCTGGCTTATAAGTTCGGTAACCTCTTGAATATGTACGTTGCCTGCAAAGTCAAGGTAGAACAGATATTCAAAATCCTTGCCCTTAATAGGACGCGATTCAATTTTTGTGAGGTTTAATCCGAGTGAATTAAATCGGCAAAGTAAGCCGTAAAGAGACCCGGTGACATGGGGAAGCGAAAAGCAAAGGCTGATTTTGTTTGCATTTTCGGGTATGTAGAGCTTCTTGGAAATGACAATAAATCTTGTGGTGTTATTTTTGTCATCCTGCAAGTGGTTGTCAAGAATTTTCAGGCCGTATTCCTCAGCTGCCTTGTAGGGGCAGATTGCGGCAACGTTAAGGCGTTTTTCTTTGGCAATGTCTTTGGCTGCAACAGCAGTATTTGCGCAGGGTACAGCCTCAAAATTATGCTTTGCGATGTAGTTTGAGCACTGTGAAATTGCCTGCGGATGTGAACGGACAATTTCAATGTCCTCAAATTCCGACTGCTTAAGACCTCCCATACAGTAGTCAATCGGCAAATCAAGAGCGCCGACAATGTAAAAGCGGTGTTTTAAAATCAGATCATAAACAGCGGAAACAGAACCTGCTGTTGAGTTTTCTACCGGCAACACGCCGTAGATCGCGTCGCCTGAATCAACTGCCTCAAAGACATCGGCAAAGGTTTTGTAACCTTTAATATTTCCGTCGGGAAACAGTCTGAGCGCTGCTTCATGACCGTTTGCGCCCTTAATTCCCTGATAGGCAACGGTAATATCGGAGGTTTGCGGCTTTGTTTCGGCGTTTTTAATTTCACCGCGCAGCTTTTTACCACTACCGACAATATTATGTTGCAAAGCACGTGAAAGCTCCATTATATTTGAAAATAAAAGTCTTGCATATGCACCGTATTCGCCGCTTCTCTCTTCAACAGAATCTAGAATTTCATTTTCCCTTTCCTGGTTCAAAACGGGTGTGCCGTTTGCTTTTTTGTATATGCCGACTTCTTTTGCACAGTCCATGCGCTGCTTGAATAATTCGATAAGCTGAGTGTCTATTTTATCAATTTCCGCTCTGATTTCGGACAATTCTTTCATCTTCTCATTCCTTTACAGTAAGTTGATAATTGCAATTGCTGTAACAGCCTCAATGACGGGAACCGCACGGGGAACAATGCAGGGATCGTGCCGACCGTGAACTTCGAGGTCCGTATTTTCTTTTTTCTGCAAATCAACTGATTTTTGTTTTTGTGCGATTGACGAAGTGGGTTTTACAACCGCCTTAAACAAAATCGGCATTCCGTTAGTAATGCCGCCCAGAATACCGCCGCAGTTGTTGGTTTCGGTAACAACTTTGCCGTCTTTGTATCTGAACGGGTCGTTTGACTGTGATCCTCTCATATTTGCAAGTTCAAAGCCCTTGCCAAACTCAATGCCCTTAACGGCGGGAACACCGAAAACGGCCTTTGCGATTACACCCTCTACTCCGTCAAACATCGGGCCGCCAAATCCCGCGTCAATGCCGTCAACAATACATTCAATCGTGCCGCCTACGCTGTCAAGGTTCATTCTCGCATCCTCAACAACATCTCTCATTTTCTGTTCAACGCTGTCGTCAATAACGGCAAAGCGAGCATTGTTCAGCTTTTGATCAAGTTCGTCATCAAGCTTCAGCGGATTAAACGGCGTATCTTCAACGCCGCCGATACTGCTTATGTGAGCGGCAATTTTAATGCCTTTTTTCTCAAGCAATTGGCGGATTACTGCACCTGCAAAAACAATCGGAGCAGTTATTCGTCCGGAAAAATGCCCGCCGCCTCTGATGTCGTTTGATGCCTTGTATTTTACAAAAGCCGTGTAGTCGGAATGACCCGGGCGAGGTACGGCAAGCAGGTTGTTATAATCCGCGCTCCGAGTATTTGTGTTTTCAATAACAGCGCAAAGAGGAGCGCCTGTAAGCGTGTCGCCGAGCATACCGGATAAAATTTTCGGCAAGTCTTTTTCCTTTCGGGGAGTGGCCGTCTTGTCATTACCGGGAGCACGTCTTGACATTTGAACAAGAACCTTGTCCATATCAATTTTTTCGCCCGCGGGAAGTCCGTCAATTACAACGCCTATGCCGTTGCCGTGGCTTTCACCGAAAACTGAAATTTTAATTTTATCACCGTACGTCGAAGACATTTGCGTTTCCTCCTATGCTGTTGTAGTCTTTATAAAAATCGGGGTAGCTTTTGTTTATGCTCATAGCGTAAGTACATTCGATTTCCCCTTTAAGCCCGGCGGCGCAAACACCTGCGGACATAACGATTCTGTGATCGTTGTATCCGTTGACCCTGCCGCCATTAAGACAGTCAATACCTTCTATTTCAAGCCCGTCCCGAAGCTCATTTACCTTGCCGCCGAGGTTGTTGAGTAGCTCTGCGGTAGCTTTCAGACGGTCGCATTCCTTTATTCTTAGCCTTTCAGCGTTAATTATGCGTGTAGTACCCTCGGCAAAGCAGGCGCAAACCGCAAGCACGGGTACCAAATCGGGAATTTGCGAAGCGTCAATAGTGATTGCTTTCAGCGGCGCTTTTTCTACGGTAATGCTGTTTTCAATCTGCGTTACCTTGGCACCGAAATTTTTAATAATTTCGGCAACCGTTTTATCACCCTGAATTGAATCGGGAAAAACACCGTTGACCGTAGCTTTTCCGCCTATTGCGCCCGCCGCCATAAAGAAAGCCGCCTGTGACCAGTCGCCGTCTGTGGTGTAGTCGGCAGGCTTGTAACTCTGACCTCCGTCTATGTGCCAGCCGTAGTCGGTGGTTTCAACCGTGACGCCGAATTTTGCCATGGTTGCAATTGTCATATTTATATAACCGACGCTTTCAATGGGGGAGGTGAGCACAATGTCGCTGTTGCCCTCAAGCAACGGCAGCGCAAATAAAAGCCCCGTTATAAACTGGGAGCTTACATTTCCCGGAATTTTGTATGTTCCGCTTTTCAGCCTACCGTTTATTTCAAGCGGCAAACCACCCTCTGTTTTGCAGGAAACGCCTTTTTTAGGCAATGCGTCGGTAAAAATTCCAATGGGTCGCTGCGGCAAAAGTCCGTGTCCGACAAATTTTGCGTTTACTCCGCCGACAGCCGCCACAGGAATAAAAAATCTGAGCGTGCTGCCGCTTTCACCGCAGTCAAGCGTTGTTTTTTTGCAGTCAAACATTTTAGTGCCGTCAACCGTTAAAACGTTGTTTTCAATTGCAGCAGACGCGCCGAGTGATTTTATACAGCCGATAGTCGCCTTTATGTCGTTTGATAAAGCAACAGGGGAAATACGGCTGACTCCCTTTGCGAGTGCGGCACATATAACAGCCCTGTGAACGTCGCTTTTTGACGGCGGAATATTTACCTCACCGTTTGGTATAAACGGCTTATATACTACATTCTGCATTGTATCACCTTAATCTTTGATAAAGTCTTCAAGCTCGTCAAGCTTTTTCTTTTGCGTGTAGCTTTCGCCGATTTTCTTGAGCAAAACGAGGTTAATTTCATTGCCCGCCGTCTTTTTGTCGCCTGCTGCGGCTTGTGCCATTTCGGCAAATGTTATCTCTTTATCGGTGCGAGACGGCAAATCATATTTTTGACACAAATTTTCAATTTTTTCGGCAGTACCCGATTCGGTAATTCCGGCTTTTTCGCTTGCCATTGTAATCAGCACCATACCGATTGCAACGGCTCTGCCGTGAGAAATTCCCGTATAGTTGTAAATTTTTTCAATTGCGTGACCGAGGGTGTGACCGAAGTTTAAAAGCATACGTTCGCCCTTTTCCTTTTCGTCACGGCTTACAACGTCACGCTTGATTGAAACACATCTTTCAATTATATCTTCAATATGATCGTAAGCGCTTTGAGTTTCAAGATTTTCAAACAAATCTTTATCCTTGATACAGCCGTATTTTATAACCTCAGCCATACCGTCGCTTAAATAGTAGTCGGGAAGAGTGTTGAGTGTATCGGGGTCAATTAAAACGGCGATCGGTTGGTGGAATGCTCCGACAAGGTTTTTGCCGAAAGACAGGTCAACGCCTGTTTTACCGCCGACTGAGGAGTCCACCTGAGCAAGCAGAGAAGTTGGAATCTGGATAAAATCAATTCCTCTCAGATAAGTAGCGGCGGCAAACCCCGCCATATCGCCTGCCACGCCGCCTCCCAGTGCAACAATAACGTCCTTGCGCGACATTTTGAATTTTGCAAGGGTGTTGTACATTTCTGCTATTGTATCAAGAGTTTTTGATTCTTCTCCTGCGTTGAAGATGTGTGAAGTCACCTGAAAACCTGCGCTTTCAAGCGAGTTAAAAACTCTCCATTTGTAGTGAGGAGCAACGTTGGTGTCGGTGATAACAGTAACCTTTTGTGCCTGTGAAAGTTTTTTTACATATTCGCCGCAGTTGTCGATAATTCCTCTTTCAATAAAAATATCATACGGTCTGCCTGTGTTTACGTGTATCGTTCTCAAATTGACCGCTCCTTTCCTATTCACCCAATGCCTTTTTTATCTGATGACCTTGTTCCAGCAGGTCGGTAAGGGTTTCTTTGTCCTCATTTTTAATTGCGTCCTTAATGCGAGTTATGTTGCCAATCAGAATATCAAGCTCTTTTGTAAGAGGTTCTTTGTTTTCCAAAAACAGTTCGCTCCAGAGCTTTGAATTTATGTTGGCAACTCTGGAAACGTCACGGTAACTGCCCGCCGAAAAGCCCTTGTGATTGGGGCAGCACGGACTCATAACATATGAGCAGGCAAGTACATGAGGAAGTTGAGAGGTAAACGCAATCATCCTGTCGTGTTCCTCGGGTGTAGTGATTTTGATTGTGGTAAATCCGATTGACTTTGCAAGCTCGCTGAGAATATCAATATATTTCTGATCAGCGCCGCAGGGAGTAATAATGTAGCTTGCATTTTTGTACAAATCTGCATCCGATACGTCAAACCCGTTTTTCTCCTTACCTGCCATGGGATGACTGCCTGCAAAGACAAAGCCGTATTTTTCGGCAAGCTCTTTAAGCTGGGGGCAAATCGCCTTTTTTATTCCCGACGCATCGGTAACAAGAGCGCCCTTTTTAATATAATTGCCGTTTTTTTCAATAAATTCAACGTCAGCCTGCGGATACATTGTCAAAATAATCAAATCCGCTTTGCCAAGCGTTTCGGGGGCGCCGATTTCGTCGATTGCGCCCGTGTCAAGAGCTTTTTGAGCCGTTGACAGGGTTCTGTTCATACCGATAATGTGGTGGTTTGTATATTTTTTAAATGCCTTGCAAAAACTGCCGCCGATAATTCCCAAGCCGACAACGGCAATATTCATTGTTAACGCCTCCGTTATACCTGGTTATCCATTGCATTTTTAAGTGCAAAGATTTTTTTGGAAACACCGTCAAACTGTTCCGGTGTAAGCGACTGAGCTCCGTCGCTCAATGCGTGCGCAGGGTCGTTGTGAACTTCAATTATAAGACCGTCTGCACCGCAGGCAACAGCTGACATCGCAAGCGGCTCAACAAGCCATGATTTACCAGACGCGTGGCTCGGATCAACTACAATGGGAAGATGCGACAAACGTTTAACAATCGGAACAGCGGCAATATCCAGCGTGTTTCGAGTAAAGTTTTCGTAGGTTCTGATACCTCTTTCGCAGAGAATAACATTGTCGTTGCCGCCCGCCATAATGTATTCGGCGCTCATAAGCCACTCTTCAATTGTTGCGCAAAGACCTCTTTTAAGCAAAATCGGCTTGTTAGTTTTACCCAGCTCTTTTAAAAGCTCAAAATTCTGCATATTTCTTGCGCCAACCTGAATGATATCAACGTCCTCAAACAATTCAATGTGAGATGCGCTCATAATTTCGGTTACAATGGGAAGTCCGGTTTCCTGACGTGCGATTTTTAAAAGTTCAAGACCTTCCGCTTTCAAACCTTGGAAAGCGTAAGGAGAGGTTCTGGGTTTAAAAGCGCCGCCTCTTAAGATTGTAGCGCCGGACTTTTTAACCGCTTTTGCAACAGCGACAATCTGTTCTTCGCTTTCAACAGAGCAAGGACCTGCCATAATATTAAGGCTACCGTCGCCGATAGATACGGTGTCGGTAATTTTAATAACGCTGTTGTCAGGGTGAAATTTTCTGTTTGCCTTTTTGTACGGTTCCTGAACACGCTTTACGCTTTCAACAATATCCTGAGCGTCGATATATTCAATATCAATGCTTGTTGTGTCGCCTATAAGACCGAGAACGGTTGACTGAACGCCGTCCCATTTATTAACCTTTACATTGTATTTGTCTTTGAGCATAGATGTAAAATTCATCAACTGCTCGTTTGTTGTAGAAGGTTTTAAAACTATAATCATAAATACCTATCCTTTCAAATTGAGAATACCGAAAATGCGATTACGCCTATATATTTTACCACTTTAAAGCGCTATAATCAATAGGGTTTAAGAATTTTCTTTTTCAACAGCGGCAATTACTGCCAAAGCCGTTTTCATGGGCGAACTTTTTCCGGAAACAGTGATGTCAGCCGCCTTTTTATAAATCGGTAGTCTTTTTTCGTACAGCTCTTTCATAACCTTGTCCCTGTCAGGCTTTTGAAGCAGGGGACGGGTTTTGTCATTACGCAGTCTGTATTTTATAATGTTGAGCGGAACATCAAGCAAGACAATTTTGTCCTTGCCCTTGAACACGCGTACATTTCTTTCAAACGTAAACGCACCGCCGCCGGAGGCAATGATGAGGTTGCTTTTTTCCGCAAGTTCCTTGCAAGCCTCGTGCTCCATATCCCTAAATTCGTTTTCACCGTATTTTTCAAAAATTTCCGATACCGTCATACCTGATTTTTTTTCAATGTATGTATCCATATCAAGAAACCGCCTGCCCGTCTTTTTTGCAATGTTTTTCCCGATAGTAGATTTTCCGCAGCCCATAAAGCCGCAAAGTACAATATTATTCATCTATATCACCGTTATTTTGCAGCAAGCTCGTTTGAAGCGTCAATGCAGAGCTGCTCAATATCCTTTACATCATAAACAGAGTTATCCCATTTTTCGTGAGCAACAACCGCCTGCCATACCAGCATTGACATACCGCCGCTTGCTTTTGCGCCGTTTGCTTTGGCTTTTTGAACGAGCATCGTTTCAAGCGGATTATATACAAGGTCAAAAACATTTGCGCATTTCGCGATAACATCATCTTTAACGGGCTGAGCGTCAACTTTGGGGAACATTCCAAGGGGTGTGGCGTTAATTAGCAAATCAATATCACCGCATACTTCATCTATCAGGCAAACGCGTACCTGAGCGTTTTTAACCGTATTTTTGATTTCGGCACACAAATCGTTTGCTATTTGAACGTCCTCTTTGCGCACGCCGAAAAGTACAGGCACGTTTTTAAGAACAATTTCGTAAGCGACAGTTCTTGCAACACCGCCGCAGCCGAGCACAACAACTCTGCCGCCGATTACAATTCCCGCAGCCGACAGAGCCTTTAAAAAGCCGTCCGGATCAGTGGTGTAGCCCTTGGCGATTCCGTTTTTGTTGTCAACAGTGTTTACGCTGCCGTACATTTTGGCTTTTTCGTCGATTTCGTCAATATAGGGGATAATGGTACGCTTGTGAGGAATAGTAATGTTATAGCCGTCGAGCTTTGAGAGAGTGTTTTTATATTCCTCGGCAAAGTTTTCAAACGGAATGTCAAGCTTTGTGTATTCTGCGTCGATACCCTGAAGGTCAAAAAGTCTTTTGTGAATAAAAGGGGACATTGTGTGACCGATTGGGTGTCCGATTACCGCATACTTTTTTTTACTCATTTATATCACTCCATATCTGTGTTTTTGCTATGCAAATATAAATTAAAACAATTATTATTATGCAAATTTGAGAATTATTTTAAAAATTTTAAAATATATATTGACAAAACGTTAAAATATCAATAATATTATTGAGTAAGGCAAACGAGTTTGCTTTCACACCATTGTAGCATAAAATATGTGCTTTTGTCTATATTTACTTATAAAGGCACGTAAATTTTTCATGGGAGGAATTACTATGGTAATGGAAAAAGTAAAATCTATTCTTTCTGAGCAGTTCGACGTTGAAGAAGATACAATCACAGCCGATACTGATTTACAGGAAGACCTCGGCGCAGATTCACTCGACGTTGTTGACTTGGTTATGTCAATTGAGGACGAATTTGGTGTAGAAATTCCCGACGAGGAAGTTGAAAACATCAAGACTGTCGGCGCTCTTGTTTCTTACATTGAGGCTAACTCTTAATTGATTATGAATCTGATACCGACTCATTCGGTTGTTTAAAATCCCGTGCTGTGTGTACGGGATTTTTTACATTTATTTTGTAATAAGTGTATATAGTTTAAAAGCCGACGGGATTATCCGCCGGCTTTTTACATATAAATAGTATTAATATAAATAATCAGTATAATCAGTCGATTTCAACCTTTGGCAGCTCGTCAAAGCTTTTTTGCAATTCCTCGTCGCTCGGAATATAGTCGCTCATTTCGCCGTCGTTAAACTTTTGATAAGCGACCATGTCAAAATAGCCTGTACCTGTAAGACCGAAGAGGATTGTTTTTTCCTCACCTGTTTCCTTGCACTTGAGGGCTTCGTCAATAGCGACCCTGATAGCATGACTGCTTTCGGGAGCGGGGAGGATACCCTCGACCTTTGCAAACTGTTCCGCAGCGGCAAATACAGAAGTCTGCTCAACAGCAACAGCTTCCATAAGACCGTCGTGATAGAGCTGTGAAAGAGTTGAGCTCATTCCGTGGTATCTCAAGCCGCCTGCGTGGTTGGCAGAGGGAATAAATCCACTGCCGAGGGTGTACATCTTTGAAAGCGGACAAACCATACCTGTGTCACAGAAGTCATAGGCGAATTTTCCTCTTGTAAAGCTCGGGCAAGACGCTGGTTCTACGGCAATAAAGCGGTAATCAGCCTCGCCCCTTAATTTTTCTCCCATAAAAGGAGAAATAAGACCTCCGAGGTTTGAGCCGCCGCCTGCGCAGCCGATGATAATATCTGGTTTAACGCCGTATTTATCCAAAGCCGTCTTAGCTTCAAGACCTATAATTGATTGGTGCAGCAGTACCTGATTGAGTACACTGCCAAGGACATAACGGTAGCCCTCGTTAGTTGTAGCTGCCTCAACAGCTTCGGAAATTGCGCATCCGAGGCTTCCCGTTGTGCCGGGGTGCTTTTCAAGAATTTTTCTGCCGACAGATGTTGTAGTTGACGGAGAAGGTGTAACGCTCGCACCATAGGTTCTCATAACCTCGCGTCTGAACGGTTTTTGCTCATACGAAACCTTAACCATATATACATGGCAGTCAAGGCCAAAGAAAGCGCAAGCCATTGAAAGCGCTGTACCCCACTGACCTGCGCCTGTTTCTGTAGTAACGCCTTTGAGTCCCTGCTTTTTTGCATAATAAGCCTGAGCAATCGCGCTGTTTAATTTGTGGCTGCCGCTGGTGTTGTTTCCCTCAAATTTATAGTAGATTTTAGCGGGAGTATCAAGCTCCTTTTCAAGAAAATATGCTCTTATAAGCGGCGACGGGCGGTACATTTTGTAAAAGTCCTGAATTTCCTGAGGAATGTCAATGTAGGCGTCGGTGTCGTCAAGCTCCTGTTCCACAAGCTCTTTACAAAATACGACGGAAAGCTCGTCAGCCGTCATTGGTTTGAGTGTTGCAGGGTTAAGAAGCGGAGCAGGCTTGTTTTTCATATCTGCGCGCACATTGTACCACTGTTTCGGAATTTCGTTTTCGTCCAGATAGATTTTGTAGGGGATTTGATTTTTGTCCATAATTTTACCTCCTGTAGGAATTTATTTTTCCATAATAGTCAAAATATATTATATGTTATATGTTTTTAAAACAGCAAACAATTTATTAACCTAATAATATGTCGAATGAAGTAATAAAAACAGATGACATATGACAAACAGGACAATGTCCCCGTCCTAAAGTCTGAGAACATTATCAAAATTCAGCGGCGGGATACAATCCCTGCTGAATTTTCAGCGCAATGCGCTGCCGGATTTGAAAGCGTTTGTGATATTATAACATAAAAAACTAATGTTGTCACGCAGTTTTGTAATAACATTGAATTCAATACAAAAACTATATTTAATTTTACATTGATTTTACATTCGTAATATTATGTTCTTTACAAAAAGCAAATAGACTAAATGTGTACCAAAGAAGTACAAGAATATTTTAAGGAGAAATTACTAATGAAAACAGCTATTAAAAAAATTGCAGCATTAACAGTAATGAGTACATTGGCAGTAACAGCTTTTGCGGGCTGCGGTTCAAGTACAGAAAGTTCTTCAGATGCCGGCAACGGTTCATCAAGCGGTTCATCTTTTGACACAAGCAAGCAGATTACAGTAGTAACAAGAGAAGAAGGTTCAGGTACAAGAGATGCTTTCACGGAACTTACAGGTGTTCTTGTAAAAGATGGCGATAATAAGAGCGACAACACAACATCTTCAGCTGTAACAATCAACAGCACAGAGGCTGTTATTACAAACGTAAAAGATAACGAAGCAGCTATCGGTTATATTTCACTCGGTTCACTCAACGATACGGTAAAGGCTCTTAAGGTTAACGGCGTTGAGGCAACAGGCGACAATGTAAAATCCGGTGACTACGCAATCAGCCGTCCGTTCAACATTGCTTACAAGGGCGAACTCAGCGAAGTTGCTCAGGATTTTGTTGACTACATTATGAGCTCAGACGGTCAGAAAGTTATTACAGACGAAGGCTATGTATCTGTTTCAGAGTCTGAAGCATACAGCGGTTCTAAACCTTCAGGCAAAATCAGCGTAGCAGGTTCTTCATCAGTATCCCCGGTAATGGAAAAACTCGCTGAGGCTTATCAGGCAGTAAACACAAACGCTAAGGTTGAAATTCAGACATCAGACTCATCGGCAGGTATGCAGGCTGCAACAGAGGGCACATGCGATATCGGTATGGCTTCAAGAGAGCTTAAAGACGATGAAACAAAGAATCTTAAATCGCAGACAATTGCGAAAGATGGTATTGCAATCATCGTTAACAATGCAAACCCCTGTGATGACATCACATTGGATCAGATTAAATCTATTTATACAGGAGAAACAACTGTTTGGAGTGACATAATTAAATGAGATTAAACAGATTTGGTGAAAAGGCAATGCAGGGAGTTTTCTTCCTGACAGCTATAACAAGTATAGCAGCAGTTGTCATTATCTGTGTATTCTTATTTTATAACGGTGTTCCCGCAATGGCGGAAATAGGGTTCTTCAATTTTGTAGGCGGCCAGAAATGGGCGCCTACAAACGTGCCCGCAAGCTACGGAATATTCAATATGATAATTGCCAGCATATATGTAACGGCAGGCGCAATTGTAATCGGTGTGCCTATCGGTATTTTAACGGCAGTATTTCTTGCCAGATTTTGTCCCAAACCGCTTTATAAAATATTAAAACCCGCAACAGAGCTTTTGGCAGGTATCCCATCAATTGTTTACGGCTTTTTCGGACTTATGGTTATAGTTCCGTTTATCCGTGATCACTTTGGCGGAAACGGTTCAAGCTGGCTTGCGGCTTCTATAGTTTTGGGAATAATGATTTTGCCTACAATTATCGGCGTTTCCGAATCCGCAATCAGAGCAGTGCCGGAAAGCTATTATGAAGGTGCGCTTGCTTTGGGCGCGACAAAGGAGAGAAGTGTTTTCAGAACTATTCTTCCCGCCGCAAAGTCAGGCGTTCTTGCCGGCGTTGTTTTGGGAATAGGCAGAGCATTAGGTGAAACAATGGCAGTAGTTCTTATTGCCGGCAACCAGGTACAAATTCCTACAAGACTTACCGACGGTTTAAGAACAATGACCGCGAACATTGTAATGGAAATGGGTTACTCTACAGGACTTCACCGTCAGGCGCTAATCGCAACAGGCGTTGTACTCTTTGTATTTATCTTGCTTATTACGCTTTCAATGCAGGCTATCAAGAGTAGGAGTGAGAAAAAGAATGGATGATAACAGAATTATTGCCGATCCCAAAAGTATTAAGGCGATAAACAAGGTCTCTTTTAAACAAAGAATGATTTCGTACAAAAAGAAACCGCTTTCGCTTGTAATGCTGATTTTGGTTGCATTGGCGGCGGCGCTTTCCGCGGCAGCGCTTGTGTTTATTATTGTATATGTGCTTGTAAAGGGTATTCCAAACCTCACACCGGACTTGTTCTCACTTACTTACAACAGTGACAATGTCTCGTGTATGCCTTCAATAATCAATACAATAATGCTTACTTTACTTACTCTTGTAATTGCCGTACCATTTGGTGTAGGCGCGGCTATATATCTTGCAGAGTATGCCAAAAAAGGAAACAAGCTTGTAAAGGTAATCAGAACAATGGCAGAAACCCTTGCCGGTATTCCGTCTATCGTTTACGGTTTGTTTGGTATGTTGTTCTTTGTATCGGCGCTTCACTGGGGGTACTCGCTTTTGGCGGGCGCTTTTACACTTGCAATTATGGTTCTTCCTACAATTATGAGAACAACCGAAGAAGCTTTAATCACTGTTCCCGACTCATACCGTGAAGGCAGTTTCGGATTGGGCGCAGGTAAGCTCAGAACGATTGTAAAAATTATTCTTCCGAGCGCAATGCCGGGTATTTTGGCAGGTATTATCCTTGCTGTCGGCAGAATTGTCGGTGAAACAGCAGCTTTGATTTACACCTACGGTTCGGCGACAGGCTACGCTGCAGGTCCGCTCAGTTCCGGACGTTCACTTGCCGTTCATATGTACGTTTTGGCAAATGAGGGTTTGCACACCGATCAGGCATGGGGTACTGCGGTTGTGCTTTTGGTTTTGGTGTTCGGTATAAACACATTGTCGGCGTTTATTGCCAAGAAGCTCGGTAGCAAGAAAGGATAAACAGGGAAATGGATAAAATAACAGTTGAAAATATGAACCTCTACTACGGTAATTTTCACGCTTTAAAAGACGTGAATTTGCGTATGGAGAAAAATAAAATAACGGCCTTTATCGGTCCGTCGGGCTGCGGTAAATCTACCTTATTAAAGTCGCTCAACAGAATGAACGACCTTGTTGAGGGTTGTAAAATTACAGGTGAAATCAAGCTTGACGGCGAAGATATTTACGGCGATATGGATATAAACTTGTTAAGAAAAAGAGTGGGTATGGTGTTCCAAAAGGCAAATCCGTTCCCAATGAGCGTGTATGATAACGTTGCGTTCGGTCCCCGTACACACGGTATCAAAAACAAAAAAGAGCTCGACCAAATTGTTGAGGAATCTTTGCGTGACGCAGCTATATGGGACGAATTAAAAGACAGACTCAAAAAGAGTGCGCTCGGTCTTTCGGGCGGTCAGCAGCAGCGTCTTTGCATTGCGCGTGCATTGGCAGTAAAACCCGAGGTTTTGCTTATGGACGAGGCAACATCTGCTCTTGACCCGATTTCCACGGGTAAAATTGAGGAACTTTGCCTCAAACTTAAAGATAACTACACAATTGTTATGGTAACGCATAATATGCAGCAGGCTCTGCGTATTTCAAACAACACGGCGTTTTTCCTGCTCGGAGAAATGGTTGAATACGGTTCAACAGATACCATTTTCTCGGCTCCGAAGGATAAGCGTACAGAAGAATACATTACGGGAAGGTTCGGCTAATGAGAGAATATTTTGATAAAGATCTTGATAAACTTAACAACCAGCTCATTGAGATGGGCAGTTTGGTAGAAAAAGCTATTAAAAACACGGTAGATGTTATAACAAGCGATAAGGATGAAAGCCTTGATTTCGCAAGAGAGCAGGAAAATAAAATTAACGAGGCTGAGAAGTCAATTCAGAATCATTGCATCAGACTTTTGCTCCACCAGGCTCCCGTCGCCAAGGATTTGAGATATATTTCCGCAGCTCTTAAAATGATTACCGACCTTGAGAGAATCGGCGATCAGGCGATTGATATTGCCGAAATGTCAGAGTACATCAATAACAGAACTACGGTTCTTAATATGACTCACATTTCCGAAATGGCATCTAAAGCGGCAGATATGGTTACACTTGCAATTGATGCGTTCGTGAAGAGCGATTTGGAACTTGCAAAAACCGTAAATAAGCACGATGATGTTATCGACAACCTTTTTGATCAGGTTAAAGATGAAACCGTCGAGATTATCCACAATGACCGCAACCTCGGTACTGAGGCAATTGATCTTATGATGATTGCAAAGTATCTTGAAAGAATCGGCGACCACGCCGTTAATATTGCCGAGTGGGTTGCTTTTTCAATTACAGGCAGCTGTGATATAAAATAATTGTTTTAATTTTCAGATGCCTGTGTTATAATAATTTAAACGGCAGTTAATCTGAATTGAGGAGCAAATGTAAATGCTTATATATGTTGTTGAAGATGATACAGACATCAGAGAACTTGAAACTTATGCTTTAAAAAACAGCGGATACGATGTTCAAAGTTTTCCGGAAAGCAAAAGCTTTTTTAAAGCGTGCCTTACTCAGATGCCGAATCTTGTTATACTTGACGTTATGTTGCCTGACTTTGACGGCCTTTCCGTGCTTGAAAAGCTAAGAAAAGACGCCGTTACAAAGTCGGTGCCCGTCATACTTGTTACTGCAAAAGGCAGCGAAATGGACAAGGTCAAAGGGCTTGATATGGGCGCTGACGACTATATTACAAAGCCGTTTTCCGTGCTTGAGCTTATTTCAAGGGTAAGGGCTATTTTACGCAGATGTTCGTCGCAGACACGTCAAGAGGTAATTACTCTCGGCGGAATTGTGTTTGACGACTCAAAGCACATTGTCACAAGTAACGGAGAACCTTGTACTCTTACCTATAAGGAATATGAGTTGTTAAAATATCTGTTAAAAAATAAAGGTATGGCGCTTACAAGAGAAAACATAATCCTCAATGTTTGGGGATATGATTTTGAGGGTGAAAGCCGTACAGTTGATATGCACATCACCACTTTAAGACAAAAGCTGGGTGAATGCGGCAACCTTATCAAAACCGTGAGAAACGTCGGATATAAGGCTGGTGAATAAGTTGAAACTCAGAAAAAAGTTACTTATGGCTTTTTCTCTAATAGCAATAATATCAATAATTCTGACGGCTGTTTTTTCAACAGCCGCTTTTTGGTTTGTATTTGCGGACCAGGAAGAAAATGACATAAGAAGTTACGCAATTACCGTTGCGCGCAATTACGATGCAGACGGAGAAATTTCAGAATTGGAAAGTTACAGCTCTTCATCAACCCGCGTTACATTGATTTCTCAGGACGGAACGGTATTATATGACAGTGCGGAAAATGCTGAAAATATGTCCAATCATTTAAACCGTCCTGAGGTTCAGGGGGCATTAAAAGACGGGTACGGTTCAAGCAACCGTATGTCATCAACGCTTAACAGCACCACGTATTATTATGCAGTAAGAACAAATGACGGCAATGTAATCCGTGTGTCTAACACGATCAGCAGTATATTTTCGGTATTTGTAAAGGTGCTTCCGGCAATAATAGTAATTGTTGCGGGTGTGTTTATTATATGCGTAGTACTTTCACGCTGCACCACTAAAAAGATAATTAAGCCGATTGAAAGAATGACGCAGGATCTTGATGACACTACATACGAAGAGCTTGTGCCGCTTGCAGAAAAAATCAGCAGTCAGCAGCGAGAAATCAAAAAGCAGGTCAAAAAACTGCAGCTCGAAAAGGATAAAATTAATACCCTTATTCAGAATATGTCGGAAGGTTTTATACTTATCGATATGGATGAAAAGATTCTTATGAGCAATCACTCTGCGGCAAAGTTTTTGGGAGCAAGAGAACAGAACATTGTCGGCAAGAGTATTTTGACATTTTCACGAAGTGATTCTTTGCTTGATTGCGTTGATTCCGCCATAAAAGGCAAAGGTAAAAACGGCGATGTTACCATAAACGGCAGGGTACTCCAGATTATTACAAATCCCGTCTATTCAAATAAAAAGCAAAACGGCGTAATTTGTCTTATAATTGACGTTTCAGCTAAGAAAAAAGTCGAAAAAATGCGCCGTGAGTTTACAGCAAATGTTACACATGAGCTTAAAACTCCGCTTACCTCTATTTCAGGCTATGCCGAAATTATTGCCAGCGGACTTGCGCGTCCCGATGATGTAAGGGGATTTGCGGGAAAAATCCACAAGGAATCAGGCAGATTGCTGTCTCTTATAGGCGATATTATAAAGCTTTCTCAGCTTGATGAGAATATCTACAATGAAGACTTTGTAAAAGTTGACTGTTCTATGGTTGCAAAAGAAGTTGCCGAGGATCTGCGTTCAAATGCTCAGAAACATAACGTCACAATCAATACCGACGTACATCCTGTAACAATTATGGGCAACCGTAATCAGATTTACGAACTGATATATAACCTATGTGATAATGCAATTAGATATAACCGTCCAAACGGTACTGTTACTATTATGACAGGTAAGGACAAAGACGATAGAGCCTATATAACGGTATCGGATACCGGAATCGGTATTCCCGAAAAGCATCAAAAACGTGTATTTGAGCGTTTTTATCGTGTGGATAAGAGCCGTTCAAAAGAAACAGGCGGTACAGGCCTTGGTCTTGCCATTGTTAAGCATATTGCCGAACGTCACGGCGGTACGGTAACGCTCAAAAGCGGAGAAGGCGGTTCAACATTTACAGTTGAATTTTGATTTACACAGCGGGCACTTGCATACCCGCTGTGTTTTTTATATCCCGAAAACCGCGCGACTATTGCGGTGGTTCAATTCATATTCATAAAAGTAAAAGCGGAATTATTATGTTGTGATGTTAAAATCAAAACATATCCCAAATACATTCCATACAAAATATAACAAACAGGATAATGGACGCCGCCGTTAAAGGCTGAGTCTATTATCAAAATTCAGCGTCGGTATACAATCCCTCCACTAAATTTGCAGCGCATTGAGCTGCTTGTTTTGAAATATGGAATCTTATTAATAACACAAAATTTACGAAATATTGACAAATTTCTAAAACTTTACAGAATTTTTACATTAAATTTACAAATACATTACTTACCTTATATATGATTTACTCATAAAGGAGAGTATGTATTTATGGATTTATTTGCAGCTTTGAGCCTGCTTTGCGGATTGTCTCTTTTCCTGTTTGGTATGAATACCATGGGCGACGGTCTTGAAAAGTTTTCAGGCGGTAAACTCGAAAAAACACTTGAAAAGATGACTGACAGCACTTTTAAAGGCTTTTTACTTGGCGCAGCAGTTACCGGTGTAATTCAGTCGTCATCTGCCACCACGGTAATGGTTGTCGGATTTGTAAACTCCGGTATTATGAAGCTCAGACAGGCAATCGGAATTATAATGGGAGCCAACGTCGGCACAACGGTTACAGCGTGGATTCTCAGTCTTACCGGCATCGATGGCGACAGCTTCCTTATGATGCTTTTAAAGCCGTCAAGTTTTTCGGCTGTTTTTGCTCTTGCCGGTATTATTATGCTGATGTTCTGCAAGTCAAACGGCAAAAAGAACGTCGGCTCAATTTTTGTCGGTTTTGCAGTGCTGATGGTGGGAATGGATATGATGAGTGCGGCTGTTGAGCCTCTTGCTGACGATCCGACTTTTACAAGTATTCTCACGGCATTTCAAAATCCGATTCTCGGTATTCTTGCAGGTGCGATTCTTACAGCAATTATTCAGAGTTCAAGCGCATCTGTCGGAATTTTGCAGGCGCTTTCCTCAACCGGAAGCATAACCTATTCAATGGCTATACCGATTGTTATGGGACAGAACATCGGCACTTGTGTAACAGCGCTTTTGTCATGTATTGGTGCCAAGAAAAACGCAAAGCGTGCGGCTTTTGTACACCTGTATTTTAACATTATCGGTACAATAGTAGTTTCAATAGTATTCTATACGGCCAATTTGTTTCTGCATTTCGGCTTCCTTGACGATGTAGTAAATCCTGCCAACATTGCGATAATCCATACATTGTTTAACGTTATTGTAACAGCTATGCTTCTGCCGCTCAGCAAACAGCTTGAAAAACTCGCCTGCCTCACAATTCGTGACCGTGACGAGGACAGCGACATACCGTTTCTTGATGAGCGTTTTCTCAACACACCTTCTATTGCAACGGAAAGAGCTTTTGGCTTAAGTACAAAAATGGCAATGCTCAGTAAAAGCACATTGCTTGATTCTCTGAAAGTAGTTGCCGATTACGATGAAAAATCGGCAAAAGAAATTCAGGAGAACGAGGATCTGATTGATTCTTACGAAGACGTAATTTCGACATATCTTGTAAAACTGAGTTCAAAAACACTTTCCGAACGCGACAGTAAAACTATTCAGCTTATATTGCATACAATCAGCGATTTTGAACGTATAAGCGACCACGCGGTAAATATTCTCGGAACCGCTAAAGAACTGCACGATAAGAAAATCCAATTTTCTCAAAAAGCTCAGCAGGATATTGATGTTATGATAAGAGCGCTTAAAGAGATTATCGAAAATACCACAAACTCGTTTATAAACAACGATGTTAATCTTGCCGCTAAGGTAGAGCCCCTTGAGCAGGTAATTGATCGCTTGAGAGATAAGATAAAAGAATCCCACATCAAACGCCTTATAAACGGTGAATGTACAATAGAACTCGGATTTGTGTTTACTGACCTTATTACAAGCATTGAGCGCGTATCGGATCATTGCTCTAACATTGCAATCGGAGTAATCCAAATTAACAGAAACGGTTACGAGGCTCACGAGTATCTGCACGAGCTCAAGAACTCTGATGACGTTCAGTATAATGCTGATTTCAAGGCATATAAGGAAAAATATGCTTTGCCTCAGACAAATTGATTTTATAAAATTTCAAAAAGTAAAGGGCTGTTCATTGAACAGCCCTAATTTTATATTATTTAGCGTTAATGTTTATGAATTTTGCCTTTAGCTTTGAATAAAGAATTTTTTGACTGCTGTAAAGTCCGTAGTAACCGCTGAGCATATAGCTTACCGCAACTCCCGTGGCAAAGAAAATAAGACCGTGAGCGCCGAAAACCTCTACGCTTAAAAGAATTGAAGCAATCGGGCAGTTGATTACACCGCAGAACAGGCAAATCATACCCATAGCCGCGCCGAATATTGGGTTGATTCCCAAAAATCCGCCCATCACGCAACCGAATGCAGAACCGATAAACAGCGTGGGAACTATCTCACCGCCCTTGTATCCGCAGCCGATTGTAATTGCGGTAAACAGAATTTTCAGAAGAAACGCTTCCGGTTTCGCATGACCGCTCAACGCAGTTTGAATTATGTGAGTGCCTGCGCCGTTGTAGTCTTTGCAGCCGACCGAAAATGTCAGTAAAATGATTAATGCACCGCCGACTGCCGCGCGCAGATATTCATTTTTAAGAAATTTTTTGGCGTATTTTTGAGTTTTTCTCATCACTACACAGAAGAGAATACTGATTAACGCACAGGCTGCCGAAAGCCCGATAATCCTCACAAAATTAAGCAGGTCAAAAGCAGGTATGGTGTTTTCAATAATAAATCTGAGCGGTTCAACACCAAGTTTCAGCGCTGTAAAGTAAGAAACAATTGATGCCGTAAAGCAGGGGACAAGAGCCGCGTAATACGCCGCGCCTACGCTTATTACTTCAAGTGCGAAAAATGCCGCTGTAATAGGAGTGCAAAACAAAGCCGAAAAAACTGCGCTCATTCCGCACATAATTGCAATATGCAGGTCGCTTTCGTCAAGCTTTAGTATACGTCCCAGCGCAGTACCGATGCTTCCGCCCAGCTGAAGAGCTGCGCCCTCACGACCTGCAGAACCGCCCGTAAGATGAGTTATAATTGTACTCACGAAAATCAGCGGCGCCATTGCATACGGCACATGACTTTGGCTGCGTATCGACTCGATAACGCAGTTTGTACCGGGGTCATTGTCAATTTTACACAGCTTATACAGCGCAACAATGATAATGCCGCCAATCGGCATAAACAGCGTCAGATACCATAAATTTTCATTATATTCATTAGCATACTTAATACATATGCTGAACAGCGAGCCTATAGCGCCGCCTGTAAGTCCCAGTACAGCTGCAATCAAAGTCCATTTTAAAAATGTTTTTACATACACAAACGCCGACTTTAGTTTGTGCTCAATAAGTTCTTTCAATTATATCGCCTACCCATAAGAATTTTAACACAAAAAGCTCATAATTACAAATTAAGCAAAAGAAAAAAGCCCCCAAACGGAGGCTTTTGCGAAAAAGTGCATCAGTCGATTTCTACCATAACTTTTTGTTCACTGCGAATTGCAGCGCTGCGGGCAATTGTGCGGATAGCTTTGGCAATTCTGCCCTGCTTACCGATAATTCTGCCCATATCATCTTCCGCAACATGGATGTGATATACGATTGTACCGTCCTCAGCGGGAGCGTCGGCCTCGACTTTAACAGAATCGGGATCATCAACGAGACCCTTTGCTATAATAGCAAGTAATTCCTGCATATTAAAAGTCCTTTCCAAATATAGTGTAATTATTCAATTACGCCGTTTTTCTTGAGAAGAGCCTTGACTGTGTCAGTCGGCTGAGCGCCGTTAGCAAGCCACTTCTTTACAGCCTCTGCGTCTACCTTGAATTCAGAGGGCTTTTTGAGAATATCATACGTGCCGATTTCCTCGATGAAACGACCGTTTCTGGGGTATCTTGAATCAGCAACTACTACTCTGTAAAAAGGAGCTTTTTTTGAACCCATTCTTCTAAGTCTGATTTTAACTGCCATTTTTTTCACCTCTAAGAAATAATAATATAGTATATTTATTCACCAATTTTATTGGATGAATTACTTATTTAAACGGAGGCATTCCGCCGTTGGGCATACCACCCATGGGCATACCGCCAAGGCCGGGGAGCATTTTTCTCTTTTTCTTTTTGGTGCTCTTGCCTTTTGATTTTATCTGCTTAAACATTTTCTGCATTTGCTCAAGCTGTTTTATAAGTCTGTTGACCTCTTCGACCGAACGACCGGAACCGGCAGCTATTCGGCGCTTTCTGGACGGATTCAAAAGGGACGGGTCGCTTCTTTCTTCAGGAGTCATCGAAAGAATAATCGCCTGTACCCAATCAATCTGTCTGTCGTCAATATCAACGTTTTCAAGCTGTTTGCCCATTCCCGGAATTTTTGAAATAATTCCCTTGAGCGGACCCATTTTTTTAATCTGCTCAAATTGTTCGTTGAGATCGTTAAAGTCGAACTTGTTGCTCATCATCTTCTGAGCCATCTGCTCGGCTTTTTTCTGATCCATTTTGTTTTGAGCGTCCTCAATAAGAGTAAGAACATCGCCCATGCCTAAAATACGACTTGCCATTCTGTCGGGGTGGAAAACCTCAAGATCCTCAAGCTTTTCGCCCATACCGGCAAACTTAATAGGCTTGCCCGTTACAGCCTTAACCGACAACGCCGCACCGCCCCGTGTGTCACCGTCGAGTTTTGTCAGGATAACACCCGTGATTTCAAGCAGCTCGTTAAATCGCTTTGCGACATTTACGGCGTCCTGACCTGTCATCGAGTCAATAACAAGCAAAATTTCGTTGGGGTTTAAAGCGTCCTTTATATCTTTCAGCTCGTTCATCAGAGCTTCGTCAATATGCAAACGTCCCGCCGTGTCAAGTATAACTACGTCGTTGCCGTAGTCTTTAGCGTGTTTAACAGCCTCTTTTGCGATTTTAACCGGTTTTTCGGTGCCCATTTCAAAAACAGGAACACCGGCTTTTTCACCCACAACCTTTAACTGGTCAATAGCGGCGGGCCTGTAAATATCGCATGCAACCAAAAGAGGACGTCTGTTTTGCTCTTTAAGCATTTTTGCAAGCTTTGCCGAGTGCGTTGTTTTACCCGAGCCCTGCAAACCGCACATCATAATTACTGTAGGTGGATGAGAAGCAAATTCAATTCTTGCACCTTCGCCGCCCATTAGATTAGTCAGCTCTTCATCAACAATTTTAATTACCATCTGAGCGGGGGTCAGACTTTCCATTACGTCCTGACCTACTGCGCGCTCGGTAACTTTGTTTGTAAAATCCTTGGCAACCTTGTAGTTTACGTCAGCCTCAAGCAAAGCAAGCCTGACTTCACGCATAGCTTCCTTAACGTCGCTTTCGGAGAGCTTACCTTTATTTTTTAACTTTTTGAACGCATTGCTGAGCTTATCTGCAAGTCCTTCAAATGCCATGGCAATCTCCTTTATTATTATTCTTTAAGTATGCTTGCCTTGCGCTCAATGGCTTTGGCAAGCGTGATAATTTGTGTATTGTCCGAATTTTCGTAAATTTTTTTTGCCTCGTCGGCAATCTCGTCAAGGCCTTGTTCAAGCTCTCTGAATCTCTTAAAAAGGCCGAGTTTTTCTTCAAGCTCAAAAAGCCGCTGTTCGCTGCGCTTTACATTATCGTAAACACCCTGACGGGTAATTCCGAGCTGCTCGGAAATTTCCGACAGCGACAAGTCCTCATTGTAGTACAACTCAAGAGCCTCTTTGCCCGACGGCTTTAAAAGCTGACCGTAAAAGTCGAGCAAAAGCGAAACCTCAATGTTTTTTTCCTTTTCCATAGACAGACTCCTTTGCGTATCTGCAAAGCACTGTAAAGTAAAAATCTTTACACCGTAAGTGATTATAATATAAACCAAAACATTTGTCAAGGATTTTTCGGATTTTTTGCAATTTTTTCGTTTAATATTTATGATATATTATACTTCAAATGAAGTTATGCTATTTTGCACTATTGATTCAATAATGCGATGGATAATTTGAAAATATTGCAGTAATATTAATGAATTTTTATAAATTCACAAAAATTAGGATATTTCAATTGTATTTATCCTAACATATTCTACCAACTGTATAGGAATTTAAAAGTCGCTTTTCGTTAAAATGTACAAATTTTGAAATTTTAGTAAAAAAACTAAAAATCACTTTAACTTTTTTGTGAAAATGTGTTATAATAATTAAAAATAAAGCAAATTGTTGGCCGGTTGTCGGCGAGCATATTGTAAATTTGTTTGAATCTTTTAAGAAACGGGATTGCTTAATGTTCTGACATTATATAAGTAATTCCCCAAAAAATATCCAAACGGGAGTTTTGTATTACGGAACAGATAATCAGTATTGACAGAATGGAAACCGCCGTCGCGCTTTTTGGCAGCTTTGACGAAAATATCAAACTGATAGAAAAAGAATTCAACGTTCAAATAACGTGCCGTGACAGCGAACTCAAGGTTGACGGTGAAGCCGAGAACGTTTCTAAGGCGTGCAAGGTTATACAGAGCCTCTTGCAGTTTATTAACAGAGGCGAGGCTTTGTCTGAACAAAATATAAGATACTGCATTTCTCTTGTTAACGAGGGAAGTGAAGATAAAATTGAACAGCTTGCGGGCGACTGTATCTGTATTACGGCAAAAGGCAAGCCGATAAAGCCGAAAACAATCGGTCAAAAACGCTATTGCAATCTCATAGCCAAAAACACCGTTACTATCGGCGTGGGTCCAGCGGGAACCGGTAAAACTTACCTGGCGGTGGCAATGGCGGTTACGGCGTTTAGAAGCAAGCAGATTAACAGGATTATCCTGACAAGACCTGCGGTTGAAGCAGGCGAGAAGCTCGGCTTTTTGCCCGGTGATTTGCAAAGCAAGGTTGACCCGTATCTGAGACCGCTGTATGATGCTTTGTTTGATATGCTCGGCGCCGAAACATATCAAAAATACCTTGAAAGAGGCAATATTGAGGTCGCGCCGCTTGCATATATGCGAGGCAGGACGCTTGATGACAGCTTTATTATTCTGGACGAAGCTCAAAACACTACGGGTGAACAGATGAAAATGTTTCTCACACGACTGGGCTTTAATTCAAAAATGGTTATTACAGGCGACATTACGCAGATTGACTTGCCCAGAGGAGTAAAAAGCGGCTTAAAAGAATGTATAAAAATTCTGAGAAATATCGATGGTATTGCCGACTGTACCTTTGACGAAAAGGACGTAGTGAGACACCGTCTTGTTCAGGATATTATAAAGGCATATGCTAAATATGAAAATTCAAGAGACCGCTCTTGAGTTGGTTTAACTATTTAGGGTTATAGAATAAGAAATTTGATGAAAGGGATGTTTTTTATGGCAGATAACAAAATCAAGGTAATAATTACGAACAAACAAAAGGCGGTCAAAATTCCTACCGGTATCAGAATGTTAATTCGTCGTTGTTGCAACGCAGTCCTTCAGCTTGAAAAATTTGAAGGACCTGCCGAAATCAGCGTGACGTTTACAGACAATAAAGGTATAAAAGAACTCAATAAACAGTATCGCAACAAGGATATTGAAACAGATGTACTTTCTTTTCCGATGGGTGAAAACGGCAAGTATGACACGGATATGGAAACAGGAGCAAAAATTCTGGGTGATGTTGTAATATCCATGGAAAAGGCAAGAGATCAGGCTGAACTTTACGGACACAGTCTGCAAAGAGAAGTGGGATACCTTACCGCCCACAGTGTTCTTCACCTTTTGGGCTATGACCATATGGAAAAACTTGAAAAAGTAAGAATGAGAGAAAAAGAAGAGTTAATTATGGAACAGTTGGGACTTCCTGCTTCACCGAGTTACATAGTTGACGACGATATGGTATAATATTCAAAGTTAAGTATGAAAAAACAAATTACAAGCTTTAAAAATGCAATAAAAGGTGTTTTGAGTACAATAAAGAGTGAGCCGCATATGCGTTTTCACATTGCCTCAGCTTTTTATGTTCTTGTATTTGCACCGTTTTACGGTTTTACGGCAGATCAGTATGCCTTGCTTTTAGTTTTAATTGCAATGGTTTTGGCTGCCGAAATTCTGAACACAAGCATTGAACAGCTTTGTGATTTTGTTGCCGACAGATATGACCGCAGAATAAAAGCCATAAAAAACGCAGCCGCAGGCGTGGTGCTTGTAATAGCGCTTGCAGCGTTTGCAGTCGGAATAATTTTTTATTTGAAAATTAAGGTTATAAAAAGGATAATTGTATTTTTTATCTGCAATCCGATTTTGCTTTTACTTTTTGTTCTGTCGCTTGTTTTTTTTGTGATTTTTGTATGGAAAGGACCTGTCGGAATCAAGGCGTGTATTTTGCGTATTTTTAAAAGAAAAAAGTTATAAAATAAGGGGCGCTCTTTTGAGTATGCCCCAAATTTTGTGTAAGAGGTAAATATGAACAAAAGTGATAAATCAGCGTTTATTGCCATTGTAGGCAGACCCAATGTGGGCAAAAGCTCAATTTTAAACCGCTTGTTGGGTCAAAAAATAGCAATTGTATCAAGTAAGCCGCAGACGACGCGCAACAGAATTACGGGCGTTCTCACCGACGGTGAGTATCAGCTTGTGTTTTTCGATACGCCGGGTATGCACAAGCCGAAAAATTCACTCGGTAAGTATATGGTGCGTTCTGTAAATGAGTCGGTAGGCGGCGTTGACTGCTGTATGCTTGTTGTCGAGGCAGGCAAGGAACCGGGTAAAACCGAACTCGATTTAATTGAAAAATTTAAAACGCTTGATATGCCTGCGATTTTGGCGATAAATAAAATTGATATGTTGCCCGACAAGGAAGTTTTGATGAAGCAAATCCTTGCATACAGCAACCTTTACAATTTTGATGCAGTCGTTCCCGTAAGCGCACAGGACGGAAGCGGAATAGACGAGCTTTTAGACGAGCTGAAAAAACAGTCGAGTGAGGGCGGCCACTACTTTGACGACGACACACTCACCGACCAGCCTGAAAGAGTAATTGCAGCGGAAATTATCCGTGAAAAAATACTTCGCCTCTGTGACAAGGAAATCCCTCACGGAACGGCAGTAGTAATTGAAAAAATGAAAACAAGAGAAAACGGAATTCTTGACATTGACGCCACGATTTTTTGCGAGCGTGACACACATAAGCGTATTTTAATCGGCAAAAACGGATCTATGCTCAAAAAAATCAGTACATATGCCCGACAGGATATAGAGAGATTTTTTGACTGCAAAGTATTTTTGCAGACGTGGGTAAAGGTAAAAGAGGATTGGCGAAACCGCGCCCAGCTTTTGCAGAACTTCGGTTACAACGAAAAGAATTTTGATTAATAAAAATCCATATTTTACTGATTATATTTTCGCCTTTGTTAAAAACACTAATATCGGAGGTGTTTTTAATGGACGAATGGTATGCCTGGAATGTGTTTTTTACAACCGGCAGCGTGCTTGACTATATACGCTACAAGAGTATTCAGGACGCAAAAGACACGGGCGCAGATACAATAAACAGGGAGGAAACCGATGAAATTCCATACAGAGGGTCTGATTATAAAGGAGCAGAATATCGGTGAACAGGACAAGCTTGTTTATGCGCTGACCAAGTCAAACGGCGTAATTAAAGCGTTTGTTCGAGGAGCAAAAAACATAAAAAATCAAAAGTGCGCCTCAACATCTCTGCTTTCATATTCCCGACTCACTGTTTACAAGGGTCGGGAAAGCTACATAATCGGTGAAGCGCGGACAATACGTATTTTTTCAAAATTGAGAAGCGATGTGAAAAAAATGTGCCTTGCACAGTATTTTTGCGAGCTTATTCTTACCATTTGTCCAAGAGAACAAAAGAGCGATGCCTTTTTGAGTTTGGCACTCAATTCCCTGTATTTGCTCAATGAAAATAAACGCAGCGAAAATCTTGTCAAACCGTGCTTTGAAATGCGCCTTGCAAGTATGGCGGGATATATGCCCGATCTTAGAATGTGCAGCGAGTGCGGTGAATATTTATGTGAGGTTATGTACTTTTTGCCGCAGAGCGGCATAGTAGAATGCGGCAACTGTTACAAAAAGGGCGGAGAATATGCGGTAATGCTTAACAGCTCCGCAATGACTGCGCTCAGGCACACGATATATGCCGAGAATAAAAAACTGTTTTCGTTTGCTCTGCCCGACAGGGAGCTTGAAATGGTGAATCAGGCAAGCGAAAGCTACTTGAAATACAGGTTTGAAAAGGATTTTAAAACACTTAATTTTTATAAAATGATGATATAACAGGGGTCAGTATGAACAGACACTATAAAACACTTGAACTTGATAAAATTTTAGAGATGCTTGCGGGTCAGACTTCTATTGACGAAGCGCACAGAATGGCTCTTGAACTTGAACCGCAGTTTGACTTAAATAAGGTTCAGACACTGCTCAGACAAACAGACGACGCCGTTATGCTGAGCGGAAAATACGGAACTCCGTCTTTCGGCGGAGCGGCGGACTGCGCGGGACAGCTGCGCAGAGCACAGGCAGGCGGAAGCCTTACAACAGGCGAGTTGCTGAAAATTGCCCGTACTTTACATGTGATTCGCACTGTAAAAGAATGGAAATCAAGATGCACGTCGGAAAAAACCACGCTTGACGGTTTTTTCGGAGGGCTTATATCGAACAAATTTTTAGAGGACAAAATCAACTCGGCGATTATCAGCGAGGACGAAATTTCCGATAATGCAAGCCCTGTTTTGTCGGATATACGCCGAAAAATCCGTACCGCCTCGTCAAAGGCACGTGAGATTCTTGACAAAATTATCCACAGCTCAACATACATAAAGTTTTTGCAGGACGCGATTGTCACACAGCGTGACGGCAGGTATGTTGTGCCGGTAAGAAGTGAGTGCAGAAATAACGTTCCAGGACTTGTTCACGACACCTCGGCGAGCGGCGCTACCGTGTTTGTTGAACCTATGGGGGTTGTACAGGCAAACAATGATATAAAAATCCTCAGGTCAAAGGAAGAAGAGGAAATAGACCGCATTTTGTTTGAACTTTCAGACAATGCGGGCGAATTTGCAGATACAATTATCAAAAGCTACAAAAATTTGGCTCTGCTCAATCTGATATTCGCAAAGGCAAATCTCGCGTATTCAATGAAAGCCTCTCTGCCTATAATGAACGACAGGGGAGTTGTAAATCTAAAACAGGCACGTCATCCGCTTATTAACAAAGACAAAGTTGTTCCGGTTGATATTGTTCTCGGCAAGGACTTTGACACACTTGTAATTACAGGTCCCAACACGGGCGGTAAAACTGTAACGCTGAAAACGCTCGGATTGTTTACCTTGATGGCTATGTGCGGACTGTTGGTGCCGTGCGCCGACAACAGCGAGCTTTCGGTATTTCGCCGTGTGCTTGTGGACATAGGCGACGAGCAGAGTATTGAGCAGTCGCTGTCCACTTTTTCGGCACATATGACAAACATCATTCAGATAATAAAGCTTGCAAATTCAGGTTCTCTCTGCCTTATTGACGAACTCGGTGCAGGCACCGACCCTGTAGAGGGCGCGGCGCTTGCGATTGCAATTCTTGAAAAACTCAGGTCGCGCCGAGCAAAAATTGCATCGACCACACACTATGCGGAATTAAAAGAGTTTGCTCTTCGCACAGAAGGCGTTGAAAACGGCTGCTGTGAATTTGACGTAGCGACTCTCAAGCCAACATATAAGCTTTTAATCGGAGTACCCGGCAAGAGTAACGCTTTCGCAATCTCCAAAAGACTCGGTATGGAGGAGGCAATCGTTGAGCGTGCGCAGGAGCTTGTTTCAAATGAAAACAGACAGTTTGAGGACGTAGTTGAAACGCTTGAAAAACGCCGTCAGAGCCTTGAAAAGCAGCTTGAAAACGCCAACAGACTCACAGCAAAAGCCAATACCGAAAAGCAGAAAGCAGAAAACGAAATGCGTAAGGCAAAGGAAAACGCCGAACGTCAGATAGAAAAAGCAAGACAGGAAGCTCAGCGTATTATTTCAAAAACCAGAGCCCAGGCGGACGCCCTCGTAAAAGAGCTTGAACAGGCGCGCAAGGCAAAGGATTTGAGCGCCGAAGCGCGTTCAAAACTCAAGCGCAATATCGACAAAATGGAGGCGCACGCCGATCCTGTTACTTTAAAAAGCACACCCGATGAAGAATACAAGTTGCCGCGTCCGCTAAAGGTCGGCGACAGCGTTTTAATTTACGACATCGATAAAAACGCTACGGTGCTCGCACCACCCAATAAAGACGGTCAGGTTCTTGTACAGGCGGGAATAATTAAAACGAGAGTTGACATAAAGAACCTGCGCCTGTTAAAATCACAGGATAAGCCGAATGTCAGCAAATTTTCAAATAAGCGCAATATTCCAAGCAGAATGGATGTTCACGCCGAAACCGAAGTTGATGTAAGAGGCGAAACCGCATATGACGCGATAAATATTGTTGATAAGGCAATCGACAATGCGGTATTGTCGGGTATCAGCAAAATGACGATTATTCACGGTAAGGGAACAGGCGTTTTGCGCCGTGAAATAAACAAATATCTAAAGACTAATAAAGCTGTCAAAAGTCAGCGCTTGGGTGTGTTCGGCGAGGGCGAAGACGGCGTAACAATAGTTGAACTCAAGTAATAAAATAAATTATCGGGGGAAAGTATGAAAAAACAGTATCTCGACTCAGGAAAAATCGTGGGTACACACGGCATAAAAGGCGAAGTAAGAATTGACCCGTGGTGTGATTCGCCCGAATTTTTATGTGCGTTTAAAAAGCTGTATCTTGACAGCGAGGGAAAGACTTCAATCGAAGTAAAATCAAGACCTCACAAAAATATTACGCTATGCAAAATTAAGGGCGTTGAAACAATTGAGCAGGCTGAAAAACTCAGAGGTAAAATTGTCTATATCAACAGAAGCGACATAAAACTCGGAGAGGGCGTAAATTTTGTACAGGATTTAATCGGCCTTGAGGTAAAAGACGCCGCCAACGGCAAGGTTTACGGAAAAATTACAGATGTTCTGCGCACCGGCGCCAACGACGTGTACGAAATTACCGACAGTCAAAACAAAAAATACCTGGCTCCCGTAATCGACGAAGTAGTAATTGAAATCAATGTTGACGAGGGATATGTGCTCATACGTCCGATGAAAGGAATTTTTGACGATGAGGATTGATATAATAACGCTTTTTCCCGAAATGTTTGAGCCCATTATCAGTGAAAGCATAATCGGCAGAGCGCAAAAAAGCGGCGCCATTGAAATCGCCTGTCACCAGCTCAGGTATTTTGCTTTTGACAAGCACAAAAGAGTTGATGATACCCCGTACGGAGGCGGAATGGGAATGTTGATGAAAGCTGAACCCATTGCGCTTTGCTTTGAGGATATTTGCAGGCAGACAAAGGTAAAACCTCATTTTATATATATGTCGCCGCAGGGTAAAACGCTCACGCAGCAGCGGCTAAAAGAGCTTGCCGAAATTGATAATATCTGTATTCTCTGCGGCCACTACGAGGGTGTTGACCAGCGTTTGCTCGACGCCTTTGTTGACGAAGAAATTTCAATAGGCGACTATGTTCTTACAGGTGGAGAATTGCCTGCAATGGTGCTTACGGACGCCCTTGCTCGTATGGTGCCCGGCGTTCTGACAAACAACGAGTGCTTTACCGAAGAGAGTCATTTTAACGGTTTGCTTGAATACCCGCAATATACAAAGCCGTCAAGCTGGAGGGGGATGGATGTTCCCGAGGTGCTTTTGAGCGGCCATCACGCTAATATTGCAAAATGGCGTAAGGAAAAGAGCATAGAAAACACTCTTAAAAAACGCCCTGAAATGCTCAAAAAATACAAGGATCAGCAAGAATAGCTTTTGAAATATGCATTTATTATAAGGTGAAGTGCATAATAATATAACAAACAGCATACCTGACGCCGCCTTTATAGGCGGCGTCAGGTATCAAAATTCAGCGGCGGGACTGCATCCTCCACTGAAATTGCAGCGCAATGCGCTGCTTGCTTTGATAAAGGCAAAGCTTTGAAATAGTGTTTACTATTTACAAAATGACAGTTTATTCACTAAAATTGTTAACTTGCACAATAAACCTCATATTTTGATGTCCGCAAGTGAAAATTAATACGAAAATATTATTCTGTATTGACCTTGTACCAAAAAAAGTTTATAATATGAATAAATTCAAGCCAAAACGGCTAAACGGAAAATTTTATAGGCAGAGAGGGTTTTCAAAAATGTATGTTAAGGAAGTTTTAGTACAAAACAAGGCAGGTTTGCACGCACGTCCCGCTACTTTCTTTATTCAGAAAGCTAACGAGTACAAGTCAACTATCTGGGTAGAAAAGGAAGAAAGACGCGTAAATGCAAAAAGTCTTCTCGGTGTTTTGTCGCTCGGCATTATCGGCGGTACAACAATCAAAATTATCGCTGACGGTTCGGATGAAACAGATGCAGTTGAAGGCCTTGTTTCTCTTGTTGAATCGGGTTTTACAGAATAAGATTCAACTATATAAAAATATTTAGGGCGGATTTTTCCGCCCTTTTCTTTTAGCAATGTAAATTTTACGAAAGGGGTAGCGGTATGAATCCAAAAATGTCACAGCTCCGCAAAAAAGCCATGGCGCTCCCGCTTTTGCCGGGCGTGTACATAATGCACGACAAAGATTCAAAAATTATATATATCGGCAAGGCAAAGGCGCTCAAAAACAGGGTAAGCCAGTACTTCGGCTCGCAAAACAACCATCCCGAAAAGGTTCGCCGAATGGTGGATAATGTTGACGATTTTGAGTATATTATTACCGACAGTGAGTTTGAGGCGCTTATCCTTGAATGCAGTCTTATCAAACAGCACACCCCGAAATACAACATTCTTCTCAAGGATGACAAAGGCTACAGTTATATCCGTGTAAGTGACGGCGACTGGCCCAAAATCACCTATGCGCTTCAAAAAAATGACGACGGCGCGCGTTATATCGGACCATACAAAAGCAGTTACTATGTAAAAAATGCCGTGGAGGAAGCTAACAAAATTTTTATGCTCCCAACCTGCAACAGAAAATTCCCGAGGGATTTCCGCAAGAGCAGACCGTGCCTTAATTATCATATAAAACAATGTATGGCGCCGTGCACGGGCAGGGTAAAGCTAAAAGATTATCAGGAAAGCGTTGCTCAGGCGCTTGAGTTTTTAAAGGGCGGTTCGTCTAACTCGATTAAAAAACTGACTGAGGAAATGGAGCGGGCGGCTGAAAACCTTGAATTTGAGCGCGCCGCAAAAATCCGCGACAAAATTAATTCTGTCAAAAAAATGCGCGATAAGCAGAAAGTTGTTTCAAATAAAATTCTTGACCAAGATGTAATAGGGTGTTTTACCGACGGCGGAAAGGTATGCTTTCAGGTATTTCGATTTGAGGGCGGACGGCTGTTTGACAGAGAAAGCTTCATTTTTGACAGCGGCGATCCGCAATCGGACGTTGAGGAATTTATCCTCAGCTACTACACTCTGAGAAACGATGTGCCTAAAAATATCGCTATTGACCGTGAGCTTGACGATATGGAAGAAATTTCGCAATGGCTTTCGCAAAAGCGGGGCAATAAGGTAAACGTAACAGTGCCGCAAAGAGGCGAACAGGCTCAGTTAGTTGCAATGTGTCGTTCCAACGCCGCCGAAGCTCTGGCTCAAAAAAAGGGCGCAACAGTGCGTGAATACGGCGTACTTGAGGAACTCAAGGACGCTTTGGGACTCAAAAAGCTTCCGGAATATATCGAATCCTACGACATTTCAAACCTTGCGGGCACCGAAAACGTGGCAGGTATGATTGTTTATAAAAACGGCAAGCCGCTCAAGTCGGCATACCGCAAATTCAAAATCAAGGGATTTGAGGGTCAGGACGACTACGCATCAATGGCAGAAGTGCTGACGCGCCGTTTTGAGGAGTACAAAAAAGCCGAAAAGAGCGACGAGGGCTTTGGCAAAATGCCCGACCTTATTTTGCTGGACGGCGGTAAGGGACAGGTTGCAGCCGTAAAGCAGGCGCTTGCACAAATTGGAATAGACGTTCCTTTGTTTGGTATGGTAAAGGACGACAAACACCGCACTCGCGCAATTACGGGCGACGGCGGAGAAATCTCAATCAGTTCAAAACGCGCGCTGTTTACTTTTGTCAGCAAAATGCAGGATGAGGTTCACCGATTTGCCATCGGTTATCACCACAACAGGCGAAGCAAAAACACTTTTAAAAGTTCACTTACCGAGATTGACGGTGTAGGTCAGGTTAGAGCAAAAAATCTTTTGCGTTATTTTCGCACAATAGAAAACATTTCAAAAGCTGATTTGCAAGAGATTGAGAATGCTCCGAAAATGACAAAAGACGCTGCCTTGGCGGTGTATAAGTATTTTCACCCTGAGAAATTTGACCGTGAATAAAGTATAAAACACAAAATATTGTTGTAAAATGACGAAAAATATGTTATACTTACAGCACAAAAGTAAAGGAAGATACTATGAGAGTTATAACAGGATCGGCGAGAGGCAGACGCCTTGAAACCCTTGACGGCGAAGATGTAAGACCTACTACCGACAGAATAAAAGAGGCAATTTTTTCAATTATCCAATTTGAAATCGAGGGCAGAACATTTCTCGACTTGTTTGCCGGTTCGGGTCAGATGGGCATTGAAGCACTCAGCAGAGGCGCTAAAGAGGCATACTTTGTTGACAATTCCAAAAAGTCGCTTGATACGGTAAACAGAAATTTAAAAACAACGAAGCTTGATAACAAAGCAAAGACTTTGGCGTTGGACTTTCACAGCTTTTTGCTGATGAATACAACCAAGTTTGATATTGCTTTTTTGGATCCGCCATATAAAACGGGAATGCTTCAGCAGGCTCTTGAAAAAATTACCGATTCAATGAAAGAAACCGGCGTAATTATTGCGGAAAATCCTTTTGATGAAGAACTTTTGTCGAATTACGGCGATTTTGTACTTGACAGACAGTATCGCTATGGTAAAATAAAAATAAGTACTTACAGACATAAGGATTTTGTAAAATGAGTAAAACAGTAATTTGTCCGGGCAGTTTTGATCCGGTAACACTGGGACATCTTGACATAATCAAGAGAGCGGCTAAAATGTTTGACCATGTAATAGTGGCAGTCCTGGTAAATTCCGCAAAGTCGCCGTGCTTTTCTACCGAGGAAAGAATGAGGTTTTTGGAGGAAGTTACCGGTGATATCGAGAATGTTGAGATATCAAGTTTTGACGGACTGCTTGCGGAATATTGCAAACAGCGCGGTGCCGACGCGATTGTAAAGGGTTTGCGCGCCGTATCAGATTTTGAATATGAGTTCCAGATGGCGATTACAAATAAAAAAATCAATCCCGAGCTTGAAACCATCTTTTTGATGGCAAACGCGGATTCGATGTATCTCAGTTCCAGTATGGTGCGTGAGGTTGCCGCTATGGGCGGAGATATAACTAATTTTGTTCCCGATTGTATTCGTGATGAAATTGTCGAGCGAATGCTCACTTTAAGAAAATAATCTATTTCGTATATAGGAATAAGGAGTGGAAAATATGAAAGTTGATGAATTGATTTTACAGCTTCAGGATGTGGTTAACGATGCAAAGCCTGTTCCGTTTTCCGGCGGTAAAGTTATGGTAAACAGCAATGATATTTATGACATTCTTGACCAGATTCAGGATGCAATGCCTGCCGAGGTAAGACAGGCAAAAAATATTGTTGCTGACAGAAAGCAGATTCTTGCCGAGGCAAAAAGAGAGTCTGAAAATATTATCAGAACCGCCGAGGAACGCAAAAAAGCAATGCTCAACCAAAATGAGTTGGTAAGAGAGGCTCAGGCAAAGGCAAAGGAAATAGTTGACGATGCTAAGAAAAAGTCTGCCGAAATCAGAAAAGCTACCAACGTTTATGTTGACAGCATTATTAAACGCACAGAGCAGGCAATTGCGGAACAGCTTGAAACAATTAAAAAGACCAGAACAAGTATAGTTAATTCGCAAAAAAGCGGTAACAGCAGTAACTGATATTTGACACTGAATGACAGTCGTCCGACAGGGCGGCTGTTTTTTTTGCATCTTTTTATCAAACATATGTTTGTAATATTTTAGATTGTTTGTAACCTTTTAAGATATTTCTCCGATGAATTTCAAATGTTAATCGGTTTAAATGTATGCACTTTTTGTTATTATATTAATTTAAAATTCTAAATAGGAATATAAATTAAATAAAAATTTCAAATTTGAAAAAATTATGAAAGAATTTGTAAATTTTACAGATTAATCGTAACTTTTATCTTGATTTTTTTTAAATCATAGAGTATAATTATAGCAATCGGTGTCATATGGTGTCATTCGGTGACTGTAAAGACCGATTTTTAATGAAAAATAAGATGTACGGAGGTGGGCAAAATGTTTAGCGGAATGTCTAACCATTCAATAGACGCAAAAGGACGTATTGTTTTGCCTGCAAAGTTCCGTGAGGAACTCGGAAGTACATTTTATATTGCCAGAGGTTTCGGCAATTGTTGTATTCAGGCAATGTCGCAGGAGCAGTTCAACGCTTTAAGCGAAAAAATTATGCAGCTTCCCGCCGACAAAGCAATGATACTTCAGTACACCTTTACTGCTACGGCTGTTGAGGTTACGCCAAACGCACAAGGCAGGGTTATTATTCCTCAGGCTTTGCGTGAGTTTGCTCAGATTGAGGGCGAAGCGCTCGTAATCGGAATGAATAACAGGGTCGAAATCTGGAATAAGGCGAAATTCGAGGAATTTACCGCAGCTCATCAGGATACGCTGACAGAAGCGGTTTCAATGCTGAGATTTTAAGGAGGTTATTTTATGGAATTTTCTCATGTTCCTGTGCTCCTTAATGAAACAATCGAAGGCTTAAATATCAAGGAAAACGGTATTTATGTTGACGGTACCGCAGGCGGCGGAGGTCACAGCAGCGAGATTTTAAAACGCCTTACAACGGGCAGACTCATTTCAATTGACCGGGATCCCGACGCTATACTGGCTTTGACGGAGCGTTTTAAGAATAACGAAAATTCTCTGATTATAAAGGGGAATTTTGCCGATATAAAGGAGCTTTTGCAAAGCCGCGGCGTGGGCAGGCTTGACGGAGTGTTGCTTGATATTGGCGTTTCATCACATCAGCTTGACACTGTGGAAAGAGGTTTTTCTTTTCATGATGATGCACCGCTGGATATGCGTATGAGTCGGAGCGGAACAACAGCAGAAGAACTTGTAAACACTTTGCCGGTTGAGGAATTGAGCAGCATAATCAGCCGCTACGGTGAGGAAAAATACGCTCGGTCAATAGCCCGCGGAATTGAAGAGGCACGTCGGGCAAAACCTATAAAAACAACCCTTGAGCTTGCAGAAATTATAAAATCAAACGTACCGCAAAAAGTTAGAAGAGACGGACATCCTGCACGTAAGACCTTTCAAGCGCTGCGAATTGCGGTAAACGATGAACTCGGAGCTCTTAAAAGAGGGCTTGACGGGGCTTTTGAAATGCTCGGGAGCGGCGGAAGACTGGCGGTAATAACTTTCCATTCACTTGAGGACAGAATAGTTAAGCAAAAAATGGCGTCATGGTGTCAGGGCTGCACCTGTCCGAAAGATTTTCCTGTTTGTGTTTGCGGAAATAAACCAAAAGCCAAATTGGTAAATAAAAAGCCGATTTGTGCAAATGAAACAGAATTAAATGAAAACCCGAGAGCGAGAAGTGCAAAGTTGAGAATTTGCGAAAAAATTTAAAAAATATAAAAATAATTCTTCTCAGGTATAGACAAAACGTCTGATTTGTAGTAAAATATAACAAAGTTGTAAAGAATATTACAAATACAAGCATTAGTATTTAACTTATTTGTAATTACTACATATACGGTTTTTTTGTCTCGGGTAATCGCGTTAAACTGTGATTGTGTGTGTGGCAATTAGAAATAATTGTTAAAAATTTGAAACTTTTTTATTTAAAAGAATAAAAAGGTAAAAATGTGTGTTTTATGAAAATTTTAGTTATAGAAAGGTCCGGTGTGCAGGAATAATGGCATATATTAATAAAAACGCTGCTTATGATTTAAGTCTTTTTGACGAGGAAGCTGTACGTTCTTCGGCGGCTCCTAAACGCGACGACCGTGATGATCAGCAGGAAGTACATAAACAGCATACAAAAAAGAAAGCTTCAAAAAAGAATAACATCGTAACTCTTCCGGAGGAGGAGCTTATAAAAATAAGAAGACGTAAGCACAATCCTTTGAAGCTTGCTGTTGGCAGTGTTTGCGGACTTGCAATCGCTTTCGTTATCGGAACCATAATAATCGGACAAGTTCAGCTCAATGAGCTAAACCAGCAAATCAGCGAAGCAAAGGATCAGCTTACTGACAGTCAAAGTGTTTACACACAAAACCAGATGAAGGTTGAAAGCAAGCTTTCAAATTCGGAAATTGAAGAATATGCCGAAAATGTGCTTGGTATGACCAAAGCATCAGACGCTCAAAAAGAATTTGTCACTCTTTCAGGCGGCGACAAAGCAGAGGTATCGGCTCAGCAGAGCGAGAACCTTTTTACAAAGTTTATTGATTCACTTACAAATCTTTGGTCATAACATTTATTGCAACTTAATAAATATGTTATGAGGGAATGAGAGTTAAGACTGCGTCTTGACTCTTTTTTCGGTATATATGCGGGTATTTGAAAAATTTTAATATAAAATTGCGGTGGAAGGAGATTTATTTTGGAAAACCAAAAAAACACACCCATTAAATCTAAAAAACGAGCAGAAAAGGGGCCAAACCAGCGATTAAGGCAGCGAACCGCAATATTGATAGTATTAATACTGATAATAGGTTTTGGCGCTGCTATCGGCCGTCTCGGATATCTGACGCTTGTGCAGGGCAACGAGCTTCAGGAAAAGGCGGTAAACCAGCAGCTAAAGGATACAACAATCAGGGCTAAACGAGGCACTATTTACGATAAAAACGGAAAGGTGCTTGCGGAAAGCGCTTCGGTGTGGCAGGTTGTTTTGGCGCCGGCAAACTTTAAAAATGACGAGCAAAGGGTGGCTGCGGCAAGAGGCTTGTCCGAAATTCTTGAGCTTGACTATGATAACGTATATGAAAAGACAAAGCAGAACAGCTACTATGTAGTTGTTAAAAGAAAAATAGAAGTTGAAGCCCGTGATAAGGTGCTTGAACTTTCTGAGCAGCTTTCAAAGGAATATAACTGCGGAAATGTTATTCAGATACTTGACGACTACAAGCGTTACTATCCTCAGAACGACCTTGCCTCCTGCGTAATAGGCTTTACGGGCAGCGACGAACAGGGACTTGAAGGTATTGAATATCAGTATGACAGCTACCTGTCGGGTACCCCCGGAAGAATAGTTTCGGCAAAAACTTCGCTCGGCACCGATATGCCTTTCCAGTATGAACAGAGTGTTGATTCAGAGGACGGAAACAATGTTTATCTTACAATTGATGAAACGGCTCAGTCCATCTGCGAAAAATATATGAAACAGGGTATTCAGGATTACAACGTTCTTAACAGGGGCGTTTGTATTGCAATGGACGTAAATACGGGTGAAATTATTGCCATGGTAACAGTAGGCGGATATGATTTGAACAACCCTTATGAACTGTCGGAGGCGGACCAAAAAGAAATTGAGGCTTTGCCCGAAGATGAGCGCTCACAGGCTGAAAGCGAAAAGCTTGCGGCAATGTGGAGAAATAAGGCGGTAACCGATACATATTCTCCGGGTTCGGTATTTAAGATTTGCGTGGCTTCAATGGCGCTTGAGGAAAATAAAGTAAACGATAAAAGCACATTTTCCTGTACAGGTTCAATGACATTCGGTAAGGATATAATTCACTGCCACTTGCACAGCGGTCACGGCACACAGAATTTTGTGCAGGCAATATGTAACTCCTGCAACCCCGCGTTTATTCAGATAGGTCAGCTTGTCGGCATGAATAAATTTTGTCAGTATTATGAGAGTTTCGGTTTTCGAGAAAAAACAGGAATTGACCTGCCGGGTGAAACAACGGGTAAGTTCTGGGATAATGATATGAGCGAGGTTGACCTTGCGGTTGCTTCTTTCGGTCAGAACTTTACTATTACTCCTATTCAGATGATTACTGCCTGTGCGGCGGTTGCGAACGGCGGTGAAATTTTGCAGCCGTATGTGGTTTCAAAAATTACCGATTCCGAGGGCAACGTTGTAAAGACATTTGAAAAAAATGTTAAGCGCCAGGTAATTTCAAAAGAAACCTCAGACAGAATGAATGAAATTCTTGCATACAATACCGAAACAGCAGGCGCTACCGCAGGCTATGTTGCGGGTTACAAGGTAGCAGGTAAAACGGGTACAACCGAAAAAGTTGACGTAAAGGATCCTATCAGCGTATTTTCCGAGGACTACATTGCATCATTCTGCGGCTACGCTCCGGCAGATGACCCGCAGATTGCAATGCTTGTGTTCTTTGATACTCCTTCGGGCAGCGCTTACTACGGTTCTCAGGTGGCGTCTCCCGTGTTTATCAACATTATGTCGGAACTTCTTCCTTATCTTGAAATCAAGACCGACTATAAAGAGAGCGAGCTTCAATATGTTGACGCTACTGCGGGCAACTATATAGGCTTGTCTCTTGATAAAGCAAAGGAACAAATCAAAAACGACGGCTTTGAAGTTACGGTCAAGGGAACAGGCGACAAGGTAATTTCACAAATTCCTTCTGTTTCATCAAAGCTTGCAAACGGCGGAACAATTGTACTTTATACCGACGAGGACAGTCGAGAACAAACGGTAACGGTTCCTAATCTTGTCGGATTGTCCGCAACACAAGTAAACAGCGTGGCAAGCTCTTACGGGCTTAACATCAGCTTTAAGGGCGCTGTTAGTTCGGGCGGACTCAGCACACGGCAGGATATTGCAGAGGGTACTTCCGTAAGTCCGGGCAGTGTAATAACGGTAACATTCTCATCTTCAAGCGATAATTCGTTTAACGATTAAAATGTAAAAGTTTGAAAGGAAAGATAATTATGATGATTTACGGAATATGGACATTATGTGCGGCGCTCGGGGCGTTTTTGATCTCGGCTGTTGCGGGAAAATTTTTAATACCGTATCTTCGCAAACTGCACTTTGGCCAGACGATTCTTGAAGAAGGTCCCAGCTGGCACAAAAGCAAACAGGGCACCCCGACAATGGGCGGCATAATGTTTATACTTGCGATTGCCGTAGTCACCATTATCAGCACAGTTATTTATATATTTGCAGGTCCGAATTTTATCAACACCTATTTTGCCGATATTCCCAAAGAGAGCGTTATGATATTTGCTGCACTCGGTTTGGCTCTTGCCAATGGTTTAATCGGTTTTATCGACGACTACACTAAGGTAATAAAAAAACGCAATCTCGGCTTGACCGCAATCCAAAAACTAGTTTTGCAGTTTGCCGCTGCAATAATCTATCTTATTGTAATGGCGGTAGCCGGGGGGTCAACCTCAACAATAATTCCGTTTTTAGGAGAGGTTGATCTGGGCTTCTTTTACTACATTATATCGGCAATTGTGATTGTAGGCATTGTTAACGCTGTTAACCTTACTGACGGTATCGACGGGCTTGACGGTTCAATTACCTTTTTCGTGTCAATCGCTGTTATGCTTATTGCAAGCATACTCAACTGCCTCGGAATTACGGCAATGGGCGCCGCTGCGGCAGGCGCATGCCTGGGCTTTTTGTTATGGAATTTTCATCCCGCAAAAGTATTTATGGGTGACACGGGCTCGCTGTTCCTCGGCGGACTCGTATGCGGATTTGCTTTCGCAATCAATATGCCTATACTGCTTTTGCCGTTAGGTATTGTATATCTTGCGGAAATGTTCTCTGTAATTCTTCAGGTAACTTATTTTAAAATTACTCACGGCAAACGTCTGTTTAAAATGAGCCCTATTCACCATCATTTTGAAATGTGCGGTTGGAGCGAAGTTAAAATCGTTACGGTATTCAGCGCCGTAACAGCAGTTTTCGGCGCAATTGCCTTTGCACTCGTGTATTTTGGGGTTGTAAGCGTATAAATTTATTTTTCAAAGGGGGAACGACTGAATGTCACCTCAGAGCAGAATGATACTTAAAGCCGATATAAACAGAATATATGATGACGAGTATTCTGAGCAAAAGATAAAACAAGAAAAATTTTTTGTTCGTCCTTCACGTCAGCGTAAAATGAAAAAAACAAAATGGTTTTCAATCGGAATGGGAATTGACCTTCCGTTTTGTGCAATAATATTGATATTGCTTACAATCGGAACAATAATGATGTTTTCCGCAAGCTACGCCAATGCTTACAAGTACCAGGGCGACAGCTACTATTACCTTGAACGTCAGCTTATTTTTATTGCAATAGGCATTGTAGCAATGGCATTGATGTCATTCTTTAACTACAATAAACTTCACCGAATAGCGTTTATTGTTCTTTTAATTTCGTATATATCGCTTGCCGTGGTGTTGGCAATACCGACGAGCACAGGTATTAAGCGTTGGATTCCTCTGGGAATGTTCAACATTCAGCCGTCGGAAATTGCAAAGTTTGCAATCATTCTTTTCTTTGCACACTGGTCAAGTAAGTATTACAACAAAATGCAGTTCGCGCGCTACAGCGTTCTGCCCGGTATTATCGTCTTTTCTACCACAGCAATTTTGCTGTTTTTGGAGCCGCATTATTCCGGTATTGTTATTCTTGGTATTTTGACAGTGTTAATGCTTTATATCGGCGGAATGAAAACAAAATACCTGGTAATAGGTGTTCTGATTTTAGGCGCTGTTGTTATTTTGCTTGCTTTAACAGGTCAGCTTTCCTACGCAATGAGCCGTTTGGACGGCTGGGGTCAGGCACTTGAATATACCACGGAAGAAATGTGGCAGACCACATGGCAAACCCGAAATTCGCTGTATGCAATCGGCTCAGGCGGGCTTTGGGGATTGGGGCTTGGACAGTCCAGACAGAAGTACCTGTACCTGCCCGAACCTCAGAATGACTTTATTTTTGCAATCGTTGTGGAAGAGCTCGGACTTATCGGAGCAACAATTATACTGCTCATATTTGCACTGCTCGTTTGGAGAGGAATTACACTTTCTTTGCGTGCAAAGGATAAATTCGGAAAAATTTTGGGAATAGGTCTTACCTCGCAGATTGGTATTCAGGTAGTGCTCAATATTTTGGTAATTACAGACTGGCTTCCGAATACAGGTATCAGCTTGCCGTTTTTCAGCTACGGCGGCAGTTCGCTTATTATGTTGATGGCACAGATGGGAATTGTTCTGTCAATTTCACGAACGGCAAATATTGAACGTCAGTAACAGGGAGGCATACAATGAAAGTTTTACTTGCGGGCGGCGGTACAGCGGGACACATAAATCCTGCGCTTGCAATCGCCGGCTATATAAAGTCAAAACGTCCTGATACGGAATTTCTATTTATCGGAAATAAGGGCGGAATGGAGCAAAGACTCGTTAAAAATGCGGGTTACAATATTGAATCCATCAAAATCAGCGGATTTAAGCGTAGTTTTTCTCCGAAAAGTATGATAGAAAATGTCAAGACGGTTTCAAGAACATTTACTTCTTCGCATGAAGCAAAGAAAATAATTGAAAAATTTAAACCCGATATTTGTATCGGAACAGGCGGCTATGTTTCGGGCCCTGTCGTAAGAACGGCGGCAAAAATGGGAATCCCCTGCATAATCCACGAACAAAACGCATATCCGGGTGTTACAAATAAAATGCTTTCAAAAGACGTAAAAAAGGTTATGCTGGCAGTGCCCGATGCTAAAAAGTATTTTGAGAAAGCCGACTTTGTCATTACAGGCAATCCGGTAAGATGTGAAATTCTCACAGCTGACAAGGAGCAGTCACGCAGGAATTTAAACCTTGACGCACGTCCCGTTATTTTGTCATTCGGAGGAAGTTTGGGCGCAAGAAGAATCAACGAAGCCGTTGCTCAGCTTGTTGCCCGAAGCGGCAAGGACGGCAGATATCAGCATATTCATGCATACGGCAGTTACGGTGAATGGTTTCCCGAACTTGTAAAGAAATACGGTACAGATATAAAAAAATGCAGTAACCTGGATGTGCGCCCGTACATTGACAATATGCCTACCTGTATGGCGGCGGCAGATCTGGTTATTTGCCGTGCAGGCGCAATTACCTTAAGCGAAATTGAGGCTATGGGCAAACCCGCAATTCTAATCCCGTCGCCCAATGTTGCGGAAAATCATCAGTATCACAACGCCATGGCTTTGGTAAACTCCGGTGCGGCTGAAATTATTGAGGAAACAGATCTTTCCGGCGAGTTATTGATGAAAAAGGTCGATAAAATGCTTCTTGATCCCAAGAAGCTTGCAAAGATTGGCGAAAATTCCAAGAAAATGGCAATAATCGACGCCAACGAGCGAATTTACTCTGTAGTAAAAAACATACTCGGATTCGTTTGAGGTGTAACATCTGCCGTGTTCTCTCATAGAATGTATAGGTATTCTTTTTGAGAGGGTGTTACTGTGTCAAAGTTGCTTGTTACGGGAAAAAATAAATTATACGGAGAAACCTTCGTACAGGGTGCAAAGAACAGCGCCTTGCCGATATTGGCGGCGTCTCTGCTTACAAATGGTGAAAACCTTATTTTCAACTGCCCTAAGCTTTCCGACGTTGAAGCCTCTTGTGAAATTCTTCGTTATCTTGGCTGCAACGTGAAGCGTTATGACGATACTATGATTGTCAACGCAACATATGTTGACAGCTTTGATATTCCCGATGAGCTTATGCGTAAAACGCGAAGTTCCATTGTCTTTATGGGAGCGGTACTCGCGCGTATGGGCAGAGCAAAATTATCGCTTCCGGGTGGTTGTGAAATCGGACACAGGCCGATAGATATGCACCTAAAGGCTCTGAAAATGATGGGAGCGGTAATCAGAGAAAAACACGGTTATCTTAATTGCAGCGCCCCAAAAGGTTTGCATGGGGCAAAAATAGCGTTGCCGTTTCCAAGTGTCGGCGCGACCGAAGATATTATGGTGGCAGCCAGTACAGCAAACGGTACAACTACAATTACAAATGCTGCAAGAGAGCCTGAAATTTGCGATCTTGCCGAATACTTAAACAGCTGCGGCGCAAGAGTTTACGGCGCAGGCGAGGGAACAATAGTGATTGACGGCGTAGATAAACTCACAGCTTCAAAGCATACAATTATCCCGGACAGAATCGTTGCCGCAACGCTGATGTCATGCGCGGCGGTAACATCATCACAAATCACGCTGAAAGGCGTAATTCCTTCTCATCTCTCTTCGGTGATTCCCGTGTTTGAGGAGGCAGGCTGCAGGGTTATATGCAATAAAAACGAAATTAATTTTATTGCACCGAGCGTGATTAAATCAATGAAAACAATACGCACAATGCCGTATCCGGGTTTTCCGACCGACGCTCAGGCTGTTTTAATGGCGGCGTCAAGTGTGGCAAACGGAACTACGGTTTTTGTTGAAAACATATTTGAAAACAGATACAGACATATCAGCGAGCTGGTGCGTATGGGTGCCAATATCAAGACGGAGGGCAAAGTCGCCATAGTTGAAGGCGTAAAAAGCCTGTACGGCGCCAATACCAACGCCACCGACCTGCGAGGAGCAGCCGCTTTAGTGGTTGCAAGCCTTTGCGCCGAGGGCAAAAGTGAAATTTCGGGTGTAAAATACCTTGAAAGAGGTTATGAAAGTTTTGAACAAAAGCTGTCAGCACTCGGTGCAGATATAAAGAAAATATAGAATTAAAAAAGGAGGGATTTGCCGATGGATAATAAAAAACCGCTGACTTCTAAGGAAAGGAAGCAGCTTGCAAAGCAGAGAAAGACTGCCGCTAAGCAAGCTCAGAAGTACCATAAAGAGCAAGAAAAAAAGTCTAAAACGGCAAAAAAATCCTCCTCTTCGTCTCAAAAACGTCCTGTCAGCAAAATAGAGCAGACAGTCAACGAAAAAAGACGTCAGGGTTATGAGGAAATAAGCAGAGAAGAAAAGTATAAACGCGAAAGCGAACAACGAATCAGAAATTTAAAGCCGCATGATTTTGAGGACGGCTATTATATAGATGAATTTTCGGCGCGACAAAAGCAGAAACAACGCGTAAAGGAAATTCACGAGCAGGAAAACGAAGTTATCCGCCGACGCAAAAAACACCTTACACAAAAGCAAATCAGGCGCCGCAGGATTTTTCTTTACGGAGGAATTTGCGTATTTATAATTGCAATCGGCATAATTTTAAGCTTGACTGTTCTTTTTAAAACGGAAAAAATTCAGGTAGAAGGCAACAAGTATTACTATGACGACCAAATAATCGGTTTCAGCAATGTAAGCTATCAGCAAAATATATTTTTGGCGGTTCTCGGCAGTACCCCCGAGGAAATAACCGATAATCTGCCGTATATTGAGGAGGCGTCGGTTAATTTTACGATCCCCGATACCATTACAATCAAAGTAAAAAATGCTACTCCTACATATGTTATTAAAAACGGAAAAAACTATATTATAGTAAGTGCAAAAGGCAGAATACTTGATATTGCCGACAATAATAATGACAAGCTGCCGCAGCTCAAATGTGATAAACTCAAAAGCACCAAAAAGGGCGATTATGTAAATTTCAGCGACAAAAATGTTCCTGATATTCTTGAACAGGTATCAAACAGCATAAAATCGAACGAGCTGAGCGATATAACGGCGTTTGATATTACTGACACGGCAAATATTAAATTGATATACGATGATCGAATTACAATTAACATCGGCTTGCCGGAGGATATTGACTACAAAATAAAAACAGCAAAAATCATTATAAATGAAAAGCTTGACCCGAACAACACGGGCACTATTTCAGGTACGCTTGATGTATCTGCATGCAATACCACAAAGATTTCGCATTATAAGCCGGATGAGACTGTTCAAACTACGCAGCCGTCAACGTCGGCAACGAATGCAACAGACGCTGACGGACAGGCGGCGACTCAGAATACCGAGCCGAGCTCCTCGTACAGTCTGACCTGGAACGATATAGGAGCGACGGCAGGTACCGAAAGCTCGGAAAGTACCACACAAGCGCAGTCGTGGTGATGCAAAATGCAAAATAAAGTTGAATACCGTCGTATCGTATTGTAAATTGCGTAAAATTGAACTATAATGCAGAAAAAACGAATAAAAAGCATTGATATTTACAAAAAAGTATGTTAATATATTTATTATAATTGTATACTAATTTATTATGGATTTTTATCGGTATAAATGATACAGATTATTAGGAGGACGTAAAAATGGCTTTTGAATTGGAACTTGAAAACGAGTATATGCCTAAAATCAAAGTAATAGGCGTAGGCGGAGGCGGCGGCAACGCTGTTAACCGCATGGTAGCTATGGAAGTTAAAAACGTTGAATTTATTGCTATAAATACTGATGAACACGTTTTGAGATTGTCCAAGGCTTCTCAAAAAATCCAAATCGGTGAAAAACTTACCAGAGGTAAGGGCGCAGGTTCTATGCCCTCAATCGGTAAGAGCGCGGCTGAAGAAAGCAAGGACGAAATCGCAGGCTTGCTTAAGGACACTGATATGGTATTCGTAACCGCAGGTATGGGCGGCGGAACAGGTACAGGCGCTGCTCCCGTAGTTGCAAAAATTGCCAAGGATATGGGTATCCTGACAGTAGGAGTTGTTACAAAGCCGTTTGCTTTTGAAGGAAAAAGAAGAATGACTCAGGCTGAGCAGGGTATTGCGGAGCTTTCTTCTTGTGTTGACTCACTTATTATTGTTCCCAACGAAAGACTTAAGTACGTTTCTGACCAGAGCATTACATTGCAGAACGCTTTTGCAATTGCCGACGATGTTCTCAGACAGGGTGTTCAGAGTATTTCTGACCTCATTCTTTTGCCCGGTCTTGTTAACCTTGACTTTGCCGACGTAACTTCGGTTATGAAAGACGCAGGCTATGCTCATATGGGTATGGGCAGCGCAAGCGGTAAGGACAAGGCATCCGCCGCTGCAACTGCCGCTGTATCAAGTCCGTTGCTTGAAACATCTATCGACGGAGCTAAGGGTGTTATCATCAATATTACAGCTTCTGCTGACGTAAGTCTTGATGATATTGACACGGCTTCTACAATGATTAAGGATAAGGTTTCTGAGGATGCAAACATTATATGGGGTGCCGTTATTGATGACAAGATGGAAGATTCAATGAACGTTACTGTTATTGCAACAGGTTTTAACGCCGACGGTCAGATTGCAAAGAAAAAGCTTGAGGAAGAGTCTGTTATCGTTGAAAACAACGAGAAGTCTGCTTCGGATAAGTCGACTAAGGATAAAACTGACGATGACGATGATACTTTCTACGACATTATGTCAATTTTCAATAAATAATTGATGACAAATAAGGCGTTGGCAAAAGTCAACGCCTTTGATATTATAGCCTTTAGGCAGGTTTGCACGAAGAGCAAACCAAACAACCACCCGCTATGCGGGTGCGCATAGAAAGTTATACAAAAAAATTCTCCAAAGTAGTA
>CAJFNC010000008.1 GCA_904393835.1 uncultured Ruminococcus sp. | reverse complement strand
TGAAGACTACGAGGTTGATAGGCTGCGTGTGTAAGTGTCGTGAGGCATTTAGCTTGGCAGTACTAATAGGTCGAGGGCTTGACCAATTGATTTTAGGTCTGCAGTATTACTTTAACCCTTTCTTCCCTTTCCTGCTTTACTTTATTCAGTTTTCAGGGTGTTTACCCTTTTATATACACCGCTAAGCGGTGAGTTCTTTGAATTTTACGCACCACATTCTGTGGTGCTTTTTGTTTGTATACGTATAATTATCTTTTTTCCTATTATTCTTTTTAATTGAACTGTTTAAGAATTTTATATATTAAGATAATTGTGTAGTAAGAATGTTTTGCGTATATCTTATTTATTATATAGTTAATAGCGAGTAAATTGACAAACAGCCCATCCGGAAAATAGATGGGCTGTTGTCATTAGGTTGTGTATTTATTTAATAAAATACATTTTCCTGCTGCCATTTAACAGACAATTAAAGCTAATGAATTTATTCAATATTCATTATGATGAATACGATACTGAGCCGGAGTGTAGCCGTAAACTTTTTTGCAAAGTGTAATAAATGACTTTACATTTGGAAATCCATTATTAAACGCTGCATCTGTAACGGACATATTCTGTGTAATCATATCCGTGAGTGCATATTCAAGTCTGATGCCATTTAGATATTTACAAAAGCTTGTTCCGGTAATATCTTTAAAATATTTAGAAAAATAGGCGGGTGACAACTCGGCAAGTTCAGCCATATCGTTAAGAGTGATCTCGTCTGTATAATGTTTTCCTACATATTCAATTACTTTTTTTGCATGTCCGAAATTCCTGGGTGTTTTTATAACAAAGTTGTTTTTTTTATAAACAGCACAGTGTTTTAAAAGTTCATAGTATATTTTTAGAATTTCCTCATATTTCTTTATGTCGCCAAAAATGTCGTTGCTGTTTTCGCAGTGCTTAACAATATTTTGCATTGAGGAAATTATGTTTGCTTTTGCTTCTTTGTTTGTGTCCACATCAAAAACTATGCTGTCGATATCAGGAAAAAACTGACGCATAAATTCGTAAGACAGCAGAACGACAAGATACATGTTAATCTTATTGTCGTCTTCAATGTCAGTCACATGGATTACCTCGCTGTTAACAAAATACAATTCGTTATCGTAAATTGTTTTTTGTTTTCCGTTTATGCAAACATCAAGATGACCTTTTATCATGTACACTAGCTCCAGTTCTTTGTGCCAGTGCAAATTAGTTCTGCACCGATATCCGGGCTTGTTTTGCATAAGAATCATTGCAGGAATATTTTTATTGTATCTTACAACTTCGTATAAATAATTCATAATTCTCCATATTAATTCGTATAAGCAGCTTGTGAAAAAGTCGGACGTTGCCTAATGATTAGTTTATAATATTATAACAGACAGAAATTTTTATTTCAATCAGCGTCAAAGATGTTGAGTGCACCGCTTTTTGCGGAAGTGCATACCATAATTTTATTGTTACATTCTGCAATCGGACAGTTTTTCTCGTCAACAACCTGCCCCACAAAGGAGCCCGCTGAATCCCACGTTTGGAATTGAATTTTAACAACATCGCTGTATTCGGGATTTGTGATTTCAATTGCGTAAACGGTTGCTCCGTTATATGTCATATCGGTTTTTTCAAAATTATAGCTGTGATATGAATTTGAGCTATCCTTGATGTTTGCCTTAAATGAACAGCTATCGTCAATCACAGACTGCTCGGGAGCCATATACAGAACATATGTAATATCACCGCCGGCAGGCGTTGAGGGCTGTTCAATCGGAGGTTCGGTGGGCTCTGTACTTCCGATTCCCTTACAGGTAACACTCAAGGTATTGTCTGTCGGGTTATAGACAAAGTTAATGATGGAGCCTGCCGACAGACTGTTGATTGTTATGCTTTTTCCTCTTGAAGAAGCCGTCAAATCATAGACAGATGTTTCACCGGGAACAAATGCCATACTTGTGCTTGCAGCAACGCAGTTATAGGTTGACGCAGAATTATCAAAAACGTTTAAGCTGATATTTTCGCTGTTTGTTGCAACCAGCTGAAGCGAATAAGTACCGTCTGACAAAGGAGTAAAGAAAGTATCTACATCGCTCCAGCCGTGGTAACCGCTGTTGTAATAACATAACGCGTAACGCCGGTTATCTTCTACCGACTTTGTTGTCGTAGGTGCAATAGTAGGCTCAATTTCCGAGTTGTAGCTGAAATTTGTAACGTTAAGTTTTCCGTCACTTCCCGATGTACCGTCAAGACCGAAGCAGTTAAACTCATACGAGTTTAATTCTATATTGACTGTCTGTTCAGAGCCGTTATTGAAAATAAGACTTGTATACTGACCTGCATAGTCAAATTTCACTCCGTAAACATCATGACCGTTATTGGTACCGACTTTTTGCATTTCTTTTCCCGGTCATACATCGTATTCCGAAGAACCTTTCCATGCATAACAGTTTACCGTTGACCAATCATATGTGTTTTCAAAATAGTAAACATCCCCTACCGGATAGACTCTCGGAACTCCTATGTGCTCCGCGATTGTGTTAAGTTCCTCGGTAAGTTTTGCAAACTCCGCAACTACCTCACTTTCATTATCAACTGTAGTTGTGTCTTTATAGCAATAATAATATCTTTTTAGGTTCTGATACTGGTCATAAGATGAGAATGTGTATTTTTCTTTAAGCTCAAGTTCCACCTGCGCCAGAGCCTCAGTCAGGGTGTTTGCCGTCCATGAAAATTGGGATTCTGAATCTTCAGCCGTAAATACTGAGATATTATGGGTATATTCCGACACCTTAAATTCCGTAATGAAATCTGAGGTATACTTTTGAATCATTGTAGCGTCTTTTATGCTGATGATACTATTGGCATCAACATCACCTAATTCAATTTGTTCGGTTGTAAGAGTAACCAGTCCGGCAATATATTTTTGCAGAATTGTTGCGTCCTGAATATTGATCTCTCCGTTCATATCTGCATCACCGAGTTTATGAACTGCCGGGATTGTTGTTTCGGGCTGTGTGGATTCTACGGTACTCTCTTCGGTAGCGGAGGTTGTTTTCTCAACAAGCTCTGTAGTCTCTGCTGTAGAATCAACGACTTCGCCGCAGACAACGGTCAAGATGTTATCTCGGGGATCGTATGAGAATTTAATATTCAAACCCTCGGATAACCCGCTGATTGTAAGACTCTTTCCTCTTGAAGAAGAAGCTGTTAAATCGTAGGATGATGTCTTACCCGCCGCAAAGGTTAAGGAAGTGCTTGAAGCAACGCAGTTATAGGTCTTTGTCGTATTGTTATAAACATTACAGCTTATGTTTTCGCTGTTTGTTGTCGTGAAATCCAGTGTATAAGTGCCGTCGTCCTGCTTTACAAAATATGTATCCATATCCGACCATGCGTGTTCTCCGCTGTTATAGTAGCAAAGTACATAATCATCTTCTTCATCCGGCTCTGTGGAAATTTCAGGGGGTTCTGCCGTGGTCGGTTGCGTAACGGGATCGTAGTCCCAGACAGAAGCAGTAACAGGAACACTCTTGCTGCTTGTTGTTGCTGCGGGTGTAAACAAATCGTTAATTCCGTCAAGGGCTATGTCAGCCGTTTGGTAACCGTTTCCGGCATTATTCCATATAATATTGTCATGGTCAACGGGAATGTCACAGTAGTAAAGATCAACTCCCTGCTCACTTGTACCGTAATATGTGGCCGCATATCCCGGCCATACACAACTGTTTGTGTCTGCTTTTGCCCAGCTGTAGCAGTCGATAAATTGCCATTTAAGCGTATTCGCAAAATAAACACGTCTTGTTTCAATGTCTGCGGGCAAAGTCGAACCGGTTACACCCGTAGCGTCTGTTGCGCTTTGAGTAGTAGGTTCTTCGGTGGGATTTGTAGCGTCGGGAGTTGTGTTTCTGGCGCCGTCCATAATGTAGCAATATGCGGGATAGATCAACTCGTCGGTTAGGTTTGCTCCGTAATAAACAACCTGATTTTGATATGTCTCGACATAATAACCCTGTGAATTGTATCCTACTCCGTTATTATAGTCAAGCGATGTTGCCGACGGTGAAGCCCATGTAGAGCCTGCTACGGCGGGATTATGAATCATATGGCAAGCTGTTTCGTTTTCATTGGAATAATTATACCCCATAGAAAAATCTTCGTGCGTGTGACCTGACATCCAAATAAGCTTCGGATATTTCTGAAGAAGCGATTTGAACTGAACGGTTGAAATGAAATTTTCACTCAGGTGGGCCTTATAATGCGGGTTGTCCATTCTGTCGCCTGCACCGAAACCTTTTATCGGAGAATGTTCAATAATATAAATATTAATCCCTGTTCCGTAGTGTCAAGAAGGCTTGTCAGCCACTGCATTTGTTCCTGAGAGAATTCATCGCAGCTGCTGGGATTTGAGTCAGATTCAAGAGCCATAAAAATAAATATATCTCCGGTACTTTGCTCTGTTATATAGTAGTAAGGTTTGTTTGCGTCATAATTTGCAATTGTATTATCAGTGCCCGGAGCTCTTACAAAAGATGTTAATCCGGAGCTGACGCCGCTGCGCATATCATGGTTGCCGTCGGATTCCCATACGGGATTTACGTAATCGGATTCAGCGAGAACCTTTTCGTAAATCAGCCATTCGCTTTCGGGACCCGAAGCGTTGGTTACCATATCGCCGGAGGAAACGATAAAATCTGTTCCCTTGTCAACTGCAAATTTAAGTGCCTGTGCCCAGTTCTTTTCCGCATTGACATAGTAGTTGCCGACGTCGATATGAACATCGGAGTATGAATTAAATGTGTAAAGCAGCTCTCCCGAACCGAAATTAAGCTGCTTGTTTGTCGGAATCGAATAAACAGCGTCCGCCCCTGAAACCGACAAATCCGACTTATCCGAAACAGCAATAAGTTTTGTTGCGCCGGCCGGAATTGCGGTATGGTCGCCGAATTCAAACACAGCGGATTTTCCGTCGGCAATAGTAAGCTCATCTATCTCGTAGTAGCCTTCCAGCGCTTTTGAATTGTCCGCCCAATACAAACCGTACGTTCCGTCTGTATCGGATGAAAGTGTGACCGTACCCTGTGCATAACCTGAATCATCGGCGTTCTTCCCGCTGAAGGTATAATCAATATTTGTTCCTTCAGGCGTAGCTGACGAAACAGGAAGCGCCGATATCATTGGAGTCAAAAGAGTTGCCGTCAACAGATATGACAATATTTTTGAAATTTTCCTAATCGCTTTCATAGTAACTCACCTTTCTTTAATAGAATTATACATAATTGTCATTCAATTTTATTATAAAGTGGCTTGAATTTTTTGTATAGTTAAAAAGCACGAAATTATTTGTTAATTTTTAATGAAGTTCACAGATTTATCAATAGAAACGCAGAATAAATAGATAATTAGTACAAACAGAATTCAAAGTGTTCCGTTATTTTTTGTGACGAAAAAAGTTTGTAATATATGAAACAGGATAATGTCACCCCTGATGAATTTGCAGCGCAATGTGCTGCTTGCTTTAAATTAAGGCAATACACATAATAAATTTTATTAATGCAAACATTTCGTTTAAAATTGAATTTTCGCGATTAATCTGTTATCTTGCAGGTTATGTATTATTTTTCGGGTATAATCAAAGCGTTTGTAATTTGTGTGACATCAATAATATATTTCATTGCAAATTTACACTGTCAAAATTGCCCCAAAGCGAAATTACAAATTTCGCTTTACTTGTTTTATAAAAAGTGATATAGTAAAATTAAGAAATGTTGCTGTCGGAGGCGAAAGATATGGACAACACTAAAAATTTTTCCGCTCATTCCGGTACGGAGCTTTATAAGGATATGCAGGAAATACTCGACTCTTACGGTGTGGTGCGAACATATAAAAAGGGAGAAATAATTTACCGCCAGGGAGATCGGGCAAAAAATTTTTGTTACCTTAAAAAGGGCAAAGTAAAAGTTTATATGAATTCCGCGGACGGTGATGAAAAAACTCTTAACATCGCTTCTCACGGCGAATTACTCGGAGAAGGAGCTTTTTTTGACAAGGAGCCGCGCGTCAGTTCGGCCGTCGCCCTCAGTGACTGCCGAGTTATTATGATTGACGAACAGATTCTTACCAACTTATTTTCGCAGTATCCGAAAATAGCTCTTGAATTGCTCGAGATTATGTCAAAGCGAATCCGTTTGCTTTCGTCACAGCTTGACTCAATGACATTCAAACTTGCCGACGAGAGAATTGCAAAAATATTACTCGAAAACAGCAAGAATAATGTAGTTAAAATGACGCACGAACAGATTGCAGACGCCGTTGGGGTGTCAAGAATTACTGTAAGTAAGACACTGGGAAAATTATCAAAAAACAAAATTATTGCTACCGACTATGCCAAAATTATTCTGTTAAAACCCGAAATACTTGCAAGTATGTGCAGCTAAGTCATAAATATCGATTAAGTTCTATGTGATTTTGCACAGTTTGCGCGGCAAATTTTGTAAAATATACTTATATAATTTGTAATAATTTCTAATTAAGTAAAATTTTTCTCCAGCGGAAATTTTTTATAAAAATTGTCGATTTATACTTTACAAATATAAAATAAAGTGGTATAATACGTGCATAGACAAAAGTGTCTCATGATGACGCTTTTGCATCTAAATTTATAAAGGTGGTAGAATATCATGAAAAAATTAGCATCAATTATGATTGCACTTGTTCTTGCTGCCACAGCTACCGTTTCTGCTTTCGCAGCAGGTATTAACAGCAATGAACAGAAGGTTCTTGATGAGCTTAAGAGTGTAAACATCAGCGGTGTGACAATTTCAGCTGATTACATCAACCAGGCTGAAGGTTACTTCAACAAGATTGAAATGACAGCTGATCAGTCAGCTACAATCATCAAGGCTATCAACGATGTTGAGAACTATGTTAAGGCAGCAGGTGTTAAAGACCTCAGAGATCTTTCACTTGATCAGAAGAATGTTCTTCTCGGTTACCTCAAGACAGCAGGTTCTGCTCTTGGCTTGACAGTATCTTTTGACGGTACAGCAAAGCTTATTATCGTTAAGGATGCTGAGGGTGCTACTGTATTCAGCGGCTCTCCTTACATTTACGGTTCTGCATCATCAGGTAACGCTACAGTTGGTGACAAGAACGTTATCAAAACAACCGGTGCAGAGACTAACTTCATGGGCTTTGGTATTGCCGGTGCTGCTGCAGTTCTTCTCGTATGCGGCGGTTCGCTTTACCTCGTTAAAACTAAGAAAGAAAGAGCTTGATTATAATGTCTGACAGAAAGCGCAGACACAAGCATAAAAGATATAATGGGAAGAGTTTTATAATTCTTCCCATTATATTTTTGTTGGGAACATATTTGGTGCTTTACCTTGCATTTATGCCTACGGTAACCACCATTGCCAATGCCGGCGGTCTGATTTTTGCAAATTATGAAAAAGATTTTTCCAACGAATATAAAAATATCTTTGTGCCTGTGTCAGAGAATTCGACTCAACCCACTGTCACCAGAGATGAAGTGGACGATAACGGCAATACTGTAACGAAAGAATACATTGACAGCAGCTCGATAGAATTTCCCGGCTACGGAAACCAGTTTGGCGAGCTTATTATTGAAGATTGCGGTATCAACAATAAGCTTTTTTACGGCGATGACGATGTAGCGCTTCGCAACGGAGTAGGCATATATACAGGGAGTCATCTTCCGGGCTACGGCAGCACAATTCTTGTGGCAGGACATAACAATACATATTTTAACGGATTAAAAAATGCCGAAGAAGGTCAGATTGTTACTATCCGTACAAGCTACGGCAACTATACATATAAGATTAACCACACTGCTGTAAAAAAAGCAACCGATACTACGGCGTATGACCTTTCTGCCGACCGTGAAAATCTTATTATGTACACCTGTTATCCGTTTGACGAACTCGGTTTGACAGAGCGTAGATTTTTTGTTTATGCCGACTACGTGTCGGGACCGCAGGTTGATACGAGCGTGCAGGAGGGAGATTAATTATGGCTAAAAGACCTCTTTCTTCGTATGTAAGACATACTGTATTCGGTTTGCTTTCATTTATTTTGTGTGTTTTGCTCTTTTTTCTGTCGCTTGCTACGGTTTTGAGCGTTACCTTGTTTAATAGTTCCGACTTTTTGTTTGACAGTATGAACAGCTCGAACTATTTTAATGACAAGGCCGACGAAATTACCGAAGATTTAACTGACCTCGGTTATGCGTCCGGCTTAAAAGAAGAGTTTTTTGACGGCTTAATTAACGGCGTTATGCTCAGCAATGACACTCAGAATTATCTGGAAAGTTATTACAACGGCGAGGGCACCAAAATCGATACAACCGAATTTAAGCAGACATTCAATGCTGCCCTTGACAAATATATTGACGAAAACAATATAAAGGTAACCAGTGCGGCAAGCCGTGATAACCTTGTTAACAAAGCTGCCGCTGTTTATAAAAATTCCTTAGAGATTCCGTTTTTCTCATCATTGTCAAGCTACTTTTTGGCAGTAAAAGCTGCTCTGCCTTTCGTTATAGGCGGTTTGATTTTCTTTATCGCAGTAATCTGCGTAGTTTTTTTCCTTGCCAACAAGTGGAAGCATAGGGCGGTAAAGTATATTTACTACGGCGTCGCCGGGGCTTTTTTGACGGTAGGCGTAATACCTACAATAATTCTGTTATCGGGCGTGATTGCGAAAATCAACCTGGAATCGCGCGCACTTTATAATTTGTTTGTACAGTGCGGCAACGGCATTTGCCTTGCGCTTGTGTTTGTTGCGCTGTTCTTCCTTTTGGTTGCAATCGCTCTTTATATTCAGTACAGAAGAATGCACCGCAAGGTATCTTAATTTAACTTTCAGGCACGGTTTTCCGTGCCTTTCTTTTTTGCTTTTAACTTATTTCAATTAAACAGCGTGCTTATAATTGTCCCGACGTCAGAGTAAATTTGCTTGTTTTAGTTGCCTGAATATGCTATAATAATTGTATATATGTTTAAGTAGGTGAATTGTATTGTCGTTTCCTCAGGACAAAATCAGAAATTTTTGCATAATCGCCCATATTGACCACGGCAAAAGTACCCTTGCCGACAGAATCCTTGAGCAGACACATTCTGTTGAAAAAAGGGATATGGAAGCCCAGCTCCTCGACGATATGGAACTTGAAAGGGAAAGAGGCATCACAATAAAAGCCCGTGCAGTAAGCGTATGTTACACTGCCGACAACGGTGAACAATATCTTTTTAACCTCATAGATACCCCCGGCCACGTTGACTTTAACTACGAGGTGTCGCGTTCGCTTGCCGCTTGTGAGGGTGCAATCCTTGTGGTTGACGCGTCGCAGGGCATTGAGGCTCAGACTCTTGCAAATACATATCTCGCGGTTGACAGCGGACTTGAAATTGTGCCTGTAATCAACAAAATTGACCTGCCCAGCGCCGATCCCGACAGGGTAATTGCGGAGATTGAGGATGTAATCGGTATCCCTGCCGAGGACGCTCCGAAAATTTCGGCAAAGGCGGGTATAAATATTCATCAGGTGCTCGAAAAGATTGTTTCGGATATTCCCGCGCCCCAGGGCGACGTCAATGCGCCGCTCAGAGCTTTGATTTTTGACAGCTACTATGACAGCTACAAAGGTGTTATTATCTACGTGCGCCTTAAAGAGGGTCAAATACACCCGGGCGACGAGTTCAAGCTTATGCAGACGGGCAGTGTATTCAATGTTGTGGAATGCGGCATTATGCACGCTACCTCAATGGAGAAAACCGACGGTCTCTATGCGGGCGAGGTAGGTTATATTGCTGCGTCAATCAAGAAAATCTCCGACGCAAAGGTAGGAGATACCGTTACTCTGACTTCAAATCCCGCCGAAGAACCTCTCCCCGGCTATCGTGAGGCTCAGCCGATGGTGTTCTGCGGTATTTATCCCGTTGACGGCGCTAAGTACGGCGACCTAAAGGATGCGCTTGAAAAGCTCCAGCTAAATGATGCAGCTCTTTCATTTGAACCCGAAACCTCGGTTGCATTGGGATTCGGCTTCAGATGCGGATTTTTGGGGCTTTTGCATATGGAGATTATTCAGGAAAGGCTGGAGCGTGAATATCAGCTTGACCTGATTACAACAGCGCCCAGCGTTATTTACAGAATTACACTTACCGACGGCACTGTAAAGATGATTGACAACCCAACAAATTATCCCGACCCATCGCTTATTCAGCTTGCGGAAGAACCGGTTACCAATGCGCACATCTATGCACCCAAGGAGTATGTGGGCAATATTATGGAGCTTTGTCAGGACAGACGAGGCACTTTTGTCGATATGCAGTATATTGACGCAGACCGCGTTGATTTGCACTATGAGTTGCCGCTCGCCGAGATTATATACGACTTTTTTGATACTCTTAAATCACGCACAAGGGGATATGCGTCGTTTGACTATGAGATGAAAGGCTATGAGCCGAGTCAGCTTGTTAAGCTCGACATTATGCTCAACGGCGAGGTTGTTGACGCGCTGTCGTTTATCATTCACAAGGACAAAGCCTATGGCAGAGCCAGAAAAATGGCGGAAAAGCTCAAGGAAAAAATCCCGCGCCAGCTCTTTGAAGTCCCGATTCAGGCTTGCATCGGCGGCAAGATTATTGCCCGTGAAACAGTTAAGGCAATGCGCAAGGATGTGCTTGCCAAGTGCTACGGCGGCGACATAAGCCGTAAGAAAAAGCTGCTTGAAAAGCAGAAAGAGGGTAAAAAACGTATGCGTCAGCTGGGCAGCGTAGAGGTGCCGCAGGAGGCGTTTATGGCAGTATTGAAGCTTGATACCGACTGATTATAAAATCGCCGTATATTTAAAATATAAAAAGCAAAGCAGTAAATCTGAGATGGTTTACTGCTTTTTCTTTTCTGTTGTTCAAGATTTCTGCGTATTTATAAAAATGCGCAAAAAAGCAGGGATACTTTTGTACCCCTGCTTAAATGTTAAAGTCAAAACTTATTATTTGTGGCTAACGTGCCAGATTTCATCAGCGTACTCAATAATAGCACGGTCAGATGAGAACATACCTGCGTTGGCAATGTTCAAGAGGCACTTCTTACCAAATTCCTTGCGGTTAGCGTAATCGGCGTTAGCCTTAATCTTAGCGTCAAGATAGAGCGGAAGATCGTAAATAAGGAAGTAGTTGTCCGCTTTCTGCCATGATGAATCCTGGAGAAGAGCGTCGTGAAGCTCCTTAAAGCTGCCTTCGCCCTGAGCGCCGTCGTCATCAAATGTGCCGTCGATAAGTGTGTCAACAACTCTCTTGATTTCGGGATTAGCCTCATACAATGCCTTAGGATTGTAGCCTTCAGCCTTGAGTCTTTCAATATCTTCAACTCTTGCGCCGAAGATATACTCGTTTTCTTCGCCTGCGCACTCAGCAATTTCGATGTTAGCACCGTCATAAGTACCGAGTGTAACAGCGCCGTTGAGCATAAACTTCATATTACCTGTACCCGAAGCCTCAAGACCTGCTGTTGAAGTCTGCTCGGAAATATCGGCAGCAACAACAATCTTTTCAGCGTAAGATACGTTGTAGTTGGAGATGAAGTAAACCTGAAGCTTGTCTTTTGTTTCGGGATCGTTGTTTACGAGGTTGGCAATTTCGTTGATGTACTTAATAATTGCCTTAGCTCTTGCGTAACCTGGAGCAGCCTTAGCGCCGAAAATAAAGGTTGTAGGCGTCCAGTTGGGGAGCTTGCCCTCTTTTAATCTGAAGTAGATAGCCATGATTGAGAAAGCGTTGAGGAGCTGTCTCTTATACTCGTGCAAACGCTTAACCTGAACGTCAAAAATTGTGTCGGGATTAACGTCAAAACCGTCCATCTTCTTGATGTACTCTGCGAGCTGTACTTTCTTTTTCTTCTTAATTGTGTTGAACTTAGTGATAGTTCTTGCGTCAATGCAATCGTTGAGCTTTGAAATAAGTGAAAGGTTTGTGAGCCATTCGTCGGAACCAACCTTCTCTGTAATAAGAGCGGAAAGCTCAGGGTTGCAAAGACCGAGCCAACGGCGCTGTGTAATACCGTTTGTCTTGTTCTGGAATCTTTCGGGATATACCTGATACCACTCCTTGAGAACGTCATCCTTGAGGATTTCCGTGTGGAGCTTAGCAACACCGTTTACATATGTGCCTGCATAAGTAGCAAGTCTTGCCATATGAACAACGTTGCCGTCAACAATACGCATCTTAGCCTTCATTTCTTCGCTTACGCCCTTAGCTGTAAGCTCTTCCTGGCACTTGTTGGCAATGAGGCAGATGATGTGATAAATTTCGGGAATTACCTGTGTCATAAGGTCAGCAGGCCATTTTTCAAGAGCCTCGCCCAATACTGTGTGGTTTGTGTATGAGCAGGTTTCTCTTGCGATTTCAAAAGCGTCGTCAAAATTGAAGCCCTCATTCATAAGAAGTCTTACAAGCTCGGGTACGCATGAAACCGGGTGTGTGTCGTTAAGCTGAATAGCGTTTTCCTTAGCAAAGTAGCTGAAGTCGTTGCCGTGTTTAGCTTTGTAACGACGCATAATATCCTGCAAAGAAGCAGAGCAGAAGAAGTACTGTTGCTTAAGTCTTAATACCTTGCCCTCGTACTTGTTGTCGTTGGGGTAAAGAACCTTTGTGATGTTTTCGGCGTCGTTCTTTTCCTGTACAGCCTTGTCATACTGTGTGTCATTGAAAGCGGCAAAATCAAATTCATTGATTGGTTCAGCCTGCCAAAGTCTGAGTGTGTTGATGTTGTCGGTTTTGCAGCCGATAACAGCCATATCATACGGAACAGCCTTTACTGTCTGACCCTTGAAAGAAACAGTTACGGCGTCGTCCTCAACTCTGAGGCACCAGGGATCTTCAAATCTCTGCCAGTTGTCGGCAACCTCTACCTGGTAGCCGTCTCTGATGAGCTGTTTGAAAAGACCGTATTTGTAGCGAATGCCGTAGCCATCGAGCGGAACTTCCTGAGTAGCCGCACTGTCGAGGTAGCAGGCTGCAAGTCTGCCGAGACCGCCGTTACCGAGAGCAGCGTCGTCGATTTCCTCGAATACGTTGATGTCAACGCCCTTTTTCTTGAGCATTTTCTTAACATCGTCAAGAATACCGAGGCAGTAGAGGTTGTTGTACATCATTCTGCCCATCAGGAACTCTGCCGAGAAGTAGTAAGCTCTGCGTTCGCTGTTTTGTTTTGCTTTGCTTTTAGCCCAGTTGTCGGCTATTTCGCCCATAACCGCCTTGCCGAGCGCAAGGTGAAGCTCGGACGGATTAAGCTCTTCAACCTTTTTACAGTACATTGACTGTGCCGTAAGCTCAAGCTTTTCCATAATATTACCCATTGTATTAATCCTCCAATCGTCCGCTGTTTACAGACATTGTTTTTAATTTATCTGCAAGCTCTTCTGTAAGAGCATCGCCGTCAAGTCTCCATACCCAGTTGCCGCCCAAAGTTGAGGGAATGTTCATTCTTGCCTCAGATCCGAGACCGAGTATATCCTGCATCGGAACAACAGCCATATCAGCCTTGCTCTCATATGCCGTACGGATAAGTCCCCAGTTAAACGGTTCGTCGTCGGGCATTTTGCAGTAGCTTCTTGCATATGCAACGTCTTCGGGTTTAGCTGTTTCAGCCCAGCCCATAACCGTGTCGTTGTCGTGAGTACCCGTGTAAACAACGCAGTTTTCGGTGTACTTGTGGGGCAGGTAGTCGTTTTCTTCGTCGCTGTCAAAAGCAAATTCAAGAACTTTCATTCCGGGGTAACCTGTCTGTTCCATAAGCTCGGTTACGTCGGGGGTAAGAGTACCCAAGTCCTCTGCAACGATGTCAATTTTGCCGATTTTTTCCTCCATCATTTGGAAGAACTTGTATCTGGGACCTGCAATCCATTCGCCGTTTATTGCGTTTTCTGCCGGCCATGGAATTGAATAGTAGCTTGCGAAAGCTCTGAAGTGGTCGATTCTTGTAATATCAAATAATTTTGAGGCAGCCTCGATTCGCTCAAACCACCAATCGTAGTCGAGCTGCTCAAGGTAATCCCAGTCGTAAAGCGGGTTACCCCAAAGCTGACCGGTTGCGGAGAAGTAATCCGGAGGACAACCTGCAACCGCTATCGGATCTCCGTCATCATAGAGCTGGAACAATTCGGGATTAGCCCAGGTGTCTGCGCTGTCCATGGCAACATAGATAGGCATATCGCCCAAAATTTTAATTCCGAGGCCGTTTACATAGGCGCGGAAGCTTTCCCATTGTTCGTAAAACTTGAACTGAACAAATTTCCAGAAGTCAACGTCGTCTTTGAGCTTGCGCTCGTAACGCTTAACGGCAGCCTCTTCGTGCATTTTGATTTCTTCATCGGGCCATTCTGTCCACGAAATCATACCGAAGCTCTTTTTAACTGCCATATAAAGCGCATAATTTTTAAGCCATTTGCTGTTTTTGCGCTTAAAAGCAGTAAAATTCTTCTGGTCGCACTTTTTAAAGTTGTCATAAGCGATTTTCAAAACTTCAAATCTGTTGTTGTAGATTTTCTCATAATCTACTTCGGCGTCGTTTGAGCCCCAGTCGTAGCTGTCAAGCAAATCTTTTGTGAGCAAGCCCTCGTCGCAAAGCGTGTCGAGGTCAATAAGATACGGGTTGCCTGCATAGGTAGAGAACGACTGATAGGGTGAGTCGCCGTAGCTTGTAGGTCCTACGGGAAGAATCTGCCAAACGGTCTGACCTGACTTTTTTAAAAAGTCGGCAAACTGTCTTGCCTCCTTGCCGATAGTGCCTATTCCGTAGGGGGACGGAAGTGAAGTAATCGATAAAAGAATACCTGCACTTCTTGCCATAAAAAATCAACTCCATTCTGACGGATATTAAATTTTACAGATCTATGGAATTCGGGTAAAAACACCCCACAACCCCATAGTAACAAAACAATTTTAGCACATAAACAATTTTTTTACAAGTTTTTTTTACAACATTTACAATTGCTCGTGTATTATGTTTAAAATTGTAAACAAAACAGCGTCGCTTGTTAGCTTTCTTACATAATTTCTTGAGTTAATTATATTGTTTCTGCCGCCTAAATTCAGCTTTATCGCATAGGTTTTTTTGTCGGTGCACACGCCCATATACACAAGACCGACGGGTTTTTCGGGCGTTCCTCCCGTGGGTCCCGCTATGCCCGTGGTGCTTATTCCGATGTCGCTCTGCGCAAGTTTTTTAACGCCCTCTGCCATCTGAATTGCGGTTTCGGCAGACACGGCTCCCAGAATTGCCAGGGTGTCCTCGCTTACGCCCAGCACCTTGTGTTTAATCTCGTTTGAATACGAGCAAATTCCGCAGTCAAACACCTCGCTTGCTCCGCTCACACGGGTAATCCGCTCGCTTACAAGCCCGCCGGTACAGCTTTCGGCGGTGGCAACCTTGAGCTTTTTGGCTCTCAGCTTTTCCACGACAACCTCCTGCAGGGTGTCGGCGTTAAGGTTATTTTTTCTCAATAATGCAATTATATCCAAATCGTTCAAATTTATCATAAAAATCACCCGCACATATTTTAACACTCTGACAATATTATTGCAATTGTTTTTAAATTTTGATATTATAGATATTACATCGGATTTAAAAACGGAAACGATTAAATAAGAAATGATTGTAAAATGATTGTAAAAATTTTTGTGCGTTTTCGTTATTACTTATGTTGTTACTTATTTTATATATAGTTTAGCGGGGTGTGTTTATGGCATGGTTTTTTACACAGGATAATATTTCGGGCGACCGTCACATAATTACGGGCGAGGACGCCAAGCATATTTCAAAGGTTTTGCGTATGAACAGGGGAGAGGAGCTGACGCTTGTTACTCCCGATTTGACACAGTGCACCTGCGAGGTTTTCAGCATAAACAGCGACAGCGTAACCGTTGAGGTGCTCAAACGTAAAAAATGCGAAAACGAGCCTAACGTATTTGTCACTCTGTATCAGGCTTTGCCAAAGGGCGACAAAATGGAGTACATTATTCAGAAATGCGTTGAGTTGGGAGTGAGCCGGATTGTGCCGATGATTACATCGCGCTGTGTGTCGCGCCCCGATAAAAAGGCGCTTGTAAAAAAACGTGAACGCTGGCAGAAAATCGCCCTGCAGGCGGCAATGCAGAGCAGACGCGGCATTGTGCCCGAGGTTTGCCCGTGCGTAACCTTTCCCGCAGCGGCAGAGGACACCCGCCAAAACGAAAAGACGATTGTGTTTTACGAAATGGGCGGAGAGCATATAAACAACATTCTCACCTCGCCCGTAAAGTCGATAGGTATGTTTATCGGCAGCGAGGGCGGCTTTGAGCAGAGCGAAGTTGATTTGCTCGTAAAGCACGGGGCGACTGCGGCAACGCTCGGAAAGCGTATCCTGCGTGCCGAGACTGCTCCGCTGACGGCGTTGTCGGTAATTATGTATCAGACAGGCAATTTTTAATTTTTGAATCGGAGAGATTAACTTATGATAGGTATTATTTGTGCAATGCAGATTGAAGCTGACGGAATTATTGCCCTTTGCAGCGGCGTAAAAACAGAAAATCATTTCAATATGACTTTTAATTTCGGCAGGCTTTGCGATAAAGATGTTGTAGTTGTGGTTTGCGGAGTGGGCAAGGTAAACGCCGCGATGTGCGCAACGGTTATGATTGAAAAATTCAGTCCCGACGTAATCGTAAACAGCGGCGTTGCGGGCGCGGTTTCTCCGCTTGTAAAGGTCGGAGACATTGTCGTAGCCACCAAGTCTGTGGAACACGATATGAACACTTCCGCCCTCGGCGACCGACAGGGCGAGGTGTCTTTCCCGGACGGAGAGGTTATGTATTTTGAATGTGACAAAAAGGCATCGCGTCTGCTTGAGAGGGTTTGCAGGAAAATACCCGACACCAAAGTTGAGTCGGGCGTAATCGCCAGCGGAGATATTTTTATTTCCTCGCTTAAGCAAAGACTTCGCATAAACAGCGTTTTTTCGGCACTCGCCTGCGAAATGGAAGGAGCGGCAATAGGGCACGTTTGTTTTTGCTGCAAGACGCCGTATGCGATAATAAGGGCTATATCGGATGATTTAAGCGAAAATGAGGGTGTGGATTTCGTAAAATTCTGCGATATGGCAAGCAAAAAAACCGTCAGCGCAATCGAAGCGTTTGTGAGGGAATACAAAGTCTGATTGCCAAGTTTTTTCAAAAAACGTTAAAATTCAGCAAAAGTATGTGATTGTTGACAATTCGCTATTGACAAGAGTTTTTTTATTAAGTAAAATATAATACAGCGTCAAGTTATATTATAAATGCAGTGACGGGGACGAGCCGCCTTTATTTTTAAATTTTCAGAGAGCCGTCGGACGGTATTGATTATCGGCGGGTATCATTATCCTGTTTGTTATATGATTCCGTATATTTTACGGGCTGAGGTTTTTGCAAAAGAGTGGTACCGCGAAGAACACTTCGTCTCTTTAACGAGGCGGAGTTTTTTTATTAGTCCTCGGGCATTTATGGAACGGTTATTTTTATACTTTTTATTATATGAATTAAACAGGTCGGGCGCTGCCCGGCAAAACAGGAGAGATTTTATATGCTTCTTACAGGTGCAGAAATTATTTGTGAATGTTTACTCGAACAGGGGGTTGACACCGTTTTCGGCTATCCCGGCGGCGCCGCTCTTAATACATACGACGCGTTATATAAATACAGCGACAGAATCAAGCACGTCCTCACCGCTCACGAGCAGGGCGCGTCTCACGCCGCTGACGGCTACGCGCGTTCAACGGGCAGAACAGGCGTTGTAATGACGACATCGGGTCCCGGCGCAACCAACATTGTAACGGGTCTCGCAACCGCAAACATCGACAGTATCCCCGTTGTTGCAATTACGGGCAACGTAACTACCGACCAGCTCGGACGCGACAGCTTCCAGGAGGTTGACATTGTCGATATAGTAAAGCCTATTACAAAGGCGAGTTATCTGGTTGAAAAGGTTGAGGATCTGGCTCCTGCAATAAGAAAGGCGTTTGCGCTTGCTCAGGACGGCAGAAAAGGTCCCGTGCTTGTTGACGTTCCCAAGGATGTTACTGCAAACAAAACCGAATTTACACCGGCGGAGCCTAAAAAGCCGAGAATTTTTGAAGTCAAGAACCCCGAAAGCATAAGAGTTGTGCAGGAGCTTATCAGAAATTCAAAGCGCCCGATGATTTACGCGGGCGGCGGTATTCTCAGCGCAAACGCAAGTCCCGAATTTAAGGCTTTTGCCGAGCTTATTGACGCGCCTGTTTGCTGTTCGCTTATGGGACTCGGCTGTATTCCCGCAAGTCATCCGCTGTGTATGGGCAACATCGGTATGCACGGCGGCTACGAAACAGGTATGGCTACCGCCGAATGTGACCTTATGATTGCCTGCGGAGCAAGATTTTCAGACAGAGTTGCGGGCGATCGTGAAAAATTCGGCGAGCAGGCAAAGATTATACAGCTTGAAATCGACGAAAAGGAAATCAACAAAAACGTTCACGTTGACGAATATATCCTCGGCGACGTAAAGGAAATTCTTATTGCGCTGACCGTAGGACTTGAACAGCAGAACCACGCCGATTGGATTGCCAAAATCGGAGAGTGGAAGCACAAGTTTGACGACAAAGAAGTAAAAAAGGACTCATCGTATCCGAGCGCAAGAGAGGTGCTTGAGGCGCTGAATGATATTAAGGCGGACGACGATATAATCGCTACCGACGTAGGTCAGCACCAGATGTGGGTTGCTCAGTACAGCAAAATTGAAAAGAACAAAACCCTGCTTACCTCAGGCGGTATGGGCACAATGGGCTTTGGTATGGGCGCCGCTGTGGGAGCTCAGGTTTCTCACCCCGACAAGCGTGTTTTCCTTGTTACGGGCGACGGCAGCTTTCATATGAACCTAAACGAGCTTGTTACGCTCAAGTCATATGATTTGCCCGTTGTCGTTCTCATTATGAACAACAGCGTGCTGGGTATGGTAAGACAGTGGCAAAAGCTCTTTTACGGCAACCGTTTTTCTCAGACCGACCCGCACCGCGCAACTGACTTTGTAAAGCTTGCAAACGCTTTCGGTATTGACGGTATGACAATTTCGTCTTCGGAAGAAATAGAGCCTGTGCTCAAGGCGGCTGTAGCTCTGAACAAACCCGTGGTTGTCGATATTAAAATCAGCCCCGATGAAAATGTACTTCCGATGATTCCGCCGGGAAAAACCGTAAATGAAATCATCACCGAAATGTGATAACATAAAAACGACTGTTGTGACGGCGTATTTTACGCCGTCTAACTTTTAACAGAGCTTTTGAGGTAATATGGTCAGCAAATTAATTGACGTTTTCGCTAAAAAATTTAATAAAATGGCGCGCAGAACTTCGGCGTATAACTACAATCTTATATACGATGAGGATTCCGCGATAGGTATGCTCAGCTTTGACGGTTTCTGCGTTGAGTTCGATTACAGCCTTGAATGCGGAGGCGAAGTTGAAAAAAGCGGTCTGGGCATAATTATTGACCTTTCCCAAAAGTACGGTGAAACATTTAAATGTATGATGTACGACATTATGCCCTATGTTGACGACAGGGATTTTACCTGCTGGTATTACTGCTTTGTAGAAAATACCGAGCGTATGGAGCTTTGCTTTGACAAGCTTGAAAATGACTTTTTCGCGATTTTCCCGAAACTGCAAAAGGCTTTAAACGATGAACAGGTGTTGGAAAAACTCGAAAAGCAGGTTGACGAAAGCGTAAAAATAACCGTCGGCGCCGCCGCCTACAACGATATGGAGGAAGAGCTGCAATCCGACCGAACCAATATTGCAAAAGGCCAAGCAGACTTGGCAAAGGCGCTTGTTATGGGGCTTTATATCGGAAACGAACAATGCGCCTACGCCTCAAAGGCATACTGCGCTTTTATTGAGGGCGATTACAAAAAGGCGCTCAAACGCTATTCACGCAAAAAATATTTGCTTTTGTACGAAAAGAACCTTGTGGAATATATGAAATCGTGCAGAGAGCCGAAACCCTTATTTGACGAAAAATACTTTTGCCTCAAGGAGAGACTGCGCGAGTACTACGGCTCAACCGGCTTTGTACCGTTTGCGGTGTCTGCGCTGATGATGTTTTTTCCGGTGCTTTTCGTGTGCTTAACGGTGTATTTTGCCGTGTGCGGCATTATGTATCACAACACATTGTACAGCTCGGCTTTTGAGTGGTACAACGGACTGTACTGTGTGATGCCTGCTTTTATCGGCAGTATGGTAATGGGTTATATTTCCCGCGACACCGTTTACCGCAGGCTTTTTAAAAAGCGATACAAAAGGATGAAAGACTACGAGGCAATTTTTAACTCAGGCAAAACAAAAAAGCGTATGAAAACGTTTTTGTACCTTGTGTATGTAATCATACTGTTGTTTGTGTTTTTGTCGGCAAACAACGCTTTAGTCCTCACCGACAATGGGGTAAGCGTTACCGGACACTATTTTGACATTGTCAAGGACAATTACTCATACAGCAATATCGACGGTGTGTATATTGACGGTGAAAGCTGTATTATGTATGCGAAAGGTAATGAAATTTACCTGAGCAACTTTGTGGAATTTGATGATACAGAAAAGCAAATTTTGCCGATATTACGCGAAAACAAGGTAAGAATAATAAGCAGTACGGACGGTGAATAATGTGAGCTTTAACAATATATTTGACGCGCACGCGCACTATGATGACGCAAAGTTTGACGGCGACCGCTTTGAGCTGATTGAAAGCCTGCCCTCAAAGGGAGTATGCGGTATAGTTAACAATTCGGTTGACCTTGAAACTTCAAAAATCAGCATAAGCTACGCCGAAAAATACGATTTTATGTACGCCGCCGTGGGATACCATCCCGAAAATCTTGACAATATGCCAGATGATTATCTAAGTCGGCTTGCAAAGCTGTGCGAACACAAAAAGGTCGCGGCGATAGGAGAAATCGGGCTTGATTATCATTGGGACATCGACCGTGATTTGCAAAAGAAAATTTTTATACAGCAGCTTGAGCTTGCCGAAAGCCTCAAAATGCCCGTGGTAATTCACAATCGTGAAGCGCACGGAGATACGCTGGAGATATTAAAAAAATACAGACCAAATGCGCTGGTACACTGCTTTTCGGGAAGTGTTGAGATGATGCGCGAGGTTGTAAAGCTGGGAATGTGCATCAGCTTGGGCGGAGTGGTAACGTTTAAAAACGCGCGTCACAGTGTTGAGGTTGCAAAGGAAGTTCCGCTTGACAGGCTTTTGCTCGAAACCGACGCGCCCTATATGGCTCCCGTTCCTTTCAGGGGCAAAAGGTGCGACAGCTCGCTTATTTTATATACGGCGCAGAAAATCGCCGAACTGCGTGGAATGTCGGTTCAGAGCCTGCTCGACATCACCGCCGAAAACGCAAGGCGGTTCTATTCAATATGACAGAGGGTTAGAGTATGACAAAAGGTGAAATTGCGAAACAGAATTTTTACGACGGCTACAACTGCGCTCAGGCGGTACTGCTTGCGTTTTGCGACGACTTCGGTATAGAAAAGGAGACGGCGCAGATGATTTCCGCACCGTTCGGCGGCGGAGTAGGCAGGCTCAGGGAAATTTGCGGAACTTTGTCGGGTATATTTATGGCGCTGGGACTTAAATACGGCAAATACGACCCAAAGGATACAAAGTCAAAGGCAAACCTGTACAAAATGGAGCAGCGGCTTGCCGAGCAGTTCAGAAAGGATAACGGCTCAATAATCTGCCGTGAGCTGCTTAATCTGCGTATTAAAGGTAAGGACGACCCCACGCCGCAGGAACGCACCGAGGAGTACTATAAGACGCGCCCCTGCCCCGAACTTTGCCGTTATGCAGCTGATTTGCTCGACGATTTTTTAAAAAACAATAAATAAAGGTATTGACAAAATCTTAAAACGAGAATATAATTCTAGTATCATCAATAAATAAAACCAGTGAACAAGATTAGTAGGAACTTTTGATGCTTTCAGAGAGTCGGCGGGTGGTGCGAGCCGGCAGCGGAGATTTTTCTGAATGGACTTGCGAGGGCGGACCGAAATTCTTTGAAGAGTAGTTGCCGACGGAGCCCGACCGTTACAGCGGGAGGCATATGTCAGTATGCTGTTGAGCGGGCGCTTAGCGTCAATTTGGGTGGTACCGCAGAAGTTGAATTTACAGACTTTTGTCCCTTTTGGGACAAAAGTCTTTTTTGTTTTTATAAGTATTTTGGAAAGGTTGGTGCAAAATGGTAAAACCGTCATATGATGAGGTATTGAGGATAAAGGACGATTACACGGTAATTCCCGTGTACAAGGAGATTTACGCCGATGTAATCACTCCGATAACTCTGCTCAGAAAGATTGCCGAAAAATCGGACAAATTCTTTTTGCTCGAGAGTATTGAGGGCGGCGAAAAATGGGCTCGCTATTCTTTTATCGGCTTTGACCCCAAGGCAAGACTTGCCTACCGTGACGGTGTGCTGACCGTAACGGGCGAGGGGCAACGCCGGATTAAAACCGACAACCCATACAATGAGGTGCGACGCTACCTCGCAAATTACAAAACTCCCAAGTTCGAGGATTTGCCGCCGTTTACCGGAGGTCTTATGGGTTACTTCGGCTATGCAATGATTGCCTGCACCGAACCCGTTTTAAATATCGCCCGAGGCGATGCAAACGACTTTGATTTAATGCTTTTCGATAAAATTATCGCCTATGACAACCTCAAGCAGAAATTTACGGTAATTGTAAATATGAAAACCAACGATTGTAAGGCTCAGTACGATATGGCGCTTGAGGATATTCGCAAAATAATAGACATAATTGCCGACAGTTCTCCGCTTGAAAAGCTCAAAACCGATAAAAACGTTGAATTTAAAAGCAACTACACTAAGGAAGAGTTTTGCGATATGGTCGAAAAAACCAAACGCTGTATCTTCGACGGCGACATCTTTCAATGCGTTGTATCACGCAGATTTGAAGCCGAATTCAAAGGCTCATTAATAAACGCCTACCGTGTTCTGCGCACGACAAATCCGTCTCCTTATATGGCGTATCTTTCAATCGAGGGCGACGAAATTATCTGTGCGTCCCCCGAAACGCTCGTAAAACTGCAAAACGGCACCCTGAGTACCTTCCCCATAGCAGGCTCACGCCCCAGGGGCAAAACAAAACAGCAGGACGAAATACTCTGCAAAGAGCTTATGGAGGACGAAAAGGAGCTTGCAGAGCACAATATGCTTGTAGATTTAGGCAGAAATGACATAGGAAAAATTTCAAAATTCAATACGGTAAAGGTCACGGAATATCAAAAGGTGCTTCGCTTTTCAAAGATAATGCACATTTGCAGTGAGGTGGAGGGCGAAATCAAAGACGGGCTCGACGCATTTGACGCAATAAGCGCTTTGCTGCCTGCGGGTACTCTTTCGGGAGCGCCGAAGATACGGGCGTGTCAGATTATTGAGGAGCTTGAAAAAACTCCGCGCGGAGTTTACGGCGGTGCGCTGGGATATATCGACTTTAACGGCAACCTTGATTCGTGCATAGCGATAAGAATGGCGGTAAAGAAAAATAACAAGGTTTATGTCCAGGCAGGCGCGGGCATTGTTGCGGACAGCGTTCCCGAAAACGAATACGCCGAAACCTACAACAAGGCTCTTGCCGTGATGAACGCGATTAAAAACGCAGGGGAGGTATATGAGCTGTGATACTTTTTATCGACAATTACGACAGCTTCACCTATAATCTCGTACAGTTTTGCGGAAGCGTAAATCCCGACGTCAAAGTAGTGCGGAACGACGAAATTACGGTTGAAGAAATAGAAAAATTAAATCCCTCGCACATCATACTGTCCCCCGGCCCCGGATATCCTAAAAACGCGGGGGTGTGCGAAGAAGTAATAGAAAAGCTTAAAGGAAAATACCCCATTTTGGGCGTGTGTCTTGGGCATCAGGCAATATGCGAGGTATTCGGCGCTGAGATCGTTCACGCAAAAAAGCTGATGCACGGCAAAAAAAGCGATATCTTTGTCGATACCGACTGCAAAATCTTTCACGGTCTGCCCAAGACGGTGCAGGGCGCAAGATACCACTCGCTTATTGCCGACGCGGACACAATTCCCGACGAGTTAATCGTTACGGCAAAAGACGAAATCGGCGAGGTTATGGCGGTAAAGCACAGAGATTATGAAATCTACGGTTTGCAGTTCCATCCCGAATCAATACTTACCTCGCACGGCATGGAAATGATAAAGAATTTTTTGGAAAGGGTTTGATTTAAGTGATTATTGAGGCTACAAAAAAGCTGGTTACCAATCAGAATTTGACATATGACGACGCATCACAGGTAATGGATGAAATGATGAGCGGCAAAGCTACCGACGCTCAGATGGCGGCTTTTTTAACCGCTTTGAGAATCAAGGGCGAAACAATTGACGAAATCACCGCCTGCGCAAGCGTTATGCGCCAAAAAGCTTTGCACGTAAAGACAAAAACCGACGTTCTCGATATTGTCGGTACGGGCGGAGACGGAACGGGTACTTTTAACATTTCAACAACCGCGGCGTTTGTAATCGCGGCGGCGGGAGTTCCCGTGGCAAAGCACGGCAACCGCTCGATGTCGAGCAAAAGCGGAGCTGCTGACTGTCTCGAAAACCTCGGTGCGAAAATTTCGCTTTCTCCCGAAAAATGCGAAGAGGTGCTTGAAAAAACAGGTATCTGCTTTATGTTTGCTCAGGGCTATCACTCGTCTATGAAGTACGTCGGTCCCGTAAGAAAGCAGATAGGAATACGCAACGTCTTTAATCTGCTCGGACCGCTCACAAACCCCGCAAACGCGAATATGCAGATTACGGGGGTGTACTCCGAAAATCTGGTTGAACCTATTGCAAGGGTTTTCTCAAAGCTCGGCGTTAAAAGAGGATTTATTTTCCACGGCAGGGACGGAATGGACGAGGTGACTCTCACTTCTCCGACAAAGGTTTGCGAGATAGACAACGGCGAATTTAAAACCTTTGAAATTACCCCCGAAGATTACGGTATGAAAAGATGCGAACCGTCTGAGCTTTTAGGCGGCGACGGAGCTGAAAACGCCGAAATCACCAAGCAGATTCTCGGCGGTAAAATTAAGGGCGCAAAGCGAGATATAGTTGTGCTCAACGCGGCTCTGGGACTTGTCGCCGGCGGCAAGTCAAAGACAATAGCCGACGGTGTAAAGCTTGCAAGCGAGCTTATAGACAACGGCAAGGCATATGAAAAAATGATGGAATTTGTAAAAGCGACTAACGAATAACGGTGAAATTATGATACTTGAAACGATTGCTCAGGCAAACAAAGAGAGATACGAAAAAATAGGTCGTCAAATACCGCTTGAAACCGTAAAGGCAAAAGCACACGCAATGGAATTAAACACGGGTTTTCCGTTTGAAAAAGCCCTCGCGAAAGAGGGGATGTCCTATATCTGCGAGGTCAAAAAGGCGTCGCCGTCAAAAGGCGTTATAGCCGAGGATTTTCCGTACCTTAAAATTGCTGAAGAGTATGAACAGGCGGGCGCAAGCGCGGTATCGGTGCTCACCGAGCCAAAATGGTTTTTGGGAAGCAACGATTATCTTGAGGAAATTTCAAAGCAGATAAAAATTCCGATTTTGCGTAAGGATTTTACCGTGTGCGAATACCAGATTTACGAGGCTAAAATAATCGGTGCTTCGGCGGTACTGCTCATATGCTCGCTTATGGATACGCAGGCACTTAAAGAGTACATTGAGCTTTGCGACTCATTGGGGCTGTCGGCGCTTGTGGAGGCTCACACCGAGGACGAAATTCATTCAGCTCTTGCGGCGGGTGCAAGGATAATCGGCGTAAATAACCGCAATCTGCGCAACTTCAGCGTCGATACCGAAAACAGCATAAAGCTGAGGGCTTTAGTCCCCGAAAATGTGTTGTTTGTGGGCGAAAGCGGCATAAAAACCTCTAGGGACGTTGTAAAGCTGAAAAAGGCGGGCGTGAACGCGGTGCTAATCGGTGAAACGCTTATGAGAAGTCCCGACAAAAGTGCGGCGCTTGCAAAACTTGACGAAGAATGAGATTGAGATTAAAATATATGTGCAAAAAAAAGGAGTAGTAATAATATGTCTAAGGGAAAATTCGGTATTCACGGCGGACAGTTTGTTCCCGAAACGCTGATGAATGCCGTCAATGAATTTGAAGAAGCGTACAATAAATATAAAAACGACCCCGAATTTGTCGAGGAGCTTAACACGCTTTTGAGGGAATACGCCGGCAGACCGTCCTTGCTCTACTATGCCGAAAAGATGACAAAGGATCTCGGCGGAGCAAAAATTTACTTAAAGCGAGAGGACTTAAACCACACCGGTTCACACAAAATTAATAACTGCCTCGGTCAATGCCTGCTTGCCCAAAAAATGGGCAAAACCAGGGTAATTGCCGAAACAGGTGCAGGTCAGCACGGCGTTGCAACTGCTACCGCGGCGGCTTTGCTCGGTATGGAATGCGAAATCTTTATGGGCAAGGAGGACACCGTGCGCCAGGCTCTCAATGTTTACAGAATGCGTCTGCTCGGCGCAAAGGTAAACGCTGTCGAAACCGGCACAATGACTCTCAAGGACGCCGTAAACGAGGCTATGCGCGAGTGGACAAACCGTGTTTCCGACACCCACTATGTTCTGGGCTCGGTAATGGGACCCCATCCGTTCCCGACTGTGGTGCGTGATTTTCAGAGTGTTATCGGCAAAGAGATTAAATCTCAGCTTATGGAAAAAGAGGGCAGGCTCCCCGACGCCGTTATCGCCTGCGTGGGCGGCGGCAGCAACGCTATGGGCGCCTTTTATGATTTTATAAATGAAAAGGACGTTGCGCTCATCGGCTGCGAGGCGGCAGGTTTGGGCGTTGACAACACCAAAAATGCGGCTACCATCGCTAACGGCACGCTCGGTATTTTCCACGGTATGAAGTCGTATTTCTGTCAGAACGAGTACGGTCAGATTGCTCCCGTTTACTCAATTTCAGCGGGTCTTGACTACCCCGGCATAGGACCCGAGCACGCCAATCTTCACGATACAGGCAGAGCGCAGTATGTGCCCGTAACCGACGATGAGGCGGTTGACGCCTTTGAGTATCTTTCAAGAACAGAGGGTATTATTCCCGCAATTGAAAGCGCGCACGCCGTTGCCTACTGCAAAAAGCTTGCGCCGACTATGGATAAGGACAAAATCATCGTTGTGAACCTTTCGGGCAGAGGCGACAAGGACGTTGCGGCAATCGCAAGATACAGAGGGGAGAATATTTATGAATGATATAAAAGCGGCTTTTAAAAACGGCAAGGCGTTTATCCCGTTTGTAACTGCGGGTGATCCCGACCTTGAAACTACCGAAAAACTTCTTATAGAAATGAGCAAAAACGGCGCCGATATTATAGAAATCGGTATCCCGTTTTCAGACCCGATTGCTGAGGGCGTAGTTATTCAGGAGGCTGACCTGCGTTCGCTTAAAGGCGGCACAACTACGGATAAAATTTTCGATATGGTCGAAAAAATTCGTCCGCAGGTGCAGTGCGCTCTTGCCGTAATGACATATATGAACCCGATTTTTGTTTACGGCACGGACAAATTTATGAAGAGGTGTGCCGAATGTAACATAAGCGCCGTAATTGTTCCCGACACGCCGTTTGAGGAAAAACAGGAGCTTGCTCCCTATGCCGAAAAGTACGGCATTGACGTTATTTCCCTCATCGCCCCCACATCTCACGACAGAATCAAGATGATTGCAAAAGAGGCTCAGGGCTTTGTCTATTGCGTATCATCAATGGGCGTTACGGGCGTAAGAAGCGAAATTACCACCGATATAGGTGAAATGGTGCGCCTTGTGCGCTCTGTAAGCGACATTCCCTGCGCTGTGGGATTCGGCATTTCCACCCCCGAACAGGCTAAGAAAATGGCAGAGTACGCCGACGGCGTAATCGTAGGCTCGGCGATTGTCAAAATCGTTGCAAAATACGGCAGGGACAGCGTAGAACCCGTGGTCGAATATGTGCGTTCAATGAAAGAAGCGATTTCATGAGCAGTGTTGACGAACTCCAAAAGGTAATTGACGGGAGCAAAAAAATCGTGTTTTTCGGCGGAGCGGGCGTTTCTACCGAGAGCGGAATACCCGACTTTCGCAGCGTTGACGGACTTTACAACCAAAAATACGACTATCCGCCCGAACAGATTTTGAGCCATACATTTTTTAAGCAGAATACGGAGGAGTTTTACCGATTTTATAGGGACAAAATGCTCTGCCTCGACAAAAAGCCCAACAAAGCGCACTATAAGGCGGCGCAGCTCGAACAGGCGGGCAGGTTAATCGCCGTGGTAACGCAGAATATTGACGGTCTGCACCAAGCGGCAGGCAGCAAGAGGGTGTATGAGCTGCACGGAAGCGTTCACCGCAACCACTGCCTAAAATGCGGCAAATTCTACACGGCAGAGTACATAAAAAACAGCTCGGGCGTTCCCAAGTGCGGCTGCGGCGGAATAATCAAGCCCGATGTTGTGCTGTACGAGGAGGGGCTTGATGAAAAGACGGTTACGGGCGCGCTCAACGCCATTGCCGACGCCGACACGCTGATTGTGGCGGGTACAAGCCTTACGGTTTACCCTGCGGCAGGATTTTTGCAGTATTTTACGGGCAAACATCTGGTACTCATTAACCGCGACGCCACTCCGTACGACGAAAAAGCCGACCTGCTCTTCCGTGAAAACGTCGGCGAACTGCTCGATAAAATAAAGGTATAAAATTAAAGCACCGTTTCGGCGGTGCTTTTTGCGTTGCAAAATATGTAATATAATAAAGAAAATAAAGTTATCTCTTTGAGAACTGTTGCAGCGTAAAGAAAATATGCCGGTGGCATATTTGTAGCAGCAACCGCAGCGGCACCGCCGCGAGGACCCGCAGGAGCAAAGAAGCATATGTATCTGCAACAAAAAACAGCCCCGCGTAAGCGAAGCTGTAAGTTGTAAAGAGTTATCTCTTTGAGAACTGCGGCGCGCGACGAGCGGCCTTGAGACCGTACTTCTTACGCTCTTTCATTCTCGGGTCACGTGTGAGGAAACCTGCCTTCTTGAGTTTGCCACGGAGGTTCTCTGTGTCATACTGAAGAAGTGCTCTTGAAATGCCGTGACGGATTGCGCCTGCCTGACCTGTTACGCCGCCGCCCGAAACTCTGCAAACTACGTCAAACTTTTCGTCTGTTTCAGTAAGAGCCAAAGGCTGTCTAACGATGAGCTTGAGTGTTTCAAGACCGAAGTAATCGTCGATGTCACGGTCGTTGATTGTAATTTTGCCTGTGCCCTGGTAAAGTCTTACTCTGGCAACAGAGCTTTTTCTTCTGCCTGTACCGTAAAAATAAGGTGTCTTATCGTACATACTTTTTGCCTCCTTCTTATGATTCAATCATTTCGGGCTTCTGAGCCTGATGATTGTGTTCTGCACCCTCAAAGAGTCTCAATCTCAAAAGAGCAGCTCTGCCGAGTGTGTTCTTGGGAAGCATACCCTTAACGGCAAGCTCCATAGCCTTTGTAGGTCTTGTTGCCATAAGAGTATCGTAACGTGTTTCTTTGAGATGGCCGATATAGCCTGTGTGGCGCTGCCATTTTTTCTGCATAAGTTTGTTGCCTGTGAGAACGGCGTCCTTACAATTGATAATGATTACGTGGTCGCCGCAGTCAACGTTTGGTGTAAATGTAGCCTTGTTTTTACCTCTTAAAAGAGTAGCTGCCTGTGCTGCAACTCTGCCGAGAGGTTTGCCTGCTGCGTCAATTACATACCAGCTGCGTTCAACTTCGTTTTTCTTAGCCATAAAAGTTGACATAACAAAATCCTCCTTGTTTTGATTCGTGCGAATATGATTATAATACATATTATGGGCAAAGTCAACACTTTTTTGAAAAAAATTAATTTACGCCCAAGCAATCTTTAAAATACTTAAAAAATCTCGTTTATACTCATAAATACTCGTGAGTGATTTTTGAATTATGATTAAAAAAAACACGCACTTTTCACCAATAATTCACAGTTTCAATATTTGTTATTCAAAAACGGGGTGTATTATATAGCCACAATAACAAAAGGAGGTGACACGATAATGAAAACCCATAAGTCGTCGGTACTTGCCTGTGTGACAGACCAATACGACTGCGACAGGATTATTAAAACTGCAAAACAAATTGCCGATGACTGCGGCTGTGAGCTCAGAGTGCTGAGCATATTAAAGCCGACAAGCAACTATGCAGTTGTCAGCGACCAAATAGAATACTTAAACCTGGTTGCTAAAGAGGCAGGCGCCGATATGACGGTATTGTTCCACACCGACCCGCCGAAAGCAGCGGCTGACTTTGTAAAAGAAAATAACGTACAGCGTATTGTGACCGGAATGCATGACGGAGGTGACACCAGCTTCCTTGTTATGTTTAATAAATACGCGCCGTCAACGGCAATTACAATGGTTGCGAAAAACAATATGGTTTACAGTATGGATTTGTGCAGACAGTATTCATAATGTAAATACACCTATTACCAACAATACAAAAGTTTCTTAATACTTTCAATTTTATCATTTTTCTCCTTAATATAATATTTTTAATCTTTTTTTCATGATAAAACTTACAGACAGCTACGAAAGTTTGTAAATTCTTTCTTCTTAAATATACTCTCTCCCGAAAAACGAGCCTGACACACAGGCTCGTTTTTCATTTTTATATAAAAATATAAGAGGAAATATATTATCTTTTTCTGCAAAAATAATTATAAAATTTTATGGTCAGAGTAAATTATTGACATTTACAAATAAAAGTGTTACCATAAATATATCAATATAGATATATTTATTATTGAGAAAAGAGGATTTTTATGAAAAAGTTAATAGCTGCGTCGCTGGCGGTAATAATGGGAGTATGCTCTGCAATACCCGCATTTGCGGCAGAACAAGACATTGAACAGCAAAAAACAGAGCTCACAGAGCTTGCAGACAATATGGAACTTATCTATATTTACAGATTTATGATGACTCCGTCAGAGGTTCCGAATTATTCTCAGGCTTCGAGCGAAAGAATGATCAACGCAGTTGCAAAGGTGAGAGACGAGGTTGAATCCTACACAACCGCTGAGCAGATTGCTCAGGCTGAGGATTTGCTCAATACTTGTAAAAGTCAAATGTATGTTGATGCGCAGGAATTGAAGTTTATGCTTGACGAAATGAAGTGTGATTACGATGATACTTCTTACTATTCTGCCGAAACATCGGAAGAAATCAAGAGTGTTTACGAAAATGCTCAAAAGGTGTACAATGGCGGTGATGAGGAAGAGATCAACAAAGCTTACATTGATATGAGAAATCTTTTTAACAAACTTTGCGGCAATGTAACCGTTGCGGGTGACGTTGACAACAGTGGTGTGTTTGACATTAGTGATATAACATATATTCAAAAATATCTTGCAGGAGCAATACAGCTTACAACGGCACAGCGTTTTGCAGCAGGAATTAATTTGACGGGCAACATAAACACAGTGACAAACTACCAAAAGAATCTTGCGGACATAAAATCGGCTGACGGCACAGGTATTGAATATACCGGCAGTAAAATTACCTACTTTAAAAACAATTACTCTGCAATCGGTTACGACATTGAGTATTATTCTCCCGTTACCGAAAGCACAAACTACATATACTATGCTGACATATACAAAGATAACTCAGCAATCTAAAACTGCGGCGTTAAGAAAAATATTAAAAACCAAAAACACCTCCCGTACCGTGAATTCGGACGGGAGGTGTTTTTTAATTATAATCCGGGATTAACTGACGCTTGACATTATTTTAAATCCTTTTGTGGTAAACGGAAGAGCCGAATCCCAAAAATATGAGGAACAGCGGGTAGAACAGAAACAGACCCAGAGTGAAGATTATACCTTTTCCAAACGAAAAAGCAAGTTTTCTGCAAAACAAAAACTGCAAAAGTAAGCAGATAAATCCTAACACAATACACAATATGATGAAAATCCACGACCACACGGGCGACAGCAGAATATCGGCGGAATTTGACAGATATCCGCACAGGCTGTACAGTGCCGAAAACAAAAGCGTTATCCAAAAAAACTTTGCGCTCCACGCGATTTTAAACATATTGTAATCATTGTAAATCGGGATTATGCTTTTCCAGCCCGCAATGCCCGCCTTTTTAAAAATAAGCCAGCCGGCGACGATTTGCAGCAGCATCAGGACAAAAGAAACCATCATCAGGTAAAATTCCACGCCCGAAAACAAGAGGGCAAAAAACATTAAACTAATCATACCTTGTCTCCTTGTACCGCCGAATATTTATTTAATTATCCGACTTTTTCTCTTTAAATGCGAAAAATCTTTGGCCGATGTAATTGAACGCAACAAAAAGCACCGAGCCTGCAAGCATTGAAGCGTTGCCCGCAAAGGAATTAATGCTCATACCGAACATTGTAATTTGGTTCGCAACGCAGAGCCACTTGATTAACGGAATGGCAATTCCGTAAGCAAGGCCGTAGCAAACCGCAATGTTTAAGGCAAATTTAAGAATAGGCTTGAAGCCCTTTTCCTTATTTTTAAATGTAAAGTGCTTGTTGAGGAAGTAGCTTACTACGCTTCCTATAATATAGCCGACAATTGACGATATCCATTCGCTCCACCGGAAAAGGTTAAAGAACACAAATTGAAGTCCCATACCTATAACTGTGTTGACAATGCCGACTAAGATAAACTTCCAAAACTTAATGTCAAAAAACTTTGCGCAGAAATCCGAAAACTTTCCGCCCAACATAAAAAGTATAACACCCAAAGCAATTAAAATCAAGTTAATGACAATAATTGCAATTATTTCGCCTGTGTTTGACGACTGCTGTTCAACGCAAAGTGCAGTAAGGTTGCCTGCCTGCACGGTATAAGCGTTTACTTTTTTGCCGTCGATTGTAATTTGGCACTCGCCCGACAGTTTGTCCGTATTAAGTCCCAAATCCTTGAGAGTTGACGCGTTTGCATTGCCGACTGTTGAAGAAACAATATTGCCTTTGTTTGCAACAATTATGTTGTCGCCGCACTCTTCGGCAAGCTCGCTTCCCGTAACCTTTGCGTATTCGTCGGTTGTGAGACCGATAATTACAATGCCCGCGTTGTCGGGACGCGGCATAGACGCAAGAAGTGTGTATTCGTCTGAGTTTTCAACAGGCTGAGGGGTGCTCATAAGCTTGTACGATATTCCCTTTAAAACCTTTTTAAACTCGGCGGTTTGTTTGTTGTCGGAGATGTTTTTGCCTGTGTCCGAATCGGGATAAGCGGCAACAATTTTACCTTCGGAGTCTGTTACCTTGACTGAATCAAGCGAGAAAGCCTTTGCCATTGATTCAAGCTGCGACTTGTCCGTGTAGGCTTTTGCAATGTAATCCGTTTTTAAATAGACGTCGTTTGTAAACTCGAAGTACATACCGGAATAGCTTGTGTTGTATTCCGTGAGGACGTTCTGAGCATTTGCAAGCGTATCCTGAGTGTTTTTTGCGGAGCTGTTGTCGAAAATTGAAACGGCAATCAACGAAGCTACGCAGGAAACAACAAGCAAAATCGCCGTAAGTATTATGGCAAACGGCGTACCGATAGTTTTTGTGTTTGTGTTCATAAAATTCTCCTTTTTGTATATTTATAAATGTTAAAAATAACATCGATTAACGTGAAAAATAATAAAAAATCTGCGATGAATTTAGTTTAAATAAGCAGCGGAATTTTAAGCAAAGAAAATGACGAAAATTACTTTTCGTCCTTTTCTTTATCTTTTTCTTTGTTGTTTTCTTCTTCAAAGTTAGAAAATTTTGTTATGTAAATAGGCCTGTCTTTTGTTTCCATATAAATTCTTCCGATGTATTCACCCAGAATACCGATGGACATTTCGGTAAGACCGCCCAAAAATAATACTGCGCACAAAGTGGTTACATAACCCGGAGTGGTTATTCCGAAAAACAAGGTTTGAATGAGCGTTATTATAATGTAGATCAGTGAAATAAAAAATATCACGGCGCCCATTATGGCGGTAAAGCGCAGCGGAGCTACCGAAAAGCAGGTAATGCCGTCAATTGCGTATTTGAACAGGCTTGAAAATTTCCATTTTGTGGTACCCATACGGCGTTCGACCGTTTTAAACGAAATCCATTTTGTGTTAAAACCGACCCACGAAAAAATTCCCTTGGAAAAACGCTGTACTTCGCTGAGCTCGAGTATTGCCTGTACCATTTGTTGAGTCATCATACGGTAATCCATTGCGCCGTAGGGGTTTTTAACGTCGGTGAGCTTGTTTGAAAGCTTAAAGAAAAGTTTTGAAAACAATCCTCTGAACAGTCCTTCGCCCTCGCGTTCGTCACGTTTGGTGGCGCAGCAGTCATAGCCCTCTTTCTCAAGCGCTTCAATCATCTGCGGAAAAACTTCGGGCGGATGCTGCAAGTCGGCGTCCATTACGACAACGTAGTCGGCGCAGGCGTGCTGAAGCCCCGCGTACATAGCGGCTTCCTTGCCGAAATTTCTTGAAAAGGAAATGTACTTGATATTTGAAAACTGTTTTGCAAGCTTTTTCATTATTAAATATGTTTTGTCACGACTTCCGTCGTTGATAAGAATATATCGAAATGAGTAGTCGGGCAGAGTGTCAATTGCTTTGTTTGTTTCTCTGACAAAGTACTCCAGTCCCTCTTCTTCGTTATAGCAGGGAACAATAATGTCAATGGTTTTCATATAATCACCCTTTTATTTACTTATTATAACAAAGGTAATTGATGTTGTCTATTTATTTTTTATATATTTCTTTATAATTAATTTGTTTTTTTGCAATTTTTTTATTTACGCAAACATAAAAACGTGTTAAAATATAATGGTTAAGCAATCACTTAGGTTGCAAAATACAGCTATATCATATTTTATAAGATTTTGGAGGTAAAACTATGCCCAAAACTCAGGCGTTGGAAAATCCGACCTTGACCGCTGAGCATAAAGGCGGAAAATTCAAGGCGTTTTTGTCCCACAATATTTTTATTATCCTTGCGTTTGTGGTGCCGTTTGTGCTGATGACGACGGCGTTTGCGATTATGAAAGTTTCTCCGTTCGGCGACCAGCAAATACTTGTAACCGACCTTTGGCACCAGTATTATCCGTTCCTTGTGGATTTTCAGGACAAACTAAAGCACGGTGAATCGCTGTTTTGGTCGTGGACTCAGGGCGGCGGTGTAAATTACTTTGCACTGATGTCTTATTATCTTGCAAGTCCGCTCAACTTCTTTACGGTATTTATTCCGTCCGATTGGCTCAGGGAATTTCTGATGTTCTCGGTAGTAATCAAAGTTGCCTGCGCGGGTATGTTTATGGCAATCTTTCTGCGCAGCGTCTATAAAAAGAACGACGTTTCGCTCTGCTTTTTCGGCTGCTGTTTTTCATTCTGCGCATTTTTTATGGGCTACTACTGGAACACAATCTGGCTTGACACGGTTTGCATAACTCCGCTGGTTGCCTTGGGTATTGTAAAACTGCTCACCGAAAACAAGTTCAGACTCTTTACAATAACCCTGACGCTTTCTCTGCTTACAAACTATTATATAGGATTGTTCACCTGTATTTTTGTGCTTTTGATATTTATTGCTTACAGCATTGTAAAGTGGGACGGTGCAAAGAACTTCTTTAAAAAGCTTGTTACAACAGGCGTATTTTCGCTTATTGCAATCGGTATGACGGCGTTTTTCCTTTTGCCGGCATATTTCGGATTGCAAAACACCAACGCCACGGGCAGTACATTCCCCTCGACGTTTGCAATAAATATAGGCGCAACCAACGACCTTTTGGGTGTGCTTGAAGCATTAAAACAAATTCTTTCAAACTTCATAACCTTTATTTCTCCCGCAACAAAAGAGGCGGACGCTTTGCCGAACATCGCCTGCGGAACAGCCTCAATCGTGTTGGGAATACTGTTTTTGACCTGCAAAAAAATCTCTGTCAAAGAGAAAGTTGTGGACGTTTGCCTTTTGTTCTTTATGATGATAAGCTGCGTAATCAGACAGCTCGACTACATCTGGCACGGCTTCCATTTTACAAATATGATTCCCTACCGTTTCAGCTACCTTATAAGCTTTGTGCTGGTGGTAATGGCATACAGGGCGTTTACTATGATTGATTTAAGTACAAGCTGGGATATACTGCTTGCGGCTCTCGGCTCGGCTTTGATAATCCTGCTTGCTGTCGGTACTCAGGAAACCTACACAATTGTGGCGACCGCAATAATCGCGTTTGTGTTCTGCGTTGTGCTTTTGCTGTACACCAGACGAATTGTTCCCAAAACGGTGGTTACAATTCTGCTGGCGGTCATTGTAATCGGTGAAAGCGGCGTCACCGCTTATATCGGCGTAAAAACAACTTCGGTTACAAGTACGGCAGATTACCCGAGGGGTGAGGCGATAACCGAGCAGACCATTGATTATATGAACAGCCTTGAGGAGAACACTTCCGAGCTTTGGCGCGCCGAGATGACAAGCACCCAAACTCTCAACGACGCGTCGCTTAACAAATATAACGGACTTTCAATGTTCAATTCAATGGCAAACGTGGATATGACAAGGTTCTTTGAAAACTTCGGTCTTATGGGCTGGAAGAGCGGCAACCGCTACACCTACGCCGAGAGTTCACCTGTTGCGAATATGTTTTTAAATCTCAAATACCTCATTTCACGCGACGGCAGCTATAACAACACTTATGATCTTTCGGAACAGTATTCTGCCGGCAACCAAAAGCTGCTCAAAAATGAGCATTACATCCCGATGGGATTTATGACAAAAAGTGAGCTTGCCTCGTGGCAGGAAAACGACAATGAGGATCAGTTTAACCCGTTTGACACTCAGGCAGAGTTTTTCAGGCTTGCAACGGGAATAGAAGAGTCGGTTTACACTCCGCTTGAAGTTGTTTCTCAGGGACACTTTGACGGCAGCAAATTCAGCGTTACAAAGACCGATTACGGTTTGTATCAGATGAGCTGTCTTGATTCGTCTGCAACCCCGTACGTAAAGTGGAATTACACCGCGCCCGAGGACGGTTACTATATGATGTACGCCGACATTGACGGAGGCGATAACGTAACTGTTATGCAAAACGACGTTTCTCAGCCCAAAAGCTATGATATGGGGCGTTCATATATTGCCTGCATAGGTTACTTTAACAAGGGCGACAAAATTTCAGTATATTCTCAGCTTGAGCAAAACCAGTCCGGAAGCGCAAGAGTATATGTAAATCTGTTTAACGAGGACGTGTTCGAGCAGGGCTATGAAATTTTGAGTCGTGACGTAATGAAAACAACAAAGCTGAGCGAGAACGAGATGCAGGGCACAATCGACGTGACAAACGACGGTTTATTTTACACCTCTGTTCCGTACGAAGAGGGTTGGACAGCGTACGTTGACGGCGAAAAGGTTGACATAACCCCTGTGGGCGGTTCACTTGTTGCCTTTAATCTCAGCAGCGGCACTCACGACATAAGGCTTGTGTATTATCCCAAGGGATTTTCCGTCGGACTTACGGCAAGCGTTATCTGCCTTGCGGCGTTTGTGTTTGTATGCGTGTATGTGTATATAATAAAAAAGAAAAAGGTCGGTAAATAAAATTGCAGACTTGTAAAGCGACGCTGTGCAATACAGCGCCGCTTTATTTTTCGTGGGATTTTGCAATAAGAGCAGCGATAAGCGAAAAGAATATTGCCGCGGTAATTCCCGCCGCAGAACATTTGAGTCCGCCCGTCAGAATACCCAATGCGCCGTCAGTTTTGAGAGCGTCCTTCATACCCTCGCTCATCATATAGCCAAAGCCGCTTATCGGCACGCAGGCTCCCTCGTTTGCAAATTCCGCAAGCGGCTGATAAAGCCCCACAGCGCCGAGTATTACGCCTGCCACTACAAAACCCGTAAGAATTCTTGCAGGGGTGAGCTTTGTTTTGTCTATCAAAATCTGACCGATAACGCAGATTAGTCCGCCGACCAGAAACGCTTTTACATAGTCCATAAAATCAGCTCCGTCCAAAAAATATTGATTATTAAAAATGTAATGTTTAAAGATATGGTAAATATCAATAAATATTATTTTCAATATTTGTTTAAAAATTCTAATGAATTAAAATTTGTGTGATGAAAAACTGAATTTTTTTGATTTATATCTGATAATTTTATATTTTATATACACAAAATGAAAATTTTATAGTATAATTTATAATGTTTCAATCTGCCGAAAAGTCAAAGGCGGATAGACAGAAAATATTAAGGAGTGACAGGTTTCATGGTTGAGGTAAAGAACCTGACTAAATGTTACGGCAGTATCAAGGCTGTTGATAACATCAGCTTCACCGTTGAAGCGGGAGAGATTTTGGGCTTTCTCGGACCGAACGGTGCAGGCAAATCGACTACAATGAATATGATAACGGGATATATTTCTTCCACAAGCGGTACCGTTACCATAGACGGCGCGGAAATTCTTGACAATCCGAAAGCCGCCAAGAAAAAAATCGGCTATCTTCCGGAAATTCCGCCGCTGTACATTGATATGACGGTCAAAAAGTATCTTGAATTTATGTTTGACCTCAAAAAAGTAAAACTTCCCAAAAAAGAACATATTGAAGAGGTAATGCGCCTTGTAAACGTAAGCGACAAGGCTGACAGAATTATCAAGAACCTCTCAAAAGGTTACCGCCAGAGAGTCGGTTTTGCTCAGGCGCTTTTGGGCAATCCGCCGGTGCTTATTCTGGACGAACCTACCGTCGGTCTTGACCCTAAGCAGATTATTGAGGTCAGAAAACTCATTAAGAGTTTGGGTAAAAAGCACACGGTAATTTTTTCATCGCACGTATTGTCGGAAATTTCCGCAACCTGCGACAGAATACTTGTAATTTCCAACGGAAAAATTGTTGCCGATGCAAAAACCTCGGAACTTTCAAGTTCTATATCGGGTGAGCAAAAGCTTGCTTTGCAAATCGAGGGTACTCCCGCAGCGATCGGAGAGGCAATCAAGCGTATCCCCGCTGTAATGCGTGTTGTCAAAAAGGGTTCTGCCGGAGAAAACGCGAACAATTACATAGTTGAGTATGAAAAAGGCGCCGACATTCGCCGAGACGTGTTCAGCGCGATGTCGCGAATCGGTTGCCCGATCCTGATGATGAAGTCGGGCAATGAAACACTTGAGGATATGTTCCTCAAGCTTACGTCAGGCGAAAATGACAAAGCAGGCAAAGGAGGTCGCGACTGATGGGCGCTATTTTTAAGAGGGAGCTTTCCTCATACTACAATTCCGCAACCGCTTATGTGGTTATGGCGGCGTTTTTCCTGTTTTCGGGAATATTCTTCTACTACTATTGCTTCGTAGGCAACACCGCAAGCCTTGCGGGTGTTTACGGCAATATGTTTATGATTATTATGTTTGTAATTCCGATAATAACGATGAAGTCCTTTTCGGAGGAAAAAAGACAAAAGACCGACCAGGCTCTTTTGACTTCACCCACAAGTCTTACCGAAATTGTGCTCGGCAAATTCTTTGGCGCGTTTGCTCTTTATACAATTTGCTGCTGCATTTTTATTGTGTACGCAATCGTTATTTCGTTCTTTGCAACACCCGACTGGCCGGTGATTTTGTGCACATTTATCGGCACACTTCTGCTCGGCGCGGCTCTTATCGCAATGAATGTGTTCATCTCAGTTCTTACCGAGAGTATGATTATTGCCGCAATTTCGGGTATGGCGCTCGGTCTGGTAATCTCAATGATGAGTTCAATTATCAGTATGATTTCGGTTGACTGGATTACGGCAATCCTCGAAAAAATCAACTTCACTAACTACTACACCAACTTTACATACGGAATTTTAGATATTTCCGATATTATATTCTTCCTCAGCGTTACGGTTTTGTTTTTGTTCTTTACCGTTCGTGCTTTGGAAAAAAGACGCTGGAGCTAAGGAGGTATATAAATGAGCAACGAAAACAAGAATTTAACCCCTGTTTCCGAAGATTCAAAGAAAGCGGAAAAAGAAGCTAAAAAGGCGGAAAAAGAAGCTAAAAAGGCGGAAAAACAGGCAAAAAAAGCAGAGAAAAACAAAAATAAAAAGGGCGGTCTCAAGGCGTTTTTAAAATCGAGAACAGCACGCCACGGCACGGTTGCCGCTGGAATTGTGGTTGTGTTTGTCGCAATAATCATTGTAATCAACATAATCTGCGGCCTTCTTGTTGACCGTTTCCCCAACGTCAAGCTTGACCTGACGGCAAATAATTCATTTGCGCTTCAGGACGATACCGTTGACTATGTGTCGCACTTAACCGATGATATTACAATCAATATTCTCAGCACAAAGGAAACCTTTGAAAGCGGCGGCACGTACTATATTCAGGCTGAAAACCTGCTTGACAAAATGGTGAGCGCTTCAAACGGCAAAATTACTCTAAAGTATATTGACCTTACGTCAAATCCAAACTTTATTTCAAAATATCCCGACGTAAGCTGGCAGTCCGAAAACGCAAACTATGTTGCTCTTGTTGAGTGCGGCGACAACTACAGGGCGTTAAGCCTTGACGACTGCTTTGATTATGAGCTTGACTCATACGGCTACTCCTACCAGTTTACGGGCACAAAGATTGAGCAGGCTGTCGTTACGGCGATTTTAAACCTCACAACCGAGGATAAGCCGATTGTAAACGTAATCAGCGGAAACCAGGAGCAGGATTATTCAAACTTTGTAACGCTCCTCGAAAATAACGCTTTTGATGTAGAGGAAATTTCGCTTGTATCTCAGGATTTAAACGAGGACGCAAAGGTTGCGCTTCTGTTCGCTCCGTCCGTTGACCTTGACGAAGGCGCCTGCGATAAAATTTCCGACTGGCTCGACAACAACGGAAAATACGGCAGAACGCTTGTGTTTATTCCGAGCGCCGACCGGGTTGACACACCTAACCTTGACGCATTGCTTGACGAATGGGGAATGCAGGTAAACGGCGGCTATGTATTTGAAACAAACAGCGATTACCTCATCAGCTCAAGAACAAACTACGCGTTTATGGTTGAATATACGGACTACTACAAGGATAATCTTAAAAATTCAAATATTCCCGTTGTTACATCCGATACGCACAACATCATTATTAATGATGAAAACACAGCTCACGCGCTTCTCACAACTTCGGACGGCGTAGGCGTATTCCCGTACGATGCAGACGAGGACTGGAATTACGAGGACGCTCTCACGGGCGAACCGCTCAACGTTGCGGCCGAGGGAGTAAAAACCAACAGCGATGATGAATCGTCAAGACTTATTGTGTTCGGCTCTTATATGATGTTTAACAGCAGCATTATGAGTATGAACAGCTACAACAACTCGGCTTACATTATGAATGTGTTCAATACTGTTGCCGGAAAAGACGACAGCTCAATTACTATCGAAAGCAAATCGCTTGAAAGCGCCGAACTCGGTGTTACCGACGTTACAACCCAAAACGCTGTATTTGTAATCTTTATCGTTGTAATTCCGCTCGGCATACTTGTTGTCGGCTTGGTAATGTGGCTGCGCAGGAGGAACAGGTAATGAAAAAGAACGTAAAAACATTAATCGTTGTGGGCGTTGCCGCAGTGCTCCTTGTGGGCATTATGCTGCTCTTGATTTTCCTGCCAAACGGTGATTCCGACAGCACGGCGACCTATGACGAGGGCATTGATATGAGCGCTTCCGTTGACAAGGACGGCGTGCATCAGGTAAAAATTAATACCAACGAAAAAGGCGAAATTAAAAACAACAGCTACGGCACGCTTATTGAGTATGTGCCGGCTGAAATTTCAAAAATTCAGGTGGAGAACAAGTCGGGCAGCTTTGAGATTGAGTCCGAAACTCCTACCGACGAAAACGGCAATACGGAAGCTACCGTTTACACAATCAAAGGTTTTGAGGACTTTGACCTTCAGACGGGTGCTCCCGACTCAATAGCAAATGCGGCGGCTCAGCTTGATTTTTCAAAGGTAGTTTCAATGGATAAGTCAAGGGCGGCAGATTTTGGATTTGATGATCCCCGCGCTACAATCACGGTAACCTACACCGACAAGACAAAGGCTGTATTCATTATGGGCGACGACGCCCCGCAAAACGGCGGCACCTATATGAAATTCGGCGACGGCGACGCGGTTTATCTTGTTGACACAGACACCGTAAGCTGCTTTGAATACGGTATTACCGATATGATAAGCCTTGACATAAACGAATCGGCGTCAAACGACGACAACAGTCAGGCTTCGTCAATTACAATTTCAGGTTCAAATTTCAGCAGGACAATTGAGCTTGTGCCAAACACAAGCAGCAAAAACTCGGCGTCATATCTTATGAAAGAGCCGACCGAGTGCTACGCAAACGAGAGTGAAACAAGCCTTGTTGAGGGCGCTGTAAGGGGCTTGTACGCAACAGGCGTAAAAATGGTCAACCCCAGCGACAACCAGCTGTCGGAGCTCGGACTGGCAAAGCCCTACGCACAGATAAAGGCTGTTTATCCCGACACAACGGTTGAGCTTTTGGCTTCAAAACCCGACTCCTCCGGCAATGTTTACCTTATGGAAAAGGGAGGAAAGGTTGTATATACAATTGCTGCCGACACCGTTCCGTGGGTTACAACCTCATATGAGGCGCTTTTAAGCGAATATGTACTCAACCAAAAAATTGCCTCACTTTCAAAGATGACCGTTAACGACGGCAGCAAAACATACGACTTCTCGCTGAGTTCAAAAGAGGTAACCACAACCGACGATGAGGGCAGCGAAACAACTACAACCCAGACAACCGTCAAGTACGGAGACAAGGAGCTTGAGCTTGCCTACTTCTCAACCTTCTTCCAGAACAACTCGCTTGTTAAGCTTGCCGACACCAAGTCGGGAAAAACTTCGGGCAAGCCGATTTACAGTGTGTCGTATCAGTATTCATCAGACGGCACGACAGACAGGGTTGAGTTCTACTCAACAGGCGAAAACCGCTACCTTGCCGTGCTTAACGGCAACGCTGTCGGTCACGTTCACAAGTCAACCGTCAACAAGCTTATAGACCAGGTTTCACAGGTTGCTCAGGGAAAGACTGTTGACTCATTAAACGGCTGATAACTTATTTCATAACTTTTTCCTTTTTTCTTGCGGGCAACCGCACAAAAGCGCCCGAAAGGGCGCTTTTGCTTTTGCATTAAAAAATCTTGCGGATACAGTATTTAAGGCTTTGCTTTTGTCAAAGTTTTCAGCGGGGATTGTATCTCGCCGCTGAATTTTGATAATGGACTCAGCCTTTAGAGGAGGAGACATTATCCTGTTTGTTATATTTTCGGATAAGGTAAAATTTAAACGATTAGGGGTGTTTATATGGAATGTACCGAGCTTAACGGAAAAATAAAAATTTCTCCCGTAAGGGATCTTGATTTGGCGCAGACGCTCGACTGCGGTCAGAGCTTCAGGTGGATACAGCAGCACGACGGCTCTTTTAAGGGCGTAGCCTACGGCAAAAGCGTTACCGTGCGCCTTGAAAACGAGGATATGTATATAGAAAACGCCGATAAAGCGGATTTTGAAAATATCTGGTACAACTATTTTGATTTTATGCTTGATTACGGAAAAATCAGGGAGGAGATAAGCGCAATCCATCCCGTGCTGCGTGAGGCGGCGCGCTATGCGCCCGGCATACGTATTCTGCGGCAGGAACCGTACGAGGCGCTGTGCACATTTATAATTTCACAGAATAACAACATAAAGCGTATCAAGGGAATTGTGCAGAGGCTATGCGAAAATTTCGGTGAAAAGCTCAGTGACGGAGAGTTCGCGTTTCCGACCGCCGAGAAAATGTCAAAGCTTACCCCCGACGACCTTGCGCCTTTGCGTGCGGGATTTCGCAGCCGTTATCTTGTCGATGCTGCCCAAAAGGTATATTCGGGCGAAGTTAACCTTGAAAAATGCAGAACCTGCGATTATGAACAGGCAAGGGGTGAGCTGATGAAGATAACGGGCGTAGGCGTCAAGGTTGCCGACTGTACTTTGCTGTTCGGTCTGCACCGCATCGAGGCGTTTCCCGTTGACGTATGGATGAAACGCGCCATGGCAAAGCTTTTTCCCGGTATGACGGCGGAAGATTTCGGCGAATATGCGGGAATTGCGCAGCAGTATATTTTTCATTACAGCCGTATGCACCCCGAACTTTTTGATGAAAAATAAGCCTGCAATACTCAAAGTTTTGACAATGTCCCCGCCTCTATAGAAGGGGACATTATCCCGTTTGTTATGCGTAAAACAAAATGCGTATGCACCGTGTGCATACGCATTTTATATGGTGAATTTTAAATTTAAGCTCTCGCAACAGATTTTTCGGTTTTGAAATGTTCGTCGGCAACAATTCTCTTGCCTCTCCACGTGCCCTTTCTCCACCTGATGAAAACCACAACGGCTCTGAAAATTTCGTCGAGCGCCATACCAATCCAGATACCGATAAGCCCGAGTCCGCATACAATTCCGAGAATGTAGCCGACAAATACGCTGATTCCCCACATAGAGAAAATTGCAAGCGCAGTAGGAAACTTTACGTCGCCCGCCGCTTTCATACTGTTGATGATGACGATGTTTGTTGTTCTGCCGAATTCAAGGAAAATACTGATAAACATAACAGCCGTACCCAGTTTGACAACTTCGCTGTCGCCCGTAAAAAGATGGAATGTGTAGGGCGAAAGCAAACAGTTAACTATTGCGACGGAAATTGAAACGATAAGCCCGAACCGCATAGTTTTCAGCACGCGGTGATACGCAAAGTCGTAGTCGCCTGCGCCTACGCTGTGACCTACGATAATCTGCGTTGCCGAGGCGGCGGCGAGCGCAATCATATATGTAAACATTGACAGCATATTGGCGTAGATTTTGGCGTTAATTGCCACAATTCCCATTGTGTTTACAAAGGCGGTCAGGATAAGCTGCGAAAAATTGTATGATATATTTTCTCCCGCGGTCGGAATACCGAGCTTTAAAAGTCCCTTTAGTATGTTGAACGGAAACGGTTTAAGATAGCGTATTCCCAGTCTGCCTTTGATTACAAAGAAAAAGTAGAACACGGCGGCAATTACGGCAATTACACGGCTCAGGCAGGTAGAAACAGCCGCGCCCGATGCACCCAGACCGAATACTTTAAGCGGTCCGTACAAAAACAGAGCGTTGCCGACAATGTTTATAATGTTCATTGCAAAGGAAATAACCATACCGAAAATGGTTTTGCCGTTGCTGTCAAAAATCTGGTTAAAGGCGTTTAGCATAGCCTGCGTAAAAATTGTACCGCCTACAATGCGCATATAGCTGTCGGCTTCGTTTAGCATTGCCTCGGGCACCTGCATAAGCACCAAAAGCTGACGGCTGAATATAAACACAACAAGGCTTATTATTACGCTGAGCGCCAGGTTAAAGCCGACGGCAACAGTGTAGATTTTGTTCATTTCTTCTTTTTTGTTCGCGCCCAGGTACTGGCTTACCATTATGCCCGTAGCGGTGGAAATAATTGAAAAGGCAAGCGCCAAAAATCCGATAATTGAGTTGGCGTTTCCGATTGCGCCGACGGCGGTATCATTGTAATTTGACAGCATAATCGTGTCAACATATCCCAGAGATACCCCCAAAAGGGATTGGAAAAATATCGGCCACGCAAGACTAAACACGCTTCTTTTGGCAATGGGCAGATTTGTATCGTTTTTAAACATTGCTTTCGACATAAACTATCCCCCGTTTACAATATAATATAATAATTAAGAATAATTAAGATAACATTTGTGACAAACAGTACAGTGACCCTCACCTCTATAGGCGGCGTCCGTTATCTGAATTCAGCGTCGAATACAACTCCTGCTGAATTTGCAGCGCGTTGCGCTGCCGGCTTTGATAAAATCAAAGCTTTAAAAACTAAGTTCGTTTTTATTGACCGACTCGTTTAAGTATTGTATAATATATGCTAAGGCAGAAAACATCTGCTTTTATTCGGAAAGGAAATTCAGAATGAATATATGTGTTTTTGGTTCATCCAGCGAAATTATTGATAAAAAGTATCTTGATTCTGCTTTTGAACTTGCGCGAGACATCGCAAAACGCGGCGATACGCTTGTTTTCGGCGGAGGCAAATACGGCGTAATGGGCGCTGCGGCAAGAGGGGCTTTGGCGGAAAACGGCAGGATTATCGGGGTGACCCCGACGTTTTTTAATGAGCTTAACGTTATATTTGACAAATGTACCGAGCTTATCTATACCGAAACTATGCGCGAACGCAAAGGCATTATGGAGGATAAGTCCGACGCCTTTATCATTTGTCCCGGCGGAATAGGAACATTTGAGGAGTTCTTTGAGGTGTTGACGCTCAAACAGCTCAGGCGCCACGAAAAACAGATTATCGTATATAATATGTACGGCTACTACGACTCAATGCTCAGTATGATGGATCACGCCGAGCAGACTGACTTTATTGCCGACGACTGTTCAAAGCTGTTTTCTGTGGCAAACAGCGAAGAAGAGGTTTTTGAACAGCTCGAAAACTACGAGCCTTTTGCCTACAACAAATATCAAAATATTATTGATGCGGAGAAGTGACTATGGCGGATTCATGTGAATTTTGCACGCACTACATTATGGACGACGAGTTGGGAAATTATTGTGACGTTGATCTTGACGAGGACGAAATGGAGAAATTCCTCAACGAAAGCGTTACCCAATGCCACTATTTTAGAGCCGATGACGAATACGGTGTTGTGCGAAAACAAAACTGACTTATATTTAAAAAATTAAGTATAATTGCAATAATCATTTTGTAATTATAATTATATACGATAACCCTTTGTTTTCAAGGGGTTATTTTTATGTATAATGGCATTGTTTTTGTTTTAAAGAAAAAATAAAACAAATAATATATTGCCTGCTGGGTTTGATTGTCTATTGATTTTTTTGTTTAACGGTTTGCACAACCTATAATTACATTATGTTGATTATTTTTTTTAAAAGTAATAAAATTTATACATCTGTAAAGTTAAAACAGCCGATATATAAAACAGGATACTGTCACCCGCCTTTGCATATGGGTGTCCGTTATCAAAACTCAGCGCAATGCGCTGCCGGCTTTGATGGAGGCAAAGCTTTGAATAAGTAATTATAAATATCAATATAAACAAACTGAGAATAGGGGTGTAAAAAGATGATTACAGACGAAATAAAAAGAGAAAAAACGGTGTATGAGCGAATCTACGACGCGGTGTTGTCTATTCCCCGCGGAAAGGTTGCCACCTACGGACAAATTGCCGTAATGGCGGGCAATAAGGGCTACGCAAGGGCGGTCGGCAATGCGTTGCATAAAAACCCCGCTCCGGGAATAATCCCCTGCCACCGTGTAGTGAATTCAAAGGGGATGTTGGCGCCAAATTTTGCTTTCGGCGGAATCAATGTTCAGCAGCAGCTTCTCGAAAAAGAGGGCGTAGAGGTAATTAACGGGAAAGTAGATTTAAAAAAGTACCAAATGAGATAAATTTAATTTGGACACAAGCAGCGTTATATCAAAACATCGCTTGTATTTTTGAGCGTGCATATTTTTCAAAATTTTGCAAATAATTAAAATACATTTTGATGCGCGCAAATATTTACTGCCGATAGTTTAAAAGCTCACTCACTGCGGAAAGACCGATAATACGACAAAAAACGACACAAAAAACAATCCATACATATTGTAATTTCCTGATTAAATGTGGTATAGTGATATTATGTTTGTAAAATTCGGTAAAAATGCGAAAAGTATTTTAACAGGAGATATTTATGGAATATAAATTAATAGCGCTTGATATTGACGGAACTTTGACTAATTCCAAAAAAGAGATTACCCCTGCTACAAGATACGCGATTCTTGAGGCGCAAAAGGCGGGAAAAATAATTGTGCTTGCATCGGGCAGGCACCCCGTAGGCGTTGAGCCTATTGCAAAAGAGCTTTTGCTTGACCGCTACGGCGGCTACATTATGGCGTTTAACGGCGGCAAAATCATCAACTGTGCCACCGGGCAGACAATAGTCAGCAAGCTTTTTCCCAAGGAATATATTGCCGACATCGTGGGTGTGCTCAAAAATTCCAACATTACAATAAACACTTACGATGACAAAAAAATTTATTCCGACACAAAGGTTAATGATTATACTTACGTTGAACGTGATGTCTTAAAAACGGATATGGTGGTTGTTGACGACTTTATTTCGGCAGTAACCTTTGACATAAATAAAATTTTGCTTGCCGGCGAGCCCGAAGAGATTGACGAGTACGCAAAGATACTTTCAAATCGTTACGACGGTTTGCTTGACGTGTACAAAAGCGCGCCGTATTTTCTCGAAATTATGCCGTTTGGCGTAACCAAGGGTTCTATGATGCCTATGCTGCTTGAAAAGCTCGGCATTCCCCGTGAAGAAACCATGGCGTTCGGCGATCACTACAACGACATAACTATGATAGGATATGCAGGTATGGGCGTTGCGATGGGCAATGCCGAAAGCGATGTTAAAAAAATTGCCGACTACATCTGCGAGTCAAACGACGACGACGGTGTGGCAAAAACCTTTGAAAAATATATACTCAAATAAATAATGCTTATGGCTTATGCAAAAAAGCGACTTAAAAGCGACGAAAAATTTGCTTTAAAGTCGCTTTTTGTATATATTACCTAAACTAAAGCGCAAATATTTGGCAGCGCAATGATTTTATTATTCTACAAAAGAAAAATATATTTTATTTTCTAATTTATAATAATATTTGTGAAATTTATCAGATATCCGGAGGAAAATTTATGGCAAAAATGAAAAAAATCATTGCTTTGATTTTGGCTTTATGTGTAATATGCACTGTCGGCGTATTTACAACAAATGCGGCTGAAAAGAGCGATGATGACAGCGTTTCACAATCAAGCAGCATTACTGTGCACTACTATTGCGAAGAAGGCACACCCTCAATTTATTATTGGAACAGCCTTCCGCAAAATATCACAACCGATTACCCCGGTCCAAAAATGAATTACGAGGGTAACAACTACTACTCCTATACCTTTAACGATGTGACAAAAATCAATATGATGTTTGTCACAAACGGCGAGCAGTCGGCAGAGCTTACCAGAAATACAGGTGAGTGGTGGTACAAGAACAAAAGATGGTACAGCAAGGATCCCGCAACTGTTGATGACTGGACAAGAACGGATCTAAGAGAGGATTCCATCTATTTTGTAATCACAACACGTTTTTATGACGGCGACACAGGCAACAATGTTCACTGCTGGGATGACGCACAAGCCAACAATCCCGATTCGGATCCCGCTTGGCGCGGTGACTTTAAGGGTCTTATCGATAAACTCGACTACATCAAGGCTCTCGGCTTCTCCGCAATTTGGATTACGCCCGTTGTAACAAACGCTTCAGGCTACGATTATCATGGTTATCATGCTTTTGACTTCTCTACAGTTGATGTAAGATATGAAAGCGACGGCGCTACATATCAGGATTTGATTGACGCTGCTCACGAGAAGGGCTTAAAGATTATTCAGGACGTAGTTATCAACCATTCCGGTAACTTCGGCGAGGCTGCTTTGGCTCCGATGTTTACAAAAGAGTATGATACAATTGAGGATTTGGCATCGGCAGACTGTATGCAGGTAATTGAAGGATCGGATCTTGCAAATACTTTCCCAAACTATGATGATCTTGATGCAAATACTCAGTATCAGGCACGACTCAACATTATGAAAGATACAAAGGAGCTTGATTCAGGTACTCATGACGCCGAAAACAACTATCATCACTACAAAGATCTAAGCTGGGAAAGCCCGACTGTACAAACAGGTCAGATTGCCGGCGACTGCGTAGATATCAATACCGAAAATCCGAAGGTTGCCGAGTATCTCAACGACTGTTACAACAGCTATATTGAGATGGGTGTTGACGGTTTCAGATTGGATACCGAAAAGCACGTTTCAAGACTTACGCTCAACCAGTTCTTCTTCCCGTCATGGCTCAGCACAGGCGGCGACAACTTCTATGTATTTGGTGAAGTTTGCACACGTGTAAGCGAATTCTGGAATCACAACATTCCCGCTATTTCAGCGCCGTTCTACACCTGGGCCGAAACAGACAGCAAATATATCGGAGCTCTCGGCGATGACTGGGATGCAAATGTTCAACTTACGATTGCAAATTACAATGACAACAGCTCAACGGCTAACCAGCCTACATCCGATAACGTATATCTCGACGGTATTACATATCATACACCTGATTACAGCCAGTCAAACGGCACGGGCGTAATCGACTTCCCGATGCACTGGAACTTCAGCAATGCCGGCAATGCATTCAGAAGAGGACTTGAAGAGGATCCGTACTATAACGACTCAACATGGAATGTAACATATGTTGACTCACACGACTACGGTCCCGATATGGATACCCGTTACAACGGAGGCACACAGGCTTGGGCAGAAAACCTTGACCTTCTTTTTACATTCCGCGGTATTCCGTGTCTTTACTACGGAAGTGAAGTTGAATTCCAGGCAGGCGTTCCGATGGACGTAGGTCCCAACGCTCCGCTTTCAACAACAGGCCGCGCATACTTCGGCGATTACATTGAGGGTGACATCAACGCAACCGATTTTGCCGAATACACTGCAACGGGTACAGCTGCCGAAACACTCAGCTCTCCGCTTGCCGTACACATTCAGCAGCTCAACAAAATCAGAAGAGCTGTTCCTGCTTTGCAGAAAGGTCAGTACACAACTGACAGCAATTATGTTTCAGGCAATATGGCATATATCCGCCGCTACACAGCTGAAGGCGTTGACAGCCTTGCTTGCGTAACAATTTCAGGCGGCGCTACATTCAAGAATATCCCCAACGGCAAGTATATTGACGCTGTAACCGGCGATGTTCAGAATGTTACAAACGGCACTCTTACCGTTCCGTCAATCGGAAAGGCAAATATGAGAGTTTATGTATGCTGCGCAACAGGTTTTACAGGTATAAGCGGTCAGATTGGCACGAACGGTACATACCTCAAATAATCGGCAATTGTAATATCAAATTGTAAAAACAATATCATAAACGGAGCAGGCTTTTAAAGTTTGCTCCGTTTATTTTTGCGCTGAAATACTGAATTTGGATAATAATGCGGATTATGAATTTTTTTAAAATGATTAATTCATTTTTTTGCTGTAAATACAGTGATTAATGAAATGTTAGTATAAAAATGAATAAATAATGTCATTAAAATTGCAATGTGCTTAAACACAAACAAAAATATATGACAAAATTTAGATGATTGTATCTTTTCTTTTTAATAAAAATGTGTTATAATAAAATAGTAAATAAAAAAGGAGTGATATATGGTGTCTCAGATTAGAGAATATTCAGACAATACCCCCGAGATTGACATGCTGGCAGAAAAAGTAACATCAAACTCCATTATTGATTCGGAACTTTACACAAAGTATAATGTAAAGCGAGGCTTACGTGACCTCGACGGCAGGGGTGTACTTACAGGACTTACGGATATTTCCACAATTATTCAGAGTAAGAATGTTGACGGAAAGATGGTTCCATGTGAAGGCGAACTTTATTACAGAGGCTACAATATTAAGGATATTATTAAAGGAATTAACGAAGACAACCGTTACGGCTTTGAAGAAGTGGTTTACCTTTTGCTTTTCGGCGAAATGCCAAATGCTAAGGAACTGCACGATTTCAAGGAACTTTTGGTGCAGTACAGAACATTGCCGTCAAACTTTGTTCGCGACGTAATCTTGAAAGCGCCGAGTGAAGATATGATGAATTCAATCGCACGCAGTGTGCTTACTCTGTTCTGTTATGACAAAAAACCGAACGACACAAGCATTAACAATGTTTTGAGACAGTCAATTCAGCTTATCTCGGTATTCCCGCTTTTGACTGTTTACGGCTACCACGCATACAACCACTATCTGCGTGACAAGAGTTTGTACATTCACCGCGCCGACCCGTCAATGTCAACGGCAGAGGTTATTTTGTCGCTTTTAAGACCCGACAGAAAGTACACTCCGCTTGAGGCAAAGGTGCTTGATATGGCACTTATTCTCCATATGGAACACGGCGGCGGTAATAACTCAACATTTACCACCCACGTAGTAACCTCTTCCGGAACAGACACGTATTCCGCTATTGCGGCGGCTCTGGCGTCACTTAAAGGTCCAAAGCACGGCGGCGCAAATGTAAAGGTTTACGAAATGTTTGAGGACTTAAAGGCAAACGTAAGCGACTGGAAAGACGACGAAGCAATTGCGGATTACCTTGAAAAAATCCTCGACAAAAAAGCGTTTGATAAAAAGGGTCTTATCTACGGTATGGGCCACGCGGTTTACACAATTTCCGACCCCAGACAGCAGATTCTCAAAGGATCTGTGCAGCGTCTTGCAGAGGCAGAGGGCTACAACAGAGAATTTGACCTTTACGAAAGGGTTGAAAGGCTTGCTCCGCAGGTTATCGGCAAAAAGAGAAAAATCTACAAGGGTGTTGCGTCTAACGTAGATTTTTACAGCGGTTTGCTTTACAGTATGCTTAACATTCCCAGTGAGATTTACACACCGTTGTTTGCAACTGCTCGTATTGCAGGCTGGAGCGCACACCGTCTTGAAGAGCTCGTAAACGGCGGCAAGATTATCCGTCCCGCATATATGAGCATTTCAAAGCAAAAAAAATATGTTCCGCTTGAGGACAGATAAGTTATTTTAAGCAAGTAAAAAGCACAAGGAAAGCCCTTGTGCTTTTTGTTATGGTGATAACGGCAGACAGTTTGCAAATGCCGTGCGATTTATTAAATTGAACATTTATCAGTCATGCTGCTCAAACAGCTCGGCGTTATCCTGCACATAATTCCAAAAGCAGGTGGCGGACGCCGACATCACCTTGTGACGGCGTTTGATTATCAGCAGATTGGAATAGTGCTTCGGATTGGAAATAGTCTTGTAAACAAATTTGTCGGAGTTTGTAAAATAGTATGCCGACTCGGTTGTAATTGCAACGCCGAGACCGTGCTCAATCAGGGTGAGCACACTGGCAAGAGTATTATAGCGGCAGATGATTTTACGTTTTGTGCCCTGTTCGTTAAACCAGCTGTTTATGGCGTCCACCATCGGGGTGCGTGAGGGTACAATAAGGTTTGTATCTGCCAAGTCGGAAAGCTCAATTTCATCGCCCTCTTTTTGGGCAAGAGGATGGTTTTTGCTCATAATTATCAGCCATGCCTCTTTACGCAGAAACAGGCTGTCAAATTTTGCCGAGTTAAACGGCTCGCGTATTATACCTATGTCAAACAGTCCCTTTGACAGCCTTTCGCCGATTTCCTGGCTGCTTGAGCACCACACGTTGTAGTTTACGTCGGGGTAAAGTTCGTGAAATTTCACGATAATGTCCGAGAGCACGCCGGCGCCGCATCCCTCGGTTGCGCCGATTGAAATTGTACCCATTGTGCCGCAGTTGCTCATCTTGAGCTGCTGCTCGGTTATATCAACAAGCGACAAAATTTCTTCCGCCTGTTGTTTGAGGTAAACCCCCTCTTCGCTCAGCTCAATGTGGCGTTTGCCTCGGTAGAACAGCGTAACGCCGAGCTCCTCCTCCAAATCTTTGAGTTGACGGCTCAGCGGAGGCTGAGAAATACAGAGCTTTTTTGACGCTTTTGTAACTGTTCCCTCCTGGGCGACAGCCAAAAAATATTTTAAATCTTTAATATCCAAACCGTTCACCATACCTTTTTGATATAATAATACATATATTATATGTATTTTAATCTGTAAAGTCAATGTGCTATAATAATTTACGGTATAAGAGTAGTTAAGAATTTTGAGGATGATAAAATGGATAGGAAGAAAAAAAGAGAGATGACGCTTCACCACGCGGTGAGCGCAATCGGCGGTTTTTTGGGGTGTTACGCGATATTTAATCACAACGATGTTTTCGGCAACGCTCAGACCGCTAATCTTATACACATTGTCTGCAAGATATTCAGCGCGGATTTTTCCGGAATATTATTCCTTGTTGCGGGTTTGGCAGCTTTTATGGCGGGCAATATATTTTATGTTTTGGCAACGCGCCATCTCAAAGCCGATATAAGGGCAATCAGTTTGATAATGACGATCTGCGCGGTTATATTTATGGGAATGTTTCCTCATGTTATAAATCCGTATATCGCGGTATTGCCGATTTTGTTTGTAACTCCGGTTCAGTGGAACGCGTTCGGCACGGCAGGCGGCTATGCAAGCGCGACGGTTTTTTCGTCAAACAATGTCCGTCAGGCTACAACATCGCTTGTAAGCTATATAATGGATAAGGACAAAAAAATGCTCGAAAAAACACGTTTTTACTGGATGACGCTTCTCTGTTTCCACGCGGGAGCGGCTCTTTCGTGTGTAACAAGCGTGTTTTGCAGCACATACAGTATTTGGTTCTGTTTTATTCCGATTCTTCTTTCCGTTGCGGCATACGTAAGACTTGAGGGCTTTAAGATAAGACGAGTTTTGGGTATTCCCGCAAAAGCAGGTAAATAACAAGTAAATTTAGTATATAGGTATATGAAAAATAGGGGGCTGCACGGGTATTGCCGTGCGGCCTTTTTGCTTAAAACGTGTATTTAATTAAAGAGGCGGCCGAAATAGTTCAGCCGCCGTTAAAATTATTACTCTTTAAGCTTGTTAAGTTTTTCAATATGTTTTGCTCGCTTGTAGCGGTAAAGAATATTTTCTGCCCACTCACGGTCAATTTTTATAAAGCCCTTAAGCTTTTTGTCCTTGACTGCGAATCGGTCAATAATATCCTTTGACTTGCCGTAAATTTCAAGCCTTGCGGTCTGAACATACGGCACATTATCCGAGCCGACAAAGTAGGTGAAACCCATAGTGTTTGACTCACGGTCGTAAAGTGACAGATAGCCGTCGGAAATTTTGGATCCGCCCAGTTTTTTGGAAACTGTCTGACCGATTGCAAGCTTGGTAAGCTCAACTGCCATATCGTCGAGTCCGGATTCAAAAATAAATATTTTTTCTTTAAATGTATTAAAATTGGGTACAATACGCTTGTTGATATTACGCAAATTTGAATACTTCGCCTCAAGCTCTTTGTCGCAGAGCTGATACCTGTCGATTTTCGGAATAAGGTACACCATAAAGCGGTTTTTCATATCGTTGTATAAAATAGGGTAAGTAAGGCGCGCGTGGTAATTGCACGACGGGCAGGTCCACGAAAAAAGCTCGCCGCTTAAAACCCTGTTGCGAAGTTCCTTTGAAAGCGTGGAATTTACGCTTGTATATATTTCTGCCCTGCTGAGTTCTCCGCACATCGGGCATACTATTGCTTTGTTGATAATGCTTTTTGGCATTGAATACACCTCTTTAGCAATAATTATATCAACTGATATGAATTTAAACAAGTAATTTTAAAAAAATAGTTGATTTTATCAAAAATATCTGTCATAATAATATTAGAAGTAACTATGATTACCAAACTGTCTTTATCACAAAGTGTTTTGATTAAGGAGAATGTAATATGAATATTTTGAATACAGTACTCGGAACAGTAAATACAGCTGTTGATACAATTTCATCTGCGGCTCACACCGTTGTTGAAAAGAACAGAGTAAACGCAAAGCTCAATCGTTTGAGAACAATTATGAAAAACGAGAGTGAGCTTATGAACAGGGCATACATTGCTTTGGGCAAGCAGTACTACGAAAATAAGCAAAAGGGCGCTGAAATTTCGCAGGAAAAAGAGAAAAAGCTCTTTGAACTGATTGAAAGCTCAAAGGCAAAAATTGCCAAGGCAAGAGAATGTTACAGAAAAATTGTTGACAGCCGCAACGATATTTTCTACGGTGCGACCGAAAATAAAAATTACAACTCGGACGATTTGGTAGATATTACGGTTGCCTGCTCAAATGAAAACGAGTATGACTCGTCCCCGTTTGAAAAAGACGAAAAGCCCGCTGAGAAAAATTCCGAAGAAAACTCCTGCGACTGCGCAAATGCCGAGCAGTCCGCTGCCGGTATGGATCAGACAGACGCAGACGAGGAAGAACCCGACGGCGAACTTTTTTGATTAACGCTTTTGTCAAAGCAAGCAGCGCACTGCGCTTCAAATTCAGTGGGTGATTGTATTCCGCCGCTGAATTTTGGTAATTTTTCCCGCATCTATACGTGGAGGATATTATACTGTTTATTATGAATCCCTGCTGTTTCGGCAGGGATTATTTACTTTGCGGTTGATTTAATTTTTACGTATCAACATTTTTTTACAAGTGTATATTGATTTTATTTTTGATAAATGGTAAAATTACTCAAAGAATATTATTTTCTTTTATGGAATTAAAAAGAGCGTTAAAAATATTATAATTAAAAAGTGTAACAATATTAAAATCAGTGTTTATCAAACATTTTAATTTTATTAAAAAATCGGAGGCGGCGTTTTTGAAATTAGGACTCGATATAGGCTCAACAACAATTAAATGCGTTGTGCTTGATGACAACAACAAATTGATTTACAGCACCTACGAGCGTCATTTTTCGCAGATTATTGAAAAAACTGCGGAAATTCTTGAAACCGTTCGCAACAAAGTGCCGGGCGTTGAAAAGGCCGATGTTGCAATGTCGGGTTCAGCCGGTATGGGCGTTGCCGAAACCTGCGGAATCGAATTTGTGCAGGAGGTGTATGCGACAAGAGTTGCCGCCAATACATTTTTGCCGGGCACCGATGTTGTAATTGAGCTGGGAGGCGAGGACGCAAAGATTTTGTTCCTCACCAACGGACTTGAGGTAAGAATGAACGGGACCTGTGCCGGCGGTACGGGCGCGTTTATCGACCAGATGGCAACATTGCTCGACGTTCCGCTTGAAAAGCTTGACGACCTTGCAAAGCAGCATGAAAAAACATATACCATTGCTTCCAGGTGCGGCGTATTTGCAAAGACAGACGTTCAGCCCCTGCTCAACCAGGGCGCACGCAAGAGCGACATTGCCGAAAGTATCTTTAACGCCGTTGTCAACCAGACGATTGCGGGTTTGGCTCAGGGCAGAGAGATTGAAGGAAACGTAGTTTATCTCGGCGGACCTCTTACGTTTATGAGCGAGCTGAGAAACTGTTTTGACAGAACCTTGGGAATAAAAGGAGTTTGCCCCGAAAACTCACTCTACTTTGTTGCCTGCGGCGCGGCGCTTTGCGCAACCGAGACAATTGACTTTGACAAGGTGGAGGAGCAGGTTAAAAATTACAAAGGCTCCGATAACTTTGCTTTTAATCCGCCGCTTTTTAACAATGAGCAGGAGTACGAGGAGTTTAAAGCGCGCCACGCAAAAGCTGACGTAAAGCAAAAAGAGCTCAAGGGCTATACAGGCAAGGCTTACGTCGGAATGGACGCCGGTTCAACAACGGTAAAGGGCGTTGTATTAAACGATGACGGCGAACTGCTTTACTCAAAATATATGCCGTCAAACGGCAACCCGGTTGAGATTATCAAAGCATTTCTTGAGGAAATATATGAAATTAATCCCGACATTAACATTGTTTCATCTGCGGTTACCGGATACGGAGAGGACATTATCAAAAACGCATTTGACGTTGACTACGGAATAGTGGAGACAATGGCTCACTTTACCGCGGCAAAATATTTTATGCCCGACGTTGAGTTTATTATCGACATCGGCGGACAGGACATCAAATGCTTTAAAATACACAACGGCGCAATCGACAACATCTTTCTCAACGAGGCGTGTTCCTCCGGCTGCGGAAGCTTTTTGCAAACCTTTGCGAATGCGCTCGGTTATAATATTGCCGATTTTGCGAAGCTGGGACTTTTTGCAAAGCGTCCCGTAGATTTGGGCTCGCGCTGTACGGTATTTATGAATTCAAGCGTTAAACAGGCTCAGAAAGACGGTGCCACAATCGAGGATATTTCGGCAGGTTTGTCGCTGAGCGTAGTTAAAAACGCTCTTTACAAGGTAATCAGAGCGTCAAGCCCCGACGAGCTCGGCAAAAAAGTCGTTGTTCAGGGCGGTACTTTTTTAAACGACGCTGTTTTGAGAGCGTTTGAGCAGGAAATGGGCGTAGAGGTTGTACGTCCGAACATTGCAGGGCTTATGGGTGCTTACGGCGCCGCTCTTTACTCAAAGAAAAAGTCAAAGGCGCAGGGTAAAAGCAAGCTTGCGACAAAGGAAGATTTAAAGAACTTTGTTCACGAAATAAAGGTGGCAAACTGCGGCCTGTGCAACAACAACTGCCGCCTTACAATCAACAGCTTCGGCGGCGGGAGAAAGTTTATAGCAGGCAACAGATGCGAAAGGCCGATTACAAAACGCGCTCCGGCAACGGGTATGAACATCTACGAGTATAAAATAAACCTGCTTGACTCCTACAAGCCCGTGGAAGGACTCAGAGGCAAGCTGGGAATACCGATGGGACTTAATATGTTTGAGTTGTATCCGTTCTGGTACAGATTTTTTACGGAACTCAAATTCGAGGTGTTCAAGTCGCCCTATTCTTCAAGAAAGCTCTACCAAAGAGGTCAGCAGACAATCCCCAGCGATACAGTTTGCTTCCCCGCAAAGCTTATGCACGGTCATGTGCAGACGCTTATTGATATGGGCGCTCAGACAATTTTTTACCCGTGCCTTTCATACAACTTTGACGATCATTTGGGAGACAACCACTACAATTGCCCTGTAGTTGCTTACTATCCCGAGGTTATCAAAAACAATATGAAGGACATCAACAAGGTGCACTATATCAATGAATATTTCGGTATTCACCGTCCAAAGGATTTTCCGCAGAAGGCGTATGAGTGCCTGTCTCAGCACTTCCCCGACCTGACTCTTAACGAGGTCAGAGCGGCGGCTTCAAAGGCGTATGAGGAAGAAAAGAATTTCCGTGAAAAAATCATCGCCAAGGGTAACGAAATTATTGAAAAGGCGGAAAAAGAGGGCAAAAAGATTTTTGTGTTGGCGGGCAGACCATACCACGTTGACCCTGAAATAAACCACGGAATTGACAAGCTTATTTCAAGCTTTGACGTCGCAATTGTCAGCGAGGACGTAGTTTCTCCTCGTGTTGAAAAATTCAACACACACGTGCTTAACCAGTGGACATATCACTCTCGTTTATACGCGGCGGCTAAGTATGTGACAACACGCAAGGATATGGAGCTTATACAGCTGGTATCTTTCGGCTGCGGCGTTGACGCCATCACTACCGATGAGGTTCGTGAAATTTTGGAAAGCAAAAACAAAATCTATACTCAGATAAAAATTGATGAAATTACCAATCTGGGTGCCGTTAAAATCCGTATCCGCAGCTTGCTTGCGGCTATTGAAAACGATTGATATTTTGAAAGGACTTATTTATGGCTGAACTCAAGTACGACAAAAAAACAGGCCGTCTGCTTTTTACAAAGGAGATGAAAAAGGAATACACAATCCTTATGCCGAATATGGCGCCGATTCACTTTAAAATTCTGCAAAACGTATTTACTCACTACGGCTACAAATCAGTGCTTTTGGATACAACAGGTCCCGAAATTGCTCAAACCGGTCTTAAATACGTTCATAACGATACCTGCTACCCGGCGCTGCTTGTAATAGGTCAGTTTATTCACGCTTTGCAGAGCGGCAAATACGACGTTCATAAAACCGCTCTGATGATTACTCAGACGGGCGGCGGCTGTCGTGCTTCAAACTACATTTTTCTTTTGAGAAAAGCCCTCAAAAAGGCGGGCTTTGAGTTTGTGCCGGTAATTTCTCTTTCGTTCGGTATGGAAAAGAACAGCGGATTTTCGCTTACTATGCCGCTTATCAGACGTTTTGTGGGCGGAGTGGTGTACGGCGACCAGCTTATGCTTTTGTCAAACCAGACAAAGCCCTACGAGGTTAACAAGGGTGAGAGTATGGCTCTTGTTGACGAATGGATTGAGAAGCTGTCTCAGCTTTTGATTGAGGGCAAAGGTTACACGCTTGAGGAAGTTGACGAGTATCTCGACAAAATTACAAAGTCGTTTGCACAAATCAAGCTTAACAAAACTCCAAAGGTAAAAGTCGGAATTGTCGGCGAAATTTACGTAAAATATTCAAAGATGGCAAATAACGGTCTTGAAGACTTTTTGGCAGAGCAGGACTGCGAGGTCTGCGTTCCCGGACTTATGGGCTTTGCATCGTTCAAGGTTGACAACCGTATTGAGGACTACAAAATGTTCGGAGGCAGCAACCTCAAGTACAAGGTATGCAAATTACTGCTCAACTACATTACTAAGCTCGAGGGGCTGATGATTGACGCGGCAAAAAAATACGGCTTTGTACCGCCTCATCAATATGCTCATACAAAAGAGCTTGTAAAGGGCATTATCGGCTACGGCAGCAAAATGGGCGAGGGTTGGCTGCTCACCGCGGAAATGCTTGAACTTGCCGAAACCGGCTACGAAAACATTGTATGTACCCAGCCGTTCGGTTGTTTGCCTAACCACATCAACGGCAAGGGAGCTATCAGAAAAATTAAAGAGGTAATGCCAAACGCAAACATAGTTACTATCGACTACGATCCCGGTGCGCCGAAGGTTAACCAGGAAAACAGAATTAAACTGATGCTTGCTGTCGGCAAGGAAAACCTCGAAAGAGAACTTGCTGCAAAAAAGGAAAACGAAAAACAGGATAAGTAAAATTTAATACAGCAAACTCTCTGAATTTTAAAACGTAAAATCAGAGAGCTTTTGTTATATACTGAGGTAATCAGGGAAATGAATTTGTATAGTCGGCGCCGCCTATAGAGGGGTGTACATTATCCTGTTTATTATAAATTTTGCAAAGACGGGATTTTGTGCAAGTTACTTGCATAAATTATTTATATATGCAAACGGAGAGTGAATAATGGGTAAAAAGAGAGAAAAAAAGAACACGACCGCCGGTCAGACCAAAGGAATAAAAAGAATATTAAACGTTGAGGAAATGCGTCAACACAAGGTCAAGGCGGCAATCTATATTATTTTACGTGTAGTTATCGCAGCAGTATTTATTATAAGCATTATAAACGGCAAATGGGAAAACACAATGACCTGCTTTTTGTCGTTTTTACTGCTGATGATTCCGTCGTTTATCGAAAACAGGCTCGACATTGAGCTTCCGTCAGTGCTTGAAGTTGTAATGATAATTTTTGTTTTCGCCGCAAATATTATGGGCGAAATGGGCGCATTCTACGAAATAATTCCTATGTGGGACACTGTGCTGCATACCATAAACGGCTTTATATGCGCAGGCGTGGGCTTCGGTTTGATTGATATTCTCAATCGTAATGACAAAATCAAAATGAATTTGTCGCCTGTGTTTGTGTGTCTGTTTTCGTTCTGCTTTTCAATGACGGCGGGCACGGTATGGGAATTTTTTGAGTTTGCAATGGATACGTTCTTCGGTAAGGATATGCAGAAGGATACGGTTGTAAATGTCATTAATTCCGTACTTTTGTCGGGCGGTTCAAACGATATTACAAATATTAGTGATATTACCGATACAATTGTAAACGGCAAGAGCCTCGGAATAGGCGGATACCTCGACATCGGTCTGATTGACACTATGAAAGACTTGCTTGTAAACTTTGTCGGCGCTGTCATATTTAACGTTGCGGGCTTTTTCTTTCTCAAGTACAGGGGTAAACACGCAGGATTTATTCAGAACTTTATTCCGAAAAAAATCAAGAAAAATATTACCGAAAAATAAATTTTACGGCTGTTGCAACTTAGCTTGCGGCAGCCGTTTTTGTACGTGGGATAATAAATATTTCGGTTGCAATTTGCGGCAAATACGGCTCAAAAAAAGGATACGCTTTTCGGCGTATCCTTAATGTTTATCAGTAATTCCAGCGGTCAAAAAATCTTACCTGCTGATAAGTGAGTATGTAGTTTTGGCTTTCGTGGAAAGCGCTCTGCACAAGATAAGGATTGTACATATACATAATGCGGTGCTGAACAGCGTCGTGGTTTTCATCAAAAATATATCGAACTGCCTGTTTGCATGCTTCGTTTGTGCCGACATCAGTGCGACCTGTGTACTTACATTCCTCAATTACCTGAGCAACGCTTGTATATCCGTCAAAGCACATTGCGTTTTTTACAGCCTGAGCAATGAGCGCGGCGCCTACAAAACCGCCTGAGCCGAACTCGCCCATACAAAGGCGTTCGAGCAGATCTCTGTCCTCGTCACACAAGGTAACCTGACCGCATTTGTAGGTCGGATCCGGATTGTCAATTGCAACAAGGTAGCCTGCGTTCCACTGGGCGTTGTAGTCGGCCTTTACCTTGGGAGGAATTGCCGTTGCAAACTGAACAGTCGCCTCGGTAGGAGCTGTAGTTGAAGGTGAAGTGGTCGTCTGTTTTTTTGACGTTTTCTTTTTGGTTGCTTCGGTCGCCTTTGTCGCTTTGGTCGATTTCGTTGCCTCAGTTTTTTCGGTGGTCGGCTGAGTTGTTGTCAGTTCAATTCCGTCCTCTTCCATTATTTCGGCAAGGTTAGGGTTTACGTTGGAAATCTCTTGGGTTTTTTGCTCGCTTTCACCCGCGTTAAGCGTGCTTGCAAACGCAGTTTGAAAAACAACAAAAATTGAGATTATTACCAGGGCAACAGACAAAACGGCATTGAGCCTTTTTGTGAAGAAGTTTTTCAAATAATCACCTCATACAAGTTTTATTCCCTCGTTTCAAAGCTTTGCTTGTTATGTAACCTTTACTATTTTATCATTTTTATATTGTTTTTTCAATTCGCAGTATAGCAAAAAAATGTATTGAGTTTTAAGCGATATTGACTATAAAGCGGTGCAAAAACTAAAAAAAGCCGTCGCTTAGCGTCGGCTTTTTTTAGAAATATTAAGGAGGTAAAACAAAAAAGAAAAATAAAAATGATTTAGGAACTGGCGCTGATAAAAGTAACAGAATCAAATCAATAGATTTGACGTTCAAACTTTCTGTACTTGGAAGGTGTTGTGTCGTAGTACATTTTGAAAGCCCTGTTAAAATTTGAAATGTTATTAAATCCTGACATACCCGCAATCTCAATAACGGGGGTGTCGGTTGTTGTAAGGAGCATTGCGGCTCTTGTGAGGCGAAGCTCGTTTACATAGTTTACAAAAGTTGTGTTCATAAGCTCTTTAAAGAGATGAGATACATAGTAGCGGCTCAAACCCGTTGTCTGAGCAATTGTATCAAGTGAAATGCTCTCGCAGAAATTTTCGTTGATGTAATCTGTAATTTTGCGGAGCGCACGGTATTTTTTGCCCTGAGTTTCGGCTTCGACAATTCTGATAATACCGTTTGAAAAAAGTATATAGAAGATGTCGTACATTTTGCCGTGTACCAAAAGCTGATAAAATTCGCCTTTGTCTGTTTCAGCCTTTTTAATTGTTTTAAAATCCTCAAGCAATGTTGCGTAATACGGGAAATCAGGAGAAATTTTTGCAAATTGCGTGCTGTTGCCTGTTGTAAGATTCCTGATGAGGCCTTGCGGAATAAACTCCTGAGTAACAGCAGTGGGAGTTGAAAGATTTAAAAGAACTACGTCAACGTTTGCGTTAATGTGATTTGAAATTCTGTATCTCTGGTTAGGCGCAATAAAGTAAATATCGCCAAGGTGGAGATTATAGGCGTTTGTAGCCGTTTCAACGGTGAGCTTGCCTGATTTTACATATGCAAGCATTACCTCGCTGTGGACATTCCATTTGTCATCCAAAACCATTTCACCGCAAACTACCTGAAATCCGGAATTTGATGTTGTAGCCGAACGCAAAAAATCAAAACTCATAATTTTACACCTCATCTTAATTTGTTAAATTTATTTAATGATATTTTGCCTTGCCTTGTGTCTATATAATAATGAATTTCCGCTTTTTTGTCAACAACTTTTTACTATGTTCAAAAAATATATAGATGATTTTTTAAAAACTAAAAAAATTAATATAACTGCGTAAAATCTGAGGTATTGCAATAAAATTCATATGACGGCAAATTTGCTTTAGCCTGATAAATAATGAAATCGTTGAATTTTAGTGATTTAATCGCAATATCATAAAATTTTGCAACTTAAGCAACATTTAATATATTCTGTAAAATTTTTCAGAGTTTTGTAAATATATAAAATATAGTGCTATTCATACAGCTTCAGTACTTGTTTAACAGTATTTTTGTACTCGTTTACGGCGTTTTCAGGCGACAAAATCTCTATTTTATCGCCCATACTGAATATCCACGCATAAAATTTGGGGCTGAGCATAACACGCACTGTAACGCAAAAAGTGTGTTCACCGTTTTTTACTATAAAAATATTTTCGCCGAACTTGTCCGCCAGCACTCCTATGTATTCGTCGTCAACCGAAAGCTTTACGTCGGCGACCTCGCCGCCGAACATTGAAAAAATATATTTGTTGTAGTTTGATATATCAAACTGCTCGTATTGACTTTTTCCGTCGCGTAAGTCGTCGCTGATTTCGATGTGTTCCATTTTATCAATGCGGTAGTGCTTAACCATATTGCTCTCGGAGTCAAAGGCAATCAGATAGTAGTTTTCGTCCGACCAGTTCAGTGCCCACGGCGACACCTTATACAGCTTGCCTGCGTGACGTTCTTCCTTTTTTACGGTGCAGCCGTTGGCACAGTCAATTTTCCACCTAAAATACTTAAACGTTATTTGCCTGTCCGCTTCGATTGCGTTTGTTACGGTATCAATATTGTAGTATATCTTTTCGTTGTAAGTCTTTACGCGGTTTACAATGTGCACGTGCTCCTGCAATTGACTGCCGTCGTATTTGCTCACAAGCCCCTCAAGCTTTTTGATAAGAGCCAGACTCTTTTTTGAACTGATAAAACGCGCGCTCTGAATTGCATCAACAAGCATCTTGAGTTCAGGTACTTCAAAATCACGGCTTGCAAGGTAGTACTTTACCGTGTTGCTTTTTGTTTTGCAGATGTCCATACCGAAGTTTTCCAAAATTTTAAGGTCGTCGTACAGGCTTTTGCGTTCGCTTTTAATTCCGTACTTTTCAAGCTCGTTTATCATCTCGTTAATTGTAATGCCGTGGTTTTCATCGGTAAGCTCAAACAGAATTTTTTGCAGATACAAAAGCTTTGCCTTTTGTCTTGAACTCTTTGCCATAAAATCTCCTCCTATGCCGTAATCAGCTGAGCCAATGCCACAACGGCGGGCATTGTGATTATAGAAACTATTGTAGTTGACGCCACCAGACTTACCGAAAGCTCAACGTTGCGGTTGAATTTTGCCGAAAACATTGTGGTGGTTGCCGCCGTCGGTGCGGCGCAGGCAATTGTAAACGAAACTGTTATGGCAGGGTCGATTTTAAGCACTGTCATTGCCGCTACGGCTATGAGCGGAATTATAATAAGCCTTACCGCAAGAGTAAGGTAGATTTTTGCGCCCGTAAACGCCTTTTTGAGGTTTGCCTGAGAAAGGTAAAAGCCCACCACCATCATGGGAAGCGGTGTGTTGAGGTCTGAGAGGTACTCTATCGGCTTTGCGACTATGTACGGAAGCTCAATTCCGCTAACGAACAAAATTAACGCTATAACAACGCCGACAATTCCGGGGTTGAGCGCAAGTTTTTTTAACGAAAGCTGTTTTTTGTCTCCGCTCATCATTACAAGTCCGTAAGTCCATAGAAATATGTTAAAAACAGCTATAAAAATTGAGCCGTAAAACCAGCCGTCGTCACCTAAAATTGCCTTTTGAAGCGGAAGTGACATAAAGCCGCAGTTTGAAAAAATTGTTGCGAATTTATACACGCTGTTATCGACCTTGTTTTTGTCGTGAAATGTGATTTTTGCAATCAGTATTGAAATTGCGATTATTACTGCCGAAAAAATTACCCCGATTATTATGTTGCCGACAAGTTCCATAGAAAATTTTCGTTGAAACGCCGACACCATTACACACGGAGTAACAATATAAAGTACAATATCTGTGATGTGCTTTGATGAATGATCGGTAAGAATTCCCTTTTTACCGCACAAAAATCCAACGCCTATTAAAACAAACAGCACAAGCACCTGCTGAGCCGAAATAATAAAATTTTCCGCCAAGATTTTGCCCTCCCGATAAAAGTTTTGCCCCGCAAACAGCAGAACACAAAAATATTTTATCACAACAGCGGCGCCAATTCAAATTTATTTACACGCATTACCCGCAAAATACGACGGCAAATGACACAATAGACAAAACACAAATAAAAATATAGTGTAAAATCACCAACCAAAATGATATTATTTTAAAAATCTGTACTAACCGCCGAAAATAATTAGTGTTTATTGACAAATATTTTCGCCGATTGTATAATGATAATAAAGGTAATAGGATACAGTTTAAAAGCGTTTGCTTTAACTTTGACTTGAAAGAGGGATTTATTATGGCAGTAACAAAGAAAACAACTGCGGCAGCTAAAGAAACTGCAAAAGAGGCTGCTGTTAAAGAGGTAAAAACAGAGACAGCTACTGTAAAAGAAGCCGAGAAAAAGGCTCCCGCAAAGAAAGCTCCGGCTAAAAAGACAGTACCCAAAAAGGTTGCTCCCAAAAAGCCTGCGGCTGTAAAACAAGCTGTGGCAAAGGCTGAAGAGGCTAAGAAAGCGGCTGCCAAAGAGAAAAATGCCGAAAAGGCTGAAACAAAGGTTAATTTCTTTGTAGAGTATGCAGGTAAGCAGGTTCCGGTTGAAGAAGTAATCGAAAATGTAAAGCTCACGTACGGCAAGGACGCTAAAGAGATTACCGTATATCTCAAGCCCGAAGAGAGCAAGGCTTACTTTGTTGCTGACGGCGAAGCAAGTGATATGGACGTATTTTTCTGCTGATTGAATTGTATATAATAAACAGTTTGGGGCACCATCCGTAAGGAAGGTGCCCCAATGATTTATATTTTTTCTTTTCGTACTGCGGCGTCACAATCAGATGCTCGCTGAACCTGTAAAATGAAGTGCATAATCAGAATTAGGAAGAAGCATAGTAAAAGCGTCTATACTGTTATTTCTAAATAATTCGCAAGGAAATCATCCACGTCTGCAAAACGCTTTGGTTGAATTCCCGCTTTCCGATACTCTTCCAGAAATTCATCCAAGGCGTTGTCAAAAACCTTCAAATTCTTTTCCGGATTGTGAGGGTCAAAATGCTTCATAATATCAAATTCATTTATTGCAACATTTTTCGCAATTTCAGAACTCATAGACTGGAGTGATACCATACTCATAAATGACGAGAACAAATCACTTCTATCTGATGCTTCCTGCATTTTATTCCGCCAGTTGGAGAACATTTCTTCATATGTGCCTGAAATATTGTCAGGAGCAGGTTCGGCTTTTTTACTCGGGAACAACAAAAGCACCTGTACATTTCTCATCAGAGTTGTCAGCCTGTTTCTGATTTCGGCATTTGTCTCTGCTCGGATAATGTCCATGATATTTTCCTCCATATTGAAGGATAGGGGCAGTGTTTTCAGCTCGTCAAAAGTTCTTTTTACTCCGTTTCTGAAGTATCTGCCGTGATAGAGCATCACAGCGTCCAACAAGAAATTAATCGCTGTACCGGCATCGGCGCGAATCTGCGAAATTGCATCTGACAGGAAGCAGTCTGCATACATTTTTTTCGCGTTGTCAAAAGCTGTTTGTGCCTTCTGATATCGTTCATCTGATGCCAGCAGGCTCAATGCTTTCTTTCTCAGTTCTTCCAGCCTTTGAACAGCATTTTGTTCTCTAACATAAACCAGAGGTGAGTCGAGCAATTTAGACAAATGTGCATGACTGCACTTTGCGTCCTCTTCAAGCATATCCCAGCCGGTGCAATAAATATCATATCCGATACCGACATCATTTAGAATAAATGTATCGGCCAACCGCCATCCAAACTCATCATTTATTACTATCATCAAATCAAGGTCGGATTTTTCATGGGTATCGCCTGTAGCTACCGAACCGTACAAGCCGATAAGTGCCAGTGAATCCGAACACACCGCTTCTGCTTTTTTGATGATTCCGGCAATAATTTTTTGATTGAGTTCATTCATAAAATCGTTTCTCCTATATGCCTTCATAATTTCGACTGCTCGTTCTTTGTTCGGTGACAGCACACGGTAAAAGCATTCCGTCTTATTTATCAGCCGAGAAAATTTGAAAAAAGCAGCTTCTTTATGAAGCGTCTCCGTTAACCGTCCTCTTTTTGCGTGCGCTGAAAATTATTCCTTGATTAAGACCTCGGTAATTTCACTGATGTACATTTTGTGGTAATCGTTGTTGTACCACTTATTTACGGCGTCGCCGTCGGCAATGCTTTCCTCGTTGAGAAATTGACTGTAAAGCTTTTTGCACACAAGCACCAGCTTTGCCTCTTCAAAATAAGGTACGCCGTTTTCGGTAAACGCGGGGGTAAGCCCCGTTTCTTTTACCTTGTCAAAATCCCTGCCGCTTTTACTTCCGCAAAAATTAAGCGCGTCACGGTACTTTTCGTCAAAAAAGCTCATTGTGTAGTAACCGTTGGTTTCCATAAAGCCGAAGGTGTATCTTTGAGGACGGATAAAAGTAAACGCAACCGGTTTGCCCCACATAATGCCTACGCCGCCCCAGCTGACAGTCATTGTGTTGAACTTATCTTTGTCGCCGCAGGTAACAAGCGCCCAGTCTTTGCCGATAAGGTCAAACGGATTCGCGGTAATATCGCCGGCGGAAATCTTTTTGAATGATGACATAGAACCAATCCTTTCATTGATAAAAATATTAATAACTATACAAAAAGTATAGCAGATAACTTAAAAATATTCAAGATAAATGAATAGAGGTGCATACAGACGGTTAAAAATGAATATTTTAATGTATATTATGAATATTCATTTTAAAATGAATATATGCATTTTTATCCGAGATATATGCGGCACGAAGGTGTAAATGCCGAAATTATCGGCAAATACGGTGTTTTTTGGCGCGGAAATATTAAAAATCCGCTCTATTCAAATAATTTTAAAAATCTTGAATATTTATTCAAAAAAGACTTGATTTTTTCAAAATGCGGTGTATAATGTACTTATAACTCAAAAATCAATTACTTTTACGGAGGAATTTAAAATGGCTGACAATAAAGTTAAAAAAGTAGTTCTTGCTTATTCCGGCGGTCTTGATACTTCAATTATCATTCCGTGGCTTAAAGAGCATTATGACAACTGCGAGGTTATCGCAGTATCGGGTGACGTAGGTCAGGGTACAGAGCTTGACGGTCTTGAGGAGAAAGCAATCAAGACAGGTGCTTCAAAGCTTTATATAGAAGACCTCAAAAAGGAATTTGTTGAAGAATACATTTTCCCGACAGTAAAAGCAGGCGCAGTTTACGAGGGCAAATATCTCCTCGGCACATCTTTTGCACGTCCTATAATTGCAAAAAGACTTGTTGAAATAGCTAAAAAAGAGGGCGCAGACGCTATTTGCCACGGCTGCACCGGCAAGGGCAACGACCAGGTTCGCTTTGAGCTTGCAATTAAAGCATATGCTCCCGATATGAAGATTATTGCTCCATGGAGAACATGGGAGTTCAAATCACGTGAAGAAGAGATTGAATACGCTGAAAAAATGGGTATTCCGCTCAAGATTAACCGTGAAACAAACTATTCAAAGGATAAAAACCTCTGGCACCTCAGCCACGAAGGACTTGATCTCGAAAATCCTGCTAACGAGCCTATGTACAACAAGGAAGGTTTCCTTGAACTCGGCGTTTCTCCCGAACAGGCTCCCGATAAGCCCGAATATGTTACGCTCTCATTTGAAAAGGGTATTCCCGCAAAGCTCAACGGCGAAAAAGTGGGTTCTGTTGAACTCATTGAAAAGCTCAATGAAATCGGCGGCAGAAACGGTATAGGCATTACAGATATCGTGGAAAATCGTCTTGTAGGTATGAAAGCCCGCGGCGTTTATGAAACTCCCGGCGGTACAATCCTCTATGCCGCTCACGCAAAACTTGAAGAAATCTGCCTTGACAAGGATACTCTTCACTACAAGATGAACCTTGCAAACCAGTTTGCGGATCTCGTTTACGACGGCAAGTGGTACACACCTTTGCGTGAGGCTATGTCGGCATTCGTTGACAGCACTCAGGAGTATGTAACAGGCGACGTTAAGTTCAAGCTCTACAAGGGTAATATTATTGACGCAGGCGTTACAAGTCCGTACTCGCTCTATGATGAGGAAATCGCTACATTTGACGAGGACGAAGTTTACAATCAGAACGACAGCGCAGGCTTTATCAACCTCTTTGGTCTTCCCATCAAGGTTCGCGCTAAAAAAGGCCTTATCAAATAATTTTGCTTAACACTTTTCAGCGTAATAAGGGGCAGGGGTACTCCCTGCCCCGTAAAGTGTTTTTTAGGGCAAATTAAAATTTGCAGTTTGCTGTGCCGGCATTAATAGCTGCGGTAAGATAAAACGCTTTTGGCAAAGCGTTTTATGTTATCACAGCGATAATTAAATAATATATAATAAATTAATTAAAATACTATTTACCAAAAGAGGGGTTTATATGCAGCTTTGGAAAGGACGCTTTAAAAAAGAGCTTTCAAAAACTACAAATGATTTTAACAGTTCTGTTTCATTCGACAGCAGAATGTATAAAGAGGATATAGAGGGCAGTATTGCCCACGCCACCATGCTCGGCAGATGCGGTATTATAACCGAAGAGCAGGCACAGGACATTGTTCAGGGCTTAAACGGTATATTGGCTGACATTGAAAACGGCACATTGCAGATTGATATGGAAGCAGAGGATATTCACACCTTTATTGAGGGTGAGCTTACAAAGCGAATCGGCGACAACGGCAAGCGTTTGCACACTGCCCGCAGCCGTAACGACCAGGTTGCGCTCGACATAAAACTTTACCTCAAAAAAGAGGTTGTAAACGTAAAAAAACTCGTTGTTGATTTAATCAAGGTTATTGCCGACAAGGCTGAAAAGTACAGCGATACCGTAATGCCCGGCTACACTCATCTTCAGCGCGCACAGCCGATTACATTCGGTCATCACCTGCTGGCTTACGGCGAAATGCTTTTAAGGGACGTATCAAGGCTTGACGACTGCCTTAGAAGAATGGATGAAATGCCGCTCGGATCCTGTGCGCTTGCGGGCACAACCTATCCGATTGACAGAACAATTACGGCAGAGCTTCTCGGTTTTGAGAGAATAACAAATAATTCACTCGACGGCGTTTCCGACAGAGATTTCTGCATTGAATTTTGCTCTGCGCTTTCAATAATAATGGTGCACCTTTCAAGATTTTCCGAAGAGATTATTATGTGGTGCAGTTGGGAGTTTAAATTTGTTGAGCTTGACGACGCTTTTTCAACCGGTTCGTCAATTATGCCGCAGAAAAAGAACCCCGATATTGCAGAGCTTGTAAGGGGCAAAAGCGGCAGAGTGTTCGGCGATAATATGACGCTCTTGACAATTATGAAGGGTATTGCGCTTGCCTACAACAAGGATATGCAGGAGGACAAGGAAGCAATTTTTGACGCCGTTGACACGGTGAAAATGTGCCTTACAGCGTTTACTCCGATGCTCGACACAATGCGTGTAATTCCCGAAAATATGCGAAAAGCGGCGGCGCACGGCTTTATCAACGCAACCGACTGCGCCGACTGGCTCACCAAAAACGGCGTGCCGTTCCGTGATGCATACAAGGCTACAGGCGAGCTCGTTGCAAGATGTATCGAACTCGGCGTTGACCTCGAAAATCTTCCGCTTGACGAGTACAAAAAAGTATGCGATGTGTTCAATGACGATATATATAACGCAATTTCTCTTGAACGCTGCACAAACGAGCGCACCGTATTCGGCGGTCCCGCCTCGTCAAACGTAAAGGCTCAGGCAAAGCGTGTTGCAAAAATTGCCGAAGAGCTGTCCGAAGAAAACTGATATTGACTGAAAATAAGGTGATTTAGATGAAAATAAAAGCAGGTATTGTGGGCGCGACAGGTTATGCGGGCGCGGAGCTTGTCAGACTTTTAAGCTCACACCCCGAAGCGGAAATTGCGGCTGTAAGCTCGGTTTCGTTTGAGGGGGACAAGCTGAGCGACGTGTATCCGTCATATGCTTTTTTAAATGATATGGTGTGCGAAAACCGGGACGCGGTTGTTGAAAAGAGCGACGTTATCTTTGCGGCGCTTCCGCACGGACTTTCGCAGGAGCTTGCCGAAAAATGTATAAATGCAGGCAAGGCGTTTATCGACCTGGGCGCAGATTTCAGACTTGAGAGCGAAGAAGAATACACCGAATGGTACGGCGGAACGTTCCTTGACAAAGAGCTTCACAAGCAGGCGGTTTACGGCTTGCCCGAGTTTTTCAGAGATAAAATCAAGGGCAAAAAGCTGATTGCAAACCCCGGTTGTTATACCACATGTTCACCGCTTGCGATTGCTCCCGCCATTGCAAACGGACTTATTGAAACGAAGGGAATCATCTGCGACTGTAAAAGCGGCGTAACCGGCGCAGGCAGAAAGCCCACCCAGGGAAATCATTTCCCCGAACTCAACGAGGGCTTTCACGCCTACAAGGTGGCAAGTCACCGTCACACCCCCGAAATTGAGCAGACGCTTTCAAAGCTCTCGGGAGAAAAGGTAAAAATCACGTTTGTACCGCATTTGCTCCCCGTAAACAGAGGTATTTTGGCTACAGTTTACGCTGACATTAAGGACGGCGTAACATTTGAGCAGATCAGACAGGCGTATGAGGAATACTACAAGGACGAATTTTTCGTAAGACTTCTCGACGACGGCAAGTGCGCCGACATTCACAACGTGCGCTTTTCAAATTTCTGCGATGTTTCAATCCATCACGACAAGCGCGTCAACAAGCTTGTAGCCTGTGCTGCCATTGACAATATGGTAAAGGGAGCGGCAGGTCAGGCTATTCAGAATATGAACATCATTTTCGGTCTTGATGAAAAAACCGGTCTTGTTATTGTTCCGCCCGCATTTTAATCTATTATTTTCGGGCGGTGCGCACCTAGTTTTGACTTAACAACAGAACAGCCGAAATTTTGAGCGGAATTTGTCTGCTTTCGGCTGAAAAGGAAGATAAATATGGAAGATAAAAATTTTAAATTTATTGACGGCACGGTAACTTCGCCCAAAGGCTTTACGGCTCAGGGCGTGTGCGCGTCCATAAAGCCGTCAAATACCGCAAAGCGTGACCTTGCCATGATTTACTGTGAAAAGCCCTGCACGGCTGCGGCTGTTTTTACAAAAAACCTTGTGAAAAGCTCCACAATTGAGGTAACTCAAGAGCACCTTGCAAACGGCATCGCTCAGGCGGTAATCGCAAATTCGGGCAACGCAAACACCTGCAACGCAGACGGCGTTGAGGTTGCCGAAAAAATGTGCGAAATCGCGGCGGATACTTTGGGTGTTAATTCGGATGACGTAATTGTTGCCTCAACAGGCGTAATCGGTCAGCCTCTGCCGATAGAAAGGGTGGAGTACGGCGCAAAGCTTTTAAAAGGCAAGCTTTCAAAAGACGGCGGCACAAATGCTGCCGAAGCCATTATGACGACCGATACGGTCAAAAAGGAAATGGCTATGGAAATGACTTTGGGCGGAAAAAAGGTCATCGTAGGCGGAATTGCAAAGGGCAGCGGAATGATTCACATCAATATGGGCACAATGCTTTCGTTTGTCACTACAGACGCCGCAGTTTCCGCGGAAATGCTCAAAGAGGCGCTCAAAGAGGCTGTTGAGGACAGTTACAATATGGTGAGCGTTGACGGCGACACTTCAACAAACGACACGCTTGCGATAATGGCGAGCGGACTTGCAGGCAACGAAATGATTACAGAGAAAAACGACGACTACAGGGTGTTTGTAAGCGGTCTTACAGAGGCGTTTAAGAGTCTTGCAAAGCAGCTTGCGGCAGACGGCGAGGGTGCGACCAAGCTCCTTGTGTGCACTGTTGACGGCGCAAAAACGAAAAAGGACGCAGTTTCGGTTGCCAAAAGCGTAATTTGTTCAAGTCTGTTTAAGGCGGCTATGTTCGGCGCCGACGCAAACTGGGGCAGAGTGCTGTGCGCAATCGGCTACAGCGGAGCCGATGTTGATATAACAAAGGTAGAGGTCTCTTTTGAGTCCTGCAAGGGCAAAATTCTTGTTTGCAAAAACGGCGCGGGCGTTGAATTTTCTGAGGAAAAGGCAAAGGAAATTTTGCTTGAAAAGGAAATACACACCCTTGTGTCTCTGTATGACGGCGACGGCTGCGCAGAGGCGTACGGCTGTGATTTAACATACGACTATGTAAAAATCAACGGCGACTACCGCACATAATTTTATCTGTTAATACAACAATAAAGTTTAGATAAAGGCGGATTTCCGCCGAAAAGGATGATGAAAATGGATATTTCTAAAAGGGCGCAGGTACTTATTCAGGCAATGCCCTACATAAAAAAATTCTCGGGCGAAACCGTCGTTGTAAAATACGGCGGCAACGCAATGATAAACGAAGAACTTAAATCGGCTGTAATGAGCGATTTGGTGCTTATGCAGCTTGTAGGCGTAAATGTTGTCCTCGTTCACGGCGGCGGACCCGAAATTAACGCAATGCTTGACGCTGTGGGCAAGGAGAGCAGGTTTGAAAACGGTATGCGCGTTACCGACAGGGAAACTATTGACATCGTTCAGATGGTGCTTGCCGGCAAGGTCAACAAAAGCCTTGTGCAGCTGCTCGAAAGGCACGGCGGCAAGGCGTTGGGGCTTTGCGGACTTGACGGCAACCTGCTTATGGCGGAAAAGCTCGTTACAAGCGTCGACTTGGGCTATGTCGGCGAGATTAAAGAGGTTAATCCCGAACCCCTTAAAATGGCAATGAACAGCGGCTATATTCCGATTGTGGCTACAATCGCGAACGGCTACGACGGCAACGTTTATAATATTAACGCCGACCTTGCAGCGGCTCAGATTGCCGCAAAGCTCGGAGCGAAAAAACTTATTTTGATGACCGATATAAGAGGCCTGCTCAAGGATGTAAACGACGAAGAGTCGATTATTCCCGTTGTAAACGTAAGCGAGGTGCCGATGCTCAAACGTGAGGGCATTATCAAGGGCGGAATGATTCCCAAAATCGACTGCTGTGTCGAGGCTGTCCGCAGCGGCGTAAGCCGTGCCCACATTATTGACGGCAGAATCGAGCACTCAATTTTACTTGAACTGTTCAGCGACGAGGGTATCGGAACAATGTTTTATTAATAAACGCACTTTGTGCTTGATTTACGGAGATTTTGTATGATAATAAGAGAAATGACAATTGACGATTACGAGGAAGTGTTTCAGATGTGGCAGACCACCTCAAAGCGCGCACTTTCCAAGGCGGACGAAAAGCCGCAAATGCAAAGATACCTTGAACACAACAAGGGAATGAGTCAGGTTGCCGTAATTGACGGCAAAATTATCGGCACGGTTTTGGCGGGGCACGACGGCAGACGCGGGTTTATTCACCATATGGCCGTAATGCCCGAATACCGCCGCAGAGGAATCGGTCATTCTCTGGCGCAAAGGGCGATTCAAAAAATAAAAGAATGCGAAATCGACAAAACTCACATCTTTTGCTACCAAAACAACGAAACGGGTCAGAGTTTCTGGCGTGATTTCGGCTTTGAAAAACGCAACGATGTATTTGTTTATTCCTTTAACAATGCAAACATAGAAAATATTGACGAAAGGTAATTGATGGCAATGGATATTAAAGAAAAAGACCGTCAGTATATTATGCACACCTACGGCCGCTATGACGTAGCTTTAAAAAGCGGCAAAGGCGCGGTTGCATATGACGACAAAGGCAAAAAATATATTGACGTTTCATCGGGTATCGGCGTAAACAGCCTTGGTTACTGTGAGGACGGCTGGGTAAAAGCCATTTCAAAGCAGGCGGCGACAATTCAGCATATGTCAAACTACTTTTACTGCGAGCAGGCAAGCAACCTTGCCGAAAAGCTGTGTACGCTTACGGGAATGTCAAAGGTTTGTTTCGGCAACAGCGGCGCCGAAGCCAACGAATGTGCTATCAAAATCGCGCGCAAATACAGCTTTGATAAATACGGCGGAGATTTAAAGGGTGTTAGGAATGAAATTATCACGCTCAAAAATTCTTTCCACGGCAGAACCGTTACCACACTTTCGGCAACGGGACAGGACGTTTTTCACAACTACTTTTTCCCATTTACCGAAGGCTTTGCCTATGTTGAGGCAAACGATATACAGGCTTTTAAAAACGCAGTAAACGAGGATACCTGTGCGGTTATGTTTGAGCTTATCCAGGGCGAGGGCGGAGTTAATATCCTTGATAAAACCTACGTCAAAGAGCTTGTTGATTATTGCAACGCACACGATATTCTTGTGATTATTGATGAGGTGCAGACGGGCGTAGGCAGAACCGGCAAGCTGTTTGCTTTTGAAAATTTCGGCATAAAGCCCGACATTATAACAGTTGCAAAAGGACTCGGCGGAGGCTTGCCTATCGGCGTTTGTATGTGCGGCGATAAGCTCAAGGACGTTATGTCTCCGTCCACCCACGGCACTACGTTCGGCGCAAACCCGGTTGTTTGCGCGGGAGCAAACTATGTAATTGATAAGGTTGCCGACAAGGATTTCTTAAACGAAGTCGAAAAAAAGGGTATTTACTTTGAAGAAAAGCTTTTAGCTGTCGAAGGTGTAAAAAGCGTTCGCCGTATGGGTCTTATGATAGGTATTGAGCTAAAAAAAGGCGATGCTCACGACATTGCGGTAAAGTGCGTAGAAAACGGTTTGCTTATAATCACGGCAAAGTCACTTTTAAGAATGTTGCCTCCGCTTGTGATTACTTACGAAGAAATTGACGAGGCGGTAGCTATACTCGATAAAACTTTAAAGGAGAACAATCAATGAAACACTTACTAAAACTCGAAGACTGGTCAACAGAAGAAATTATAAACACGTTAAATCTTGCCGACCAACTGAAATATGAGCAGAAACACGGCATTGAACATAAGATTTTAAAGGGAAAAACACTCGGTATGATTTTTGAGAAATCAAGCACACGTACACGTGTTTCCTTTGAGGTAGGTATGACGCAGCTCGGCGGTTATCCGCTATTCCTCTCGTCAAACGATCTCCAAATCGGCAGAGGCGAGCCTGTTGAGGATACCGCAAGGGTGCTTTCTCGTTTTCTTGACTGCATTATGATTCGTACCTTTAAGCAGGAAGAGGTAGAGGCGCTTGCAAAGTACGGCTCAATCCCGATTATCAACGGTCTTACAGACTACTGCCACCCCTGCCAGGTGCTTGCCGACCTTATGACGATTCGTGAGTTCAAGGGCAAGCTTGAAGGGCTTAAAATGTGCTTTATCGGCGACGGAAACAATATGATGAACTCGCTTATCGTAGGCGCATTGAGAGCGGGTATGAGCTTTTCAGCCGCTTGTCCCGAAGGCTATATGCCGCCCGAGCATATCATCGAATTCGGCGAAAAGTACGGCAAGGATAAATTTGAAATAGTTCGCGATCCCAAAGAGGCAGCAAAGAACGCAGACGTTGTTTATACCGACGTATGGGCTTCGATGGGTCAGGAGGAAGAAAAGAAGATCCGTGAGCAGGCTTTTGCAGGCTATCAGGTTAACTCGGAGCTTATGTCGGTTACGAACGACGAGTGTATGGTGCTCCACTGTCTGCCGGCACACAGAGGCGAAGAGATTACAGCCGATGTGTTTGAGGCTCACGCAAACGAAATTTTTGAAGAGGCAGAAAACCGCCTCCACGCTCAGAAAGCCGTGCTGGTTGAGTGTATGACCGACCGCAAACCCGAAGACTGATAAAAATACTGCAATACTGCGGACGTGTGCTTTTGCATACGTCCGTGGTCGCAAAAACTGCATTTTTAAGCGAAATTCAGAGGAGTTTGGCGAGTAAAAAATCTTTTTGAAAAATTTTCAAATTTTTTTAAAAAAAGTGTTGACAACAAGTTCCTTTTGTAGTATAATAACAACTGTTCTCAAGAGAGGATGTCAAAAAATAGTTGGGGTCCACCTGTTCCCATACCGAACACAGAAGTTAAGCTCAGTGGTGCCGAAAATACTTGGCTGGAGACGGCCCGGGAAAATAGGGAGATGCCAACACATAAAGTGTCCACCCAGCAGGGTGGGCGTTTTTTTTTACTTATTTTTACGGAGATAATATGGAAAATATTTTAGCTGCTCATAAAAGCGTTTGGGATTTTTTTAAAAACAGCCAAAAGCCCGTGATTCTTTACGGAATGGGTGACGGCGCCGATAAGGTGATTAAAGCTTTTGAAAAATACAATATTTCCGTCAGCGGCGTTATGGCAAGCGACGACTTTGTGCGCGGACAGAGCTTTCACGGCTTTACGGTAAAAAAGCTAGGTGATTTTGAAAAAGAGTTTGATGATTTTTGCGTTGCGCTGTGCTTTGCAAGCAGTCTTGACAACGTTATGGCGAACATAAAGCGTGTATCTGCTATGCACCCGCTTCGTGTGCCCTCCGTGCCCGCCTTCGGCAGTGTTATTTTTGACGACGATTTTGTGCAAAAATACAGCGAAAAAATACACGGCGCATACAGCCTTTTTGCAGACGAGCAGTCAAAGAGTGTGTATAAAAACACGCTTAAATTCTATTATACGGGTGAGCTTTCGCTGCTCGATAAAATTACAACAGATAAAGATGAGGCTTTCAACACAATTGTGCGTCTCGGAAAAAATGAATCCTACCTCGATTTGGGCGCATATAACGGCGATACCATCGAGGAATTTCTGCACTATACAGGCGGTGAATATAAGGACATTACAGCCCTTGAACCGAACGCAAAGAATTTTAAAAAGCTTGAAAAATTCTGCGGCGGTATGAAAAACGTCAACATTCATATGCTGGGCGCTTACAGCAAAAACACCGAACTTGATTTTAACAACAAGGCGGGCAGAAACAGCGCCATTGCCGACAGAGGCGTAAAAACGCGCGTTATGGCGACAGATTCGCTTTTGTGCGGAAAAAGTGTGAGTTATATCAAAGCGGACGTTGAGGGAGCCGACACCGAGGTGATTTTGGGTATGAAAAATACGCTGAAAAATTTTAAGCCGAAGCTCAATTTCTCAGCGTATCACCGTTTTGAAGATATTTTCCGTCTGCCGCAGTTGATACACGGCATAAATCCCGATTATAAGATATATTTACGGCATCATCCGTACATTCCCGCTTGGGATACAAACCTGTACTGCGTTTAGCGTTTGTCTGTGCCGTATTCGTTTAAAATTGCGTCGATTTCGTCCTCCGTGGAATGAGTCGGCGCTTTGTCAGTATTTGAGGCATACTTTGAATAGTCAAAATCATCGTCGCCGCTGTCGTTTTTTGCCTGAGCGCTTTCTTCGGTAATTCTCTCGAGTTCCGCGTCAGCCTTGCGCTTTTCCTCAAGCAATACTTTTTCCGCCTCTTCCTGCTCCTTTTTTTCCTTTTGGCGGCGTTTATCGCCCAGAGCAATATCGCCGAGGAACAAGCCGAATATGCCTGCAATAAGGTAAACGGCAAGCAGAATAATATTGGCAAAGTTAAAGCCGCCGTAGTAGATGAGCATTGTGGGAATATAGATGATAGGAGCGATGAGCGTAAACAAAAAGTCCATACCGTGCTTTGAGCAGTAAAGAGCGGAAGATATAATTGCAGCTCCGGGGAAGATGAAGTATAAAGCCACTGAATAATACGCTGAAAGCGCCGGAGCTCTGAAAATAAGCGGTACAAGCAAAAATATTGCCAATATCGTTACTGCGTAGGGCAGGTAACGTTTTATTAAATTTTCCATTTTGACCTCCAAAAAAATATTAAAAATTTCATACACCTCTAATTATACATTAAATATATTAAAAATCAAGAAAAAACATTGCCGATTTTGTAACCTGAGGTTAAAATATTGTTGATTTTTACAAGTAATTTGGTATAAAATAGTTATGAAAATAAAAGACAGAGGTGACACTATGGTAATACTTGCGTCGGGTTCTCCGAGAAGACGTGAACTTTTACAGATGATATTCGATAATTTTGCGGTTATTCCCGCCGACATTGACGAAACGGCGGACAAAAAAATTGCCGTCGAAAAAATGCCCGAATATCTCGCTCGCAAAAAGGCAAGGTATGTTTTTGAAAACGGTCACGACAGCGATGTTGTAATCGGCAGCGATACCGCTGTGTTTATTGACGGCAAAATGCTGGGCAAGCCCAAAAATGAGGACGACGCCTTTAAAATGCTCAAAAAACTTTCGGGCAAAACTCACAAGGTGATTACGGGCTGCTGCGTAATATCTCCGCTGGGCTGCAAAACTTTTTCAAAGACCACAAAGGTAGAGTTTTATAAACTCTACGATGAGGAAATTTTGGAATATATAAAGACGGGCGAACCGATGGATAAAGCGGGTGCTTACGGAATCCAAGGTAAGGGCGCCATGCTGGTTAAAAAAATCGAGGGCGATTATCTTAACGTAGTCGGCTTGCCCGTGGCAAAACTCAACCGAGTAATCAGAAAGTCGGGCATAATCCCCACCTGATTAAAAGTTGATAACTCCCAAATGTTGAAGCAGAATTTTTATTCCCATAAGAATAAGTATTGCGCCGCCTGCAAACTCCGCCTTTGACTTGAATTTTGCGCCGAACAAATTGCCGATTTTAACGCCGATTGCCGACAAAATAAATGTGGTTACTCCGATTATCGAAACGGACGACCAAATGTCGGTTTTTAAAAACGCGAGCGTAACCCCGACGGCAAGCGCGTCAATGCTTGTGGCGACCGCGAGCGGCAGCATTTCTTTTGGGGTAAAAGAGTTGTTTAGCTTTTCGGCAGGTGAAAATGATTCCTTAATCATATTTGCGCCTATAATTCCCAAAAGCACAAAGGCAATCCAATGGTCAATATTTGTAATAAGCCATTCAAACTGTCTGCCCAAAAAATATCCCAAAAGCGGCATAAGTGCCTGAAAACCGCCAAAGTACAGTCCTGCAATAAGACAGTGCTTTGGCTTTAATTTTTGCACCGAAAGTCCCTTGCATATCGAAACGGCAAAGGCGTCCATTGAAAGCCCTATGCCGAGCAAAATAATTTCAACAATACTCATAAAATAAAAACCCCCATTGCTATTTTTAAGCAACAGAGGTAAAAAATAGACCCATCTGTTGCAAAAACAGATAAGTCTTGCCGTTTAATGTCAAGCCACGGATGACCGAGTATGTTGACTTGACCACGCTTTTGCGCCGGCTACTCCCTTAATCCCAGCAAAGTATATCACGCAAACGCCGGTTAGTCAATGGTAATTTAATAATTAAGATATTCAAGCATTTTGTCACAGAAAAACCGAGTACAACGCAGGTAAAAAACTGCTTGACTGACCGCCATTCGTGATAAACACATTTTTTGTTTAAAAAATCCGTAATAAAGCCTTGCAATTTGAGCTTTTTAAAAGCAGACGGGTGCATAATTGTAAATGTATTTTACCAAAGCAGATAAGCCGTGATTAATCTCTGTTTTGTTTAATCACAAAAATAGTTTCGCCGTTATTCATACTCAAAATTTTACGTTCTATTTTAGAGTTTCTGTAACTGCGCACCATATCGGCAATAGCCGTTCCGCCGTGGTAGCCGTGAATTATCACAAGCTCTTCCACGTCTTTCGGCAGGGTACGCAGAGTAACGGTCAAAAGCCGCCTTGCGCTGTCAATAGTTTGACCGTGTAAATCAAGTCGTTTAACTAAAGCCATATTATCACCAACATTCATTTTGTCAGCTAAATTATATCAAAAGATTCTCGCAAACGCAACTGACACACTTATCGGCAAAGAGTGTTTTGAATACTGTTTTGTCTGCAAAAATATTTTTGTGCAAAATGCAAATAAGGGCGCGGACGGTTTGTTCGCACCCTTAAGTTATGCTTTTGTAATGCTTATTCAAGCGAAAGGCTGTTGAAATTTTCATTTAAAATGTTGCAGCAGTTGTCAAGCTTTTCAAGCTCTTCGTCTGTAAGCTTAAGCTCCAGCAAACGCTTTGCGCCGCCCGCGTTTATGATTGCGGGGTTGCCGATGAACACGTCTTTTTTGCCGCTGTATTCGCCCCTGAGTCTTGTAGATACGGTGAGTACGGTGTCTTCGTCAGACAAAATTGCTCTGGCAATCCGCACGATCGCCATTCCGATTCCGTAGTAAGTCGCGCCCTTTGCGGCAATAATTTCCTGAGCAGCGTTGCGAACCTCACAACTGATTTTGTCAAGCTCCTCCATACAATAGGTCTGCGGATTATCCTTTAAAACATCCTTAATCGGTTTTACCGCCAAAAGCACCTGACTCCACGGCACAAATTCGCTGTCGCCGTGTTCGCCGATTACATAGGCGTGAATATTTCTGGGATTGACTTCAAAATATTCGCCCAGCAGGTAGCGAAGTCTTGCCGTGTCGAGCGTTGTACCCGTGCCGATTACCTTGTTTGCGTTAAATCCCGATAATTCATATGTTATTCGGGTCATAATGTCAACGGGGTTTGTGGCAACAAGGAAAATTCCGTCAAAGCCGTTCTGTACCACATTAGGCACAATGGAGGCAAACACCTTTTCGTTTCTCTGCAAAAGCTCAAGTCTGCTTTCGCCGGGTTTTTGGTTAACGCCCGCGCAAATTACCACGATGTCGGCGTCTCCGCAGTCTTGATATGTTCCGCAGCTTATCTTCATACTTGAATTAGAAAAAGCAAGCCCGTGGTTTAAGTCCATAGCTTCGCCGTGCGCACGCTGTTCGTTTAAATCAATGAGGACAAGCTCGTCGCAAAGACTTTGATTTAAAGCGGCGTAGGCAAAGCTCATTCCTACCATGCCCGTACCTATTAGAACAATTTTCTTTTTATTTTCAGCCATAGTAATCCTTCCTTTCGTATAATACTGCTTTATTTTTTGTGCTTTCTGTTAAAATATACCGTTTGTTTTAATTTGGATTGATTAGCCTTGTCCTCTTCTTAAATATAGCACACAAAAACAAAGGATTCAATGCTTTTTCATAAAATTCCTATAAATTTACTATGATTTACCTTTAATGACTATCTTATTGTTTAAAGCAATAACGGTTTACATAAAATTGCAGGCTTTTAAAACCGCATATTTTAAGAAAATCATAATGCTGAAACAAAGTTGTGCTTTTATTTAAAACAATATAAAAAATGTCTTGAAAACGGAAAAAATTTGTGTTAAACTTTATAAGTAAACGAGAAGTAAAGGGCTTTTTGTTTTATACTAACTTATGAAAGGGTAATAAAAATGTACAAAATAGTTAAGAAACAATCTCTTAACCCGACTGTTACATTGATGGAAGTTGACGCTCCGCTTATCGCCAAAAAAGCAGAGCCGGGTCAATTTATCATATTAAGAGTTGATGAAGACGGCGAAAGAATTCCGCTGACCGTAGCGGGTTATGACCGTGAAAAGGGAACGGTAAGAATAATTTTCCAAATTGTAGGCGCTACTACCGAAAAGCTCAATCATTTAAATGAGGGCGACTGCATTTACGACTTTGTAGGACCTCTCGGCAGACCCACCGAAACCGACGGACTTAAAAAGGTCTGCATTGTCGGCGGCGGCGTAGGCTGCGCAATTGCACTCCCCGTAGCGGAAAAGCTCCACGAGCTTGGCTGTGAAGTTCACTCGATTGTCGGTTTCAGAAATAAGGATCTTGTTATCCTCGAGGACGAATTTAAGGCTTGCTCCGACAAGTTTATAATGATGACCGACGACGGTTCCTACGGCGAAAAGGGCGTTGTTACCGCTCCCCTTGAAAAGCTTATTGAAAGCGGCGAAAAGTACGATATGGTTATTGCAATCGGTCCGCTTATTATGATGAAATTTGTGGTAAAAACCACAAAACCGCACAATATTCCCACAACAGTTTCTATGAACCCGATTATGATTGACGGTACCGGTATGTGCGGCGGCTGTCGTCTGACTGTTGACGGCAAGACAAAGTTTGCCTGCGTTGACGGTCCCGATTTTGACGGATTCAAGGTTGACTTTGACGAGGCTATGAAGCGCGGCGCAATGTATAAGCCTTTTGAGCGACACGCTTACGAGAAAACCTGCAATCTTTTCAAAAAGGAGGTTGAGTGATATGCCTAATATGTCACCTAAAAAAGCGCCAATGCCGTCACAGGCGCCCGACGTGAGAAATAAAAACTTTCTCGAAGTAGCAACAGGCTACACCGAAGAAGTTGCGGTGGAAGAGGCTCAAAGATGCCTGCACTGCAAAACAAAGCCCTGTGTTTCGGGTTGTCCCGTTCACATTGAAATCCCCGATTTTATCAAGCACGTTGCCGAGGGCGACTTCGGTGCGGCTTATGACGTAATATCCGAGTCAAGCTCGCTTCCTGCAGTTTGCGGACGTGTTTGTCCTCAGGAAACTCAGTGCGAGTCAAAGTGTGTAAGAGGTATTAAAACCGAGCCTGTTGGTATCGGCAGACTTGAGCGTTTTGTTGCCGACTGGCACAATGCTCAGGAAAACGTAACAGTTAAAAAGCCTGAGCCAAACGGCCACAAGGTTGCCGTTATCGGTTCTGGTCCTGCAGGTCTTACGTGTGCGGGCGACCTTGCAAAGAAGGGTTACGACGTTACCGTATTTGAGGCGCTCCACCTCGCAGGCGGTGTGCTTGTTTACGGTATCCCCGAATTCAGGCTTCCGAAATCTATCGTTCAGAAAGAGGTTGACACCCTCAAGGAATTGGGTGTTAAGGTTGAAACAAATATGGTTATCGGCAGAGTTTTGTCGATTGACGAGCTTATGGACGACTACGGCTTTGAATCGGTATTTATCGGTTCCGGCGCAGGTTTGCCAAGATTTATGAATATTCCGGGCGAAAACCTCTGCGGTGTTTACTCGGCTAACGAATTTCTTACAAGAACAAACCTTATGAAGGCGTACAAAGACGATGCCGACACACCTATTATGCACGCTAAAAGGGTTGCGGTTGTAGGCGGCGGCAACGTTGCAATGGACGCCGCACGCTGCGCAAAACGTCTCGGCGCCGATGAGGTTTACATAGTTTACAGAAGAAGTGAAGAAGAGCTTCCCGCACGTAGAGAAGAAGTTGAGCACGCAAAGGAAGAGGGCATTATCTTTAAGCTGCTCAACAACCCTGTTGAAATTCTCGGCAACGAGGACGAATTTGTAACGGGTATGAAGTGCATCAGAATGGAACTCGGCGAGCCCGACGACAGCGGCAGACGCAGACCCGTTCCCGTTGAGGGCAGCGAGTTTACAATCGACCTCGATGCGGTAATTATTGCTATCGGTACTTCGCCCAACCCGCTTATCAAGTCCACCACAAAGGGTCTTGAAACCCAGAAGTGGGGCGGCATTATAGCCGACGAAAACGGTCTTACTTCACGTGAGGGCGTATATGCAGGCGGCGACGCCGTTACAGGCGCAGCTACGGTTATTCTGGCAATGGGCGCAGGCAAAACTGCCGCAGCGGCAATTGACGAATACATTCAAAATAAAAATAAATAATTTATAAAGGCGGTCACAGTTAATGGCCGCCTTTTGTTTTGCTCCAAAAATTAAAGGTGTTTGGTTTTAATGCCTTAAATGAAATAAAAAAACGTCCGATTATGATATTATATTAAAGAATATAGCAAATACAGCGGTGCAGACGCTGAAAAACACCTGCATTGCCATAAATTCATAAATTTCCATTGCACGGGAGGCAGAAGATTTATGTCAGACGTAATCAGAATTTTTGTTGAAAAAAGAGACGGCTTTAATGTCCTTGCCAAGGAAACCTTGTGGGATATCCGCCATAATCTCGGTATGAAATCAGTTACAGACCTGAGATATATCGTCAGATACGATATTGAGGGACTTACAAAGGAAGAGTACGACAAGGCTAAGGGCATTGTGCTTTCAGAACCCAACGCCGATGTAATTTATGAGGAAACTTTGCCGGTTGACGACGGCTGGAAAGTTTTTGCAATGGAGTATCTTCCCGGTCAGTACGACCAGAGAGGCGACTCTGCCGAGCAGTGTATTCAGCTTTTAACTCAGGGTGAAAGATGTAAGGTGCTTACCGCAAGAGTAATTGCGCTCAAGGGCGATATTACCGACGATGAGTTAAAAAAGGTTGAAGATTACCTTATCAACCCCGTTGAGAGCCGTTTAGCTTCGCTTGAAAAGCCCGAAACACTTGATATGGAAATTCCCGTTCCCGAGAATGTAAAGCGTGTTGATGGATTTATTTCATTTGACGACAGTCAGATGAATGAGTACTACGGTTCAATGGGTTTTGCCATGACGCTTGACGACCTCAAGTTCTGCCGTGATTATTTCCGTGATACAGAGCACCGTGATCCCAGCGTTACAGAGCTCAGAGTTATTGATACATATTGGTCGGATCACTGCCGTCACACAACTTTCCTTACTCACCTCAATAAAATTGAGGTTGAAAAAGCGGCTCTCGGCAGCGTAATCGAAGAGGCTTTGCAGGAGTACTACGACACACGCGACGAGGTGTACGGCAAAGATACAAATAGAATTGTTTCTCTTATGGATATGGCGCTCATCGGTATGAAGTCGCTCAAGAAAAAGGGACTTATTCCCGACCTGGATGAAAGTGAAGAAATCAACGCCTGCTCAATTCAGGTGCCCGTTACAATTGACGGCAAAACAGAGCAGTGGCTTGTTCAGTTTAAAAACGAAACCCACAACCACCCAACCGAAATTGAACCTTTCGGCGGCGCGGCAACCTGCCTGGGCGGCGCGATTCGCGACCCTCTTTCAGGTCGTTCATATGTATATCAGGCAATGCGTGTAACGGGTTCGGGTGACCCGACAGTTGCGTTTAAGGACACTATGCACGGCAAGCTTCCGTCAAGAAAAATCACAACGGGAGCGGCTCAGGGCTACAGCTCATACGGCAACCAAATCGGTCTGGCAACAGGTCAGGTTACTGAGCTTTACGACAAAGGTTACGTTGCAAAGAGAATGGAAATCGGCGCCGTAATCGGCGCTTCTCCCAAGGAAAACGTAATCCGTGAAACTCCGCTTCCGGACGATGTAATCGTACTACTCGGCGGCAGAACGGGACGTGACGGCTGCGGCGGCGCAACGGGTTCGTCAAAGGCACACACCGAAAGCTCAATTGAAACCTGCGGTGCGGAGGTTCAAAAGGGTAACCCGCCTACAGAGCGCAAGATTCAGCGCTTGTTCAGAAATCCGAAAGTCGCAAAGCTTATTAAGAGATGTAACGACTTTGGCGCGGGAGGCGTTTGCGTAGCAATCGGTGAACTTGCAGACGGTCTTACAGTTGACCTCGACAGGGTGACAAAGAAATACGACGGTCTTGACGGAACAGAGCTTGCTATCTCCGAAAGTCAGGAGAGAATGGCTGTCGTTCTCGATAAAAACGATGTAGATACATTCATTAAAGAGGCAGAAAAAGAAAACCTCGAAGCTACCGCCGTTGCGGTGGTAACGGAATCGCCGCGCCTCACAATGAACTGGAGAGGCGACAAAATTGTTGACCTCAGCCGTGAATTTTTGAATACAAACGGTGTAACTCAGGTTGCCGGCGCTTACATAGAAGCTCCCAAGGTTGAGGACTGCTACCGTGAAAAATGTCCAGACAGTATAAAGGATATGCCGTTTGAAAAGGCGGTTGTTGAAAATATGGGCAGACTTGAGGTTTGTTCTCAGATTGGACTTGCCGAAAGATTTGACTCGTCAATCGGCGCGGCAACGGTAATTATGCCGTTCGGCGGCAAAAACCAGCTAACTCCCCAGGAAGCTATGGCGGCAAAAATTCCGCTTGAAAAGGGCGAAACGGACGACGCAACCGCAATGAGCTACGGCTTTATTCCCGGTATATCACGCTGGAGCCCGTTCCATGGCTCTGCATACGCAGTAGTAGAGTCGCTTTCAAAGCTGCTTGCAGTCGGTGCAAATCCGCTCACGGCACGACTGACTTTCCAGGAATATTTTGAGAGATTAAGAGATGTTCCGTCACGTTGGGGCAAGCCCGCGGCAGCGCTTTTGGGTGCAATGGAAGCTCAGCTTAAGCTCGGAATCCCGTCAATCGGCGGCAAGGACAGTATGTCGGGCTCATTTGAAGATATAGACGTACCGCCCACACTTGTAAGCTTTGCAGTTGCAATGACAAAGGCTTCAAAGACAATTTCAACAGAATTTAAAAATGCAGGTTCAAAGGTAATTTATGTTCCCGTTCCCGAAAACAAGGCTGCATTAATGCCAGATTGGGACAAGCTTATCGAGATGTATAAGGCTGTTTACGCGCTCTGCGACGAGGGCAAGGTGCTCTCAGCCTCTGTTGTAAAAGAGGGCGGCGCGGCTGCAAGCGTGTGCAAGGCTTGTTTCGGCAACGGCTACGGATTTAAATTTGCAAAAGTCCTTACAAACGACGAGCTGTTTGCTCCGCTTTCGGGTTCACTCGTAATTGAGCTCGCCGACGGCGCTGAGCTTGACGACAGCGTATTAAGCTATGACTTAGGTGTGATTACCGATGACGGAAAAATTACATCGGGCGAAAAGAGCGTGGCGCTCAATGAAATCCTTGAAAAATGGTGCGCTCCGCTTGAAAAGGTATTCCCGACAAAAGCAGAATGCCCGAAAATTGATGTTGATGCAAAATTATATACAGAAAGAAATACAAAAGCACCTGCAATAAAAGCAGCAAAGCCTAAGGTGTTTATCCCCGTATTCCCCGGTACAAACTGTGAGGTTGATACCGCGAGAGCTTTTGAAAAGGCGGGAGCAGAAGTGGAAATGCTTATCGTCAAGAATCTCAAGTCCTCGGATATTGAAGAGACTATCGACAGGATGGAACAAATAATCAAGCATTCGCAGATGATTATGCTCCCGGGCGGTTTCTCGGGCGGCGACGAACCCGACGGCTCAGGCAAGTTTATCGCGACTACATTCCGCAATCCGAGAATTGCAGAGGCTGTAAACGAGCTGCTCAAAAACCGCGACGGCCTTATGCTGGGTATCTGCAACGGTTTCCAGGCTCTTATTAAGCTCGGACTTGTTCCGTACGGTGAAATCAGAGAGCTCAAGCCTACCGACCCGACTCTTACTTTCAACACTATCGGCAGACATATTTCTCATATGGCTTACACAAGAGTTACTTCCGTTAAATCCCCGTGGTTTGCGAATGTAAACGCAGGCGATGTGTTCGCTGTTCCCGTATCGCACGGCGAGGGAAGATTTATGGCTGATGCCCAAACCGTTAAGGCGCTTGCCGAAAACGGTCAGATTGCCACTCAGTATGTTGATCTCAACGGCAATCCCGGCGAGGATATTACATACAACCTCAACGGTTCGGTTTGCGCAATTGAGGGTATCACTTCTCCCGACGGACGTGTTCTCGGCAAAATGGGACACAGCGAAAGAAAGGGCGAGAACCTTTACAAAAACGTTCCGTTTGCAAAAGACCAGCAGATATTTGAAAGCGGCGTAAAATATTTTAAATAATTTGTAATATGATATGCAGGCGGCAATTTATAATTGCCGCCTGTTTTTACAGTGAATTTGTACGGTTAATGATAATATTATGTCTATGAATGAGAATAAAATTGTGATTTATGCCAATTTTACTTTAAATTATTGACAAATAAATATCTTTTTATGTATAATTTTCTTGTTGATGCGGTAAAACGCTTAACACAATTTGATTTAAAGGAGCAGAACAATGGGATTTTGCAGTAAATGCGGCGCACAGCTTGCAGACGACGCAGCTTTTTGCATGCAGTGCGGAACACCCGCAAATAACCAAACACAAAATACAACACAGAACACAGCGCAGCAGGCCGCGCAGTCTCAGCAGTATGCGGCGCCGGTTCAGCCGCTTTCACCCGAAGCCGACATAAAAGAAAACAAGGCGATGGCTGTACTTTCGTACATAGGTATTCTTTTTCTCATTCCGCTGTTTGCGGCAAAAAATTCACCTTATGCGCGTTTTCACGTAAGACAGGGCGCGACATTGTTTGCGCTGTCTTTGTTATATACAATCGCTCAATGGATTATCATTTCAATCTTGAATGCGGCGTTACCGCGTGTATATTACTTTTTTTACAGCGCTCCAAACCCGATTGTATCGGTTGTTTCGGCAATTTTAGGTATATGCGCTCTGGTTTTTCTGGCGCTTATGATTATCGGTATTGTAAATGCGGCTCAGGGCAAATACAAGGAGCTGCCCGTTATAGGCAAATGGAATTTTGTAAGCAGATTCATTAAGTAATTTAAACTTAAAAAGAGCCAAAACTCATTCGGTTTTAGGCTCTTTTCATTTATATTTATTATTTTATTTTTTGTTGATGCCCTCGGCAATAATGTCGGCGACAAGCTCTCGTTCGTCCATATGATATTTAACGCCCTTGATTTCCTGATAATCCTCGTGCCCTTTGCCGGCGAGCACGATTATGTCGCCGTCCTGCGCAATCTCCATACAGTAACGAATGGCGTCTTTGCGGTTGGGTACAACAACGTACTTTCCGCCGGTTTTGTTTATGCCAACCTTAATGTCTTCAATAATATCCATAACGTCCTCAAAACGCGAGTTGTCCTCGGTGATAACCGAAAGATCGGAAAGTCTGCCCGAAACTTCGCCCATTTCGTAGCGGCGTACTTTCGGTCTGTTGCCGCCTGCGCCGAACATAGTGATAAGCCTGTGGGGATTGTACTGACGCAGGGTTGTGAGCACGTTTTCCATTGACAGCGCATTGTGAGCGTAGTCGATAAGCAGTGTGTAGTGCCCCGGTACTTTTACCGGCTCAACTCTGCCCTTGACCTTGGCTGCTTTAAGTCCGCTTACGATTGCGTTGTCGGGAATATCAAAGAAAGATACGGCGCTTATTGCGGCAAGCGCGTTGTAAACGTTGAACTTGCCCGGAACACCTACGTCAAGAGACAGCTTTTTTATGCCATCCGTTTCAAAGTGAACGCCGATAAAGCCCTTGTCGGACAAAAGATGTTCGTTTTTTGCTACAAGATCCGCCGATGAAGAAAAACCGTATTTTAAAATTTTACCCTTGGCGTCACGGGTGATTTCCTCCCAGTTTTTATCGTCAATATTTGCCGCCGTGTGCCTGCATTGGCGAAACAGCAGACTCTTGCAGTATAGATATTCCGCTAAATCCTTGTGCTCGGCTCCGCCGATATGGTCATCTGAAAAATTTGTAAACACGCCGACGTCAAAAGTAATTCCGGCAAGGCGGTTGTGTTTGAGCCCCAGCGACGACGCTTCAATAACCATTGCTTTGCAGCCGTTGTTTATAATATTTCTCATTGATTTTTGAATTTCATAGGATTCGGGCGTGGTGTTGTCGGTTTTGTAGGTGTTTCCGCCGTAAACAACACCGAGCGTGCCGATAGTGCCGGTTTTAATTCCTGCGCGCTCAAAAATTTCGGCAACCATGGCGGTGGTTGTGGTTTTTCCCTTTGTGCCGGTAATTGCCACGGTTTTTAACTCTCTGTCGGGGTGTTCGAAAAGCTCAGCGCTCATAAGCGCAAGAGCGAGTCTGGTATTTTCGACCTTGATTACGGCAATATTATTCGGGACGTCAAATTTGAGGTCGTCGCTTATAACAAGGGCAGATACGCCCTTTTCCGCCGCCGACTTTGCAAACTTGTGTCCGTCCGAGGTGTAGCCTTTTAGGCAGACAAATACGGTATTCCTTTTTGCTTTGCGTGAATCGTAAATAATATCTTCAATCTCGGGATTGCCCGCGTTAATTATTTCATACTTTATATTAATTGCCAAATCATAGAGTTTCATTATGGTGATCCTTCCCGTTTATATTTTCTGATATAAAAAATATTCAAAGCTTTGTTTTTATCAAAGCCGACAGCACAATACACCGCAAATCAGTGGGGATTTGTATTTCTCCGCCGAATTTTGATAACGGACGCCTCCAATAGAAGCGGGGCATATTATCCTGTTTATTATAATTATACCAACACAAAAGCCGTTTTACAACTTTATATCAAAATATTTTAAAGTTTATTCTGTATAATAATTGCGTGTTTTTATGTAATAATTACCATTTAGTGAAAATATACTAAAGATTTGATGAATTTAAAAAAAATAAATAAAATTATTAAAAAAATTTTAAAAATTATAAATATTTAATGAAGGTAAAGCAAAAACTATTGTCAAAATGCACAATTGGAATATACGCAAATTAACCAAAAAATCAAAGGGAAAATTGTGCAAAAAATAAAAATCAAAGAATATATTCGTGAATTTGCACAAAATAATTTAAAAATTTTAACGATGTAAATAAAATATATAAAGGTAGTTGAAATTGCTTTACTTTTTTGATATTATTTATGTAGAGAGTTAAGTGCTTACTTGTGCAAATGCTCCAAAAGATAATCCTTTAAGGAAAACTAAAATTTTATTGAAAGAGGGATATTCCAATGAAAAAGATTCTCGCCATTCTTTTGGCAGGCGTCATGACAGCTACTGCTTTCGCAGGCTGTACAGGCGGTTCAGGTGAAGAGAGCTCAAACAACAGCTCAAACGGTTCAAGTAATTCGGGCAGCGGCGCATCTGCTACTCAGGCAGACGTTGCTACAGGTAAAGTTGACGAATCTTTGTTCGGCGATGAAGGCGCGGACGGCTCAACAATCACACTTAAAGTATGGGCGCCCGACGCAACAGTAAACCTTGCTAAAGAGCAGATTGAGGCATTTAAGAAGCTTTATCCTGATAAGAAGTTCGACATTTCGGTTGTTGCTCAGGGCGAAGGCGACGCAGCTACAGCTCTTATGAACGACGCTACAACAGCTGCCGACGTATTCAGCTTCCCGAGTGACCAGCTCAACCTACTTGTTGACGCAGGCGTAATTTCTCCCTGTGCCTTTGCGGACGTGGTTTCTTCTGCTAATCAGGAAGAAACAGTAACAGCAGGCACAATCAACGATGAGCTTTACGCTTATCCCGAAACAAACGATAACGGTTACTATCTTGTATATGACAAGAGCGTTGTTTCCGACGAGCAGGCAGGCAAGCTTGAGGATATTCTCGCAGCTTGTAAGGAGGCCGGCAAACAGTTTGTTATGGACTGCGGCGACGGTTTCTATTCTTGCACATTCGCATTTACTGCAGGCGTGCAGGTTGACGGTCTTGAAGAGGACGGCATTACACAGAAATTCGTAGATTATGATGAGGACGCTGCAGTTAAGACATTGCAGGCATTTGGTAAACTCATCAAAAAATACAAGGGTACATTCGTATCACTCAACGTTAAGAACGTAGCTTCAGGTTTTGCAAGCGATACTTGCGGCGCAGGTATTGACGGTTCTTGGGATACTTCGGTTAACGAAGAAGCTCTCGGCGACAACTTCGGCGCTGCTAAGCTCCCGACAATTAACGTTGACGGCGAAGACAAACAGCTCATCTCAATGTTCGGTTACAAATACCTCGGCGTAAACGGTTCTTCAAAATTCCCCGCTTCTGCTCAGATTCTTGCATTCTACCTCGGTTCACAGGTATGCCAGCAGCAGAGAGCCGAAGAACTCGGCTGGGGTCCTTCAAACCTCGAAGTTCAGAAAGATAAGGTTGTAACAGACAGCGTTGTTCTCCAGGCTATTGCAGAGCAGGCTTCTAACTCTTGCGCACAGGTTAACATTGCTAAAACATTCTGGGATCCTATGGCTAACCTCGGTAACCAGCTTATTGCAGATGAATTTAATCCCGATGATACAGACGCTATCAAGCAGCTTCTTAAGGCTACAATTGAAAATATCAGAGACGAAGGCTAATGTCATTAACGGATTAGACAGAGTTTAACTTCAAAATTCGGGGTACTTTGCAATCGCAGGGTACCCCGAAAAAAAGACTTAGTTTTGGGGTATGTACCAAAAATAAAATCAGGTGTCGAGCGAATAATATCTTATTATTTCTGCAAAAAATAAAATATTATTTGTCCGGTTACCCGCAATTTGCAAGCTTGCAATATTAAGGAGAGCTTATATGACATACGTTGAATACAAAATGCTCAATCCTTTTCAGAAATTTGCCTATAAATTAAAAAAGTTCATTCTTGCGATACCGCATGCGCTTGCTACCTTTTTTAAGGCAATCGGAAGATTTTTCGCAAAACTTTTTCTTGGTATCGGCAGAGGCTTTAAGAACTACGGCGTAACTTTTGTAAAAGGCGACTGGGCTACGAAACTTTCCTACATAATATTTGGTGTCGGTGACTTTTCAAAGGGTAAATATTATAAGGGAATAATTTATTTGTTGGTAGAGGTATTCTACATTCTCTACATGATTTTCTTTGGCTGGACCTATCTCAGCAAATTCGGTACTCTCGGTACAGTAGAGACACACAGGGAATACGTCGGCATAATACCGAAAACGGTTTACGGCGACAACTCAATGCTTATTTTGCTCTATTCCGTATTGTCAATTGTAATTACGGTAATAGTTTTTGCCATTTATATCTATAACATTAAAGACGCATATAAGCATCAGCAGATGAAAGCTGAGGGCAAAAAGCCTACTTCATTTATAGCTGATGTTAAAGATTTCCTCGACGGAAAATATCATATTACACTTCTTTCTTTGCCTACGCTTTTGATCGGCATTTTCAATATTCTGCCGCTCATCTTTATGATTTTGATTGCGTTTACAAACTACGACAAAAGCCATCTTCCTCCGGGTACGCTGTTTACCTGGATAGGTTTGGACAACTTTTCGGATTTGCTCAACGTAGTTGATGGTGCAAGAAAAGCGACAACATTTATGGAGCTTACCAAGTGGACGCTTCTTTGGGCAGTAGTAGCAACATTCTCAAACTACATTCTCGGTATGATTTTTGCCCTTATGATTAACAAAAAGGGCATCAAATTCAAGGCGTTTTGGAGAACACTTTTCGTTATCACAATTGCTGTTCCCCAGTTCGTATCACTTCTTCTTATGAACCAGATGCTTCAGCAAAACGGTGCGATAAACGTACTGCTCGGTATGTTCCTGGGTGAAAATCCAAACATACAGTTCCTGAATTCAACGACGCTGATGGCGAGAATGACGGTAATTATTGTAAACTGTTGGGTAGGTATTCCGTACACGATTCTGTCAATGTCGGGTATTCTTATGAATATTCCCGAGGACTTGTATGAGTCTGCGCGCATTGACGGCGCGGGTCCCGTTAAGACGTTTACAAAGATTACGCTTCCGTATATGATCTTCGTAACAACTCCGCAGCTTATTACGCAGTTTGTAGGTAACATTAACAACTTTAACGTTATCTACCTTCTCACGGGCGGCGGTCCGAAAACGGAAGAATTCTATCAGGCCGGTAGAACGGATATCCTTGTAACGTGGCTGTTTAATCTGACGATGAACCAACAGGATTACGGACTTGCCGCGGCGATAGGTATTTTGGTATTTATAGTTTGCGCTACCATTTCGCTGATAGTTTACAACAATTCCAAATCTATGAAGGATGAGGAGGCGTTCTCATGATAAAAAGTTATAAGTTTAGAAGACATCTCGCAAACGGCTTAATCTACTTATTCCTTACAGTCATGGGAATTATCTGGATTTCTCCGTTTGTATATCTGGTAATGCACTCGTTCCGCGGTGAAGGTCTTATCGCAGTACCTTACCTTATTCCGAAAGAGTGGACATTACAAAACTATATTGATTTGTTTACAGGCGCAGGCGGTAATGCGGCGCTCAGCTTCCCAAGATGGTTTATGAATACATTTATAGTTGCGTGCTTCAGCTGCATAATTTCAACTGTATCAGTCCTCATGGTAAGTTACGCATTCAGCCGACTCAGATTTAAGGCTCGTAAAAAGTTTATGAACATTGGTATGATTCTCGGTATGTTCCCGGGCTTTATGACAATGATCGCTATTTACTATCTCCTTAAGGCAATGGGTCTTACACAGACTCTCGTTGCACTTGTAATTTGTTACAGCTGCGGCGCAGGTTTGGGCTTCCAGATTTCAAAGGGCTTCTTTGATACCATACCAAGGGCTCTTGACGAGGCGGCCACCATTGACGGCGCAACCAAAAACCAGATTTTCTGGAAGATTATTCTTCCTATGTCAAAGCCAATCGTAGTTTATACCGTACTTACATCATTCATCGGACCTTGGACAGACTTTATTCTTGCCAAGATTATTATGGGTGATAAGCGTGAAAACTACACGGTTGCCATCGGTTTGCAGTTGATGACAACAAACGACTTTATGAACAGATACTACAAGCAGTTCCTTGCAGGTTCGGTAGTCGTTGCCGTTCCTATTACGGTTCTCTTCCTGCTGATGCAGAGATACTACGTAGAGGGCGTAACAGCCGGCGGCGTTAAGGGTTAATTTAATAATTATGCTCTTATGGGCGGCAGTCTGAGGCTGCCGCCCTTTTGATATACAAGTTATAAAAGTATAATAATCTCGGAATTTGCAAATTTAAAACCATAAATAATTATTATTGCAAAATATAACAAATAGGATAATGTCCCCGCTATTATAGACGCATCCATTATCAAAATTCACATGGCAAAGCGGAACGGCGTGTTTATCGGGCTGAAAAAGACAGTCCAAAATATAATCAGAAAACCGCTTTGCTTAAAGGTTTATAAAAACTGATATTTGCCTCGGGGCAGAAAGGGAAAATTATGAAGAAAATCATTGCGCTTTTGCTTTGTATTGCCGTAGTCGGCAGCTGCGTGCTTGCGGGCTGTAATACGGCTGCGGATGAAAGCAGTGGAAATAACAGTAATAACGGTGAAGTAAGCGACCCGATTGCCGATATTCAGGCGACGGCTTCAACCGACAAATACAGAAACTTTTATCAAATTTTTGTTCATTCATTCTGCGATTCAAACGACGACGGCGTAGGAGATTTGCAGGGTATAATTTCTCAGCTCGACTACCTCAACGACGGCGATCCCAACACGGGAGACGACCTGGGAATCGACGGTATTTGGCTTACTCCGATTATGCCGTCAAAGTCTTATCACAAATATGACGTTGAAAATTACTATGACATTGACCCTGATTTCGGTACGCTTGATGACCTTGACACGCTTGTCGAGGAGTGCCACAAGCGCGGAATTAAGCTGATTATGGACTTAGTGCTAAACCACATTTCCTCTGAGAATCCTCTTTATACAAAGGCTGTTGAAGAGGTTGCTGAGGGCAAAATGGACGGCAATGCCGAATATTTTGAAATTCACAAAACATCTTACTTTGATGATGACACAAACTACAACTTGCTTGCAAACGGCTATGCCTGCGAAGCAAACTTTTCACCCGAAATGCCCGAGTGGAACCTTAATTCCGACAAAACGAGAGATGAGTTCAAAAAGATTGCTAAATTCTGGCTTGACCGCGGTGTTGACGGTTTCCGACTTGACGCCTGCAAGTATTTTACAAATAAAGATACAGACGGCGCTGAATTTTTGAAGTGGTTTTACTCCGAATGTCAAAAAATCAATCCGGACGTATATATGGTAGGCGAGGACTGGACAGATGATTCCGATATTGAAAAACTGTACACTTCGGGAATTGACAGCCTGTTTTCGTTTAAGTTTGCTCAGACATCTGGTATGTTTATAAGCAATGTACTGGGGCAAAACGGCTCCGCATTGGCGCAGAAGGTTCAAAACTACAACGAAAAAATGAAAGAGAGCAATCCCAACGCTATCAACGCTTATTTCCTGTCAAACCACGACCAGGTCAGAAGCGCCAACGCACTCAGCCGTGGTTTGGGGTATGAAAAGCTTGCCGCCGCAGTTTATATGCTGTTTCCGGGCAACCCCTACATTTACTATGGTGAGGAAATCGGCATAAAAGCTCCCAATACGACAAACGACGCAGCTTACAGAACGGCAATGATTTTTGACAGCGACAATATGCCGAGTATATTTGTAAACGGTATAGGCGATGTTATGGACGAGCCCGATAACGGCGGCGTAAAACAGCAGCTTGCCGACAAGGACTCCCTGCTCAACTACTACCGCAGAATTATAAAGATTAAAAATCAGAACCCTGAAATTGCGCGCGGCGAAATTACCGGCACTCAGGATTTTGACAACAGAAACATTTGCGCGTTCTACACCGAGTACGACGGCTCAAAGCTTATGATCATTCATAATTTTAACGCAAAAGAGTCCGTTGACCTCACAATAACAGATGATATGATTAAAAACGCGGAGGTAAGGGCAGACCTCGTTGCCGAAAGTTCCGACAAGCACATTGAGCTGAAAGACGGAAAAATCACTTTGCCCGCTCAGTCAACGGTAATTCTTAAGTCGGCTGAATAATTGCGTATGGAGTCGGTATAACAAACATGATTAATATTCCCGTCTATACAGGCGGCGTACATTATCAAAATTCAGTGGGGGATACAATCCCCCACCGGATTTGCAGCGCATTGTTCTGCCGGCTTTGAATTTATTGCGCGTATTTGGAAGTTTTTCAAAACAAAGCCGATACAGGTAAATTTAAGTTACTTGACAAATTCGCTTATCGGGATTATCATTGCATTAAGATATTGATCATCTGTGCAATTAATGTCAAATAATACGAAAGGAGTATTATTATGGACGACAGAGAACGTGAATTTACGGAGGATATCTACTCCAACAGCGATAAAACGAAAAAAGCGCCTGACTTTGAGGCTGACAACTTTGATACGGACGGAGCGTCAATCCCGCAGAAGAATAAAACAGAAAACTCGCAGGTGGATGCCGAGTTTTCAGCGGAAGAACCTGACAACAGCGACTACGGTGACAATTTTAACGCTCAGACGGGCGACGATGACGACTACGAAAACGAGGAATTTGAAAACCCCGACTATGACAGCGTTTACGGCAACGGCGGAAAATCTCGCAGGTCAAGCGCACAGTCTTCAAGAAGCGCCAAGGGTTCGTCACGCGGGTCAAAGGGCAAAAAGGGCGCAAAAGGCTCTTCGGGCAGATCCGGCGGACATTCACGCGGTAAAAACAACCGCAAGGGCACAAGCGTAGTTACGGTGGTAATTATATGCCTTATTGTACTCTGCGTGCTTGCTGCAATAGCGGTCGGCGTATTTTACTTCGCAACTCAAGGCGACACAAACGAATCGACCAATCCGTCAACAACGGTGGCTACAACTGTCGCACAGACAACGCAGGAGCAGACCGCATATCAGCAGTCGCAGGTTTACACAGAAGCACCTACACAGGTTTATAACGAGGCGCCGACACAAGTGCCTACTCAAGCGCCGACGCAGGCTCCCACACAGCAATGGACCGAGGCGCCGGCTACGACTTTGCCGCCTGAAACCGTGTATGAGGAACCGACTCAAGCCGCTGCCGAATCCACCGAAGAAGCAGAGAATGTTTATGCAGTGGAGGAATAAAGCGGAAATAAAGGTTAAAATAACAGCAGGTATGCTTGGCGCATTGCCTGAATAATTCAGATAAACGGCGTGAATTTTGCCGTTAAAAATCACTTGAAATGAGGTATTTTTATGGGATGCAGTCACGATTGTTCATCGTGCAGCTCCAACTGCAAGGAAAACAAAGAGAGCCTTTTGGAGGAGCTTAACAAATACAGCAAGGTTAAAAAAGTAATCGGCGTAGTGTCAGGCAAGGGCGGAGTAGGCAAAAGCCTGGTAACTTCTATGCTTGCCGTTGCGTTTAACCGCAGAGGCGCAAAAACAGCCGTGCTTGACGCCGACATTACGGGTCCGTCAATTCCCAAGGCTTTTGGCAAACACGAAAGAGCATTGGCTTGCGACAAGGGAATTTTGCCTGCCGAAAGCGAGACGGGCATAAAGATAATGTCAATCAACCTTTTGCTTGAGCACGAAACCGACCCCGTTGTATGGCGTTCGCCGATGATTACGGGTACGGTAAAGCAGTTCTGGACGGACGTTTACTGGGGCGATGTTGATTATATGTTTGTCGATATGCCTCCGGGAACAGGCGATGTTCCGCTGACTGTTTTCCAGAGCCTGCCTGTTGACGGCATTATAGTGGTGGCGTCTCCGCAGGAGCTTGTTTCCATGATAGTTGAAAAGGCGGTAAAAATGGCTCAGATGATGAATGTGCCCGTGTTGGGAATTGTTGAAAATATGAGCTATTTTGTGTGCCCCGATTGCGGAAAGAAATTCTCCGTGTTCGGTGAAAGCCACATTGACGAGGTCGCTGAAAAATACAACACAAAGGTATTGGCTAAGCTGCCGATAGATCCGCAGATTGCAACATTTGTGGACAACGGAAAAATAGAGGCATTTGACGGCAACTATCTTGACGAAGCCTGCGAAGAAATTGAAAAAATTCTTAACAAATAAATAATTATGTAATAAAATTTTACCCCGACGTTATGCTTCAGCGTCGGGGTTTTGTGTTGTGTCGTTAAAAATGCTAATAATGGCAGATTGTTATTAAATTACAAAATTTATATATGGTATTAATTATTATTATAGAAGCTTACTATCGCTAAATCATTGGCGTATTTTTTGCGTTAAAAATTTATTGACAATATTAAAAAACGTATTGACACGGTAGTTATATGGTGATAAATTAATAACCGTATATTTGAAAGCGTTTATTATACATATAATTATAATTATTTAAGGAGAGAAATCAAATAATGAATAATAAATATATTGCCGGTATTCTGTGTGCTTTGATTGTAACGGGCACGGTGCTTTTTTGCGGATGTGAAGATACTAATAACGATAAAAATGCCGCGACACTTGACCTTGCATATGATGAATTTAATGACTTTGCAGGCAAAAACGGAATTGACGATATTGATAATAATATTAATTTGGGCGGATTGGAGGATAACGATACAATCAACAAGACCTTTGTATATGACAAAAGCAAAACCATAGAAAAAAACGGTCTGCGTTATTCGAATTTCAGCTTTTACAAGGGGAAAACTTTGCCGGAGTCGGTAAAAAAGAACGAATTTGAATATTTTAACGAGTGCAAAATCGACGAAAACGGAAAAATTCTTGATGATAAATCATATTTATTTATAACAATGGATGTCACAAACAATGATGACAAGACAAGAAATTTGTGCTGGTATTTAAGTATTAATCTGCTTGAAGATAACGACGACAGCTACAAGATTTCGCCATTTGATGAAAGCAACCCGAGCGGTGAGGTGCGATACAGAAGCGGAAAGCGTGATTTTGAAGATGAAAAAATGGACTATGTGTCTGTAATCAAGCCTGGTGAAACCCTTAATATTACATCGGGATTTTTGATGAGCGACAGTAACGTTAACAGTGATATGCTGTGCTTTGCTCCCGAAAGCTGCGACGTTTCAAATGCAATTGTGTGGGATAAAGCAAAATGTATCTGGATTAATAAGTAGGTGAATAAATGACGACTTTATTAAAATTTGAGCTTAAACGGGCTTTTATAAACCGTATGTTTGTAATTTCGGTACTTTCGGGCTGTGCAATTTCACTTGTACAGACAATAAGTTTTACATTGCCTGCGGCGCATAATTTGTTGGTTGCAGATGAAATATACCCGCCGACAATTTATAATTCGTATTTAGGACTGACAGATTCAGATGTTTATACATTTGTGTACTATATAATTTTTCCGCTGTTTGCGGCACTCCCGTTTTCGGCAAGTTATTTGACAGATTTAAAAAGCGGATATGTTAAGGAAATTTTTACACGTGGGAAAAAGGTAAATTATATGACGGCAAAATTGATTGCCGTATTTTTGTCGGCAGGCGCGGCAGCGGTAATACCGCTATTATTTAACCTGTGGTCAACAGCGTTGCTTGTACCCGCCGTTATTCCCGACGCGTCAACGGGATTTTTTGTGATTTTCAGTGATTATTTTGCCGCCGATATTTTTTACAGCCATCCTATGGTATATATTATGATTTACGACATACTGCTGTTCTTTACTTCGGGAGTTTTGGCGTGTACGGCGCTGGCGTTTTCCTATGTGTTCAAATATTCCGCATTGGTTATGGTGACTCCGTTCTTTGTTTTTATGGCGATTTCGTTCGGCTCATCACTCATCAGCGAAAAATTGCCTATTAATATCAGCAATTGGATTTTGCCCAACCAGACCAATCAGCCTCTGAATTTGGGTGCGGCAATTGCCGAACTGCTTGTAATTTTCGTCGTTACCTGCGCAGTGTACTACATAAAAGGGCTTAAAGATGAAACATATTGATTTATTTATTAACTATATAAAGAGGTTTTTTTCGGGCAAGCTGCTTCCGGTTTTACTTTCTTTTATCGTGATTATTGCGGTACAGTTTATGAGTCATATCGTTTCAACAGGCGGTTACAAAGATATAGGACTTGAATTTTCAGCGGCGGATTTTGTATTAAGCTCATTTGACAGGCTCGGTTTTTACTTTAATATGATTATAATTCCGTTTTTACTGATTTTTATCGGCATAAGGCGTGATTTTTACATAAACGACCTGATACGCTGCCGCAGAAAAAGTACATTGTTTAAATATCAATTTTTTACAATATGCATTGTACAGACAGTATTTGCGGCGGCGGAACTTTTCATCTCTGTTATTTTAGGAAGAATACAGTACAAAAGTCTGATAAACTTTGATGAAGCAGGGAGTTATTTTGTCTTTGAAAATAACGGCGCACACAGCAATATTTCTTTTTTTAGGCTGTGTCTGCTTGTATTTTTATTTGCCGTTTTGGTGTCGGTGTTGATAAATTCCGTGCTGCTTTTGCTAAACTGGGCGGTTGCAAACGGCAGTTTAGCACTTGTTGCAATGATTGCGCTTTTTGCATTTGACGTTTTCGGTAAAATCGGCGCGTGCAGAATTTTCGGCATATCTTACGAACAGCTTGTCGATTACAATTGGTATATGCTTTTGCTTGCGCTTGCAGGTATAGCGGTAATTTTTGCGGCGGGAATGTTGCTGTCGTCGAGAAAGGATTTTTTGAATGTCAAATAATCTGATTATAAAAAATACTGCAAGAGGACTTAATTCAAACAAAATTCTGTACCTCGTGTCGGCTTTACTGTTCGGATTTTTGTGTATTTACTTTTTTAAAAACAGCGAAATACTCGTTGAGACAGCGGATGCGGCAGCCGTGACCGTACCCACTGTTACCGATTTTTGGTTTTATATTTTTCATGGTATAGTCAGTAATAATTCAATAGATATGTATAAAATTCCGATTGTGTGGCTGTTTATATGTGTATTTGTGCTGATTGCGGTATTAAACTACCCCACGAAGGATTTATATTCATCGGGGATTCAAACGCTTATTCGCAGTAATAAACGCTCGCTGTGGTGGTTTTCAAAGTGCATTTGGAATATTGCCGCCGTGACTTTGTTGTATGCGGCGGGGGTTGCTGGCGCTTGTATTGCGGCGCTGTTTTTCGGAGGATTTTCGTTTGACGTTACAAACATAGTTTTGGCGCAGGCAATCGGAACAGGTATGTCATTGACGGAGCTTAATTTGACAGTGTTTTTAATGCCGCTTATGACGTTGGTCGCACTCGCAATGCTGCAAATGACGCTGTCGTTTATATTAAAGCCGATATTTAGTTTCATAATTGTGTTTTTATATATGTTTTTATCAACATTTTTTTGTTCCCCCGTACTTATCGGCAACTGCGCAATGCTTTTGAATAATTTTGAATTAACAGGTATGGGCTTTGGCACATTGTCGGGGATAGCTGCAAATACGGTCGTAATTTTAATTTCGGCTGCGGTGGGACTTATTTATTTCAGCAATGCTGATATTTTAAAGAGAGGATAATTGCAATGATTATTAGTGTGGAAAACCTCAGTAAATCTATAAGAGGCACAACGGTGCTTGACAATATATCAATGAAATTTGAAAGCGGAAAAATATACGGACTTGCAGGTAAAAACGGTTCCGGAAAGACAATGCTTATGCGCGCTTTGTGCGGACTTATAAGGCCGACGTCGGGCAAAATTATCATTGACGGCAAGGTGCTTGGCAAGGATTTTTCTTTTCCGCCGAGTATAGGCGTCCTGATTGAAAACCCCGCGTTTATTTCAAAATACACGGGATTTAAAAATCTGAAGATGATTGCTTCAATAAAAAACAAGGCGACTGACGAGGACATAAAACAGGTACTGCAAAATGTGGGACTTGACCCCGAAGACAAAAGGGTTTACCGCAAGTATTCGCTGGGAATGAAACAGCGGCTCGGAATTGCCTGCGCTCTGATGGAAAAGCCCGACATAATTCTGCTTGATGAGCCTATCAACGCAATTGACGAGGACGGAGTAGGAATAATTAAGGATTTACTTAAAAAATACAGCGCAAATTCAATAATTATTGTCTCCTGCCATGACAAAGAGGAACTGGAGTATTTGTCTGACGAAATTTTTGTTTTGGCAAGCGGAATGTTAAAGGAACATAAAACGGTTGAAAAGGAAGAAATATGAGAAAAAAGATTATTTTTGTTATAACAGCTGTGGTATTGGTTGCGGCGGCTGTTTTAAGCGCAGTAAGGATAAGCTTTTTAAATGAAAAATATCCCGATCCGCAAATCGTGGAGTATAAAACCGGCGAGAAAATTGACGGCGGAGCAGTAAAACTGCGCATAAACAGAACAGAAATGCTTGACGGCGGTCAGTTCAAAAAAGTTTGCCCTGAATATGTTGAAGATGTTTATGATTATGACGGAAACAAGATTACCGAAGATCAATACAGAGTAATTCTTATTTATGCGGATGTAATCAACGAAACCTCAGAGCTTCAGAGCATTGGGCTCGGACAATTTCGCACTATGACAAAAACATGGTCAAACGGAATTGAGTCGACAATTTATAATCACCTAAACGATGTCAAAGACAAAGAAAAACTGGGATTGGACAGGGTAGATGTAGAGGCAGGAAAAAGCAAGGCGATTATTTTGCCGTATGTTTTGTATGATTTTCAATTTCATAATGATGAATGGGAAAATATTAAAAACGACGATTTTTTACTCAGTATGTCATATTATCCCGTAAAATACGTGGTTGATCTCGATATAACATAAGTTTACCCCAACGCAGAGTTTTAAGTTTCTGCGTCGGGGTTTTGTTTTGTGTTGTTGAAAAAACGTATATTAAATTTGGTGCCTTTGCCTTGTACGGAATCGGCAGTTATGTAGCCGCCGCTTTTTTCAATTATTGCTTTTGCAAGCGCCAGCCCGATTCCGGTGCTGTCATTGCTTGAGTTTGAGCCCTTGTAAAAACGCTCAAAAATGTGCGGCAAATCTTTTTTGCTTATTCCGGCTCCGTTGTCCTCGATTGTTACCTTGGTGCACAGTCCCGTTTTTTCGGCGGAAATGCTTACCTTACCGCCGCTTTGGGTGTGTTCTATGCAGTTTTTGACAATGTTGGTAATTGCCTCGCTCAGCCACTTAAAGTCGCATATAAGCGTTATATCATCCGATAAATTCTCAACAGTAACACCCTTTATTTCGGCAAGAATTTCCGTGTTCTTTACGGCAGTATCGGCAATTTTTTTCAAATTTTCGGCAGATTGCTTAAAGGTAATTGAATTTGCGTCGAGCTTTGAAAGCGTCAGGATGGACTGCACCAAAAAGCTGATTGTGCCCGTGCTTTTGCGAATGTCGTTTAGAAATTCAAGCTTTACATCGTCTGGCATAGATTCATCGTCAAGAATGTTGTCGAGCATAATTATAATTGATGTAAGCGGTGTTTTAAGCTGGTGTGATATGTCTGACAGAGAATCTTTAAGGTTTTGTTTGTCACGCAGAGAGTTGTCGGAGCTTTCCCTAAGTGTGACGGTAGTTTTGTAGATTTCGTTTTTGAGCACAGACATTTCGTCCTCGCTGTTTTCTTCGGGGTAGAGGTCATATCGCTTGTTGTTAACCGCCTCAACATAGCTTGTCAGCCGTTTTGTCTCAAGTTTTCTGAGGCGGCAGTAATATAAAAATACCGCGCTCAGCAATATCCCTGTAATCAGGCAAAATACAGAGCCGACAGTGGCGGCAGTGGCTGCGTTTTGGCGGTTTGCAATGCTTGCCCAGTCGGAGGAAAGGTCTATTCCGTAGCTTTTGAGTTGTTCTTCCGCTTCTGTATCGGGCGTATTGTCGTTGAGGATTTCGGCAATTTCACGGTAGCTTACGTCGGGATATTTTTCTTTTACGCTCGCAATCAAAGAAGCTGCGGCGGCGTTTGATTCATTACGGATTTCGTTTATTTGCAATGCGCTGACAACCGTGCTTGCCGCCGATGTGATTATTGTCAGTATAAAAAATACAATTAAAAATTTTCTACTGCGTTTCATTTTTGCTCCAATCTGTAACCGAGTCCCTTTACCGTTTTTATGATGTCGGTGTCGAGTTTTTGACGGATACGCTTGATGTAAACTGTGAGTGTGTTGTCGTTGACGTAATTGTCGGTGATGTCCCAGATTTTTTCGAGAATGCGTTCACGTGGAATTGTCTGCGACGGGTTTTTGGCGAGCATAGAAAAGATTTTATATTCAAGAGCCGTCAGTTCTACTGCCGTGCCGTTTTTGTACACCGCTTTTTCGTCAAAGTTTATCTCAATATCGCCGAAACGGGCGGTGCTTGAGGTGTTTTTTGTGAGCCTCTTTATCCTTGCCAAAAGTTCGCGCATTGAAAACGGCTTTGTGATGTAGTCGTCTGCGCCCAAATCAAACGCTTTAACAATGCTGTCCTCGTCGTCAACGGCGGTCAAAAACACGGCGGGGGCGTTTTGCAGTTTTTTTATACGCTGATAAAGCTCAAATCCGTTGCCGTCGGGCAGGGTAATGTCAATTATCATTAAATCAAAGCTTTCATCGGCGCATTTGAGCGCACTTTCAAAATTTTCGCAAAGGGTTACGGCATATCCGTTCTGCTCCAGCGAATAACACACACCTTTTGAAATCATTTTGTTATCCTCTACAAATAATATGTTCATAATAAAACTCCGAAAAAAGAATTTGCCTGCCCGCAAAGTGCAGGCAGGCACGATATAGTGAGGGCTTACCTTGAGTATATCACAACTCAAAGCAAATATAAAGTAGAAAGCTTAAATATTGTCGTTGCGTATGGTTTCGATTATGTTTTGTTTGCTTACCTTGGCAACCGAGAACTTCATAATCATCCAAATGATAAAGAATACTGCGATAATACAGATTATCATAGCCGCCCACGGAACGTTGAAGGACGGTTCGTTTAACGCAATAAATATAAGCACACCGCCTAAAAGTCCTATCGGAATACCTATTATAAGCGACTTTAAGCCGTAGAACAGGCTTTCAAGCCTTATCATTCTGTTAAATTCACGTTTTGTCATACCGATTGATTTAAGCGTAGCAAATTCCTTGCTCCTCAGACGCATATTGGTGCTTATGGTGTTGAAAATATTTGTTACACCGATAAGCGTGATAACGGCGATAAATCCGTAAATAAAGATGGCGAATATAAGCATTACGTTTTTGTTGGTCTGTATAAGTAAGTCAACATTCATAACGTTTATATTTTCAAGTCCGAGGTCGGTTATATTCTCTTCAAACGTAGTGGCGTTTTCGGTGTTTATCGCAAGGAATCCGTGGCACATTTGCGCTTCATCCGGCATAACACTTACAAATTTATCATAGGGAATAATTACATTTATATTGGTGTCATAAATCAAGTCGGATACATAATCGGGTATCTCATCGACAAGTGCCGAAATGTTGAGACTGAATGTGGCCTGATTGTCATATAATTCAAAGGTTAATTTATCTCCGACTTTGTTTGAAGAAATTTTATACTGTTTTGCTCTGCCGTTTTCGTCGCGGTAAACTGACGAATTAATTATAATAGCGCCGTCTTTTACCTTGTCGCTGTCCAAACCGAGTTCCTTTGTAATTTTATTGTAGGTGTCGGCATCGCATCCGTTAATGCAGACGGGACTGTCCGACATATGCTCGTTGCCTTCATCGGTTAATTTTAAATCGGTACAGCTGAATTCACTTTCGTTTGTAAGAAGTACCCGTGTGTTTTCTATGCCTTTAAGCTGTTTGATTTTTTTGACATTTTCCTCAAACTCTTTTACAAACTCATCCGAGTTTTTCTGTGCGGTGCTTGTGTAAGTGTTTATCATAATGTTTGAGTGATATAAGTCGTAAGTAGAATCAACGGCAGACATCATACCGTCCATAAAGGCGGACATACTTATAAACATAGCGATGCTGACGATGAGAGAAATTACTGTAGTGCGGTATTTCTTTTTGCTGCGCTTAAGATTTTTGTGGGCAATCGCGCCGCCGATGCCGAAAAGTTTTTTGATGTACTTTGGCGTTTTGTACTTTTTATTTTTTACCTTTATATCCTGATTACTGCGTATTGCGGTCACGGGTGAAATTTTGGATGTGCGTACAGCCGTGCTGATTGTCGAAAGGAAAATTGTCAAAGCCGACAGAACAACGGCAATAATCATTGGGAGTATCGGCATTGAGAATACAAAATTTATTCCGTTGAGATTTTCCGACAACAGTAAATTGAGCACTGCGATAAGTATTGCAATTACGCCGACTCCGAGAATCAGTCCCAGCGGTATGCCTATTATGCCGAGGACAAATCCCTCAAACAGAACGTTCTTAAAAATCTGCCGTTTTGTGGCGCCCACTGACGCTATCATTCCGTATAGCTTTGTCTTTTCGGTTATTGAAATTGCAAAGCTGTTGCGGATTACAAAAACGCTTGCAAAAATAATAATTACTATAATAATTGCGGCAAGCGAAAACAGCGTTTGCATAGTCTGGTCGCTGAGCCCCTGACCTTTGTATTTTAAATAGCCTGTATTTGCGCTGTAATTCTGATAATCGCCTAACTGTTCGTCATAAACATCACCCGAAAACAGCCTCGTTTCGAGCTTGTCAAGGTCTTTATCAGGTACATTCAGAAGCGCGGCGCAGTTCTTTACAAAGTCTTTTTCTCCGTCGTCGGTAAAGTTAATACAGTAGAGCGTGCTGTCGTTTAACTTGCCGTCGTACAGAGTATATATGTTTGTGCACGCTGTGCCCAAGTCGCCCGTCAAAACATTGCTTAGAGTGTCGCTTACAAAGCCGACAACGGTATATTTTTTGGTACTTTCAACAGAGAATGTTTCGTTGCAGGACTGATAATTCATTTCATCGTCATAGTAGGTGTTGTACGGCATATAATTTGGTATTTCAATACCGTCTTCCGTTTGCCTTTTGCCGATTGAAAGCGTTATTGTGTCGCCGATTTTGTATGTTTTTTTAGCGGAGTCAACTGTTTCCTGCGGAATTACAATCTCGCTGCTGTTCTGCGGAAAACGTCCCTCTTTAAGCTTGAATGAAAATCCGTCGGTAAAGCCCTGAGAGTTTAATCCGATAATGTCGTAGTATTTTTTTACGCTGCTTTGCGCGTCGTCCATCTTTGCAATTCCGACGTCGCTTTTGATGTACACATCCTGAACAAAACGGTGTGCTTTTATATCTTTTAAATCGTCGGTGCTGTTTGGCTTGAGAGAAAGCTCATAGTCGCCGCTTGTTACTTTTTCCGCTTCAATCATTGTTTTGCGGCCGCAGTCTGCCATTCCGGCAACCGTGGTAATCAGCGCCGCCGAAAGCATAATGCCGATTACCGTGACAATTGTGCGGGTTCTGTTTAGCTTTAAATTTTTAAGGGTAAGTTTTTTCAGAATGTTCACGTCTTACGCCTCCTGTACGATTTTTCCGTCTTTAATCGTTATGATTCGGTCAGCCTGCTTGGCAATTTCCAGATTGTGAGTAATCATTATAATTGTTTGGTTGTAATTTTTGTTCGACATTTTCAGAATACTCATAATGTCCTCTGTTGATTTTGAATCAAGATTGCCTGTCGGTTCGTCGGCAAGCAAAATAGCGGGGGAGTTTATTAATGCCCTGGCAATAGATGTTCTCTGCTGCTGACCGCCCGAAAGCTCATTTGGCAGATGGTGACGTCTTGCGCGCAGACCGAAACTGTCAAGAATACTGTTTAGCTTTTCTTTATCCACATTTTTCCGTCCAAATCGCACGGCAGGGTGATATTTTCCTCAACCGTAAGAATCGGGATAAGATTGTAAAACTGATACACAATGCCAACCTGGCGGCGTCTGAAAATTGCAAGTGCGTCATTTGTCATCGCATTTATATTTTTGCCGTCAATATAGATGTTACCCGACGTAGGTCTGTCAACGCCGCCGATTAAATGTAAAAGCGTTGACTTGCCGCTTCCGCTTGCACCGACAATTGCGACAAACTCGCCCTTTTCTACCGAAAACGACACATTGTCAACGGCTTTTACTTCAGCTTCGCCTTTTCCGTAGGTTTTGATTAGATTCTCTACTCTTAAAATTTCCATAAATATTACCTCCGTTGTTTGATGCCCTTATTGTATGACCGCAAAATGACTTTAAAGTGACTTTGCGTAATTTTTTTGAAAAATCATCAAAATAAGAATAACACAAATTGACAAGTTTGGCATTGACTTTTTGTGATTTTTGGATTATTATTAAAATTGTATAACTGTAATTATGCGTTAAAGTGAGTTTTTGACATAAAAATCACAAAATTTATAGGACAGGAGTTGAAAGCGGTTGGATTTTTCGGTTATATTTGATATGGGCGTTGTCGCGTTGCGAATCATTATGCCCGTGTATGCAATTATTATAGTTTACCAGTGCTATGCGGCTATGAGACGGCGCAGACGTCCCGAAAAACCGCTTGTTACGCTCTGCAACGTAAAAACAGGCAGAAAGCTTCCCGTTATATTTTGGGAAAACTCAATCGGTCGTGCAAGGTCAAACGATATTATAGTTGACGACCCTGCCGTTTCACGAAATCACTGCGTTTTGCTCAGGCGCAGGGACGGCTGGTTTGTAAATGATACAGGCTCCAAGAGCGGCACGCTTGTAAACGGCAAAAGAACACACGGCAGAACCAGGCTTTTAATTGACGATGTTTTGACTTTGGGCAATTCTCAGTACGAGTTTAAAAGGGGCGACGAGTACAACGATGAGCTTAACTCAAGCTGGTTTTTCTCACGTGTAAGCAACAAGCCCGCAATGAAAGCCTGGAAACTTATGTTGCTTATAACGATTTTTCACTTCTTTATGTGTGTAGAGGCGATGTTCTGGAACGACGGTTCAAACATAGCGGCTCCGTTTACGCTGTTTTTGGCGCTTGCGGGCGTGGAATGGGGATTTTTCTTTGTTTCAACGTTTGTTCTCAAAAGAGTTAACTTTGAGCTTGAGGCGCTTGCACTGTTTTTGACGGGTATCGGCGTTATGCTGCTGATACGGCAGGTAGAGCGTTCGGCATACGTACAGCTCATAGCGGCTGCAATGGGTATGGTGCTGTTTTGCATAATTATTAAATTTATCGAAGACCCCGACAAGGTAAATAAGCTCAGACTGCCTATGATGATAGTTGCCGTAGGACTTTTGCTGTTGAGCATTGTTTTCGGTAAAATTACACACGGCGCGTCAAACTGGATTTATATCGGCTCAATTTCCGTTCAGCCCTCGGAGCTGGTAAAAATAATATACATATTCATCGGCGCAAGCGCGCTCGATAAATTACAGACTAACAAAAACCTTATTGAATTCATCGTATTTTCCGCCGTCTGCGTGGGCTTGCTTGCGCTTATGGGCGACTTTGGTACGGCGTTGATATTCTTCGTAACATTTTTGCTCATCGCTTTTATGCGTTCGGGCGACTTTAAGACAATTATCCTTGCCGTAGCGGCTGCGGTGTTCGGCGTAACTTTTGTGTTGAAGTTCAAACCCTATGTAGCAAACCGTTTTAAGGCGTGGGGCCACGTTTGGGAATATGCTCAAAAAGAGGGTTACCAGCAGGTACACGTACTTACTTATATTGCCAGCGGCGGACTTTTCGGCGTGGGTATAGGCAACGGATTTTTAAAACAGGTTGCCGCTTCCGAAAGCGACCTGGTGTTCGGCCTTGTTTCAGAGGAAATGGGAGTTATTGTTGCGCTGACTCTCGCAATTGCAGTTGGCGCGCTTGTAATCTACGCAAGGGCAATCACTACCCGCAGCAGAAGTACGTTCTATTCAATCTCAGCTTGCTGCGCCGCAGGTTTGCTTGTGGTTCAGCTTTCACTTAATATCTTCGGCGCAACCGATATTCTTCCGCTCACGGGCGTTACATTTCCGTTTATCAGCAGCGGCGGTTCAAGTATCCTCTCTTGCTGGGGACTTATTGCCTTTATAAAGGCGGCAGACGAGAGAACATACGCAGTTAAAAGATAAAAATTACTATACTTATATATAAGAAAGGACGGCGTTTAAATGAAAAGAGTGCTCAGAAGAAGTACATTTATATTTATAATAACACTCGCATTTATAGGCGGAATAGGTTATTTTTCATTCCAACTTATCGTAAACGCCGACGATTGGGTTGACCAGCCGTACAACGCGCATATTTCGGGCAGCGGCGGACTTGCTCAGGCAGGAAAAATTCTTGACCGAAACGGCGAAATACTTGCTCAAACCGTTGACGGCGAGCGTGTGTATAATGAGGACGAAACCGTACGCCGCGCATTGCTCCACGTTGTCGGCGACAACAGTCTCAACATTTCAACGGCTGCGCAGAGTATGTATCGTTCCCAGCTGACAGGTTACAGCCTTATATGGGGACTTAATATGCCGCAGTCTCTGAGACATTCAGACGATATAAGCCTTACCGTTGACGCAAAAACGTGCGCTGCGGCGTATGATGTGCTCAACAGTTATAACAAAAACGGCGCCTGTGTGGTTTACAACTACAAGACGGGCGAGGTTATCTGCTCTGTCAGCACAAAGGGTTATGACCCTCAGGCTCCGCCCGAAATTACCGAGGAAAATGCCGACCAATACGAAGGCGTGTACCTTGACCATGTTTTGTCGTCTTCATATACTCCGGGTTCTATTTTTAAGATAGTGACTTCAGCGGCCGCAATTGAAAACATTCCCGACCTTTACGAAAGAACATGGACCTGTACGGGAAGCGAGGAAATAGGCGGCAGCGACGTAACCTGCGTAGGCTCGCACGGTACGATTGATTTCAAGGACGCTATGGCGCATTCGTGCAATATAGTTTTTGCAGAGCTTGCAGTTGAACTCGGCGCGGACAAGATGACGCAGACGGCGGAAAAAATAGGAATTAATATGTCGTTTGATGTTGACGGCGTGAAAACCGCCAAAGGTCACTATGACGTTTCCAAGGCAGATACAAACCAGCTTGCCTGGTCGGGCGTAGGTCAATATACGGACGAAGTCAATCCCATGCAGATGGCTGTCATCTGCGGTGCAATAGCAAACGGCGGCAAATCTACCGAACCGACTCTTATAAAGAGCGCCGCTTCTCAGATTCTTTCGGCAATAGGACTGAACAACAATGCTAACAGCCGTGAGATGTTCAGCAGTTCCACTGCCGAAAAACTCGACGAGGTTATGCGCTACACCATCACCGATTACTACGGTGACAACCTGTACGGCGGTCTCAAGGTCTGCGCCAAAACGGGTACGGGCGAGGTCGGCAACGGCAAACAGCCAAACGGCTGGATTGTGGGCTATGCCCAGGACGAGGACTGCCCGCTTGCGTTCGCCTGCGTAGTAGAGGATTCGGGCTTCGGCGCTACATATGCCGCACCCGTTGCGCAGGCAGCTATGATTCAGGCGGCAAAGTCGCTCGGAGCGTCTGCGGTAACTCAGTAAATTCCGGGGGTAATCGACCCGTTGATTTTTAAATTCCGATATCGGAACAGAAAGGAAGAAATATATGAATTTTTTAAAAGCCATGTTCGGCAATTACAGTAAACGTGAGGTCAAGCGTGTCCAGCCGATTTGCGACAAGGTTCTTGCCCTTGAAGATAAATATGCAAATATGACCGAAAGCGAGCTCAAAAATCAGACGACGCTGTTAAAGGAAAGACTTGAAAACGGCGAAACGCTCGACGATATTTTGCCCGAAGCTTTTGCAACCTGCCGTGAGGCAAGCTGGAGAGTGCTCGGTATGAAGCACTTCCCCGTGCAGGTAATCGGCGGCATAGTTTTGCACCAGGGCAGAATCGCCGAGATGAAAACAGGTGAAGGTAAAACCTTGGTGGCTACGCTTCCCGCGTACTTAAACGCATTGTCGGGCGACGGCGTTCACATAGTAACCGTCAACGACTACCTTGCTCGCCGTGACTCCGAATGGATGGGCAAGCTGTACAGATACCTCGGACTTACCGTAGGTCTTATCACTCACGACCTTCCGCCCGAGGAGAGAAAACTCGCTTATAATGCCGACATTACATACGGCACCAATAATGAACTCGGTTTTGACTACCTGCGTGACAATATGGTAGTTTACAAGGAGCAAAAGGTACAGCGCGGTCACGCTTTTGCCATTGTCGATGAGGTTGACTCAATCCTCATAGACGAGGCGAGAACCCCGCTTATTATTTCAGGTAAAGGCGACAAGTCAACCGACCTTTATGAAAAGGCAGACCGCTTTGCCAAAACCCTCACACTCAAAAGATTTGCGGAGCTTGACGCAAAGCAGGATATGGAAGAATACTACAAGGAACACGGTATCGACTATGTAGTTGACGAAAAGCAAAAGACCGCCACACTCACCCAGAGCGGTGTTAAAAAAGCAGAGGAATTTTTCGGAATTACCAACCTCACAGACCCCGACAACCTTACAATTCAGCACCACGTTAACCAGGCGATAAAGGCAAACGGCGTAATGAAGCTCGACGTTGACTACGTTGTAAAAGACGGCGAAGTTATAATCGTTGACGAATTTACCGGCCGTCTTATGTACGGCAGACGCTTTAACGAAGGTTTGCACCAGGCAATTGAGGCAAAAGAGGGTGTAAAGGTTCAGAGCGAAAGCAAAACCCTTGCGACCATTACTTTCCAAAACTACTTCCGTCTTTACAAAAAGCTTTCCGGTATGACCGGTACCGCTCAGACGGAATCAGAGGAATTTGAGGAAATCTACAAGCTCGATGTTGTAGAAATCCCGACCAACAAGCCCGTAATCAGAAAAGACCTGCCCGACTGTGTATTCAAAACCGAAAAAGGCAAGTTTAACGCCGTAATCGAGGCAATATGCGAGGCTCACGAAAACGGTCAGCCTGTGCTTGTAGGTACAATTTCAATTGAAAAATCAGAAACTCTTTCAAAAATGCTCAAGGCAAAGGGCGTAAAGCACAACGTCCTCAACGCTAAACAGCACGACAAAGAAGCCGAAATCGTAGCTCAGGCAGGTAAGTTCGGAGCTGTAACAATCGCCACCAACATGGCGGGTCGCGGTACCGATATTATCCTCGGCGGTAACGCAGAGTATATGGCTAAGGCCGCAATGCGCAAACAGGGCTACCCCGAAGAACTCATTGAAGAGGCAACGGGCTATGCCGAAACAGACGACGAAGAGCTTCTCAATGCGAGAAAGACTTTCCGTGAGTTAAACGAAAAATATAAGGATGAAATCAAAGACGAGGCAGAAAAGGTCAGAGAGGCCGGCGGCCTTATGATTATCGGTACCGAGCGTCACGAATCACGCCGTATTGATAACCAGCTCCGCGGTCGTGCAGGCCGTCAGGGCGACCCGGGCGTCAGCCGTTTTTACCTTTCAACAGAAGACGACCTTATGCGCTTGTTCGGCGGCGACCGAATGAAAGCAATGATGGAGCGTATGAACGTTGACGAAAATATGCCCATCGAAAACAAGATGCTTACAAATATAATTGAGAGCTCGCAGGAAAAGGTTGAGCTTCGTAACTTTGGTATTCGTAAAGACGTTCTTCAGTACGACGACGTATTAAACCGCCAGCGTGAAATTATTTACAGCCAGCGTGACCAAGTGCTCAACGGCGAAGATCTTCACGATACAATTCTCAAGATGATTGACGAAACGATTCAGACTTCAATTAACCACTACCTACCCGACGGTCCCCGTGAACATTGGAATATCCAGAGCCTCAAGGACTACTACAAGGATTGGATTATCCGTGATGAGAACAAGTACGACTTTGATATGGACGACCTCGAAGATATGGAGCCGGTTGATGTTAAGGATATGCTCGTAGAGGACGCTCTCGAAATTTATAAAGAAAACGAGGAGCTTCTCCCGATTGAAACGATTCGTGAGATGGAGCGTGTTTATCTGCTCAAGAGCGTTGATACCCATTGGATGGATCACATCGACAATATGGAACAGCTCAAGTCGGGTATCAGACTGCGTTCATACGGTCAGCATGACCCGGTAGTTGAATACCGCGTAGAGGGCTTTGATATGTTTGACGAGATGATAGAAAGCATCCGTGAAGATACAGTCAGACTTATGCTCGTTATGCCCAAACGTGTTTATGAGGTTCAAAAGCGCCAGGAGGCTATTGAGGCTGCCCGCAAAGCGGCTCAGCAGCAGGCAGCAAACCGCAGCGAAGACGCTCAGCCTAACGCCATTGCAAATGCTCTCAAGCGCGAACAGGTAGCAGTGCCGACTCAGACTTCATCCGACGGAACGGACAACGCAAACAAAACCGTACGCAAAGGCAAAAAGATCGGCAGAAATGATCCGTGTCCCTGCGGCAGCGGAAAAAAATATAAAAAATGTTGCGGAAGAAATGAATAAATAATTCCTAAAAGTGCCATAAACAGTAAATTTATGGCACTTTTTCATTTTTTATAAATCGCAATATTTCAGAAGAATATGTTTTTTAAAAAAGCGGTTTACAGTGAATTTTCAAAAACACTAAAATTTTTCAAAAAGTTCCGGTTTGTGACAAATTCCTCTCGAAAAATTAAAAAAACACCAAATATGTATAGAACTATACAAAAAAGTAACACCATATGTCGAAAGCGGATAATTTTTCGCACAATAAAAAATATATTTATAATGAACAAATATTTCTGAAAAATAATAATGATATTTATAAATATTGCTTCTTTAATTTCGCAAAAAAATATTATATAATAGCTTTGTGAATATTGGAAAACAGTGCCATTATATCGGCAGCATATAAAAAGGAGAAAATCATGAGAACACTGCAAACAAAATCAATTGATAATCATTTACGGAAAGCGGGTGATTTGCCATGGTAAGAACAGGTGTAAGTAATCTTTTCAGATACGCGCGCGGTATTTCAAAGCGCGGTATGGCAGTTTTGCTTGTTTTCGCTTTTATGCTTTCAATTTGCGTGGTTTCCGGCTTTAATGTTAAAGCAGACGCAGCTACGTCAAACGGACAGATAATTTACATAAATACAAGCACAAACAGCAACTGGAAAGGCGCAACATCGCTTATCGCCCGTTTTGCCGCTTCTGATGGTACCGTACTGGAATCGCAGACGGTTACGGCAAATCAGGACAATCCCGATGTGTTTGAGCTCATAGCTCCCGCAGGAGCTACTAAAGTGGAGATTTCCTCGGGTTCAAGAAACTATCCTTTTTCTCAAACAGAAAAAGTAGTTGCCGACGGTAAATTCAGAGTGTATTTTAATAATGCCAACTCCGCTACTAAGTTTAAAGATAATAGTGTAAATATTTACTGCTACAACGGCAGTACGGATGTGAATAACGAATGGCCCGGAGAGGCGATGACCCGTATAGGCTCAACTGATTATTATTATTATGATATGCCGGCAAAAAATACTGAAAGCGGCGGCAATAAATACGCCTATGTAATTTTTAATGACAGCAATAAGCAGTATCCCGGTCGCAATGACGGCGGTATTTCAATCAATTCTACTTATTCCTACTACAGCGCATATATTAATTCCTCGTTTACATATGCCAACGGATATATTAAGGTACTTGATCTTAAGTCAGTCGGCGCAGGCAATGTTGAATATTACATCAACAGCTCGGGCGGTTTTACAAAGAGTAAATATCTCACTGTTCTCGGTTCTGAACAGTCAGGAAATAGTAATGTTACAATGAAGCCCGTTTACGTAGTAAAAAGCTCATGGAACAGTCTTGATAAAATCTATGCTAAGTATGACTATTCCGACGGCGAACCTTACCGCACTTCGGTTGAATTTAAAAAAGAGACAGTAGACGGGCAGACAGTATTTAAAGGTTATATTCCTCAGGGCGCGGCAGTAAAGTTCGGACCTAATGCGGATAACGACAACGGTGCTACCTCAAATACGTATTATCCGTCAGGCGACTACAGCAACATTTTTGATGAAAAAACCGCTACCTTTGAAATTGACAGAAACAATAACGGTCAGTGGCGCAAATTTTCAGAGTCGATAAAATATAAATACGACGCTGTAACAGGCGCGCTCAATAATGTAAGCAACACCCCGGGAATATTCAGTGTTGACGCAACCTACTTTGACTATTTGTCGGACAATGAGCGCAGCACAAGACAGTATCTTAATAATGACTGGCTTGGATATAATGATGGTCATGGTAACGCCACTTGGTTTCCGTTTACCGATTTTAACAGTTATATAAGTAATATTGCCCAAAGGAATTCAAGTTGGAAATATCCGCTTTATTTCGGAAATCTTTTTAAAGAAGGAAATCAGTATAATTACCCCAACGAGGTCAGCGGATTGACCCGATATAACGACAATTCACCTTATTACGCAATAAACAACTCAAACGGACTTTCAAATTATAATCAGTCAATCATGGGTCTTGCGTACCCGACGCTTGACGCTGACGGCGACATTCAGGCTGCCGACGGCTTAAAAATGCCTTATTTTGACAGAGGCTCATTGCCCGGCAGCGATTATGCAAAGGTGTTTAAATCTTACTTCCCGTTCAGGTCTGATACTGATGCAAGCACCGGAGTTACAACTTACAGATTTGACTCTACAAACGCAACAGATAATGTATTCTTCACTTGGAACGGCGAGAACCCAACGGCAGTAAACTACGGAGCGGGTACAGCTTACGGAGTGCAAGACGCATTATCCGTTTTTAGCGACAACAACGCAAACGGCTATGGAATTTTCCCGTTTAACAACGCAAGCAGTACCAACAGAGGTAACAGAGCAGGTAATGACAACCTTGACTTTGGTTTTGGCATTCGCCTTGACATTGATTTCCGTGTACCCGAAAACGGAACGGTTGACGGTACGCCTGACGGAACGCCCGTAACTTTTGAATATTCGGGAGACGATGACCTTTGGGTTTACATAAGTGAAGACTCAACCGGTGCCAACGGTCAGCTTGTTCTCGATCTCGGCGGCGACCATAAGCAGGCTTCGGGTTCCATAAACTTTAAAGATATGACGGCAACCGCTGATGATGTTTATTATGATTATTCTTCAAATTCATCTGATTTGCCCACCGTTCCGAGCGATGAATTTTGGGTAAAAACCGGAAATTATACTGATTTTTGCGTATACACTTGGGGAAGCGTTACAAAATATGTAACTCCCTATGCTACTGAAGACGGATATTATAAATTTAACAGCTCACAATTTTCAGGAAATACAGGCGCTATATTCTGCAAATGGCAAAATATAAGTAACGGTAAATTAACAAACGATTTGAATCTTAATGACTTGTTTGGAAAATTGTGGAACGGAGACGGCAGCAGTTACACCGGCGGAAGCAGTTCGGCAATTAACGGTTCCGTTACAAAAACCTTTAACAACAGTGTAAACCTCGATCCCGCAAAGACATACCATATGGTTGTATTCTATATGGAAAGAGGTCTTTCCGAGTCAAACTTCTCCGTTGGTTTTACAATGACCCCGGCGTTAAACGACCTCAAGGTTAACAAAACGCTTGATACATCTTCTGTTAACTCATCAATTGCGGAAGATCTTATCAAAAACGAACAGTTTGGCTATTCCGTTCAGAATTCAGCAGAAAGCAACCTTGCAAGCAAAATTTATTCGATTGACGGCGGAAACGGTCAAACACTTGGCGATAACAGTTCGTTTAATTTGAAACACAGCCAAACGGCCGATTTTAATAACCAGTTTAAAACCGGCAGTCAAATGACGATAGATGAGTCTATGGTGAATAAGGCTCTGTCATATGACACATCATGGCAATTAATTAATAATGATACAGGTCAGTCCGTCAGTAACTCAAACGGCTCAGCGACAAATTCGTCGTTTAAGCTTATAAATCCTGTTGACGAAGATGAATATGCTTCACTACAGCTCAACTACGTCAATAAGGTTCAAACCGCACCGCTGAAAATTTCTAAAAATGTGGTTGATGAAGACGGCAGTACTCCTTATGATACCGATCAGTCTTTTAACTTCAAAATTGAGGTTGACCTTGACGGAAACGGAAACGTATATGATTATAAGGCCTATTCACTTGAATATACGCTTAACGGTGAAAGCTATCGTACAGGCAGAGACGGTTCGTTCTCACTTAAAAACGGCGAGTCAATTACATTGACAGGTTTGCCAAAGGGCGCAAGTTATAAAATAACTGAGGACAGCCTGATAGGTTATAAGCCTTATAAGGTAAACGACAGTGATTTTGACGGCACATTTGAAGGTGTGGTGGGCAACACAGGTGCGGTAAAAGTTACCAACAAAGTTAACCCGACCAACACTTCAATTACCGTAAACAAAACCCTCGACGGAAAAGATTACACAGGCGACTTATTTGACTTTACTCTCACGGGACTCGGCGCAATGCAGACCAATTACCCTGACCTCGACAATGAGGGTGAGACGCTGAGCACAAATTCAGCAAGTAATATTACGGCAACCGCGCAAAGTAACAACGGCGAAGTAACATTCAGTAATCTTCATCTTGTTAGCTCAGGTTATTATCGCTTCAAAATTACCGAGAGCCTTGACACAAAATATGATGATCAATCGACAGATTTCTCTATGGATGATTCAACCCTGTTTGTTGAAATCTATCTGGATAATAACGGTAAAATAAGTTCCGATAATACTAATTATTTCAAAGTGCCTAACAGCGATTTGAAAGATGTAACAACGGACGCCGATTATGCTAAATTCTTCAACGGTATGCAATACATTGTAAATGCCGATGGCGCAACGTTTGCCAACACAACCCATAAGGGCTCGGCTACCGTACATAAGCAGGATCAGGCAGGTGGCAATGTACCAAATACCAAGTTCGCTCTCTTCAAGATTGACAGTTCATTGGTAAATAAGTTGTCAGATGATCAGGTAAAGGCAATGATAGACGGTTCAAAAGGTGAAAATTCCGGACGTATAATTACTGCAATCACCGGTCAAAATGGTGATGCTAAGTTTAGTGATCTCGTTATTTTTGAAGACGGTCAAGGTCAGTGGATAAACACAGGCGGCACGTTGACGTGGAGTTCATCGGGTCAAGACAACTACACAAACGGCACGACAACTTATCAAAAATATTGTCTCGCTGAGGTTGACCCTGCCGACGGTTACAACCCGACATCGGTTCGTCAGTACTTTACTCTTCCAAAAGACGGCAAATACGAAGTAACATTTGATTATGTTGACGGCGCTGTTATTGCTCCTAACGCAGGTAACTTCGGCGACTTCAACAATACGGTGTTGATTGGTTTGGGTGTTGTTATGACAGGCGCATTGTGCGCAGGCGCTTACGTGCTCTACACACGCAAACGCAAAAGAACGGCTCATTACAGAAAGTAATTGCCGCTAACTCAGTTTAACCTTTCGGTTAATATACAAAAAATCGGATAATGCCCGTCGTTTACGGCGGACGTTATCTGAACTTCGGCACACTTGTGTCGGCGGCTTTGTAACAACAAAGCTAAACAAATTACTTATATTTAATTTTGAGAAAAGGAGAAAAGCAAAAATGAAAACAACAAAGAAAATTATTGCTGCAATTCTTGCAGTTATGATGCTTGCTCTTATGATCCCCATGACCGCAAGCGCAGCAGATACGTATTCTTACACAATTAATACTCCGTCAACAGCGGGCTATACTTTCTCGATTTACAAGATTGCTGACCTGAACACCACAACAGGTGAGTATTCAAGTAGTAACGCTGATGTTCTTACCGCTCTTAAAGATGGCGATAATAAAGATTTGCTCACAGCTGCAGACGCTCTTGATGCTGCAGCGCTTGGTACTGAAGTTGACAGCTTTACTAACACAGCAAGCGAACAGCACAGCAACACAGTTTCCGAAGCAGGCGTTTACTATGTAAAAGTTACAGGCACACCTGCAGGTGTTAACGTAAAAAGCGTTACAAACAGCGTTTTCTCACTTCCTTATTACAATGAGGGCACTTGGGTTGATGACGTAACTGTTGAAGCCGCTACAAAAATTAATGACGGCACACCTACAGTTACCAAGGAATTTACAAGTGCTACAACATTTACAGACGCTGATCAAAAGACTTCAACTTCTGAGTTTATCGGAAGCGATGTACAATTTACTCTTACAGGCTCTGTTGTAGGTTCAACGACAGAGAAAGCTAAGGCTTACAAATTTGTTGATACTATGTCAGCAGGTCTTACATTTAAGGAGATTAATTCTGTAAAGCTTACAGGCGGCACAGGTGGTACAACAGAAAAAGATCTTACCACCACAGATTATACTTACACAAAGACAGGCGCTGATAACAGCTTTGAAATTGCACTTTCTGATACACTTCTCAGTGGTGAAGAATTCTACAGCTACTCAAACGTAGTAGTTACATATACTGCTACATTGAACTCTAACGCAGTAATCGGCGGCAAAGGTAACCCCAATAAAGTTGACCTTGTTTATACTAACTCATATGATGATGAATCAAAAATTGAAGATCTCGAAGTTAGAGTTTATACAGCTCAAATTCAGGTAGTAAAGGTTGACGCTGCAAATACTACAACTAAGCTCTCAGGCGCAGGCTTTACACTTTACACAGATGCAGCTTGCAATACTGTAGCTACAAACGGCTCAGAACAGAAAACAGATTCTAATGGTACAGTAACCTTCAAAGGACTTAAGGGAAGTGCTGACGGTACTACATATTACCTCAAAGAGACTACTGCTCCCTCAGGTTACAACATCAACTCAACTGTATTTGAAATTGAAGTTTTTGATAACGGTACAGTATCAGGTACAGGTGTTATAAATAATGAAATTCAGGTTCCCGACTCAAAGCTCGTAGCTCCTAACACAGGTGGTATGGGTACAGCTGTATTCACAATCTGCGGTGCTTCTCTCGTAGTATTGGGCGGCGTTCTTATGCTCATTACACTCAAGAAGAAAAAAGCTGCTAAATAATTGTGAAAACAATAATATTTACAAATCATAAATTTTAATTATTCTAAATTTACTCTTTTGCGAATATAAGTAATTTTTATGCGGGCGGATTTATTCCGCCCGTTTGTTTTTGATATCACAAACGCAATTTTAATAAATATTGTAAAAAAACGTCAGTCTGTCAGACTGACGTTTTGCTGTTATAATAAAAAGTATGCCGAAAAAATCAATAAATGCCCTGCACGGTAACTTCGCCTGAATTTATCGTACAAATTGTACCGTCAGACATCATCGCTTCCAGTTCACCGCGCGACGTAATGCCCACGGCGGCGCCGCTTACTCTGCGTGTACCCCGCATAAAAGTGATATTTTTGCCTACGGTCGCGCACAAATCGGTGTATTCACTAACTGCTCCGGGCGTAAGCTCAAGATTGTCGGCGGTAAATTCATCCTCAATATGCTTCAGCACACAGGCGAGAAACTCGTTTTTGTTGATATGCCTGCCTGTTTCAAGCAGCAGCGAAGTTGCCTTGTAGGCTATTTCTTCGGGAAAATGCGTGTGCTCAACATTTATGCCGATTCCGATAATTACGTACTGCACGGCGTCAAATTCGGCGCTCATTTCGGTGAGAATTCCGACGAGCTTTTTTTGACCGACAATAATGTCGTTCGGCCATTTTATCATACATTCAAGCGCGGTGTATTCCCTTATCGCCCTGCAAACCGCAAGACCTGCCAGAGGGGTAATTGCCGAAACCTCGGACGGAGTAATGTCGGGGCGCAGCAAAACGGAAAACGCAATGCCCTCGTCCTTGGCAGTCTGCCAGCTTCTTCCGAGCCTGCCTTTGCCTTTAGTTTGCTCCCGTGCCGTCACAACCGTGCCGTTGGGAGCACCCTCGGCGGCAAGCCGCTTTAAATAGTCATTTGTAGAGCCTACGCTGTCGAGTACAACAAGATTTTTGCCGATAATACGGGTGTTAAGACAGCGTTTAAGCTCCATTTCGCTTATGCAGTCGGGAGCTCTTAAAATGCGGTAGCCTTTGTTGCGCACCGAGTCAAACTCATATCCTTGTTCCTTTAACAAGTTAATCGCTTTCCATACCGCCTGACGTGACACGCCGAGCTTTTCTGAGATTTCACTGCCCGACACATAGCCGTGGGCGGAACGTAAAATTTCAATTATTTTATCCTGCATACCATCACCGTTTTCTTTATTAAAAAAGTTAAAAAAGGGCGGATTGCTCCGCCCGTAAAATTTTTATACCTTTACCGTTTTCGGCGATACGCCCGGCAAAATTTTCTGCATTGCAATGCTCAGTGCTGAACCGATAATTCCGCAAGCGATAATCTCAATTACAAAGTTAATTGACAATGCCGGAATAACAACGGCGGCAATTACGTTGAGTCCCGCAATCTCGGTGTTGAAGAAAAACAAAGCAATAAATCCGAGGAAGAACACCGTGTTCATAATCGGCGCGCATACGATTGCGACAATGTCGTTTAAAAAGTATTTGCCGATTTTTTTGCCGTTAAATACTTTTGAAAGTCCCAAAGAGATAAGACCCGTAAACCAACCCATAAGTGCCCTTGACACTACACAGATTACAAATGTGTAGAACCAGTTGACGGAAAGCATTGCCGTTCCGAACGCGTCCATACCGAAGCACTGCAAAAAGCTTGTAAGACCAAAGATTGTTCCGAGCGTAAGTCCTGCGACGGGGCCGAGCACGGTGGCGCCGATTGCAACGGGAATACTCAGAAATGAAACGGACAATACGCCTATTTTTAGGTAGCCGAGCGGCGTAAATGCCATTACGAGTGTCAGCGCAATAAGTACGGCCATAAGTACCATCTTTTGCACCTTTGAGAAATTGCCTGTTTTGTTCATAAAAAAACCTCCTGCTGTTTCCCCGAATCACGGGTGAAACGCAAATTTTATTTACAAAAGAGCAAAAGCTCTGTTTGCATACATATTAAATTGTAAATCAGCGTTTGTTTTTGTCGTGTATCAAACGTAGCCCCTCTAAAATAAGATTGTCCTCAACGATAATCTTATGCTTGCAGCAGTCAGTCATCATTTCGGAAAATCCGCCCGTAGCTATAACGGTGCAGTCCTTTTTTGATTCCTCAATGAACTTATCAATCATGCCATCGAGCATACACGCCGTTCCGAACATAATTCCCGAACGGATACAATCGGTCGTGTTGGCGGAAATAACCTTTTTCGGAGCTTTTAAATCTACCGAGGACAGCAGAGCACCGTTGCTTGTGAGAGCGTCAAGCGAAATGCCCACGCCGGGCGCAATTGCACCGCCGATATAAGCGCCGTTTTCGTCAACGTAAGTAATGGCGGTAGCCGTACCCATAAAAATAACTATCAGAGGGCCGTCATACTTGTGAGACGCACCCACGCAGCCGGCAACAATGTCGCCGCCGAGTGTGTCAGGACGGTCAATTTTAATATCAAGCCCCGTTTTTATTCCGGGACCTATTACCATACTTTTAACTCCGGTAACGGTTTCAATCGCCGTTTTAAGCGGAGCGGTAACCTTTGGAACAACAGAGCTGATAATTGACGAATCAATCTCTTTTGCGTCAATGCCGTATATCTGACAAAAGGTGTATAGCTCCACGGCAAACTCGTCGCTTGTTTTGCAGTTGTTTGTAGAAAAAATAAGCTTGAATTTAAGCGCTTCGCCTTCATAAATACCCAGCTTAATATTTGTGTTTCCCACATCGGCTGTCAGTAGCATTTATCGTTCCTCCAAATAGAATTACATTAAAATTATACCACAAATCGCATTACTTTCAAGAGCAAATTAATGAATTTTGTGATTATTCGGGGTTTTTCAAAAAAGTTGTTGAAATTTGTCCGATATAGTGTATAATAAAAAGTAGTTATGTGCTGTTACAAACACGCATATTTTCGGCGGTGTTAATCGTTGCCGATACAACTTTCAAAACTTTCTGAAAGGATTGGTTAGTTAAATGGATAGTTCAGAAATCAAGCAGCTTAAAATTCTTGCTGCCAAGGCAAGAATGGGTGCAATTTTAGGCACTTATCATGCTAAATCGGGTCATCCCGGCGGTTCGCTTTCCGCGGCTGACATTTTTACTTATCTCTATTACAAAGAGATGAATGTCAATCCCCAAAATCCCGATTGGGAGGACAGGGACAGATTTGTGCTTTCAAAGGGTCACTGCTGCCCCAGCCTTTACGCGGTACTTGCGCTTAAGGGCTATTTTGACTGGGATGAGCTTACAAAACTCAGACACGTCGGCGCAATGCTTCAGGGCCACCCCGATATGAAAGGCACTCCCGGCATTGATATGAGCACGGGTTCGCTCGGACAGGGCATTTCTGCGGCTTGCGGTATGGCATTGGCTGCGAAAATTGATAACAAGGACTATCGTACTTATACAGTTTTGGGCGACGGTGAAGTTGAAGAAGGTCAGGTTTGGGAGGCTGCTATGTTTGCCGCTCATAATAAGCTTGACAACCTCGTTGTTATCGTTGACCAAAACGGACTTCAGATTGACGGCGCCGTTGAAGAGGTTGCAGGTATTGAGCCGCTTGACAAAAAGTTTGAGTCATTCGGCTTTGAGGTAATCAAAATTGACGGTCACGACTTCAACCAAATTGAGGAAGCTCTCAACAAGGCTAAAACAGTAAAGGGCAAGCCCACGGCAATTCTCGCCGAGACAGTAAAGGGCAAGGGCGTTTCATTTATGGAAAACCAGGTCGGATGGCACGGCACGGCTCCCAACAAAGAGCAGTACGAGCAGGCAACTGCCGAGCTTCAGGCTGAGATTGACAGATTGGAGGGCGAGTGTTAATGGCACAGATTATTAATAAGGCTACAAGAGAGAGCTTTGGTATGGCGCTTTGCGAGCTTGCAAAGACCAATAAAGACATCGTTGTTTTTGACGCTGACCTTGCGGCGGCTACAAAAACAGGTATATTCAAAAAGGAATTTCCCGACAGATTTTTTGACTGCGGTATCGCAGAGGGAAATATGGTGGGCGTAGCCGCAGGTATGGCGGCAGCAGGCAAAATTCCCGTAGCCGCTTCGTTTGCTATGTTTGCAACGGGCAGAGCGTTTGAGCAGATAAGGAACTCGGTTGCTTATCCTAATCTCAATGTTAAGATTGCAGGCAGCCACGCAGGAATTTCAACAGGCGAAGACGGCGCTACTCACCAGTGTATTGAGGATATAGGCATTATGCGTACAATCCCAAATATGGTAGTCCTCAATCCTGCCGACCACTACGAAATGATGGCGGCTACAAAGGCGGCTATTGAGTACAAGGGACCCGTTTATATCCGTTTGGGCAGACTGGCAATTGACAGCTTTAACGACCCGGAAACATATAAGTTTGAGCTCGGCAAGGGTATTACTCTTCACGAGGGCAGCGACGTTGCGGTAATTGCAACCGGTTTGGTTGTTAACGAGGCGCTCAAGGCTGTAAGAGAGCTTGAATCTGAGGGCATTAACGCACGTCTTATCAATATTCACACAATCAAGCCGATTGATGAAGAGATTATCATCAAGGCGGCTAAGGAAACAGGAAGAATTATTACTGTTGAGGAACACAATGTAATCGGCGGTTTGGGCGACGCTGTATGTTCTGTTGTAAGCCAAAACTGTCCCGTAAAAGTTACCAAAATCGGCGTTCAGGATAAATTCGGTTACAGCGGTCCCGCTCTTGAACTTCTTGATAAATTTGGGCTTACTCAACCGCACATCGCAAAGGTTATCAGAGACGTTTGTAAAAACGGTTGATAAGGTAACATTTAATGTCAATTCAGGGGGCTGACTCTTTTGAGCCGCCCCCTGTTTGTTTTTTATTTAATCGGATATACTAAGTTTGAAAGGAGCGTTTTTTATGGATGATAAGATTTACGATTTAATTATTGTCGGCGGCGGCGCGGCAGGTCTTACGGCGGCGGTTTATGCGTCCCGCGGCGGACTTGATTTTGTGCTGCTCGATACGGCGTCTTCAATGGGCAGCCAGATTACGCAAACCGACGACATTGACAATTATACGGGTTACCAAAAGGTGAACGGTATGGAGCTTGTGATGAAGTTTTACGAGCACGCCAAGGCGATGAACGCTCCGATGTTAAACGATGAAATTCTTGAGATTAAAAAAGTCGGCGATATATTTGAGTTGAAAAGTTCTAAACACATATATACGGCGAAAACCGTGATTTACTGCGCAGGCGCTACGCATAAAAAGCTTGAAATTGAGGGCGAAACAGAGTTTTTGGGCAAGGGCGTGGGTTACTGCGCGGTGTGCGACGGATTTTTCTACCGCAACAAAACCGTAGTTGTTGTCGGCGGCGGAAACACGGCGGCGACCGACGCTTTGTACCTTTCAAAAATATGCAGCCGTGTAATTTTGGTTCACCGCCGTGACAGCCTGAGAGCCGACAATGTGCTTGTGAAAAGGCTTGAGCAGGCGCAAAACGTTGAGTTTAAATTTAACAGCGAGCTTGCAAAAATCTGCGGCGACAAAAAGGCTGACTCGGTCGTTTTGAAAAGCGGCGAAAAAATCGACTGCGACGGTGTGTTTATTGCTGTCGGAATTTCCCCTCGCAGCGAGGCTGTAAAAGCTCTCGGGGTTACTGACGGCGGCGGTTATATTGTTGCTGACGAAAGCGGAAAAACCTCGTGCGGCGGATTTTTTGCCGCAGGCGACGTCAGGACTAAAGCTCTGCGTCAAATTATTACAGCGTGTTCGGACGGCGCCAACTGCGTTGACAGCGTAAACAAATACCTTGATGAAAGATGATGGTAGCTTGCAAAATCAGAAACAGCCGATTTTAAAAAACAGATTAGTCGCATATGCTGCGGCGGTTTTCTGTACGCTGATGTGGGGAACGGCATTTCCGTTCATAAAGCTCGGCTACTCTTCGTTTGAAATCGCCGAAAGCGACATTGGCTCAAAATTGCTTTTTGCGGGTCTCAGATTTTTTATCGCAGGCGTAATGGTGTACTGTTTTACGCTTTTTAAAAGGGAGAAAAATTCACGGAAACTGTCAAAAAAAGATATACTTCCCGTCTGCTCGCTCGGTTTGGTGCAGACGGCGGCTCAGTATATTTTTACATATATCGGCATAGGATTTACAAGCGGAACAAATACCTCGATAATTACGGCTTGCGCGTCATTTATAACCGTGCTTTTGGCCCCGATATTTTTTAAGTCGGACAAGCTCAATATTCAAAAAATTTCGGGATGTATCGTCGGATTTTGCGGCGTGCTTGCGATTAACGGCATAGGTTCCGTTAGCAGGGACACGCTGTTCGGAGATGTAATGATATTGTTTTCCACGTTCTCCGCAGCGGCAGGTAACCTGATTTCAAAAAAAGTTGCCGCCCGGCGCGATCCCGTAAAGGTAACGTCGTTACAGCTTATGACCGGCGGTCTTGTGCTCACGGCGTTGGGATTTGTCTGCGGCGGCAGGCTCGACTTTTCAAAGCTTGACAGTGTTCTGATTCTGCTGTGGCTTGCGCTTGTGTCTGCGGCGGCGTTTTCGGTGTGGACGGCGCTTTTAAAGTATCATCCCGCAAGCAAGATTACGATTTTTAATCTGCTTGTGCCGATTTTCGGTACTGTGTTGTCGGGCATTATGCTCGGGGAAAATGTGTTCAGAATACAAACCCTTGCGTCGCTGATTCTGATATGCGCGGGTATTGTGCTTGTAAATGCGGTTAATAAAAGAAAAGGCGAAAGTAACCTGAGTTAGGAGAAACGTATGAATAAAATTAAAGGCGTAATTTCCGATATGGACGGAGTTATACTTGACAGCGAAAAACTGTATGTTAGGTTCTGGTGTGAAGCGGCTCAATTTTACGGCTATCCCATGGAGAAAAAACACGCTCTCAGTATTCGTTCCATGGCGCGTCCGTTCGCGATTGAAAAGCTCAAGGGCTACTTTGGACAGGATTTTGATTATCACAAGGTGCACGATAAGCGTATTGAGCTTATGGATAAATACATAGATGAAAACGGAATAGAGGCAAAAAGCGGAGCGGCTCGGCTTTTGTCTTATCTGAAGGAGAACGGCTACAAGGTTGCCCTTGCCACGGCAACAAAGCCGGACAGAACAAAGCGGTATTTGCAGGCTCTCGATTTGTACGGATATTTTGATGAAATAGTCTGCGCGTCAATGGTGAGCAGAGGGAAGCCCGAACCTGATATTTATGTTTTGGCGGCGGAAAAGCTCGGACTTGAGCCGGGCGAATGCCTTGCGCTTGAGGACTCTCAAAACGGAATTAAATCTGCAAGCTCGGCAGGGTGCAAAACCGTTATGGTGCCCGACCTCGACGGACCTACGCCCGAAATACAGCCGTTGCTGTACGATGTAGCTGACGGATTGACTGATGTTATCAGAATTTTGAACAGGGCAAATAACGGATAAGATTATCTGATTTTAAGGGCAGGGAGAGAAATTATGGAAATAATTAACAACTTTTTCGAGGCGGTTGACGAATTTATCTGGGGTATCCCGATGATAGTCATTCTGCTCGGTACACATATTTTTATGACAGTCAGAACAAAGTTTATTCAGCGAAAGACGTTTAAAGCGATAAAGCTTTCCGTCACCAAAGACCCCGACGTTGACGGAGACATCAGCCCGTTTCAGGCGTTGACTACGGCGCTTGCGTCAACTATCGGAACCGGTAATATTATCGGCGTGGGCACGGCAGTTGCGCTCGGCGGCGCAGGTGCTGTGCTCTGGTGCTGGCTTACAGGCGTTTTCGGCATTGCCACCAAGTACGCAGAATCGCTTATTGCGGTAAAATACCGTGTAAAGGACAAAAACGGCAGGATGCAGGGCGGCGCGATGTACGCCATTGAAAGGGCGATTCATCCCAAAATTTTCGGCAAGGAAAGAAGCTGCAAGTGGATTGCGATTCTTTTTGCCGCTTTCGCAATTCTTGCGTCGTTAGGTATAGGCTGCGGCGTGCAGACAAACGCTATTTCAAGCGTTATGGACGATACCTTTAATTCCGGCAAAACCCTTATGATTAATTTATTCGGCAATCAGGTGTCTTTGGTAGCGTTTGTGTCGGGTATTTTAGTTGCCGTATTTGTTGCGCTTGTTATTTTCGGCGGCATTAAATCAATTTCAAGTGTGTGTGAAAAGCTCGTGCCCTTTATGACCGTTATGTATGTGGTCGGATGTATAGTTATTTTGTGCTTCAATGCCGATGTGCTCTGGCAGACCGTTTGCACAATCGTTGAATCGGCATTTTCAATTAAGGCTTTCGGCGGCGGACTTACCGGTTCGGGAATTTTGCTTGCCGCAAGATACGGCGTTGCAAGAGGTCTTTTCAGCAACGAATCAGGTATGGGTTCCGCTCCTATTGTTGCTTCGGCAGCTCAGTCAAGAAACCCTGTAAGGCAGGCAATGATTTCGTCAACAGGCACTTTTTGGGACACTGTTGTTGTGTGCCTTATGACAGGTCTTGTAATTGTAAGCTCCTGCATTAAAAATCCGAATATCGACACTGTCAATATTGAGGGAGGCAGCCTTACCTCGGCCGCTTTTGCTCAGATTCCGGTAATAGGCACACCTATACTTGTTGTCGGCATTGTGCTGTTCGCGTTTTCAACAATTCTCGGCTGGTCATATTACGGTGAAAGATGCGTTGAATATCTGTTCGGTCATAAGGGTATAATGCCATATAAAATTCTCTTTATAATTGTGCTCCTTATCGCCCCGATTACCGCGCTCGATTTGGTGTGGACAATGTCAGACATTTTCAACGCTCTTATGGCGCTGCCGAACATCTTTGCAATCCTTGTGCTCTCTCCCGTAATTGCCAAGGAAACAAATTATTATCTTTACGGCAACCGTCTTGAGGAATTTGACCGCACGGAAATTCCCGTAAGAGTAAGGTAATAAGTTATCAATACATAAAAAGGACGTCTTGCGGCGTCCTTTTTAAAAATTATTTAAATTTCGATAGGCAAGGTGTAAGGATGGAAAAGAAAAAAGTTGCGTTTTTCTGTGTTCATAACTCGTGCCGCAGCCAGATTGCAGAGGCGCTGGGCAGGTATTTTGCAGGGGACAGGTATGAATTTTATTCGGCAGGTTCGCAGACCAAGCCGGAAATAAATCGTGATGCCGTCAGGCTGGTAAAGGAAATTTACGGAATTGATATGGAAAAAACTCAACACAGCAAGACGGCAGATGAAATTCCGACTCCCGATATTGCTGTTTCAATGGGATGTGAAGTCGGCTGTCCATATATCGGCAGAGCTTTTGACGATGACTGGGGAATAGAGGATCCGACAGGCAGGGATGATGAATTTTTCAGAGAGACAATCTCAAAAATCGAAATGAAAATAAAAGAAAGCTTTTGTAAATAAAAATTCCCGAACCTTGCGTTCGGGAATTTGTCATCTTATCCTTTTTTCAAAGTCGTAGTTGCATTTTGGACAGTGCACAGTGTGCTTTCCCTTTTGGTTGCGCACGCGCAGCTGAGCCTTGCAGGCGGGACATTTTATATAGCGGTAGTCCTTGCGCTCCTTAAACTTGCGAATGTTTAGCTGAATCCAATTTTTTACCCTGTTGTAAAAGGGGAGAAATTTTCTGTTTTCAAGACTGCGTTTATTGATGTTGCGTGAAAAAGACCTGAAAAGCACAAGAGCTAAAACGGCAATTTCAAACAGGTCAATTACGAGCGAAGCGTAAAAATTGAAAACGAAAACGTTTACCAGCCATAAAAAGATCAACAGACCTATAAGGCAGTTATTGAGCGTGTCAGAGCCGTATCGACCCTGCATAAAATTGGAAAACGCCTGAAAAAATCTTCTCATTTATTAATTCCTTTCACTATAAAATATCAGGTTGAGGCAAAGTGTTTCATTTCAAGGGGCGTTCTGCCAAATTCCTCTTTACAGGTGATGATGAGGGAGTTTACATTCGGAAAACCGTTGTTGAGTGCGGCGGCTTTTACCGAAGCGTTATTCTTCCTCATATCCTCAAGCGCATGGTCAAGGCGGATTTTTCGCAGATACCTTGAAAACGTCACCTCGGTTTTATCCTTGAAGTACGCCGAAAAATGCGCGGGAGTCATTCCTACATAGTCGGCAATTTCACTGAGCGGAATTGCCTTGCTGTAGTTTTTCTCCATATATATTATAGCGCTCTTTGCACAGTCAAAATCTTCCGAGTCCGAACCTTTTATAAAAGTAAGCTCCGGGTGGCTGCAGTACTTTATAAGATAATAGCAGGTATTATTCAGTATAGCCCTTATTTTGAGCGTTTCAAGTCGCCCCTCAAGGTTTTTGCATTCGTTTAAAGCCTTGAGAGATGTGGAAATTTTGTTAAACGCAAGAGTGCCCTTTTCTATTTTAAAGGTTAAAATATCCTGAGGATTTTCAAAATACGGCTGAATTGCTTTCGGCGGAAAGTTTACAACAATAAATCTTGAGTTTTCGTCAAAGCCCGAATATGAGTGAACTTCCTCGCTGTTCATAAAGTAAACGTCGCCGTCGGTCAGGATATTTTCGCTGTCGAGCTTGCGCACGGTAAGCGAGCCTTTTTGTACGTAAATAAGTTCATATTCACGGTGCCAGTGAAGAGTGAAGTCAAATTCATCGTTTTGCTCGGGACATCTGAATAATTTAGCCATGTAATTTTTGCTAAGTTCAATTGAAAATCTTTTATATCGCAAAACTGACACTCCCCTTTCTTAAAGTAATCAAGCGTTGCGTCAAAGCCGAAACTCAAACTTTTACGTAATCGGCGCAGAAGTAAATATATTTTAAATCTGCGATAACCGCCGAATGTTCGGTTTTTACAACTGTTGTTTTGTGGTTTGTACGGCTTAATTCCGCAATACACTCAGCTATGTTGCAGGTGCTTCGGTCGAATCCGTATTTTTCAAAAAATTCCTCCGTTGTCATAACATCGGAATTGTAGCCTGTAAAAAGGTGAAGCTGAGAGTAGTCAATCAGCTTGTATTCCTCGGTAAGAATATGTATGCCTATGTCTTTATTGACAAGAAGGTCAATATAATACGGAGCGTCATTTAGGAAAAAGCCCGTCTTATATGCTCCGATGGAAACGGTAATGTCAGAGTTTACCGCAATGTCGGCAACGCCGGTGTCGCCGTTAATTCCGCTGTTTATGTCGGCGCTGACAACATATGAGCCCGAAGCGTTAATTTGTTCAATTGCATCTTTGATATTGCCCTGCACGCTTCCCGAAAATCCCGTGCCAAGCAGGCAGTCAACCAGAATATCATATCCCGAAAGGCTTCCCGCGGGAATAAAATTTTCCTCTTGAGCTCCCAGCGATAAAGCTGTTTTGTAAAAATATAAACCGTCTTTTGAAAAGCCGTCGGTGACTCTGATTATGGTGGGGATAATTCCGTTTTGGCAAAGAATACAGGCAAGCGCATATCCGTCGCCGCCGTTGTTGCCTTTGCCGCAGACAATGCCGACCTTGCCAGTGAATTTTACCGCTTCATAAATTCCCTGAGCGGCGCTGTGCATAAGCTGTGCCGACGGTGTGTGGTGAGCAATTGTGTGAGCGTCGCTCTCTCGCATATTTTTAACCGATATTACGTCAGGTAAATTCATATCCGTACTCCTTTATTCAATTTCACAAAATGCGTCATATGCGGTCTTTGCCGCCTCGATGTCCTTGTTACAGAACAACTCAAACACCGTGACCCTACCCAGAAAGTCGTTGATAAGCTCAAGCAGATTTGTCACCATCTGTCTGTCGCTGTCTATCATTGCCGCTTCCAAAAGTTCCTTTATTACCTTTGACGGCGACACTTTCATTACGCGATTTTCCTCGTTCCGCTTTAAAATAAATACTGCTTTAAGCGGAACTTTTATGTTGTTTCCGATACCGGATTTACCCATCCAGGGAGTGCCGTAGGCATAAAAAACTCCGTCCTTTTTGCGAATAATCGGCTTGTCGTCGTTTATCATAACTACTTTGCTGCCCAGCATATTTCGCCAAAGCGCGGTGTGCGTGGATTTTCCGGTTCCGCTGGGTGCGGTAAAGGCACACGCCTTATTGTCGATTGCAAGGCATGACGAATGAAAGAAAAAGCCGTCGTATTTTTCAAGTATAGTCTTGTAAACACTGTCAAGTATCATTGAGTTTTCATAATAGCCGAGCGAAAACTCGTTGTCAAATTCGTTTGCGTGTTCAATAATGTCCATTCTGCTGAACTTAACTTCAAAGTCAAAGTTTAAGCTGTCGCACATATACGGACTTAAAATCTCCTTTACATAGTCGTAAACAGGATTTATTTTTATATCAAGGTCAGCAATTTTATATATAGGCATTTTATCACCCGCGTAATGAAAATATGCGCAATTAAAATTTTTGTTTATTGTTTATTTTTTATTCATTATTGTATTTAATTGCATTATACCATAAAGTTTTGGCTTTGGCTACTTATATTTTAAAAAATGCTGTCGCAAAATTAAATATTACAAAATATTGTTAATACAAAGTGTTTTTACAATATATTCCAAAAAGAAAAATAATTCGGCTTTCGGTAACGCGGCGCGTTGAAAGAGCAAATTTCCCGCGCGAAAAGAGTGGAGGATTCACACTTTAAATTCCTTACACGCAACCGGGTGTTTTTGAAAGGGCAAAAAATACGCGTCAAAAGCGTTTTAGTTCTTTTGACGCAATAAAATCGTTTAAAATTAATAAAATGTTGAAAAAACGCCGTTTTTCCGCCAAATTCCTATTGACAACTTGATAAAATGGTTATACAATAATAAAATGTACCATAATGGGGATATGTACCGATACACTGCGGAAAATTCCAAAAAAGTTCCTCTCAACATAGGGGATATTAGCACAAAAATCATTTTGTGTCAAGATGTATTTTTCGAAACGGGACATCCCGCTGTGAAATTATTTAAGGAGTGATACGCCTATGGTAAATGTCAAACCCGTAATGCTTGGCAACACCGAGAGAATGAGCTTCGGCAAAATTGATGAAGTCATTGATATGCCGAATCTTATCGACATTCAGAAATCATCTTACAAATGGTTTCTTGAAGAAGGTCTGAAAGAGGTATTCAAGGATGTATCGGGTATTACCGATTACCAAAACAACCTTGTACTCGATTTTATTGATTACACCCTCGATGTGGACCATCCAAACTACAGCGTAATTGAATGTAAAGTGCGTGACGCAACATATTCCGCTGCGCTCAGGGTTACCGCAAGACTTTTGAATAAGTCAACAGGCGAAATTAAAGAGAGTAACGTATTTATGGGTGATTTTCCGCTTATGACTCCAAGCGGAACATTTGTAATCAACGGCGCTGAGCGTGTTATTGTATCTCAGCTTGTAAGAAGTCCCGGCGTTTACTATAAAATGGATCATGACAAAACAGGTAAAGAGCTGTACAGCACAACTGTTATCCCAAACAGAGGCGCATGGCTTGAGTATGAAACCGACGTAAACGACGTTTTCTATGTTCGTATTGATAAAAACAGAAAACTTCCCGTTACGTCATTTATCAGAGCGCTCGGCCTCGGAACAGACGCCGAAATCCTCGACTACTTCGGCGATGATGAAAGAATGAAAGCAACAATCGAGAAAGATCAGGCTTCAAATATCGAAGAGGGTCTTATCGAGGTTTACAAAAAGCTTCGTCCGTCAGAACCCCCAACGGTAGAAAGCGCTCAGACTCACATAAACAATCTTTTCTTCGACCCCAACCGCTATGATATGTCAAGGGTCGGCAGATATAAATACAACAAAAAACTCGGCATTGCAAACCGCCTTGAAAATCAAGTGCTTGCAGAGCCGATTGCAAATCCGCGTACGGGCGAGGTTATGGCGCTCCGCGACGAAAAAATCTCAAAGGAAAAAGCTCTTGAGATTGAAAACGCAGGCGTAAATGTTGCGTATGTAAAGGCAAACGACGATACAAAGGTAAAGGTAATTTCAAACGGTATGGTTGACATTTCCTGCTACGTTGACTTTGACGCCGAAAAAGAGTGCGGTATTCGTGAAAACGTTCGTTTCGACGTGCTCTGCGAAATTCTTGATTCAGCGGCAGACGAAAACGAGCTCAAGACAATGCTCAGACAGCGTGAGGCAGAGCTTGTTCCCAACCACATCACCGTTGAGGACATCTTTGCAACTATAAACTACCTCAACTGCGTTGCTCACGGCGTGGGCAACACCGACGACATTGACCATCTCGGAAACAGAAGAATCCGCTGCGTGGGAGAGCTTTTGCAGAACCAGTTCAGAATCGGTTTTTCAAGGCTCGAAAGAGTTGTCAGAGAGAGAATGACCACACAGTCACAGGATATGGATTCTCTTTCACCGAACTCACTTATCAATATTCGTCCCGTAACTGCGGCTATAAAGGAATTTTTCGGTTCGTCACCGTTGTCACAGTTTATGGATCAGGGTAACCCGCTTGCAGAGCTTACCCACAAGCGTCGTCTTTCAGCCCTCGGTCCCGGAGGTCTTTCAAGAGATCGTGCAGGCTTTGAGGTTCGTGACGTTCACTACACACACTACGGCCGTATGTGTCCTATCGAAACTCCTGAAGGTCCTAACATCGGTCTTATCTCATATCTTACATCTTTTGCGAAAATTAACAAGTACGGCTTTATCGAAGCACCTTTCCGTAAAATTGATAAGGAAACCGGCGTTGTTACCGATGAAGTTGTTTATATGACAGCCGATATGGAAGATAACTACTACGTTGCGCAGGCTAACGAACCTCTTGACGAAAACGGCAGGTTTGTTCACTCAAGAGTAGTAGGTCGTCACCGTGACGAATTTATTGAGCTTCCGCCAGACAGATTCGACTATATGGACGTATCTCCTAAGATGGTTGTGTCGGTTGCTACCGCAATGATTCCGTTCCTTGAAAACGACGACGCAAACCGTGCGCTCATGGGTGCAAACATGCAGCGTCAGGCAGTTCCGCTTTTGCGTTCAGAGGCTCCTATCGTCGGTACGGGTATGGAATACAAGGCAGGTACAGACTCGGGCGTTTGTATCCTTGCCGAGGAAGACGGTGTTGTAACGAGCGTAGATGCACGCAATATCAGAGTTAAGTACGACTCGGGCAGAATTCAGGATTTTGAAGTTGTAAAATTCCTCCGCTCAAACCAGGGCACGTGTATTAACCAGAGACCCATTGTTTCAAGAGGTCAGCATGTCAAGAAAGGCGAAGTGCTTGCCGACGGTCCCGCAACGGAAAACGGCGAAATCGCGCTCGGCAAAAATGCGCTTATCGGCTTTATGACATGGGAAGGTTACAACTACGAGGACGCTGTTCTTATCAGCGAAAAAATAGTACGCGACGATGTTTATACTTCAATCCATATTGAAGAATATGATACGGAGGCAAGAGATACAAAGCTCGGCCCCGAAGAAATTACAAGAGATATTCCGAATGTCGGCGAAGACGGTCTTAAATACCTCGACGAGGACGGTATCATTCAGATCGGTTCAGAGGTAAAGGCAGGCGACATTCTCGTAGGTAAGGTTACGCCTAAGGGTGAAACCGAGCTTACAGCCGAAGAAAGATTGCTCCGCGCAATTTTCGGTGAAAAGGCAAGAGAGGTAAGAGATACTTCTCTTCGCGTACCCCACGGCGAGTGCGGTACAGTTGTAGACGTAAAGGTATTTACACGTCAGGACAGCAGAAATGAGCTTCAGCCCGGCGTCAACAAGGTAGTAAGAGTTTACCTTGCGCTCAAGAGAAAAATCAGCGTAGGCGACAAGATGGCAGGTCGTCACGGTAATAAGGGTGTCGTTTCAAGAATACTTCCCGTTGAGGATATGCCGTTTTTGCCGGACGGTACTCCGCTTGACATCGTACTTAACCCGTTGGGCGTACCTTCACGTATGAACATTGGTCAGGTGCTTGAGGTTCACCTCGGCTATGCGGCAAAGGCGCTTGGCTGGAAGATTATGACGCCTGTATTTGACGGCGCTCACGAAGAGGATATTTTTGAAGCGCTCAAGGACGCCGGTTACAGCGAAGACGGTAAAACATGGCTTATTGACGGACGTACAGGCGAACGCTTTGACAACCCCGTAACAGTAGGCTATATGTACTACCTCAAGCTGCATCACCTCGTTGATGAAAAAATCCACGCAAGAAGCACGGGTCCATACTCTCTCGTTACTCAGCAGCCGCTCGGCGGTAAAGCTCAGTTCGGCGGACAGCGTTTCGGTGAGATGGAAGTTTGGGCGCTTGAGGCTTACGGCGCGGCATACACACTTCAGGAAATTCTTACAGTTAAGTCGGATGATGTTGTCGGTCGTGTTAAGACATACGAGGCTATCGTTAAAGGTCAAAACATCCCCGCTCCCGGTATTCCCGAATCATTCAGAGTGCTTATCAAAGAGCTTCAGTCGCTTGCTCTTGACGTTGTTGTGCTTGACAAAAACGGCGAACCGATAGATATTAAGCAGAAGTTTGATGAGGATGAAGATATTGAAGATGCAGCAACGCCGACAGAGTTTGAAGAGAACAATGTTATGACCTCAATGGACGGCTACACACTTGATGAAGGCGGCGAAGAAGGTAATATGTTTGACGAAAATTCTTTGTCAGACACCGAAAATGACGATTTGTTCGACTTTGAAACCCATGAAAGCGATGAAATCTAAGGAGGCAGCACAATGATAGATAATAACGTTTTTGATTCGATTAAAATCGGACTTGCTTCCCCTGAGCAGATAAGAGAATGGTCATACGGCGAGGTTAAAAAGCCTGAAACCATTAACTACCGTACACTCAAACCCGAACGCGACGGATTGTTTTGTGAGCGTATTTTCGGACCGACAAAGGACTGGGAGTGCCACTGCGGTAAATATAAAAGAATCAGATTTAAAGGCAAAGTGTGCGACCGCTGCGGTGTTGAAGTAACACGCGCGAAGGTAAGAAGAGAGCGTATGGGTCATATTGAACTTGCCGCTCCCGTATCGCACATCTGGTATTTCAAGGGTATTCCTTCGAGAATTGCTCTTATGCTTGATATTTCTCCGAAGCTCCTTGAAAATGTACTTTATTTTTCACAATATATCGTAATTGATCCCGGCGATTGCCGTGACCTTGCAAAATATCAGTGTCTCACAGAAACCGAGTACAATGATATGCGCGAGAAATACGAGGACGATTTTGAAGCGGGTATGGGCGCTGAATCCATTAAAAAGCTCCTTGCCGAAATCGATCTTGAGGCATTGTCGGCTCAGCTTAAAGAAGAGCTTGAAGCTGCTTCGGGTCAGAAGCGTGTACGCTTGTTAAAGCGTCTTGACGTTGTGGAAAGCTTCAGAATGTCGGGTAACCGTCCTGAGTGGATGATTCTCGACGTAGTTCCCGTAATTCCGCCGGACATTCGTCCTATGGTACAGCTCGACGGCGGTCGTTTTGCAACATCAGACCTCAACGACCTTTACCGCCGTGTTATAAACAGAAACAACAGACTCAAAAAGCTGCTTGAGCTCAACGCTCCCGAAATTATTATCAGAAATGAAAAGAGAATGCTTCAGGAGTCGGTTGACGCGCTTATCGACAACGGCAGACGCGGCAGACCCGTTACAGGTCCCAATAACCGTGCGCTCAAGTCGCTCTCGGATATGCTCAAGGGTAAACAGGGCCGCTTCCGTCAAAACCTGCTCGGTAAACGTGTTGACTATTCGGGTCGTTCGGTTATCGTAGTTGGACCTGAGCTCAAAATGTATCAGTGCGGTCTTCCTAAGGAAATGGCATTGGAGTTGTTTAAGCCTTTCGTTATGAAACGCCTTGTTGAAACAAAGGCAGAGCAGAACATCAAGTCTGCCAGAAAAGCAGTAGAGAGAGCAAAAGACGACGTATGGGACGCTTTGGAAGTAGTAATTAAGGGTCACCCCGTATTACTTAACCGTGCTCCCACACTTCACCGCCTCGGTATTCAGGCGTTTGAGCCGGTACTCGTTGAGGGTCGTGCCCTTAAACTCCATCCGCTCGCCTGTACGGCATACAACGCCGACTTCGACGGCGACCAGATGGCTGTTCACGTTCCGCTTTCGGCAGAGGCTCAGGCAGAGGCAAGATTCCTTATGCTTGCGGCAGGCAACCTTCTTAAACCGTCAGACGGTCAGCCTGTTACGGTTCCTACTCAGGATATGATTCTCGGTTCTTACTATCTTACTCTTGATAAGGACGGAGAAAAGGGTGAGGGCAAAGTATTCCGCGATGTTGATGAAGTTATGATGGCTTATCAGACGGGCGTAATTGAGCTCCACTCAAAAATCAAGGTGCGTATGACAAAGGAAATCGACGGCAAACTCGAATCCGGAATTATCGACACCACAATCGGTAAAATAATCTTCAACAATCCCATTCCGCAGGATCTCGGCTTTGTTGACAGAAGTATCCCCGAAAATAAATTTAAGCTTGAGGTTGACTTCCTCGTAGGCAAGTCGGGTCTTAAGAAAATTATCGACAAGTGTATAAAAATTCACGGCACTGCAAAAACAAGTACAGTGCTTGACGATATCAAGGCGCAGGGTTATAAGTACTCAACAAAGGGCGCCATAACGGTTGCCGTATGCGACGCAGTAATTCCGCCTACAAAGAAAGAAATTATTGCAAAAGCCGAGGAAGAAGTTGACGTAGTACGCGACGAGTATATGATGGGTCTTCGTTCAAACGAGGAGCGCTATGACGAAACGCTCCGCATTTGGGAAAAGGCAACTAACGACGTTACCGACGCGCTTCAGAAAAACCTTGACCGCTACAACCCGATCTTTATGATGGCTGATTCAGGTGCCCGCGGTAGTATGAGCCAGATTCGTCAGCTCGCAGGTATGCGCGGACTTATCGCCAATACATCGGGTAAAACAATTGAAATTCCTATCAAGGCTAACTACCGTGAAGGTCTTAATATTCTCGAATACTTTATTTCATCTCGTGGTGCGAGAAAAGGTCTTACCGATACGGCGCTCAGAACTGCCGACTCGGGTTACCTTACAAGACGTCTTGTTGACGTATCTCAGGAAGTTATTATACGTGAAGAGGACTGCGGCACTACCGAAGGTCTTGAAATATTCGATATTAAGGCAAGTGAATCAAACGTTATCGAAGGACTTCACGAGCGTCTTATCGGCCGCTATCTTCTCGACGACTTCTGCGACGAAAACGGCAACGTTCTCGTTTCAAAGGATGTTATGATGGGCGACAAAGAGGCTGACATCATTGTAAATTCAGGTGTTGAAAGCATCAAAATCCGTTCTGTGCTCTGCTGTCGTGCAAAACACGGTGCATGCAGAAAGTGTTACGGATCCAACCTTGCAAACCGCCAGCCCGTTACTGTCGGTGAAGCAGTCGGTATTATTGCCGCTCAGTCAATCGGTGAACCCGGTACACAGCTTACAATGAGAACGTTCCACACCGGCGGTGTAGCATCTGCGGAAGATATTACACAGGGTCTTCCCCGTGTCGAAGAGCTGTTTGAGGCAAGAAAACCGAAGAGCCTTGCGATTATCAGTGAAATTGACGGCGAGGTGCGTTTTGAAGAAATCAAAGGCGCGCGCCATGCCGTTATCTACAATACAGAAACAGGCGAAGAAAAAACTTACCTCATTCCTTTCGGCTTCCGTGTAAAGGTGCAGGATGGTCAGACTATCAAAAAGGGTGATAAAATCACCGACGGTTCAGTTAACCCGCACGATATTCTCGCTATCCTCGGTCCCGAGGCTGTAATGAACTACCTCATCTCCGAAGTACAAAGCACTTACCGCTTGCAGGGTGTTGAAATCAACGATAAACACATCGAGGTAATAGTTCGTCAGATGATGCGTAAGGTAAAGGTTGACGACCCGGGCGATACACAATTTATGTCGGGTCAGACCTACGACAAGAACGAGGTTCTCTTTGAAAACGAAAAGATTAAAAAGAGAATTGCGGCAGGCGAAGAGGGACTCAGAGAGGCTACATTTACTCAGATTCTCCTCGGTATTACAAAGGCTGCTTTGGCAACCGACAGCTTCCTTTCGGCTGCGTCGTTCCAGGAAACAACCAGAGTTCTTACAGACGCTGCTATCAAGGGCAAAAAAGACCCGCTTGTTGGTCTTAAAGAAAACGTTATTATCGGTAAGCTTATCCCCGCTGGTACGGGTATGCCCAGATATGCTAACGTTCAGCTTGAAAGCAACGAGGACAAAAATCAGAGCGTTATTGCCGATGAAAGCGATAACGAGACTGTGGAAACAGTTGACTTGGGTCAGGAAGAAGCAGACGAAAATATTTTGCAATAAGCATAAATTAAGAGCACGCCGCAAGGTGTGCTCTTTTGCTGTACAAGCAAGCGAATAACAAAAAGCCGTCCATCGGACGGCTTTATTCACAGAATATATATTTTTTATGTAAATCGTTAATGTGAATTTGTCTGTCACACTTTCTTTCTGAGCGTGCGAGGAATTTTTATCTTTGACGCAAGCTTTGTAACAGCCAAAATCAAAATAATTTCGGGAATACATTTGACCGCTACGCTTATAAATCTTGCCGAAAGATATACAAGATACGGTGTTTCTCCGCCGTATAAAATGAACAGCCAATAGGCGTTGAGGAATGTTTCCACCAAAAGCATATTGGCAGCCCAGGCAATAATTACACGCACAAGGCTGATTTTGTTTTTGTAGAGTACAATTCCGAAAATCATACCGGTAAGGAAACCGCTTATCGTAAATCCGGGGAAAAATCCGCCGCCTGTCGGTGCAATAATAAATGAAATGATGTCGCCCAGCGCTCCTACCAAAGCGGCAGGAATCGGGCCGAACATTGACCCGGCAACCGCAATAGGCAAAAACGCACCGCTTATCTTGATGGTATTGCTGAAAAGCGGAAGCGTTGCGTTTGCAAAAAAGCCGAGCACTACACGTAAGGCAAGCAGCATGGCAATTGCGGCAAGCGAATAAACGTTTAAAAGTTCTTTTAACGAATTTGGGATTTTTTTGATGTAAGACATAATCTACCTCCTGAAATAACTCGGTGTTGCTTCAGGAAAGTAAAAGGCGGGCAAAAGCCCGCCTGAAAAGTCCCAAAGTAACAGCGGGATGCGAAACCTGTACCGCAGACTCAAGGTCTTTCGTTCCGACGGCAACTCCCCGTCCGACGGACACTTCACGCACAAATTCCTACTCTGTGAATAACTGCAAACAATTCAAAACTTTGCTTTTATCAAAGCAAGCAGCAAAGTGTACTGCAAATTCAGTAGGGGATTATATCCACCGCTGAATTTTTAGATAATAGATACCGCCTATTTAGGCGTACGACATTATCCTGTTTGTTATGTTTGCATACAACTAATTATAGCACGAAAATACAATTTGTCAATATATCTTTTAAAAAACGCCGTTAATAGCAAGAACTATCAACACGCAGGTAATAATTATAAGAGCCGCTATTATCGCCGCGCCTAAAATTCCGCTTTTTTTACTTTTTTCCTCAAAATTCTGTTTGGGAATGAGGTTGGTTTTTTGCAATGCTTCAATTATAAATCTAAACACAAACAGCGCGATGCCGCCGTTAAGTCCGGCCTTTATAAGATTAAACGGAACGAATACCGGCAAAAGCATAGCCGCAATAGCTTCTCTCGGAATGCCCTGATAAATTGGCGTGAGTATATAGTTCCACAAAACCATTGCAATTGTCATAAGCACGGCGCCTAATATAATTCCGACGATTGCGCCTGCGGTGTTTTTTTTCTTTTTGTACACGAATGCGGCAGGACATACAAAGCACACCGTCGCAAGAACATTCATAACGCAGCCTATCGGACCTGTTGTGCTGAATGTGACCATTTCAACAAGGCAAATTACAACAGACATAATAAGTCCGGACAGCGGACCGAAAATATAAGAGCCTATGAGAATGATTGCGCTTTTGAACTCTAAATCAAGATAGCTTGCTGAGGGAATAATCGGTATTCTGCATACCATTACAACAACGTAAGCGATTGCGGCTATCAAAGCTAAAATAACCATTTGTTTAATTCTGTACGAGTTCTCAGCAGGATTTATTGCTTTTGCCTGCTTTTCTTTTGTTTTTACCATAAAAATCTCTCCCTTATAGAACATACTGTAAAGTTGCCGGGAAAATAAAAAAACCGTTGTACAAAAGTACAACGGGGTATGGGTAAAATTACGGACGCAGCGCGACCTTGATTTTACATCTTCTCACATCCGGACTTTAACCGTCGGTGTCTGAATTTCACAGACTCGGCAAGCTTGCGCTTGTTCGCGGACTATAACCGCCGGTGGAGAATTTCACTCCGCCCCGAAGACAACTTTTATTATATTATATACCTATTAAATAATTTGTCAAGACCTTTTTAAATTTCGTATGATCTCTTTTGTGTCGTCGTCAACACGCTTGCTTTCAACACATTTTTGAATTGTCTTTGAAAAAGTGTCGTTATCAAACGAGTTGCTGCGCAAAAAGTCGAGCGTTTTATCCGAATATTTCGGCACAGCCGCCGACACAAGCCACGCCTGAGCCATCTTTACATAGTATTCGTCACTGTTGACATTGTTGCAACGCTCAAATACTTTGTCTATGTACTCATCCTCAAGATAGTAATTGAGCATAATGACAAGCGCAACCCGTACAGCCCAGAAGTTGTCGCTGTCCAGATATTTTTGCAGGTACTCAAAAAATTCAGCTTTATATTTTTTAACCTGTTTAAGTCCGGAGCAAAAGCAGTCGCAAAGAGCCCAGTTGTCAATAATTTTTACGTAGGCGTCGCAGTAGCGGGTAAATTCTTCAAAACTTCTTGTTTTCAAAAGTCCGGTCACAATGCCGCGAAGCATTTTTTCTTCATACAAATTCGATGAAGCAATATCAAGGTAACTTCTTATGTTTCCTTTTGCAATTTCCTTACCTATTTCCCTCAATTTTGGCATACGTATTCCGATAATTTCGTTTTTAGAGGTGTTAGGGATAAGAACGGAATGAAAATCACGGTATTTTGTGTCTGCCTCCGCCTTTAAAAAATCCACCAGATTACAATAATCGGAATAAGTCCACTCATAAAGTCTGAGTTCCATAAAGTCACTTCCTTTTATTATCGTATTTTTCGCATGGGGTATTAAGGTCAAGATATGCTATATCGTGATGAGGCACTTGTTTTTCCTTGGGCGGCAGCTGCATATAGTCGCCGAAAACCATAGTCAGGTATTCGTCATATCCCGACATACACGGCATTTCAAGTCCCTCAAAGATAACATGGTCAACCCCGTCATATATATGCTTGGGGTATTCAACTTTCATCCAATGCGGGCCGGCGCAAAGCTCAGTGACGCATTTGTTTTCATCAAGTTTATATTTAGTCATATGCCGTTCGGCACATTTCCAGATTTTATAGCGAATTTTTTTACCCCTGAAAATTCCCAGCAGAATTTTACTGCCCAAAGCGAGCAGTCCGCCATGATTTTCGGGTACAATCTGAGCGAGAAACAGCGAGTACAGCATAGTCCATATGTACTGCATTTTCCTTGCAAAACGTCCGTCGGGACAAACGTCAAGCGGAAAAACGTCCAGCACAAGACCGTGGGGAATGTCAATATCGGTTTGATTTGTTTTTACCATTGTATAGTTTGTGTCGGTAACAGTCATAAAGATGTTGCCGGTAAACATATTCTCATCGGTTTTAAGCAGTCTGAACCGGCCGTCCGCGTGCTGTTCGTGCCAAAGCCTGTACAGCTTTTCATAGTCAGGACGCGGCATAATTACGTCAATATCATCGTCCCACGGCACAAAACCGCCGTTGCGCAGCGCGCCGATAAGGCAACCGCCGATAAGGTAGAATCTGAGGTTGTTTTTTTCACAAAATTCCTTAAAATAGACGAGCATATCAAGCTGCTTGAGCTGAAGTTCACGCAACAGCTCCGGTGTTAATTTTACTGGCTCCGACATAAATTTCTCCGTTTTATCTGATAGTATTTTTTTCGATTTTACGTTTAACTTTTTCTATATGCTCCTTTGAATGGCTCTTTTTAATTTTTTTCTGCCAGAATGGTATTTGCAAAAGCCCCACAATGGTGCCTATTCCGTAGGAAATGTGCAGAATGGGGAAAATAAGCGGCAATAAAATAAATTGCGGCTGAACGTTTTTAAGCGTAAAACAGCCTACGGCGTTTACCAAATCAAACATTCCGTACAGCAAAAGCAAAATGTACAGCGGCAGAGCAAAACCAAAGGCGGCAAGTATGCTGCAAAAGATTATCATCATTACAAACGCGAACGGCGCAAAGTGAAAGTACGAAAGACACCCGGGACATACCGACAGGGTAAGTCCGATCCACCTGCCGTTTGAGTATTTTTGGCGTATCATATCTTTTAAGTTGTTACGGGAGTGCTGGTAAGAGATAATATCGGGACAACAGCAAAGTCTGTAGCCCGCCTTGCGTATTCTGTAATGAAACTCATTGTCTTCGGTACGTCCCAAATCCTCATTAAATCCGCCGACTTTGTGTATAACCTCTCGCCTGTATGCGGCGTGAAAAAGGCTGTCGAGGTACTCCTTTTGTGTTGGAGGTCTGCGGTAAGAAGCGACCGAACTGCCGAACAGCGAATCCTCGGCGGCAAGCAGAGTCAGCTTCCACGGCGAAACATCTGATGTGATGTTCGGGCGGCCGCCGCCGACAACGTTTTCACCTTGATTTAGGTTGTATATATTTCGTGAAACAAAATTGCGGGGGATTCTTGCGTGGGCGTCAACTCTGATGATGACGTCGCCTCTTGCCGTCATAAGAGCGGCGTTCCAGGAAAAAGCCTGATTCTTTTTGGCGCACTGAACCACGGTTATACGGTCAAAGCCGTAGCCGACGCTTTTAAAATGCTCCATTTTTTCTCTTGTGCCGTCTGTGGACATACTGTCAACAAAAACTATTTCAATCTGCTCATGCGGATAGTCCTGTATTGAAATATCCCTGAACAGTCCGTCAACAGCGTCAACCTCGTTGTATGCAATCATACATAGCGAAACTAACATATTACACTCCTCTTATCGAGCTGCAAAAGCCATCTTGCAGAATTAACCATACTCACACTCATATAGGGCAGTACGTAAATTGCAGGCAAAACAAAGAAGCAAAGCAAAATCCAGCCTATGAAGCCGACAACCATTTTAAGACTTTTTCCCAGGTTTTTAAAGCCAAAACCGATGTAGCCGAAAACGTAATGCGAAAACGGCATTTTGTCATTAAGGGCATATGCCGAAAGCGGAAAATGCAAAAAGATAAGGTAAAGCAAAACAGCGATTACTGCCGTTGCTGCTGCACACAAAATGAATATCAGCGAACCGGCTGAAAAAATGTTGTCACCGTCAAATTTGAATTTGGAAAAAGCGGTAAGGTAAGCGGAAATATCGAAAATCGAAAAGAAAAACAAAAATTCGGCAAAGATTATGAAGTTGAGCCCAATGGTTTTGATATATTTTTTAAAGCTTTTGAAAAAATAAAGGAAGTCGCCCATATCGGCAGTTCCGTTTACCGCGACATTTGCCGCCGTTTTTACAACTCCGTTTAAAAGCGGAGATATGAGCAAAACGCATATAATATACAGTAAATTGACAATATAGAAAAGTCCGATACTGCTTTTGTTGGGCATACCGGTATCAAGTGATACGATTTTAAAGTAAATCAAAGCGGAATTTGTAATATACATTATTCCTAAAATTAAAGCAAACAACGCGCACATCGCTGCAATTATTTCAACCCAATTACCGCTCAATGCTTTTTTGGATTGCAGTCTGATTGATTTTTCTGTACTCATTTATTCATTCCCTTTTTTAAAAGTGATATTTATTTAAGCGTAAAAAGTTCATACATTGCCTCAAGGCAAATCTGAGCGTGTTTAAAGAAGTTTTCGGCGTCAACGCTTTCGTCAGCGTCGTGCATATGGATTTCATCGCCCTTGAAGTGCGGTCCAAACGCTACGCCTCTGCCCTGAAGTTTTCTGGCATAAGTGCCGCCGCCTGTTGAGTAAAGCTCGGGCACTTCTCCCGTCACGCTCTCATAGGCTTTTGACAAAACCCTGATGAGTTCTGAATCTTTTTCAATATAAAGTGGCTTTTCGTGGTTAAGCACCTTTACGCACAAATCACTGTTTTTTGCCACCTTTTCAAATTGCTTTAGCACAGATTTGCCCGAAACAGTTACGGGATAGCGTATGTCAAATTGAGCCTTTGCCGTCTGATCTTCAATATCAACCGAACCGAGATTTACCGTGAGCGCACCCGAAGCGCTGTCGTGCATTTTAATGCCGAGCGAGCGTCCGTTTGTTTCCTTGTTTACGGCATAGTCGATAAAGGAGCAGATAGAGCCGATGTCCTCAAACTCGTAGGTGTTCGCTATGAGGTCAATCAGCGCGCTTGCGGCATTATAGCCCTTTTCGGGTTCGCAGGCGTGAGCGGCTTTGCCTCGGCTGATTATCATAAGACCGTCAATAGTGTATTTAAACTCAAAATTGCCGTCGCTTGCGTCTGCAAGGCGGGTGAGAGTTTGCTCGTCGTAGTTTGACGAGTCAAGAATTGCATACGCCAAATCTGGTACGGCGTTTACGGCGTTGCCCGAATGGAACTGAGTCAGCACATTGGCATTGTTGACGATTGTGCTTATCTCAATTTGCAAAATACCTTTTTCGGCATAGCAGATGCCGTAGTCGCTGTCGGGGGTAAAAGCCATATCGGGCAGCGGCATTTTTTTAAAATAGCCGTCCATATCACGCATACCGCTCTCTTCGGTAGTACCGTAAACAGCATAAAGGGTATTTTTGCCCTTAACGTTATTTTCCTTTAAAGCCCTCAGACAGTACAAATTTATAAGAGCGGCGCCCTTGTCGTCGGCAACTCCTCTGCCAAAGAGTCTGCCGTCCTTTTGGGTGAGCGCAAATGGATTAACGCTCCAGTTGCCGCCTGCGGGAACAACGTCAAGATGCGACAAAATCGCGCAGCTTTTTCCTCCGCTGCCAAGCTTTGCGTGACCGCTGAAGTCGGTTACCTTTTCGGCGTCAAGACCGAAATCTTTTGCTCGCTTGAGTATGAATTCAAGCGCCTTATCGCACTCTTCGTTTTTTTCTCCGTCAACGGATTCAAAGCCGATAAGCGTGTTCAAGTCCCGTAAAATTTCGTCCTTATAATTGAGAATTTTGTTTCCGAACAACGTTAACAATCCTCCTTTTGTTTGCATAATATTTTAATTTATTGAATTTCTTTTGCGTCTTTTGAAAACATTCACTCCGACCATATAAATGCAGAAGCCCGCAAGTGAAATTAAGCTGATTGCGATACCCGCCGACAGTCCCGGTGTTTTGTAATGAAAAACAATATCGCAGCTTGTGTTTGTGGGGATTTTTACCGCCATAAAGCCGTAATTTACCTCTTCCACGTCAACCTCTTCGCCGTTTACATAGGCGGTAAAGCCGTCGCTGTACGGAACGCTGAAGAACATAAGGTTTTCCTTGCCGTCGTTGTCGTAGTGTGCCTTAAACCCGTCGTTGGTGTATTCAAAAGACGAACAGCTATGGGCTTTAAGCTTTTGACAAGCCTCTTTATAGTTTTCCTCACCGTAGAGGTATGAGTCAACCACACTGTCAAAACTGTCGGAATTTTCGCTGTAAAGCAAGTCGTAGTTCTTTTGATCGTAGCCAGTAATATCGGAATACTTTTCCATTTGACTGCGTGTGAGCACCATTGAGTACAGTATTGCTTCGGTTTTGTTCATATTGTCCACCCGTGCAAACTCTTGTTCGGTGACAAATGAGTCATATACAAATCCCATAGGAATATAACACTCGTTTTCGTATATATCAAAATTATTGCACGTGGTAACATATTTCCAGTAAGGCATTTTTGTATTGCCGTTCTCATCAATAAATGAATTGTCGCTGCCCTGCTCTCCGTCCGGGCGATAATCAAACAGATATTTACAGCTGAATAATGACCTCAGACCGTATTGATCTGTTTCGGGGTTTGACTTAACGGTACGCGAAAGTCCCATTGCATCGTAAAATCTCATTATAGATGTTGAAACCGAGCTTTGGAAGCAGTTCATACTTGGTATTTTCCAAAACATCGCCGTGTTACTGATACATTTGTAAAAATCACTGCGCACGTCTTCAAGGTCATCTATTTTAATGTCGCTTCTGCTGTTTATAATGTCATTGGAAATAGGCTTTGTCGTATCGCTGAGAGCAGTACCGGTAGCGATATTGTAAAACGACGTTACATATGCAAACGCAAGCATTGAAACAATGGAAACGTTTACAAAGCGTCTTTTGTTCACCCTGAATTTTTTGAAAACAAGGACGAACAAGAGTATGCCTATAAGTGCGATAAGCGCATATATCCAAAAGCGTTCATATGTAGCTTGAGCGCCTATTGCGACTTTGTAGGACCCGATTGTTATTGTAAAACGACCGGAAGTGTCCTCGTCGGTGATAATAGTAGGCATTAGTCCTATGAGAGCAATTGCTCCTACGGTAATTCCGGCGGTCCAACGCAGGGCTCTGCCCCAGTCAGCCTCTTTATTTTCAAGTGCGCGCAAAGTCGCAAGCACAAACATAAGAACGAGCATATAAAACCAGCGTGTGTAGTATATGGAGCTGTTAAACATCTGGAATATACTGTTAAACACCGGGATAAAGGCGAATAGTATAAGCAGGGTGATAAGCTTTTTAAGCCAGCTGCGTTTGCGAAGCTGAAGATAGGCAATTACACCCGTCATTGAGAACATAGGCAGCCAGCCTGCGACCGACGCCCATTTGGTGTTTGACTCGGGCGTAAACACGGGGTATGCGGGCAAATCGGCAGGGAAGAAGAACGCAAGAACTATCAGCCAGTAACGCTGAGGCTGATTGTGTATAAGAGCATCCCATCCGTTTGGAAGTCTGGCAAGTCTCGGATTGCCCATTAAGCCAAGCAAGGACGGCAAAAGTATAAAAGCCGACGCGCAAAATCCTATGATTGCTTCAATTGCAAGCAAGATAAATTCTTTCAATTTGAATTTATATGTTTTTGTAAACGTGAGCATGAAGAAATATGCTATAACAAATATCACCATACCCACAAAGAAATAGTAGTTTACAATTGCCGCCGCAGCAACCGCAATGGCAAAAATACCTCTTTTTTTGTCGTACAAAAACGAGTCAAGCGCCGCAAGCAGCAGCGGAAACATTATTATCGGCTCGTGAAAGTGAAAAAAGAACATATTGTATACCGAAAATCCCGAAAATGCGTACAAAAGTCCGCCGAGCACGGCATACTGCGGGTTGTGCACATAACGTTTTAAATATACGCTGGCGCTTGCAGATGCACACGCAAATTTTAAAATGAGCAAAGGTCCTATAAGGTAAGGTACAAACCAGTTCGGAAAGGGTATTGTCAGCCAGAAAAACGGACTACCCAAAATGTAAAAACTGTAGCTTGAAATCAGGTCGCTTCCGAGGTCGGTCGTGTGATTCCATCCCATCTGGCCGCTGCGCACGGCGTCGTGGCAAATTTGATAAAACGGAATTTCCTGAACATTAAAGTCACCGTAGTAGTAAAATATTCCGCCGTTATAAATGATAAAAGGCACAAAAAGCAAGACTGCCGTTAAAAGCGCGATTAAAAACGACGTAAGAACGGGGCGACGACTTTGATATGTCAATCCGCTGAGTTTTTTAGAGGTTTTAGTTTTATATTTGCTGTCAAGTATCTTGTTTCCGAGCAAGTTCATACTCCTCCGTTTCATTTGTGAAATGTTTTAATAAATTCTTTTTTGCGCCTTCTAAAAACGTTGACGCCGACTATATAAATGCAGAAGCCTGCAAGTGAAATTAAGCTGATAGCCACACCTGCGGACAGTCCCGGTGTTTTGTAATGAAAAACAATGTCGCAGGAGGTATTTGCGGGGATTTTTACCGCCATAAAGCCGTAATTTACCTTTTCAACGTCCGCCTCTTCGCCGTTTACATAGGCGGTAAAACCGTCGCTGTACGGCACGCTGAAGAACATCAGGTTTTCTTTGCCGTTGTTGTCGTAGTGCGCCTTAAACCCGTCGTCGGTGTATTCAAATGACGAACAGCTGTGGGCTTTAAGCTTTTGACAAGCCTCTTTATAGTTTTCATCACCGTAGCGGTAGGAGTCAACCACGCTGTCGAAATAGTCTGAATTTTCACTGTAAAGCAAGTTATAGTTCTTTTGGGTGTAGCCCGTAATGTCGGAATACTTTTTCATTTGGTCTCGTGTGAGCACCATTGAATACAGGATTGCTTCGGTTTTATTAAGGTCGTCCACCCTTTCAAACTCTTCTTCTGTGACAAACGAGTCATATACAAATCCCATAGGAATATAGCACTCATTTTCATATATGTCAAATCTATTGCAGGTGGTCACATATTTCCAGTAAGGCATCTTTGTGTTGCCGTCCTCGTCAATAAATGAGTTGTCGCTGCCTGACTTGCCGTCCATACGGTAATCAAACAAATATTTACAGCTTAAAAATGCCCTGAGCCCGTAGTCCTGCACTTCAGGTCTTGAGGCAACGTCACGAGTGATTCCCATAGCGTCGTAAAACTGCATAATCGAGGTGGAAACAGAGCTTTGAAAGCAGTTTATGCTCTGTATTTTCCAAAACATTGCGGTGTTGTCAACGCATTGATAAAAATCGCTGCGAACTTCGTCAATATCGTCAATTTTAATACCGTCACGGCAATTAAGAATATCGTTGTCAATTGCGTATGTGGTGTTGCTGTACAAAGTGCCTGTCGCAATGTTTAGGAACGACGCCCCGTATGTCACCGCAAGCGTACAGATTATCGAAATCCTTGCAAAGCGTCTTTTGTTTACCCTGAATTTTTTGAAAACAAGAACAAACACGAGTAAACCTATAAGAGCGATAAGCGCGTAGATCCAAAATCGTTCAAACGTAGCTTGCGCGCCTATTGTAATTTTGTAGGAAGCGATTGTTATTGTAAATCTGCCGTCGGCATCCTCGTCGGTAATTATGGTAGGCATTAAACCTATGAGCGCGATTGCACCGACGGTAATTCCCGCAGACCAGCGCAGAGCTCTGCCCCAGTCGGCTTCTTTATTTTCAAGCGCACGCAGGGTAGCCAGCACAAACATAAGAACAAGCATATAAAACCAGCGCGCATAGTATATGGAGCTGTTAAACAGCTGGAACATACTGTTTAGCACGGGAACGAATGCAAACAGGATTAAAAGCAGAATTAATTTTTTGAGCCAGCTGCGTTTTTTTAGTTGTAAATAAGCGATGACGCCCGTCATTGAAAACACCGGCAGCCAGCCTGCGACCGATGCCCATTTGCAGTTTGAATCGGGTGTAAACACGGGGAATGCGGGCAAGTCGGCAGGAAAGAAAAACGCAAGCACAATCAGCCAGTAGCGCTGCGGTTCGTTGTAAACCAGTGAATCCCAGCCGTTTGGCAAAGTGTCAAGACGCGGATTGCCCAGCAGCCCCAGCACCGACGGCAAAAGAATGAATGCCGAGGCGAAAAAGCCGATCAGTGTTTCTGCGGCGAGAAGTAAAAATTCCTTAATTTTAAACTTATATGTTTTTGTAAGTGTAATTACCAAAAAGTAAGCGATTACAAAAAATACCTGTCCTACAAAAAAGTAGTAGTTTATAACTGCGACTGCAAATACCGCCACGGCAAACAATCCTCGCTTTTTGTCGTATAAAAACGAGTCAAGAGCCGCAAGCAGCAGCGGAAACACTATCATTGGTTCGTGAAAGTGGAAAAAGAACACGTTGTAAATTGAAAATCCCGAAAATGCGTACAAAAGTCCGCCAAGCACGGCGTATTGGGGATTTCTTACATAGCGTTTTAAATATATGCAGGCGCTTGCCGCGGCGCAGGCAAATTTTAAAATGAGAAGAGGACCTATAAGGTAGGGGACAAACCAATTGGGAAAAGGTATTGTCAGCCAAAAAAACGGACTTCCCAAAAGATAAAAGCTGTAGCTTGACAAAAAGTCGCTGCCCAAATCCGTAATGTGACTCCAACCCGTTTGTCCGCTGCGCAAGGCGTCGTGGCAAAGCTGATAAAACGGAATTTCCTGAACGTTAAAGTCGCCGTAATAATAAAATATTCCGCCGTCAAAAATTATAAAGGGCACAAAAAGCAATGCCGCTGTTAAAAGCGCCGTTAAAAACGTTATTAATACGGGACGATAGTTATGATATATTAGTCGGTCAAGTCGTTTAGACATTGAAATCTCCTGAAAAATGTATTTATAATGTATTTGTTTTGACAAATTCGCGTATATTAGTATAATAATCTATAGTATAACATATTTTTAGAAAATTTGCACTGATTTTGTAAAAAAAGGGGGAATAAATATATTATGAACCGGTTTCACTTTTACGCAATGGTTTCAAGGATGAAATATATTAACCGCTGGGGGCTTATGAACAATACAAAATACGAAAACCTAAGCGAACACAGCTTGCAGGTTGCCGTAATTGCCCATTGCCTTGTACTTATCCACAACAAACGCTTTAAAGGAAACGCAGACCCCGAACGAACGGCTTTGCTTGCCGTTTTTCACGACGCGTCGGAAATCATAACGGGCGATATGCCTACTCCCATTAAATATTTTAACCAGGATATTATCAGCGCATACCGGGGGATAGAGGACAAAGCCTGCGACAAACTGATTGCGCTTTTGCCCGACGATTTTAAAGAGGATTTTGAAAGCATTTTAAAAATGAATGACGAAAAAGACAAAGAGCTTAAAAAATTTGTGAAGGCGGCGGACAAATTCTCTGCGCTGATAAAATGCATAGACGAGTTAAGAATGGGAAATGATGAATTTAAAAAGGCAAAGGAAACAATCGAGGAGTCAATTCAAAAAATGAATATGCCCGAAAACGAGGTTTTCAAAAATGAATTTTTGCCGTCGTTTAGCTTATCTCTTGATGAGTTGGATTGATTTTGACTGTATAACAGCAAGTTTTTGCACTAAATAAAACGCTTTATGTCGAAATTGTTCTAAATAAGAATTATTATTTAGAATTATGATGATATAATAATCTAGATAATAGCTAAGTATTGCCTGTGTGGCTTTACACAATCTTATTTATTTTAGTTTTTTACAATTGCTAAAAAATAATCCCAACGGAGGAGATTATGGCTAATAAGGAAAATCTGGTGGATATAAGTTCCAATACCCAGGTACGTAAGCTCTACAAAAAAAGAGGCAGAGCAAAACGAATTATCTGTATTGTGTTGTCGGTGATACTTCTTTTAAGCGGAAGCGGAATGATTTATTACTATTCGGTGCTTAACTCTCTTAATTATGAGGACATTATCGATACGGACGATGACAATAATACATCGGCAACAGCTTCAACCCTGCCTGAAGGAGAAAGTCACCTTACCCTAAACGACGGTGACCTGCTTCAGGATTCAAAGGTACTTAACGTAATGCTTTTCGGTGCGGATCACCGCAGCCAGGACGTTAACGGTCTGAGCGATACAATGATTATGCTTTCGATTGACAACAATCACAAAAAGCTCAAGCTCACTTCTTTCCAGCGCGATACTTACGTTTATATTCCGGACTACGGATACCGCAAGCTCAACGCCGCTTACTCTTACGGCGGATCAAAGCTTGCCGTACAGACAATTGAAGCAAACTTCGGCATTAAGATTGACCGCTATGCGGTGGTTGATTTCCAGAGCTTTGTAGAAATTATTGACATTCTCGGCGGCGTTGATATTGAACTGACCGACGATGAAATTGAATATATTAACTACCAGATGTACAAAAACAAGCAGGTTACCGACCGCTATACCATCAAGGACAGCGCAGGCGTAGTTCACCTCACCGGACAGGAGGCGCTCTGGTACGCGCGTAACCGTGGCCTTGACAAGAACGAAGACAACAATGAAATCGGCCTTGACGGTGACGACTGGGACAGAACACAAAGACAACGTAAGCTGCTTGATACAATATTTACAAGTTTAAAGGATGCCGACTTGGCTCAGATTGTTTCAATCGTAAGCTCGGTAGGTCCGCTTGTTACGACAAACCTCAAGAAAAATGAGATTACAACTCTCGTTTCACACGCTCTGACATACCTTGACTACGATATGGAGGAGTATAACATTCCGGCGCAGGGTATGTGGTATTATGACGGTTCGTACATCAAGTTTAACGACCTTGAGGCTCAGCGTCTTGATTTTGCGAAGTTTATATATGAAGATTTAATTACAGGAGAAACCTCAACTACAACAGCACAATAATAATTCCCCGGATACGGCAAGTGTATTCGGGGATTTTTATATTAGGGAAAGAAACGTAAAATTCAAATAATAACGCAACGGCAATTATTTTTGCGAAACAAAACGGACAGCCTAAGCTGTCCGCTTTATCTTTACTGTTACATTTTAGTGTAAAATACGCTGAGAAAAAGTTCGTAAAAGTTTGTTTCATCAACATTAAATTCGGCGTATTTTTCGCCCATTGTAATTTCACCCGGAACCTGCCTCATTTCTACCGACAAACTTCCGTTCTTTACAAGAGTACCGCCCAAATATGTTACTCGTGAAGTATTTAGATTTGTGCAGGTATAGTCGGCGGAAGCATTAAAAAGTTTAAGCGGAGTGCTTAAATCCTGTTTTGTCATACTGAAAATTTTATTAATAAACTGATTTACGTAAACTTCCTGGCGTTTCATTCTCAGACTGTTGCCTTCGGGTGTTTCGTGTTCTCTTATTCTGACAAAGCTTTCTGCATCATCGCCTGTCAAATGATAGCTTTCGCCCTCTTTAAAATCACCGATTGTTTCGGGAGAAACCACATCAACACCGCCGATGCTGTCGTTAAGAGCGGAAATTCCGTCCAAATCAAGCGAAAGGTAGGTGTTTATCGGGATGTTGTAGAAAAGCCTGCTGACCGAGCTTACGGTGTTGTTACAGCTCTTTTCTTCATCGAGTCCGTAAGCGTAGGAAAGACATATCTGTTGTCTGCTCGTTCCCGTATAAGCGCCGCCTTTTGAGTAGACTGCAACATCCGTCATTGTGTCGCGGGAAATGTTGATGAGTGTAAATTTACCGGTTGAGGTGTCAAGCGCCGCCAAAACAATTACATCTGCCTGTCCGTTGGTACCGTTAACGGCGGTGTCGTTCAGCTCACGTTTGTCTATGCCCATCAAAAGAAAATTGGTTATGTTGGTGTTGAGCTTGTAGGTCTCGCCGTTATATACTATGTATTCACCGTCGTTTTGCACCTCAACTCCGTCGGGAGCGCTTATGTTGTAGTTTGAAAAAGAGTTGAGCTGATTCTGTCCGTTAAAGTAAAGCCCGGCTACCGCCCCGACAACAGCTATCACGAGCGCAAACAGGGTGCAGCAGACGCCGAGTACAATTTTTTTAACTCTGCTTTTTTTGCGTTTGCATCGGCGACCAAAGTTGCCGCGCTGTGAAAAAACAATCTCTGAGTCGGGCGCATATTCATCACGGCCTTTGCTGTGTCTGCGCTTTTTGACAGGTTTTAAAAACACATAATCGTTAACGTCGTCAATGGATCGCTTTTTGTCATAATTATTCGGTTTACGTTTATCATCGCTTTGCGACATCACAAAATCCTGCTCTTTAACGCTGTCGTCGTTATTTGTGACATTAGAGCTACTGCCGTTATTTTGTTGATTCATTTTTTACAAGTACCCCCTGTACTAAGTATCGACCTTCGCCGCTGTTAAGGCAGGTGCTTAAAACTAGGATTTTATCGTCGGTATCAAGCGTTATGCCGCTGCGTACGTTTTTGGTCAAAGAATGAGGATTTACAATCATATCAAGATAATCACGAAATACGGAGTTATCTTCAAAATCAAAAGAATTCATTATGTGGCGATCATCATACGCAAACGCCGAAACAATTTCATAAGTGAGTTTTCTGTCTTCGGTATAAATATAGATGTATTTATTATTGTTGAAAAAATCTGCATCGGCAAATTTATGCAGATTTGCAAACATAGAGCCGTTTGCCATATTGTGACCGTATAAAACCGTAACCCGGTCAGAATAATCACGGCTGTTGCAGTACTGCGAATAAATTGCCCCCGAATAGCTTGAATTAAAGTAAACATCGTGGTCAAGGTAATAGTTGTCATCCACCTGACTTTGACAAACAGGGTAGTTTATGTTTGTGTTCGGTATGTAAATCCATGAGTAAATATCCGAATTTACATTTTTTAAATCTGAAAAATTTATCGGATTAGCAACGCTGTTTGTATCAATATCTTCGGGCGGTTCGATTTTGTTTGCATTTGAGTTTGACTCCTGAGAACTTTCCTGTATATCTGACGCATATGAACTCGATAAATTGTTATAATTTTGTTGCTCTTCGCTTTCTTTGATACTTTTAAAAACAATAAATGCAATTACGCCGATAACTACTAATATAAGTATTATAATTATAGATAATAATATTTTATTTTGTTTCTTTTTCATAAATTATCACCTAATTACAATAATTCTATCATTAAATATAATAAAAGTCAATGTGATATGAGTATAAAAAAGGGCTTCGCAACGGAAGCCCCCATTTGTTAAATTTTAAGTTGATTATTCAAATCATTTGCTTTTTGAAGATTTAATAACAAATGCACCCATAACACCGCAGGCAATTACACTTAAAATTACAACAGTGTAAGGTACAACATCGTTGCTGCCTGTCTGAGGTGATTTTGAAGAATTGTCAATGTTGATTGTAGCGTTGGTAGCAGGCTGAGTGCTTGTTCCGATTGCTTTAAAAACAGGAGTAACAGTAATATCGCCTGTTATGATAACATCAATATCACCGTCGGTAAGTTTGTCTGTTGTTTTGTAGGGACCGTCCATTTCCCAATGATCAAATCTGTATCCGTCTTTTGGGCTGGAGGTAAGGTGAACTTCCTGTTCACCGTCATCGTTGATTTCGGTAACTTTTTCATAGTCAGCGTCACCGCCGGGAGTGGGGATAATAATAACATCGTAGGCAAATGTCGTAGCCTGAGGACTTTCAGCTGCAAAAGCAGGAACTGCAGCAAAAATTACCAATAAAACTGTGCACATAACAGAAATTAATTTTTTCATAAAAATTCCCTCCATATATTTTCAGAAAGAAAATATAAAAATATAGTATATGTAGTATATGGATTTTATACGTTTCAATTAATCATATTATAACATAAATAATTATTTAAGTAAATACAGGACATTATTTTTATTATCGTAAAAACTCACAAATTTTTTGTAAAAATATTATGTAATTTTTTAGATTCACTTTTAAGTCTGCACAAAAGTCTGCACAAAAATCTGTCGTTTATACTTGCATAAAGGGTAGTATAAATGTATAATTAAAGCAGAAATTGTTGATTTGAAAGGACTTTTGTTATGAACATTACTCAGCTGCAGGAACAGATAATGAAGCTAAAAAAGGAAAAGGATTTTTGCGTGTTGGCTCACAGCTATCAGGCGCACGAAATTCTTGAAGTTGCCGACTATACGGGCGACAGTTACAAACTGAGTGTTGACGCCGAAAAGGTTGAAAATAAAAATATCCTTATGTGCGGTGTTCGTTTTATGGCGGAAACCTGCAAAATCTTATCGCCCGAAAAGAACGTTTACCTTGCGCAGCCCACGGCAGGATGCGCGATGGCGGACCAAATGGATAGGGAGTATATTTCTAAAGTAAAACAGCAGTACCCCGATTATACGGTTGTGGCTTACATCAATACAACGGCACAGCTAAAGACAATCTGCGACGTTTGCGTAACAAGTTCTTCAGCCGTAAAAATTGTAAATAATATAGAAAACAAAAACATTCTTTTTATACCCGACTGCAACTTGGGCGCTTACGTTGCCGAGCAGTGTTCGGACAAAAATATCAAGCTTTTAAACGGCGGCTGTCCCATTCACGCAGGCGTAAATACCGACGAGGTCAAAGCGGCAAAGGCGGCTTATCCGAATGCGCTTTTGCTTGTTCACCCCGAATGTATTCCCGAAGTTGCAAAAATGGCGGATTATGTCGGTTCAACCTCAGGTATTATGGACTTTGCCGTAAAATCCGATTGCAAGGAGTTTATTATCGGCACCGAGATCAGTATTGCGGAGCATTTGCAGTATATGTGCCCCGATAAAAAATTCCACATTCTTTCACAAAAACTCATCTGTCCGAGTATGAAAGTCACCACGCTTGCTGATGTTTACAACTGTTTGATTTCAAACGGCGGTGAGAAAATTGAGCTTGACGCTCAGACAATTAAAGACGCGAAAAAATGTATTGATGAGATGATAAGATTAGGATAAGGGGAAAAGATGAACAAAAAAGCATTAGTTGCAATGAGCGGCGGCGTTGACAGCTCTGTTGCCGCTTACCTTATAAAGCAGGCAGGGTATGAAGCAACGGGTATCACGCTTAAGCTTTTTGACAACGACGATATAGGTGAGAGCAGAGAAAAAACCTGTTGTTCCCTCGATGATATTGACGACGCGCGCAACGTTTGTTACAAAATAGGCATACCTTATTATGTCTATAATTTCAAGGACAGTTTTAAGGACAACGTAATCAAACGCTTTATTGAAGCATACGAAAACGGCTCAACGCCGAACCCGTGCATTGACTGCAACAGATATATTAAGTTTGAAAAGCTGATGCGCAGGGCAAAGGAGCTTGACTTTGACTGCGTTGTAACGGGTCACTATGCAATAATTGAAGAAGCGGAAAACGGTAGATTTCTTTTAAAAAAATCGGTCGATTTATCAAAGGATCAGAGCTACGTTTTGTATTCGCTCACGCAGGAGCAGCTTTCAAAAACGCTGTTTCCCCTTGGCGCAATGACAAAGGAGCAGACAAGGCAAATCGCCGATGAGCTGAGGCTTGTCAATGCAAACAAGCACGACAGCCAGGACATCTGCTTTGTGCCAAACGGCAAATACGCCGAGTTTATTGAAGAATATACGGGTAAAACATATCCGCACGGCGACTTTGTAGATGAGGAAGGTAACGTGCTCGGAGAGCACAAGGGAATTATCCGTTACACAATCGGTCAGCGAAAAGGACTGGGGCTTGCTTTAAAGCACCCGATGTATGTAAAACAAAAGGATTTGGAACACAATAAGGTTGTTTTGTGCGAAAACAGCGGACTTTTTTCACGGGAGCTGTACGCAAATGATATTAACCTTATTTCCTGCGACAAAATTGAACAGCCGACAAAGCTGAAAGCGCGTGTGCGTTACAACCAAAAAGAGCAGGATGCCGTTGTTACACAGATTGACGACGATACGCTGAAAATTGTTTTTGACGAGCCGCAGCGAGCCGTGTCAAAGGGTCAGGCGGTTGTGTTGTATGACGGCGATTATGTTGTCGGCGGCGGCACGATTTTTAAGACGTCGCTGTAAATCTTAAATATAATAATTCAGATAATAAAAAAATCTTCCCTGATTCAATATCAGGGAAGATTTTTTTATACCGTTTAACTTTTAATTCGGCTTTATCTCTCCGCAGCCGCAAGTGCCAACATAATTTTGATTTATTTTACCGCACTTAGGGCATTTCCACTCGTTTTCTGAGGGTTTATTCGTATCGTTGGGAATATAGTTTCCACTGTAAATGCTCGGTTTGTATATGGTGTCGGCATCAGTTTTAATATTATCATCCAAAGGTTTATATGTATCGGCGGAAACTTTTGCGCCGCGAGTGTTATCTTCAATGTTTATGAGTGCTTCTAAGACATAGGCAAGCCATCCAAATATTAGAGCGGACAAACCGGAACCTATCCATATTGCAATCATAAATCCAAAATTAATAAGAGTGTATGAACTATTGCCAAATACAACCCATACAATTCCGGATATAAAACCTAATATCAGAATTACTATCGCAACTGCTTTAATTATTTTTACTACTTTACTTTTCATTTAATTTTTCTCCTACAATATAAATTAAGGTTAAAGGCACGGTAGCCAGCCGTGTCTTTTTTTCCTTTTCAATGCTGAAGCTGTTAGAATGAGAAAGAATAGTCTGA
>CAJFNC010000007.1 GCA_904393835.1 uncultured Ruminococcus sp. | reverse complement strand
GGGCAATAATACCCTGCTGTTCTGCTATGATACCGACGGCAATGTCACCTCGTTTAAATACGGCGATACAATGTACTACTATGTCAAGAATTTACAGGGTGACATAGTAAAAATCATAAATCAATCAGGCACGGTATTTGCAAGCTATGTATATGACGCATGGGGCAATGTTTTGTCAATAACCGATCAAAACGGAAACGCGATCACAAGCGAAACGCATATTGGTAACCTCAATCCGTTCAGATACAGAGGCTACTACTATGACACAGAGTCCGGTTTCTATTACCTGATGAGCCGCTACTACGACCCTGTTACACACCGCTTTATAAACGCAGACGGTTATTTCCAGTCAGGCGGAGATATTCTTGATGCTAATATGTCAGCTTATTGCAGAAATAATCCTGCTAACAGTATTGACAAATTTGGAAATTTTGTTTTTGTGTACTCTTTTTCTGCTGATGCAACGGCTGTTTTAGGAGCGTATGTTTCAATTAATTTTGCTTTTGACGGTTATGGAAATACTGCTATACAATACTCTTATATAGACTATAGTGAAAATGGATATATAGGGGTGCTTGATGCTAGTGCTGGTGCAACATTGAGTTTTATATGGGATGCTCAAAGTGTAAATGATTTGGAAAAAAATACTTATAATATAGGTGCATCCGGTGGATATATTTTTTCAGCGGGGCTTGATTTGATTGAACTTGATGAACTGGAAAGAGTGGGTGGATTTTCAATATCTGGCGGAGTAGGTATTGGTTTTGATGTTCATGAATATACCACAACTACTAAAACCATATGGTCCAATAGTTCTAAATCAACTTCAAAATCAACTTCAAAATCGTCAAATATCACAAAAAAACCTTAAAAGAGAGATCTTCAAAGCCCAAACAAACAATACGATTTAAAATATGTATTATTTGTGGGTGTCCCCATATTCCGATAAAATAAATAGAAAAAAGGATCAAAAAATGAAAAATATTTTTTCCAAAAATTTATCTTATAACATTAACATAACTAAAGAACAATTTATTAAAAAATTAAAACAGCGTACAAAATCTAATGAATGCAATGATAACTTTGATAACTATGATTTTCAGGGTACTATAGATAATGATTGTTTCCAAATAAAAGCAATTCCTCATTCCAGACGAGGTTTATTTAATCCAATAATTTGTGGAAAAGTATTTCAAAACGAAGAAACAACAGAAATATTAATAGAAATGAAATTGAAAATGTTTGATCTATTTTTCCCAATTTTATGGTTAATAATATGTATATTGTTTTCACTAATCATTCTTAATGAGTTTTTAGAAAATGAAAAAACAGAAATTCTCACTTTTATATTACCAATAGTCTTGTTTATAGTAGTTAATGTTCTTTTTTCTTTTTTTGCTCATTTAAACTTCAAAGATGCAAAGGAAAAAATTGAGAGTATTATATATGATAAATAAATTGAGATATAGAATGAATTAAAACAGTGAAGCGGGACAGCTCAGAGCGCAATACGAATACGACGCATGGGGCAATGTGCAGTCAATAACCGACCAAAACGGAAACGCGATCACAAGCGAAACGCACATAGGTAACCTCAATCCGTTCAGATACAGAGGCTACTACTATGACACGGAGTCGGGTTTCTATTACCTGATGAGCCGCTACTACGACCCTGTTACACATAGGTTCATTAATGCAGACGGTTATTTCCAGTCAGGCGGAGATATTTTGGATTCAAATATGTCGGCCTATTGTGCTAATAATCCGATTATGTACTCTGATCCTGACGGTAATTGCAAAGTACATAAATCATATTATGTTCCAACTTGCGGTTATTGCAATCCGAGTTTAGTTAAATATCAAAAAAACACTTGTCTTGGCTAAATAAAGTTTATGGCAGAAACGATTTAGTAGGGGTAAAAGAAAGCGGAGAATTTGTTACTAAGCCAAGTTCTCATGCTTCAAAAACATATTCAACGGCAAGCACTTACCTGACTGCCACAAGAGGTTCAATTTATACGGCAGCAGGTTATTATGCTACTTCAGGTTTGAATGCAGCGGGCATTGCCGGGTTAAGTTGTGTTGCTACCACTCCTTTTAGTATAGCTTCGCACATATCAAATCCATATTTGCTTGATGGTCAAAAAGCTTGCCTGGTAGGTGAAGAGTTAATAGCGGCAGCTGGAAGTATTGCTTTAGCATGGGCAATATTTAATTTTTGGAATCCATCAGGATGGGTAGCTATTGCAGTTACAGTAGGAAGTGCTACTTTATCAATCGGAACCTCACATATTATATCTGTCCAGTCACGAGCTTGGGAAAATGAAAACAAACAGAAACGAGGAGTGATTCAGTGAAAAAAATATACTACGGAATCGTAATGGGATTTCAAGGTTATATGATTTTAATATCGGTTATAAACCTTATTTTCTGTGTAATAACTGGCAACTCAAACCAAATATTTTTTGGCAGCATATATTTGTTCTTTGTACCGTACATACGATATATAAACAGCGGCAATATCTTTGAAATATTGATTTTATTATTATTTTTTGTATTTACAATTGCCGTATATATTTTATCATTAAGAGAACTTTTCAATGACAAAAATTTAAAAGCGCCGTTCACTATAATAAATGTAATATGGATGCTTCTTTCATATGCTTCGGTAATCTTGGCGGTAGATAGCGGTATAAGTTACAATTTTATCCCTTACATAACTCTTATTTTACTGCTAATTGTGTTAATCTTGATTAAGTGGAGTGAGCAAAACAAAGCAATGCGGAGTAAAACCATTCCGGACGAAGAAGATCCTTTAGCTGAAAACTTTCAGCTTTCAGCTAAAAGCTATCGGCAAATTGCCCGTACGGCTAAAGGTTCACCGATTATTGAAACAGGTGTGTTTTTAGTTTCAATATATCTAAAATACTTGTATTTGCAATCCTTTACTTTTGTTACATGGTTTTATTTGATTACAGTAGTTCTTGCAATATTAATATTTATAGGGACGATATATGACTGTCGGTCGTTTAAGAAAAAGACAGGTCAATGCCCGCCGTCAGAAAATTTTTTAAAAAAGTTAAATATTATGCAGATTGTTTCTTTTATACTTTTTGCAATATCATTTGCGATAGTAAGATAAATGGCGAAAAGCGCTTATAATTGTCGGCAAGCAAAGTGAACAGTCAAATTGGCAGGGCGATTATGTGATATGTCAGAGTCGCCCTTATTTTATACTTGTGTAAAAATATATAATATAACAAGCAGGATAATGCCCTCCGCTTTTGTAGGCGGAGATCATTATCAAAATTAAGTTTGGGATACAATCTCCCGCTTAATTTGCAGCGCAATAAGCTGCTTGCTTTGATAAAATCAAAACTTTGAAAACCGATTATAAATAACAGCCAAAATATTTAATAAAAAATTGGAATTTATTGCTAATTTATAAAATATTGCTAATGATGTACAATATTATTATAATAATGACAGTATAAAAATGCACATATATGCATATTGAACGAGGAGCTATTATTCAGCTTGGAAGTTGAAAGGTTTGATAAAATATGAGTTCAAAAAAGTCTGTAATAAATAAAAGAATTGCAGTAATTGATGTTATGACCTTTGCGGTGTGCATAATACTCTTGATCTTAGTAAAGTTGTGCTATATTTTTGTAGGGAATAATCTGCCAATAAGTATTATATTTTCAATTTTGGCAATAGGATGTTCTGTCATAAGCCTGGCAATGCCGTACAAAAATGACATTAATCATTTGAATTTTGTCAATATTTTAATTTGCATTTTTCTTTTTGTACTTTTGTATGTAGTGTATCTGTTGCCGATATTTGGATTTTTAGGTGTAAAAGGACCGAATAACAGTATTTGCTGGCTGTTTGAATTTACTTTCGGCGTTAAATATATTACATACTTTGCATATGTTTTAAAATCCAAGAGCATAAACGATATTTATAATATTAATAAGAAAGCCTTAAACAGAAAACCCGATTACTATAAAATTATTATCATTATTGCCATGATAGCATATGCAGGTGCAATAATTGGCACATTGATAAATACTTTTTACCCGTGTATTGATATGAGTATGATTTATCAGATGTATATTCTGCAAATACCTTTTAAAGAAATTGTTGGTTAAACATTAAAAATGACGGAGGAAATGATATGATTAAGAATAAAGATAAAACTGCGTTAATTTTATCGATTCTGTCTATTGTATTTAATCTTCTGTATTGGTTGTTTATGCTTGTCGGCATATTGTTAAATTTACCGGATAAGATTGCCTGTATAGGCAGTATAATTACATATGTTTTTACATTTGCCGTTGCGATAACGGCTATATTGCTAAAAAATAATATTGCCGAAAAAATGAGCGTCATCTATATTGCATTGCACAAAATCACAAAAGAACAAAATTATTAATCATTTTTGTTAGGATTATTATTTCGTATTGCGGTGCAGAAGTGTATTAACAATGATATTTTTAGAAAAGGTTTAAGGGGCAAGTATATTATGAGTATTAAAAATAAATACAATCTGTTTATCTTAACATTATTGCTTTTCAGTATAATATCAATTTTTATTAATGTAGAATACAGCAGAATTTATCAGGCTGTATTCGGAATACTTATTGCCTGTTCTTTAGCTGTTAACATTAAGCTGATATATGATTTTTTCAATACGGATTTTTTGGCTGTGCCTCAAAAAACAAATGTTTTAATAATTATACTTTTTGCATTATCCTGCATATTAATATTGCCTTATGAAATTAAAATCAGATTGATAAGCTTTAATTACGGTGATTGCGTTACGATGACTTTTTTATATTTGTCTGCGGCAACGTCAATGTTGTATTTAGTAGGCAGTATTTATAAAAAAAGATTTAAAAATTTACAAACCAAAACAATTATTGCTGTATTTGATATAATTCTTTTATTCAATATTGCTATGCTATTCGTACGAGCAATACTTCTTAATTTTGGGATTTATTGGGATGATAATTTTAATTTTATTAAATTAGTTTAGTAAGGCGCAGGTCATATTCTAAAACTTCAAAAGAATAGAATCAGTAATAATTTATGTCGTTGTTATTATTTCTACGCACATTATAAATTGCTTGGGTATTAAGTTTGTATATATGTTAATCTTGATGATTCTGATCGGGTGTTGGGAGGGGAAATTTAAATGAAAAATAAACTTAAAATCAATAAAATCAATAACTTTAGCGTCTTTTCTACTTTTATGTTTGTTCTCTATATATTTTCATTATTTATAAAAGTTCCTTTGAATATATATACACAAATAATATTTGCTTTTATTATTATTACATCAGCAGCATTTACTCTAAAAATTGCAATTGATATTGTAAAAAGTCCATTATCTAAATTTGAATACAAAAATTATATAATACCTATACTTTATTTTTTAATAAGCGTAATAATATCAGTTCCGCTTCAAATTCATGTAGTATCTGATAATTTTAATGAATACCATTGCTTACCTATGATATTACTTCATTTGTTATGGATTATTTTATTTTCAAGTATTGCAACTAATACATATATAAAATTGAGAAGCTCTAACAAAATCATAACATTTATACCGATTTTGTTATTAATTTGGCTGGTTTTATGCTTATTAGTCAGTACAATGTTGATTATATTTGGGGTGTATTGGATTGGAAATTTTGATTTTATTTTATTAAATCAATAAAAAACCGTTATTTTTTGTTTAATAATCAGGCGGTTTTGAAAAATTAAACATTGCATAAAAACAAAATCAAAGAAATATGGTGATACAATGAATAAAAAACTTATTCTAAATACACTTATTTTGCAGGTATTGTTTTGGTTATTATCAATATCATTATACCGTTAGACTTTTCTTACAATACGCTTATGATTACTCGTTAATATGAAGGAGGTATTCTTTTGTCGGTAAAATTAAAATATATTATAACTATTATACTTGAAACAATACTCCTTATTGCAAGCGGTATAATCTTAAATAATTTGAACGCTCCGCAGGCCGTAAATGTTGTTGCGTTTATTTTGCTGCTTTTGGAGGTCGTATTTGTTTGTTTTTTGTCATACAAAAAATTCAACGGCAAATTAAAACCCGTTGCGATTTTAGCTTTCGTTTTGCTTGGACTTTTTCTGTATGGCACGGTAATTGCAAAGGAATTTACAACTATACCTAAGGCCATCTTAGGCGTGTATGAATTTTTGATGGGATATTTGTGCTTTAACGCCTGTACGGCTGTTTCAAAAACAGTATCCAATAAGAGTGTAAGCAGAATTTTTGTTGTTATTGCAATGGTAATGTTTGTCTTATCGGTTATCACCGGGTTCTTAGCGCTTTTCGGAATAGCAAAATAATTTGGAAAATACCATTGAAAAATTTTTTCTGAAAATTCACAGATCCAAGCTCAAAGAGGAATACGATTATATAAATAACTTCTATATAACTCTATATAACAAATCGGATAATGACTGCCTGTATAGGCAGCCATTATCTAAAATAATTATCTTTAGATTGTTGAGGGACGAAACAAATAATCAGAAATCGTACTAAAGTATATAATAATTGTATATTCTTTAACAGAATTATTTATCTATAATTTTTTCGGCACATTTAATCCCGTCTACTGCGGCTGAAATTATTCCGCCCGCATAGCCTGCTCCTTCACCGCAGGGATACAAACCGTTCACCGCAACGCTTTCAAGCGTATCGCTGTTTCTCATAATCCTGATGGGGGAAGAGCTTCGAGTTTCAACACCTGTCATTATTGCGTCTCCGTTGTCAAAGCCTTTCAGCCGTTTACCCATTACCGTAATAGCCTCTTTCATAGAGTCGCTTACATACTTCGGCAAAATTGAAGTAAGGTCGCTTTCTGTATATCCGGGTTTAATACTCGGAACGACGTCGCCTACGTGTGTGCTTTTTCTCGAAAGTAAAAAGTCCTCAACCCTCTGAACCGGAGCTTTACTGTCAGAGCCGCCCAAAACAAAAGCCTTTCTCTCAAGCTCACGCTGAAAGTACATTCCGGCAAGCGGATGCTCCGAACCGTAATCTTTTGGGTTAACGCCGACAAGCAGAGCCGAATTTGAATTTACTTCATCTCGCGCATATTCACTCATTCCGTTAGTTACCAGCATACCTTTTTCACTTGAAGCATTTACAACCCTGCCTCCCGGGCACATACAAAAGGTATAAGCGCCGCGTCCGTTTTGCGTGTGCACATTAAGTTTGTAGCTTGCAGTGCCCAATGCTTTGTTCCCGGCAAATTTGCCGTACTGAGCCCTGTCAATCTCGCAAGCAAGGTGTTCTATGCGCACGCCGACCGAGAAAGCCTTTTGCTCAATCGGCAGTTTTTTATCATACAGCATTTCAAAAGTGTCCCTAGCGCTGTGTCCTATCGCAAGAATAATTGTGTCGGTTTCAATTTTTCCTCTTTTGCCGTTTTTCTCAATTTCGGCAGATTTAATTTTTCCGTCAACAACGTCGAATCCCACAAGTTTAGTTTCAAACATTACCGTTGCGCCGAGAGAAATCAAAGTTTCCCTGAGGTTTTTAACGGTGATTTTTAATTTGTCAGTGCCGATATGCGGCTTTGCATCATACAAAATTTCCTTGGGAGCGCCGTGCAAAACAAATTCCTCAAGCACTTTTCTCTGTCTGAAATCTTTTGTGCCCGTGTTTAGTTTTCCGTCGGAAAAGGTACCCGCACCGCCTTCTCCGAATTGAACGTTTGAGCATTCATTTAAAATTCCGCTTTTCCAAAAAGCGTCAACGTCTGAGCTTCTGCCGTCAACATCTCGTCCTCGTTCAATTACAATAGGTTTTGCGCCGCTCTGAGCGAGTATTAAAGCGGCGAACAATCCTGCAGGTCCCATTCCTACAACAACAGGGGAAATGCTTTTATTCCATTTCTTTACTCTATACGTAAACTTTTCGGCTTTAACTGCGTTTTTACATTTCTTTATGAGTTTATCCTCGTTTGTATCAGTTTCAACGTCAACAGAGCATAAAAAATAGATATTGTCCTTTTTCCTTGCGTCAATTGAGCGCCTGAAAAGGCTGACATTCTTAATTGCCGCCTTGTTAATTTTCAGTTCCTTTGCAACCTTATTTTTTAATATTTCATTATTATAATCAAGAGGAATATGCACATTGTTAAGTCTAATCATAAGTTTGCACCTGCCAAATGTCCGCTTGCAAAAGCAAAATGCAGATTATACCCTCCGCAGTCGCCGCAAATATCGATTGCCTCACCGCAAAAATATAATCCTTTTGTCTTTTTGCTCTGCATTGTATTTTCATCAATCTCATTCCCGCAAACTCCGCCCAAAGCCGCCTGGGCTTGGTCAAACCCGCAGTTTGCAGTTACTTCAAATTCGGTGTTTTTGCATATCGATGCGATTTTTTTCAGTTGTATATTCGGAATATCTCTGCATTTATCGGAAAAATTCGTAAATCCTGCCATTTTCATAACAGCTTGCCCGAGCCGTTTTTGAAAAATTCCGGTCAAAAGACAATCGGCGCTCTGACCGGAAAACAGATTTCTGTTTTGTTCAAGGAGAGATAATATTTCTTTAGAAGAATAATTATTTAAAAAATCAATATGAATTTTCATACCTTTTTTCGATAAAACAGAAAGATTAAAAATGCAAATGCCCGAAAGCGCCTTTTCGGTAAACTGAATTTCACCGACTTCGCTTCTCAGAATATTGCCGTTGCCAAGTTCAACTTTTCCCGTTGCTCGTAAGCCCTTTAACGACTTCAATACGTCCGATTTTACCTCAATCGGGCATAACGCAGGAGAAAAGGGAATGAACTTATGGTTGAAATTTTTAGCATAGTCAGCTGCGCTTGCATTGCCTCCGAGTTTTGGAGATGCTTTTGAGCCGTTTGAAAGCACCAGCTTTTTTGATTTAAAAGAATAATCATCTGTATTACAAATAAATGAATCGCCATGTTTTTTCAGATTTTTAATATTTTGTGAAGTAAAAACCTCAACACCGTACCTCTCACAGGCAAAACGCAAAACATCAAGTACAGCGCTCGCCTGCCTGCAAAGCGGATAATATCTGCCTTCATTGTCGCAATAAGTCAAAAGTCCGAGCTTTGCAAAAATGTCAATAATTCTTTGAGTTGGGTAGTGACTCAAAATATTTTTTGCCCCATTAAAAAAAGTACCGTGATATTTGTCCGGGGCGACATTTGCATTTGTCAGATTACACCTGCCGTTTCCCGTAGATAAAAGTTTTTTGCCCACTCTGCTGTTTTTTTCGACAATTGCCACTTTTAAATTTTTATTTTTTTGTTTTGAGGATATTGCGCACATCAATCCCGCAGCGCCGCCGCCTATAATTAAAGCGTCAAACATTTTGTTTCCCATATTTTCACCTAAAAAACAGGGCAGCAAACGCTGCCCGTAAATAAATTCTCTTTGTAAATATATCAAGTAAGCATACGTTTTTGAAAATTCGATAATTTTCATTATGCCAAAATAAGTATATCAGATAATTTTCGGTTTATCAATATGTTTATATAGATTTTCACAGCTATTTATAAAATTTTAATATTATTGTTGACAATAAATTCATTTCCTTTAAAATAATATGGGGGAGTGATGATATGAAAAATTCTGCGTCAATGCGTTTTAGAATTATATTTTTCTTACTTACTATATGTATGATTGCTTTTGCGTTTATCCATTCGTCAATGCCGTCTGATATTTCGGCATCCGAGAGCGAAGGCGTAATGACTGTTTTGCAGGACATACTCAACGCATTGGGATTCAGTGCCGAACTGACTGACCATATAGTCAGAAAGGCCGCTCATTTTACAGAATATTTTGCGATAGGTTCGCTGCTTATGTGTTGTGCCTATTCACTTGACAGAATCAAACCGTACAGGTACTATTCGCAAATCTGCTTTGTAGGGCTTGCAACGGCTGTATGTGATGAAACCATACAACTTAATGTGCCTGGACGCTCGGGACAGATAACCGATGTACTGCTTGATTTTTCCGGTGTGCTTTGCGGAGCGTTAGTGCTGCTTGCAGTATTTACAATTTATAAAAATATAAAATTAAAAAAGCTCTAAAGCAATGTGCAAATCGGTTAAATTTGTCCGCCTCAATGCATATACTGCATTGAGGTGATTTTTTTGTATGAAGAAAATAATAAACTGAACCAAACTCAGACACAAAATAATGAAAACAAAAATACTATTACATATGATGAGGGCTGGCAAACCGTAAGTGAAAAAGAATATACAAATTATGCTTCAAAAGAAAATAGCTCCGTCTCCGCAAGCGAAGACAATGGGCTGTCTGCCTCAAAACAAAAACGTCCCAAGCAGCTTTTAATAACAATTCAGCTCATAATTTGTCTTATAATAGCACTTGCGGCATTCATAATAAAGGGGATCGGAGGAGATTTTTACAATCAGATACGTAGTTTTTACTATTCAAATCTAAACAGTTCGGCTGTCTTTGACGGTGACAAAATTTTTGATTTTAATTCCGTTTTCGGTACCGCGTCAGATGATGAAGCTAAAACTGCGCGGGACTGATATTTTTATATCCTTTACACTTGTATGTGTTTGCGCCATATGTATAATAACGGGAATGTTCGCAAATTTTTTGTGCAGCTTATTGGCAATATTGTTCCATGAATCAGGACACTTATTCTGGCTTTGTAAATTCGGTTGCCCTCCGGATGAAATTAAAATTTCGCTCTTTGAAATAAAAATAAACGACGTTTCACGCCATACAAGAGGTGTATCTCAGAATTTTTTAATAATTTTTTTCGGCCCTTTTGTCAATTTTATTTGTTTTATTTTGTTTTATCTGTTATACTTAAAATATAATTTATTCTATCCTTTGGCAGCGGCAAATTTATGTGTAGGACTTTTTAACAGTCTTCCCGTAATATCGCTTGACGGCGGTCAGCTTATTTACCTTTTTTTGACGCTCAGGTTTACGCCCGAAGCGGCTGAAAAATGTGTAAATATAATTACTTTTATATTTATATTTCCGCTTGCCGCTCTCGGATTTTTAGTACTTTTTAATTCAAAATACAACTTTTCGTTGCTCTTTGTCTGCGTATATCTCATATTTTCGCTTGCGTTCAAGAACAACGGATATTTTGACGGAGGTTAAAATGATAAGTAAGGACGTTGAAAAACTGCTTTTAAAGGTTCAAAAGCCCGGACGTTACGTCGGCGGCGAAATGAATGAAGTAATAAAGGACAAAAGAAATGTGGACACTCGTTTTGCCTTTTGCTTTCCCGATACTTATGAGGTGGGAATGTCACACCTGGGTATGAAAATTCTTTACAGCCTTTTCAACAGCGTTGACTACATATGGTGCGAAAGGGTGTTTGCCCCTTGGGTGGACATGGAAGAGGAAATGATTAAGCACAATATTCCTTTGTATGCCCTTGAAAGCGGCGATCCCGTATCCGAATTTGATTTTATCGGTTTTACCTTGCAGTACGAACTCAGTTACACAAATATGCTCAATATGCTCAAGCTCTCAGGCGTTCCGATAAAAAGCTGTGACCGTACAGAACTTAAAAATATTGTTGTTGCGGGCGGACCTTGTACCTGTAATCCCGAACCGATTGCTGATTTTGTAGATCTTTTCTTTATAGGAGAGGGAGAAGAGGTTGACCTTGAAGTTATTGACCTTTTCCGTGATTGCCGCAAAAATAACTGCTCAAAGCAGGAGTTTCTTGAAAAATGTGCTCATATCGAGGGTGTTTACGTTCCGTCTTTATATGAGGTTGAGTACAATGAAAGCGGTACAATCAAGAGCTTTACTCCAAAGGGTGACGCGCCGAAAGTAATTCATAAACGCCTTATGAAAAATATGGACGAATCCTACTACCCCGATAATTTTGTCGTGCCGAATATTGAAATTATCCACGACAGAGCCGTTCAGGAAATTTTCAGAGGTTGTATAAGAGGCTGCCGCTTTTGTCAGGCCGGTTTCATTTACCGCCCTGTTCGTGAAAAGTCGCCCGAAACAATCGACGCACAATGTCATACACTCTGTGAAAACACCGGTTATGACGAGGTTTCACTTTCATCGCTCAGTTCAAGCGATTACAGCCAAATCGTACCGTTGCTTGACAGGCTCAGCAACTGGAGTAAGGATGAAAATATCAGCATTTCTTTGCCGTCGCTGCGTGTTGACGGTTTTACAGATGAAATTATGGATAAAATTAAAACCGTTCGCCGCAGCGGTCTGACGTTTGCTCCCGAAGCAGGCAGTCAGAGAATGCGTGACGTAATCAATAAAAACGTTAAGGAAGAAGAGCTTCTGAATACGTGCGCAACTGCGTTTGAGGGCGGCTGGAATACCGTAAAGCTTTATTTTATGATTGGTTTGCCCACCGAAACACTTGACGACGTTGCGGCAATCGCAAAGCTCGGACAGGCAGTTGTTGACACATACTACAAATGTCCCACACGTAAAAAGGGCAAGTCGGTGAGAGTGACCGTGTCTGCTTCCTCGTTTGTTCCAAAGCCATTTACTCCGTTCCAGTGGGAACCTCAGGACACTATTGATACAATCCATAATAAACAGCAACACATAAAGGACAGCATAACTACAAAGAAAATCCAGTTTAATTACCATGACGCCGACACAAGTTTGCTTGAGGCAGTTTTTGCGAGGGGTGACAGACGTCTTTGCAAGGTGCTCGAAAGGGCGTGTGAAAAAGGTTTTCATTTTGACGGCTGGAACGAATGCTTCAGCCTTGAAAAATGGATTGATATATTTGAAGAATGCGGAATCGACCCTGCATTCTACGCAAATCGCCGCCGCTCATTTGATGAAATTTTGCCGTGGGATCATATTGACTACGGTGTAACAAAAGATTATTTGATTACGGAATGTAAGAAAGCGTATGAGAGTCAGACAACACCTCATTGTCGTCTGAAATGCAACAATTGCGGCGCTGCAAAATACGGGGAGGGTGTTTGTTTTGAAAAACGTAAGAATTTGGTTTAAAAAGGACCGCGAGTGCCGTTATATTTCACATCTTGATTTAAACCGCTGTATGCTGCGTGCGCTTCATAAAAGCAAAATTCCTATCTGGTACACAGAGGGCTTTAATCGTCATCCGTTCGCAACATTTCCGCTGCCGTTGTCCCTTGGGTTCAGAGGCGAAAACGAATGTATGGATGTAAAGCTCGAGGATGATAATTATTCTTTCGAAGAAATTATAATAAAGCTTAACAAGTGCCTTCCAAAGGGAATTAGGGTGTTTAACGTTACCGAACCTGTTATGAAAGCCGGCAAAATCGCTTTTGCTGATTTTACAATAAGGCTTACTTCTGACACGGCAAACACTACCCGAATTGTTTCGGCGTTAAAGGAGCTTTTGTCAAGGGATACAATTGAGCTTGAAAAGAAAAGTAAGAAAGGGATGCGAACAGTTGATATAAAGCCGGGAATCAAAAGCTTTGAGATAGAAGAAAAATTTGATTTTGTGTCACTTCACGTAATTCTTTCGGCAGGCAGTTCTGATAATATAAATCCCAATCTTTTAATAACCGCACTCGAAAAATACTGTAATATTGTGTGCAATGCTGAAATCACAAGAAATGATTTGTATAATTCTGATATGGAATTATTCAGATAAGCAGCGAGTTTACATCTATTTTAAATGCGTTCACAGTTATTTTAATTAAAATTGATTTAACGCGGCATTTTAAGAGGAGAATATAATCTATTTTTGTTTTTGTGAATATTAAAAGAGTATTTTCGATAATATTTCACGATATTTTATCTTATTTGTCATAAAGCTGTCACATTAGTACTTTATTATATAATCACAGCAAAGATAAATGTGTTTAAAACAGTTAATAAGTTTTTTCATAGATTTTCCTCTTATTATTTGTCGTTATGACAAAACTAAAGGCCGACACAAGTCGGTCTTTATTTGTTATATGATAAGGTGATAGGATGTATTATTATTCATTAAACGAATATTTAAAAAACACCTTTGGTGAAAAGGTTTATAAACTCTCATTAAACGGAAATATGACCTGCCCCAACCGTGACGGAAAAATTGATACACGAGGTTGTATTTTTTGCAGTGCAGGCGGTTCCGGGGAATTTTCGTCAGACGCAAAGCTTGGTATAAGGCAACAGATACAGCAGGCAAAACAGCGAATAAGTTCAAAATCTGACTGCCGAAAATTTATTGCGTATTTCCAGCCGTTTACAAATACTTATGCTGATGTTGATTATCTGCGTAAAATATTTTTTGAAGCGATTGCAGGAGACGATATTGCAGCATTATCAATCGCAACCCGACCCGATTGCCTTGCTGACGACGTTATCTCTCTTTTGAATGAGATAAACAACGTTAAGCCCGTTTGGGTTGAACTCGGTTTGCAGACAATTCATAATTCTACAGCGGAATATATACGCAGAGGATATACACTTGATGTTTATGATACTGCTGTTGAAAACCTGCATAAAATCGGTGTAAATGTTATAACTCACGTAATTCTCGGGTTGCCGTTTGAAAGCAGACAAATGATGCTTCAAACCGTTTCATATGCGTCTCAAAAAAGTAACGGAATAAAGCTTCAGCTTTTGCACGTGTTAAAACACACAGATTTGCTTGATGACTATAATAAAGGGCTTTTTAAAACGCTTACGCTCGACGAATACACCGACCTTTTGTGCGATTGCCTTGAGCATATTCCCAAAAACGTAGTAATCCACCGACTTACCGGTGACGGTGATAAAAAAATCCTCGTTGCTCCTATTTGGAGCGCCGATAAAAAACGTGTGCTCAACGCAATTCAAAAAACTCTGCGTGAACGCAACATAATTCAGGGGAGCAAATGTTAAAAAGAGCAATATTCAAAAGCGAATATTACTCCTGCTTTTTATCTTTTTCTTTTTTCTTTTTAATGATATGGTTTAATGCGACAAAAAATACTGCTGCTGTTACAGCGCTGCCGCAGCCTATTGCAATTCCGATAATCAGCAACTGAGAATTTGGTGAAGCGATTGAACTCAGCTCTCCAAGGTCATTAATCTCCGCGGTCGCGGTGCTTTCTTTGACATTGCTTTTGCTGCTGTTTTTACTTGAACTGCGGCTTTTGTCTGATTTTGAGTTGCCGTTATCTTCGATATCGTTTTCGTCGTTTTCATAATTATCCTCGTTTGACTTTGAATTTACCGTAATATCAGCCGATGTGCATTTTCCGATGTTCATATATTCGGTGTTTGAGTTAACACAGTCGCTTACGGTAAAATCTATGCTTGACGAACCGCTGCTTACAGACTTAAATGTCAATGTAAACAGCGTATCGCCGTCCGAGATACGCTTGCCGTCTGAATTTAGAAATACGGCTTTAACACCCTCATCTGTTTCATTGTATTCAATCTCGCTTTCATCATCACTGCATTTCATACTGCGAAATTCAAACATATCTTTGTCATATGTAAAATAAAATAACGCCGCTGAAATTTTTTCATTAGATTTTGCCTGCATATTAATTGTAAACAGTCGGTTGTTGTCCGTACTTTTTTCAGTCAACGCAAAATCAATATTGCTTGCGGCATACGCAGTGAATCCGTACATATAAAATGTAAAGAAACATATTAATACAGCTGAAATAATTTTTGTCAAACGCTTTGCGCTTCTGAATTTCATATCTTTTCACCAATTCAAATGTTATAAATTATAAGTTTATTATACATTAATATATATAAATTAGCAATAATTTTAAACGCCGTGACAAATTAAACGTTAAATATTCGATAATGTATAAAAACATTTGTTTTTCAATAACTGCTGATGCTTCGGTATTAAAATTAACCTTTGAACGGACAGAAATAATTAATACGCATTAATTGAAAAAACAAAATATAGGTAGCTGCAGGCAATAAGATTATGATGGGCATTGTTTATTACATTAGCTTGTACAGTTTATATTTCTTGCAATTTTTATTCTCATATATTATAATATTTTTACTGAATAAAATATGAGGTGTCAAATGAAAATTAAAGATGATTTTGTTTTACGAAAAGTTGCGGACAGTTACGTGGTTGTACCGGTTAATTCTCTGACGCTTGATTTTAACGGTATTATAAATCTTAACGAAACGGGAGCATTTTTATTTGCTCTGCTTCAAAAAGGTGCGGCAAAAGAAGATTTGTTAAGTAAAATGCTCGATGAATATGAGGTTTCGCCTGAAAAAGCAAGCAGCGATATTGATACATTTATACAAAAAGCAAAGGATGCAGATTTATTTGAATAAAGAAGTTCAACTTGCCGATACAATCGAAATTATTAAAGAAAAACTCGATTCGGGAGGGACTGTTACTTTTACTCCCAACGGAACCAGCATGCTTCCGCTTTTGCGTGACGGAGAAGATGTTGTCGTTCTGTCTAAACCCGAAGGCAGACTCCATCTTTTTGATGTTGCATTGTACAGACGAAAAAACGGTGGTTATGTACTTCACCGCGTAGTTGACTTCGACGCTGACGGCGGGTATGTAATGTGCGGCGACAATCAATTTCATTACGAGCACGGCATTATGAGTGAGGATATAATAGGCGTTATGACTGCCTTTTATCGCAAGGGCAAAAGTTATGTGCGAACTTCATTCAAATATAAAATTTATATAAATTGGCTTTATCATACTCGTTTTGCACGTCATACATATAGCTTCGGCAAAAGGAAAATTTCCAATCTGTTTAATAAAGGAAACAAAAAAGTTGATGAAAACAACATTGAGTAATCACGAGAAAAAATCATACATATATTTATTAGACGTAATTTCAGCTGTTATTAACGGCAAGAGTATTCCTTGCCCTCCTGAGGGAGTTTCTGCGTTTGAGGTGCTGAAACTTTCTGCGCCAACTTCAATGGATGCAATGTTTTCTGATGCAATGTTAAAGCTCCCTAAAGAGTTATTTTCCGATAACGAATTAAAATATTTCAGAAATCATAAAAATAAGGCTTTAATCAAAGATATAAACCAGATGTATGAAATAGATAAAATATTAAAAGTGTTTGATGAGTACAAAATCAAAAATGTACCTCTAAAAGGTTTCTTTTTAAAAAAAGAGTATCCTCAGAGCGAATACAGATATATGTGCGACCTGGACATTTTGATTGATTATAAAGAAATAGATATGGTAAAAAAAGCTTTATTGCAGCTGGAATATATTTTTGAATCAAACGACGATAACCAATATCATTTTAAAAAAGAGCCGTATATGTTTGTTGAAGCTCATACATCAATAGTTCACGAAAACGAGCTGTATTATCCGTATGTCAAGGATATACTTAATACGGCAGAGCCTTGGGGAGAATATGAGTATTCGTGTAATATTAAACCTGAGGATTTTTATCTTTATATGCTTATTCACACAAGCAATCATTTCAGACTTGCAGGTATGGGAATAAGAATGATTCTTGATATATATCTTTATTATTTACACCACAGCTCAAAATTTGATTTTTGTTATTTAAATGAAATGCTTGAGGTATATAAGTTGAAAACCTTTGAAGAAAAACTTCGAAAAACAGCGTATAAATGGTTTTCACCGGATAGCGTAGTGACAGATTTAAATGAGCTTGAAACGTTTATAATTCTGAGCGGGCTTATCGGAACTACCGAAAAAGCTATTATGATAAGTTCTTCTAAAGAAATAAGCAAACGCAGAAATCAGGGGAAAAATGCCTCAAAGTTAAACTACTTATTAAAATCAATTTTTCCGCCGTCGGATAAATTAATATATCAATATCCTTACATAAATAAATCAAAAATCTTTCTGCCTGCTGCGTGGATTTTAATGTGGTTTAACAGGATTTTTATAAAGCGAAATGTGCATTTAAAGCGGGGGCTAACCTTGCGGCTTAATTACAAGCAGGAGGATGTGGATTACTACAAAAAAATAGCTTCATCACTTGGCTTTGATGATCTCAATTAAAATTACTTTAAGCACTCTGTAACAGCGTTTACAGGGTGTTTTTGTTTAACAAAAAATCCATCGGTGAATAAACTGTAATGAGTGGACACTCAAATTATAAAGGAGAATCAATGTGGAAATTACAGAAATTATAAAACAGCAGTACGGAATTTCAAAATTGCCGGAAAATCCTGTTGAAGCAATGGCTTATGTGCCTTTTCAACCTGAAAACGCAAAAACTTATTCTTCTGCCCAGGGTTTTGCCGCAGGAACAATGTTCCCCTCGCTGGATAAACCGTTTTACGGCAGTAAGTGCGGTGGTAAAAATGACAGAACGTGAAATTCTTTTAAAAAAAATTTCAACCTATCAGTTTGCTGCATTAGACATTCAGCTGTTTTTGGATACACATCCGCGCGATACAAAAATGGTAGAAAAAATGCGAGAATATCTTAAAGCCGCAGAGCCGCTGATAGCAGAATATGAAAAAAAATACGGTCCTCTAAAAAAAAGTATGACTGACACAAACAGATGGCGTTGGATTAAAGGACCGTGGCCGTGGGAAACAGAGGAGGATTACTAATGTTTGTGTATGAAAAAAAGCTTCAGTATCCCGTGAATATAAAACAGACAAACCCGAAACTTGCCAAAATTATAATCACCCAATACGGCGGTCCCGACGGAGAACTCGGCGCATCACTTAGATATTTAAGTCAGCGTTTTACAATGCCGTTGCCTGAGCTTAAAGGTACTTTGACCGATATAGGTACAGAAGAACTCGGCCACCTTGAAATGATTGGCGCAATAGTTTATCAGCTTACAAAGAATTTGTCGGAAGAAGAAATAAAGAAAGCAGGTTTTGAGGATTACTTTGTTGACCATACGACAGGTATTTATCCGCAAGGTGCGTCAGGCGCACCGTTTACTGCCGCTTATTTGCAGAGCAAAGGTGACGCAATCACTGATTTGCACGAAAACCTTGCAGCAGAGCAAAAGGCAAGAACAACCTATGATAATATACTGAGATTTTGTGACGATTACGATGTAAGAGACGCTATCAGATTTTTGAGAGAAAGAGAAGTAGTTCACTATCAGCGTTTCGGCGAGAGCTTGCGTTTGCTGACTGATAAGCTCGACGAAAAGAATTTTTATGCTTTCAATCCTGAGTTTGACAAGAAATGTTTTCGCAATCAAATAAAGAAAAAATAATCAGGCTTAAATCAGTTTGTTAATATAAAACATTGGGCTGTCAAATTAAGCCCCGAAAAAGATGCCCGGGCAATCATTTCGGATTGTCCGGGCATTTGGTTATTATATTAAAACGTTAGATTAAAAGTCTGCTTACACACAACATTGCGTTAAAAGGTTCATCGGTTTGCAGTCAAATAGATAAATAGTGATATTTTATTATTCTTGTTTCTTAATTAAGATAAATATTTTGTTAAATTCATAATACGAATAAGTGTCATTGTTGTAGTATTTGCAGTATAAAAATAATTCAACTTTGCGAAAAATCAAAACTTTTGTAAAATTTTGATTACGATTGTAAAATATTTATAAAATTACTTGCGATTCGGTTCTTTTGATTTATAATTATTCCTGACGGAGGGAATAAGATGAATTTAAAAGCTTTTTGCCAAAAGAACAAACTTACCTTATTTCAAGCTGCGGTTTCGGCTGCAACTGCGTTTGCGGTACTTGCGGTTTGTTCAAAATCATCGTTTTTGTATGCCTTTAACGATTGGGTAGATGCCAACTGCTTTTTCACAGTCGGAAAGTCTATGGCGAACGGATTGACGCTTTATAAGGATATTTTTGAACAAAAGGGTATTTTACTCTATGTTATTCATATGTTGTCTTATTTTATATCAAACGATAGTTTTTTCGGCGTTTATATTTTTGAAGTTTTAGCTGCGGGAATATTCTCATTTATCGCGTATCGTTTTCTCCTGTTATATAATTGTAAAAAATCCTCATTTATAACCGTGCCGCTTTTCACAGCCTTTGTATATTCATCACACGCCTTTTGTCAGGGCGACAGTGCAGAGGAATTTTGTCTCCCTTTTTTACTCGGCGTAATGTATCTCACCTTTAAGGCTATAAAAAAAGATAAACCGTTAAACGCCAAACAACTCGTCACAATCGGCATATGCGCAGCTTGCGTACTGTGGATAAAGTACACAATCCTCGGATTTTACATCGGTGCGGCAATAATAGCGTTTATTATCATAATCAAAAATAACGGAATGGTCAAAGTTTTAAAAAGTGTGGGATATGTTTTTTTAGGAATATTAATAATTACTGTTCCTGTGTTTATATACTTTTTGATGAACAACGCCGTCGGCGATATGGTAGAAGTTTATTTTTACGATAATATGTTTCTTTATTCAAGCGGCGGGAACGCATCAATCATTTCCAAACTTGCGGGATTGCTTACCAACACCGTAAACGGTGTGTTAAAGACTTATAAAAGCAATCTTTTTATTCCTGCGCTGTCATGTGCGGGATTGGTTTGCGGTTTAGTTGTTGACAGAAAGATTGCGGTTTTAAATTATATTTTTATTTATTCTTTCGCCGCACTTTTTATATTCGGCGGCGGGCGGAGCTATGATTATTACGGATTACCTTTTGCGGCACTGTCATTTTACGGAGCAGTGTTTTGCACTGTTGGGCTTGAAAGACTGTCGCCTGACAAGCGAAAAATTATGTGGCGGGTTACCGTTCCGTGTGTTATAGTTCTTTCGATTTTGATTCCGTATTTTTTAAGTGACAATGTTGGTTTTGCATTAATTAATCGTGAGCAACTTCCGCAGTATAAATTTAAAAAGATCATTGACGAAACTTCGGGATCCGGCGCTTCTGCCACTTTGCTGAATTACGGCTCGCTTGACAATGGATTTTATACAGTGTGCGATATTATGCCTAACTGTAAATATTTCTGTAACCTGAATATTCCGCTTGACACGATTATGATCGAGCAGGATAAATATGTTGCCGATAAAAGGGTTGATTACATAGTAACCAGAGGTAAAAAGCCGCTGAATTTTAGCGGATATGAATGTATTTCTTCAACTTCTTATCAGTATAAGGGCGGAACAAGAACATATTTCCTTTACCATATATCCCGATAACTGTCTGATTAAGTAAGTATTATGTATTAATTTCCAATTCGGGAAGATACCACTTTAAAGCTTTTTTTGCACTGTATGAATTATTACATAAATAGTTAAGACCGTAAACGCTGACACCTGCGTAATTTTCTTTTGAAGAATTATCATCCGAAAAGCAATCCCACGGTGAAGCTACCGACGACAGATATTCATAACTTTCATCGGTTTGGGTTACACCGTCAGACACATAAAACCAAGGTATAAAAACGTTTTTTTCATTGTATGTAATTTTTGTATTTTTGTATTTATTAACGGCACTTCTGATTTTCGGGTATATTTTCAATAAATTTTCGTCTGCATCGTTTTCAAAAATACATTGAGAGGTATCATCGATATCAAATTTATCTTTATCATATGTATAATTTGAACACATAAGCATTGCAACTGCTTCAATAGTACGTTCACCGAAATTTGCTTTGCAGTTAGCAGCGGTAATGCCGGACAAAATATCCTCGGTTGTTATTTTTTTACTTTTTGCAGTAGCACTTTCTGAGTTCTTTTGAGTATTTGATGTATTTGTTGAAGCGGGGGATGTGCTTGTATTTTTTTGTGTATTGTTATCTCGAATTCCGTTGCCCTTTAACGTAATAAACGGTAAAATTGCAAACATAACCAAAAATATTATAAATCCTAATACTTTTATTCTCATTTTCATCCAATCACCTTATTACGACATAAATTTTATCATAAAAATGGTAGAGTAAATTATATTTATTTTTTCTTGACATAATGCTATATTTGTCCTAAAATAGTATATGTTAATCATTATGGATAAATGACCAAAATTTTTCGGAATGGAGTAAAATATATGAGAGTTAAGTTAACAATTATTCCTTTTATACTTGCGCTGATAGCTTGTGTGGGTTTAAAGGTGATAAGTATTTTCGGACTTGACAGCAACGGATTGTTCATGGGTTTGAATAAAATGGATATTACCTACACGGTTATCGGCATTTCAATCGCGCTGCTTGTTGTATGTATTATTATTAATTTATTTGACAGGCGAACAGCGCCCGTCTATCCGGTAAAGAAAAATATTGCTGCGGGTGTATTGGCAATACTGACAGGCGCAGCGGTAGTTGCTTCGTCAATTTTTAATGTTATTAATACGCTTCCGAGTGAAGAAAACTATATTGTATTTTTAATCTGCGGCGCTCTTTCTGTCCCGGCAGGAATTGCCTTTGTTGCTATGTCAAAAGTTCATTTTTCAGGTGAAAGTACCGTATCAGGCATCTCAATGCTTTTTATTTTCCCTGCGATTTGGGCATGTACTGAGCTTGTCAGCGAATTTCTTGCAGCAACCAAAGTGTCAATCTCGGTAACCGATATGAGTGCGCTTTTCTGCTTTATTTTCATTGCTCTCTATATGTTCTCATATTCTATGATTGTTTCGAGAATAAAGGGAAGAAACCCGGTAAAAGCATGCTTTATCTACGGATATCCTGCAATAGCAATCAGCCTTGCGTACGGTATCTGTGAGATTTTAACAATTTCTGTCGAAGGTTTTGATATTTCAAGACTTTTAAACGGAGTTATGTTCTCTGTAATGGCATTGTTTGCTGCTTCATTTATTCTTGAAATGAATTTCAATTTGATTTCAAAAGATGCGGTAGAAGTTCTTGACGGTATTCCGAGTGATACCAAGAAGTCCGGAAAAGAAGATTATGTTGATTCCGACAGCTATGACAAACTGCCTCAGGCTGAAAAGCAGCCGGATAAACTCATTTTCGACAAAACTCCTTCAGCAACCGACGGCGTAGGTTATGACGGCTTTATTATGGGTTACGATTCCGACGATGAGCATGAACCCATACCTTATCTTACAAAAAGTGAAATGAAAAAGGCTTCTTCTTCAAAACTTGTTTTTTTAAATGACGATGAAGAAAATAAGACGGAAAATAAATCCGAGCCGAATGTCGAACAAGAAGCTGTTCAGGCTGATATGCCTGCCAAGGAAATTGACGTAAAAGAAGAGACTTCTGCTGAAGATAAAACCGCTAAAGATTCTCTTTATAATAAAACAATAGATATTATTAACGACATCCCTAAGGCGGATGAGCATCAGGAAACACCTGCTAAAGAAAAGCCTAAAAAGAAGTCAATGTCGGATATTGATATGCTTTTGCAGGAACTTGAAAATAAAAAATAAATTTCTATTGACATTATAATTTTGCGGTGATATTATAATCTTATAATATAAAAAGCTTTGATAAGGACATGGGGTGTAATCAACCGTTTTCAGAGAGCGGATAATCTGCTGAAATATCCGTATTCGGTCTTACATTCTACCACCTTTGAGTCCGCTCAGGAAATGGTGCGGCGTATAACTGCGTTAAAGTTTTAAGAGGGCATTTGCAAATGCCGAATTTGGGTGGAACCACGAGTAAATTCGTCCCAATATTCCATTTTGGAATATTGGGATTTTTATTTATGTTTTGAAATTCAAAACAGCCATAATTATATTTAAGGTTAGGTGATTTTTATGATTAAGGTTGAGTTAAAGGGTGGAGTAATTAAAGAATTTGAAGAAAATATTACTGCTGCCGAGATAGCAAAATCTATCGGAATGGGTCTTTACAAATCAGCTTGCTGCGCAAGAATTGACGGTGAAGTTGTAGATTTAAGAACTCCGGTTACGGCTGACTGCAAGCTCGATATTTTAACTTTTGATGACCCCGACGGTAAAAAAACTTTCTGGCACACCGCCTCACACGTGCTTGCTCAGGCTGTTAAAAGACTTTATCCCTCAGCTAAATGCGCAATAGGTCCTGCTGTTGATACAGGTTTTTATTACGATTTTGATGTCGAAAAGCCATTCACAAGCGAGGACCTTGAGAAAATTAAGGCTGAAATGAAGAAAATTATTAAATCGGGAATTGAAATTGAACGTTTTGAGCTTCCTGCCGATGAGGCTGAAAAGAAACTTGCGGAGATGAACGAACCATATAAGGTTGAGCTTGTAAAAGAACATTCAGATAAAGGCGAGAACATCAGTTTTTACAAGCAAGGCGAGTTTGTTGATCTTTGTGCGGGCCCTCATCTTATGAATGTATCTCCGATAAAAGCAGTTGAGCTTACAAACTGCACGGGCGCTTATTGGAGAGGAAATGCGGAAAACGCACAGCTTTGCCGTGTTTATGGTGTTGCGTTTCCGAAAGCGTCAATGCTTGATGAATATATGGAGAAGCTTGCCGAAGCTAAGAGTCGCGATCACAACAAGCTCGGCAGAGAGCTTGAACTCTTTACAACATCAGAAGTTATCGGTCAAGGACTTCCGATTCTTCTTCCGAAAGGTGCCAGAGTAATTCAGCTTTTGCAGAGATTCGTAGAAGATGAGGAACAGCGTCGCGGCTGGCTGCTCACAAAGACGCCTTATATGGCAAAAAGCGACCTTTACAAAATCAGCGGTCACTGGGATCACTATAAAGAAGGAATGTTTGTTCTCGGTGATCCCGAAAAGGATGACGAGGTATTTGCGCTCCGTCCTATGACTTGTCCTTTCCAGTATCAGGCTTATCTCAACAGACAGCGTTCATATCGTGATTTACCTCTGAGATACAATGAAACTTCAACGCTTTTCCGCAATGAGGCAAGCGGAGAAATGCACGGACTTATCCGTGTTCGCCAGTTTACAATTTCGGAAGGACACCTTATGTGTACTCCCGAGCAGCTTGAACAGGAGTTCAAGAGCTGCCTTGAGTTGGCAATCTTTATGCTTAAAACTCTCGGATTGTATGAAGACGTTTCATATCGTTTCTCAAAATGGGATCCAAACGACAGAGATAAGTATATCGGCACGGTAGAGCAGTGGGATGAAGCTCAGGATATGATGCAAAAAATCCTTGAGCACCTCGAAATTCCGTATGCAGTAGGCGTCGGCGAAGCTGCTTTCTATGGTCCTAAGCTTGATATTCAGATTAAAAACGTTTACGGTAAAGAAGATACGCTTATTACAATTCAAATTGACCAGATGCTTGCTGAAAAATTCGGTATGGAATACGTTGATAAAGACGGCACAAAGAAACACCCGTATATCATTCACCGTACTTCTATCGGCTGCTACGAGAGAACTCTTGCGCTCCTTATTGAAAAATACGCAGGTGCATTCCCAATGTGGCTTGCTCCGATACAGGTTAAAATTTTGGCTGTTGCGGACAGACATCTTGATTATGCTTATGAAATCAAGAAACAGCTTGAGGCAAAGGGAATGAGAGTTGAAGTTGACGGCAGAAGCGAGAAAATCGGTTACAAAATCCGCGAAGCTCAGCTCGAAAAAGTACCGTATATGTTTATTGTCGGTGATAAAGATATTGAGGCAAATACAGTTTCTGTACGTCACAGAAAGAACGGCGACCTCGGAGCAATGAAGCTTGAGGAGTTTATTGAAAAAGCTGTTGAAGAAATTGAAACAAAAGCAATTAACTAAAGCATAAAGAAGGTGAAATATGTCGCGCAGTCTGACTCCTTTTGATAAACAGAATTTTAAAGAGTCCAAGTGGCGCCGCCGTCAGGCGAGAATTGAAGATGAAACCGGACGAATACTGCCAAGACCTAATGTCAGACGAAAAGTAATTGTCATAATATGTGCAGTTGTTTTTGTAGTTGCGGTGTGCGGCGGAATTGTATTTTTCAATTCCGTTACCACCCAACAGAAAACTGAAAAATTTGCTGCCGTTCAGCAGCAGGAATCAGAAACTTTGCTTACTGTAGTAAACAAAGAAAATCCGCTTTCCTCAGACTATGTGCCCGAACTAAAAGAAATCGGTTCGTTCAAAGTAAGAAGCGATGTATATAAGCCCCTCACCGAGCTTATAAATAAAGGAGAGAGTAGCGGCATAAACATAAAGCTTACCGCCGCATATATATCATATGATGAGCAAAACGAACTTTACCATAATAAATTAAACGAGTTGCTTTCCGATAAATCCTACACAAACGTACGCGCAGAAGCTCAGGCACAAAAGCTTGTGCCCAAAGCAGGATGCAGCGAGGCTCAGACCGGACTGCTTGTGTCGTTTAATACAGATGATTCAAAGGTGAAAAATTTCATTGAAATGAATTGCATAGAATACGGATTTGTTTTGCGCTACCCTTCGGATAAAGAGGATATAACCAAGATAAGCGGAAATAATTATTTATACAGATATGTCGGAAAAGACAATGCTGTTAAGATGAGGACATACGGAATGTGTCTTGAAGAATACAACGACTATTTATTGCAACAAAAAAACAACAAATAAATTAAAATATTTTTCAAAAAACGCTTGCAATTTGTTAATTTATGTTGTATAATAACTCTGTTAATTGTGTAATGACAGGTAGGTGAGAAATAATGAAAGAAAATATCCATCCTAAGTATGAGCAAACAACAATTACTTGTGCTTGCGGTAATGTTATTGAAACAGGCTCAACAAAAAGTGATATCCGTGTTGAAGTTTGTTCAAAATGCCACCCCTTCTTCACAGGAAAGCAGAAATTAGTTGATACCGGCGGACGTGTTGACAGATTCAAAAAACGTTTCGGTATGGATAAATAATTTTATCGTAATTGTTTGGCGGCACATAAGTGCCGCCTTATTTTCTTTTGAGGTGCTTTATGACTCAAGATTACAAAACAGTGTCCTGCGAAAACAGCGATGAGTTTGTTGAAAAGCGCTCTCGTTTTATAGGATATTGCAAGCCTGTAAAAACCGAGAAAGAGGCTGTTGAATTTATTAATGAGATACGCTCAAAGCATTGGAATGCTACACATAACGTCTATGCTTATTCGTTGCGTGAAGGTAATATTAAAAGATACAGCGATGACGGTGAACCGTCTGGAACAGCCGGTATGCCCGTACTCGACGTAATCACAAAAAATGATATTGTCGATGTAGTTGTGGTGGCAACTCGTTATTTTGGAGGCGTTTTGCTCGGTACCGGAGGACTGGTGCGTGCGTATTCTCAATGCGCAAAAATTGCCCTTAACTCAGCCCGCATTATAATGATGTGTATGTGCTACGACTGCAAGTTAAAATGTACATATAATCAGTACGGTAAAGTTTCGGCATTAATTTCCGATACAAGCGGAGTGATTGACGATACGGTATATGAAAGTGATGTTATAATAAATTTTCATTTATCTCCTGATAAATACGATGCACTGAACAAAAAGCTTGCCGATGCAACATCGGGTCAGGTTATGGCTTGTGTCGAGCGTGAAAAATATTATAAAACAGAGGTAAATTATAAATAATTACAAAAAAATTAAAAGTTTTTAAAATAATAAAGGAATATACGTTTAAAAAACGTAAAAAACAAATAGGAAATAAGATAGGAGGGGTTTTTATGGCTTTTCCTGAAAGCTTTTTGCAGGAATTAAAGGCACGCAATGATATAACTGAAATTGTGTCGTCATACGTTAGCTTAAAGCGGCGCGGTCGCAATATGGTCGGTCTTTGTCCGTTTCACAGCGAAAAAACTCCTTCGTTTAACATATACACCGAAAACGGTTCTTTTTACTGTTTTGGTTGCGGCGTCGGGGGAGACGTGATTTCATTCATAATGAAAATTGAAAATCTTGATTATGTGGAAGCCGTAAAATTTTTGGCTCAACGTGCAGGTATGGAATTGCCTGACAGCGGGTATGATGACAGTATGAGCAAACTTCGCAGACGTGTATTTGAAGCTAATCGTGAAGCCGCTCGCTTTTATTATGCCACTCTCATTTCTCCAAAGGGAGCCAAAGGTCTTGAATATTTCCGCGGTCGATGCCTTTCTGACAAAACAATACGCCGTTTCGGACTTGGATTTGCTGATGATGACTGGTCATCATTATGTAATCATCTTAAACAAAAGGGCTTTTCCGAAAATGAAATTGTTGCCGCAAACCTCGGGGTAAAACGCCGTAACGGCAACGGTATTTATGACCGATTTACCAACCGTGTGATATTTCCTATTATTGATGTAAGAGGAAATGTAATTGCTTTCGGCGGCAGAATTATGACCGATGAAAAACCAAAATATCTTAACACTTCGGATACACCGGTTTTTAAAAAAAGTGCCAATCTGTTTTCACTCAACAATGCAAAAAGCAGCGGAAGCCGTACGCTTATTTTATGTGAAGGTTATATGGATGTAATCGCTGTCAACCAGGCGGGATTCCAAAATGCTGTTGCTACTTTAGGCACGGCGTTAACTGTTGAACAGGCTTTACTGATGAAGAGATATGCTGACGAGGTTATTATCTGCTATGACGCCGATGAAGCAGGACAAAAAGCAACGGCAAGAGCAATACCGATTTTGCGTAATGCGGGGCTTGATATACGTGTTCTTACCGTTCCGAACGGAAAAGATCCCGATGAATTTATTCGTTCCCACGGGGCGGACGGAGCAACGGCTTTTAAACTGTTGATTGATAAAAGCGGAAATGATATTGAATATAGGCTAAATAAGCTAAAGAGCAAGTATAATGTAGAACTTGCGGACGGAAAGGTCTCGTTTCTTAAAGATGCTTCTAAGGTTATCGCGACTATAAGCAGTCCGATTGAACGTGACGTTTATATTTCAAAATTATCTTCGGAGCTTTCTGTTGATAAAAATGCAATTGTTAAACAGGTTAATTCAATTGCACGCAGAAACGGCAAAGAGGAATACAAAAAAGAAATTACAAACATTCAGAAAAATCTGAGCAGGCAAACCGATAAGATTGATACCGAACATCATAAGAAGCCCAGAAGCTCAAGCGCTGAGGAATCACTTGTTGTTTTTTTAATAAACAACCCGGATTATGCAAAAATTATCAGTGACGCTGTGTCGCCCGATAAATTTCAAAATACGCTTATGAGGCGTTATTACACCTATGTGCTTGACAGGATAAACAATGGCTTGGATCCGCTTACAAACATCGCGGCGGATTTTACGTCCGATGAAGCTTCGTATCTTTACAGAATAATGTCACGTTCCGTAAAGTCTGCCTCTACGGAATCGGCGATGTACGAATATATAAATGTAATAAATGAGGAAAGCCAAAAGCTTTCAAATAAAGATATAGCAGATATGTCATCTGAGCAAATCAATGACTATCTTAAAAAAATAAGGAAAAATAAGCAGTGATAAGGGAAAGGAATGTTGTACTATGACAGGACAGCAGGATAAAAAATCAGTAGTAAAAGAACTTTTGGAGCTTGGTAAACAAAAGGGTCAGTTATCAAATCAGGATATTCTTGATGCGATCGGTGAAATTGACTTTGAACCCGACCAGCTCGAAAAGCTCTATGATGATATTGAATCACACGGCATTAAGATTGTTGAAGATATGGATGACATCAAAATTGATGATATTGACCTTGATTTTGACACAAAAAGCGAAGAAAATGAACATGCCGTTGCTGCCGATCCGGGAGTTACAATTGATGATCCCGTTAAAGTTTATCTTAAAGAAATAGGCAGAGTCCCGCTCTTAACATCGGATGAGGAAATAGAGCTTGCAATTCGTATTGCCGACGGAGATGTAAAGGCAAAACAGAGATTATCTGAAGCTAACCTCAGACTTGTAGTAAGTATTGCAAAGCGTTATCTGGGACGCGGAATGCAATTTTTGGATCTTATTCAGGAAGGCAACCTCGGCTTAATCAAAGCAGTAGAGAAATTCGACTATAAAAAAGGCTTTAAGTTTTCTACCTACGCAACATGGTGGATTCGTCAGGCAATTACCCGCGCAATTGCCGACCAGGCACGTACAATCAGAATCCCTGTGCATATGGTAGAAACCATTAACAAGGTTAAAAAAGTACAAAGCCAGCTTCTGCACCAAAACGGTCACGAGCCCTCAGCAGATGAAATTGCTTCTGAGATAGATATGCCTGTTGATAAAGTAAGGGAGATTATGAGAGTTGCTCAGGAGCCCGTATCACTCGAAACACCAATCGGCGAGGAAGAGGACAGCCACCTCGGCGACTTTATTCCGGACAATGATGCTCCCGCGCCTGCTGACGCAGCGTCGCATACAATGCTCAGAGAACAGCTGTCGGAAGTTTTGTCAACTCTTACTCCCAGAGAAAATAAGGTTTTAAGACTTCGCTTCGGACTTGAGGACGGAAGAAGCAGAACACTTGAAGAGGTCGGCGCTGAGTTTGGCGTTACAAGAGAAAGAATACGTCAGATTGAGGCAAAAGCACTCAGAAAGCTCCGCCATCCGTCAAGAAGCAGAAAATTAAAAGATTATATTGACTGATTTTGTTTTAAGATGATAGATTTTGAAAAATGTGCCCAAATGCTCGATGAAATAGCGGATTCAATGCCCTATGAGCTTTACAGGGACTTAAACGCTGGTATCTCGCTGCTTCCGCAAACCAAAATCCATCCAAAGGCAAGGAATAACGATTTATTCATTTTGGGAGAGTATATACAAAATTCACTCGGTAACGCAATCGTGTTTTACTACGGTTCAATTGCTAAAGTTTACGGGTACCTTAGTGATGATATGCTCTATAAAAACCTTGTAAAGATTCTGCATCATGAAGTAAGGCATCACAATGAATATCTCGCCGGATGTGATGACTTAGGTTTGATTGATAAGCAGCAGATAGATGAATATCTTTCAAAATTTGAATAACAGTTATGTAAACGGACCGTAAAGGTCCGTTTATTTTAGCCTTAACGTCTGTCCGGGATATAAAACGTTGGGATTATAAATGCCGTTAATTCTCGAAAGCTGCGCAACCGTTGTGTTGTATCTCTGAGCAATGTTCCACAAACTATCGCCCGGACGAACGGTATAGTACTCAGGTTCATTGGAATCTGCGGGGATTTTTAAAGTTTGACCAACATATATTTCCGACGGATTTTGAATATTGTTGTATTTTAAAATATCTGCTACGGTAGTTCTGAAAAATTGGGCTATACCGAATAAAGTATTGCCCGGCCTAACCGTATAGTCAACAAGTTCCATAATTATTCCTCCTTACTTTTTCTATAATAATATATGCAAATTTTTTGTCCGTGACACATATATGAATATTTATGACATTTTCGCCAAAAATATTTTTGGAGGTAAAGTTTATGAAAATTACTATTGAAAAAGTTACGGGCAGGGAAATAATTGACTCCAGAGGTAATCCGACAGTAGAAGCGCAGATATTTTTATCCGACGGCACAACAGCAAAAGCGTCCGTTCCGTCCGGCGCGTCAACGGGAGCGTATGAAGCCATAGAATTACGGGATAATGATAAATCTCGTTATATGGGAAAAGGCGTTAAAAAAGCCGTCGATAACATCAATAAAATAATTGCGCCGGCATTAATTGACGATTCTCCGTTTGACCAATGCGCAATTGATCAAAAAATGATTGAACTTGACGCAACCGAAAATAAAGAAAAACTCGGCGCGAATGCAATACTATCCGTATCGCTTGCCTGCGCAAGAACGGCTGCACGTTATCTCAAACTTCCGCTTTACAGGTATCTCGGCGGCGTTTATACAGTTAAAATGCCTGTGCCTATGATGAATATACTAAACGGAGGCGCTCATGCGTCCAATAATATTGATATTCAGGAATTTATGATAATGCCTGTGGGTGCCTGTTGCTTTTCCGAGGGTTTACGGCAATGCTCCGAAATTTACCATACCTTGGGAAAATTGCTCAAAGAAAAAGGACTAAGTACAGCGGTGGGTGACGAGGGAGGCTTTGCGCCTGACCTTGAAAACGACGAACAGGCAATCGAATATATAATAAAAGCGATAAATCTTGCTGGTTATAATACCGACAGTGTAAAAATAGCCCTTGACGCCGCCGCGTCTGAGTGGTGTAAGGACGGAAAATATCACTTGCCTAAAAGAAATATTGAATATACAACCGAAAACTTGATTGATTATTTCAAAACGCTTATTGCAAAGTATCCGATAATTTCAATTGAAGATCCATTATCTGAGGATGACTGGAGCGGCTGGACAAAAATAACGGCTGAACTCGGCAGTAAAATCAATTTAGTCGGCGATGATTTATTTGTTACGAATACCAAACGGCTCAACAAGGGAATAAATGAAAAAGCCGCAAACAGCATACTTGTCAAAATTAATCAAATCGGTACTCTTACCGAAACGATGAAAACTATTACTACAGCGCATCATTCAGGGTACAAGACGATAATTTCTCACAGAAGCGGTGAAACAGAGGATACTACTATTGCAGATATAGCAGTTGCAGTAAATTCAGGATATATAAAAACCGGTGCTCCGTGCAGGACAGACCGCGTGAGTAAATATAACAGGCTTTTGCGTATTGAAAGTATGCTTATCAATAATTACGAGTACGGAAATAATAAAATTTAAATTAACAGGACAAAAAACATCGCTGATATTAATACGACGATGTTTTTTGTAAAAATATAAATATTACTGTAAAATTAACTGCAAAACTGGCAAAATGCACATAAATTTAATTATATTTTCTACAAATTAAAAGCAGTCTTTGTAAAAATTTTTCTCAATTGGAATTAAAATCAATGTGGTAATGTGATAGAATTAATAAAGAAAGTGCAATTAGTCAGGAGGCAGTTTTTTGCATTTAAAAAGATTATTAACAGGGGTTTTGGCATTTATGATTATTGGCTCAATGTGCGTTTCAGAGACTTCGGCGGCATCCGCTAAAAAAGAAACAGATTATCAGGCTTATGCGGCAAAACTTGATCAAACCGCTTATTCGGGCAATGACCTCGGTGCGACTTATACCCAAAAAGGTACTACTTTCAAGGTGTGGTCGCCGAATGCGAAAAGTGTAAATGTTAACTTGTTTGAGCACGGAAGTGACAGCGAAGGCGATAAGGGCTCAATAGAAACAAAAGCGCTTACTCTTGATAAAAAAACAGGCGTATGGTCAACAACAATTAACGGTGACCTTGCGGGAAAATATTACACATATTCCGTTAAACAGGGCGACACAGTAAAAGAAACGGCAGATATTTACGCAAAAGCTTGCGGCGTAAACGGTAACAGAAGTATGATTGTCGATTTGTCGTCAACAAACCCTGAAGGATGGGAAGACGATACGCATATTCTTGTTGAAAATCAGACCGATGCTTCTGTATGGGAGGTTTCGGTTGCGGACTTTTCATCTTCTGAATCAAGCGGCGTTTCGGAAAAATACAGGGGAAAATTCCTCGCTTTTACCGAAGAAGGTACTACGGTAAACGGTATTCAGGGAAATACTTCTACCTGCATAGATTACCTGAAAAAACTCGGCGTAAAATATGTTCAGATTATGCCGTTTTACGATTTTGGCTCGGTTGATGAAAGCAAAGATATAAATGAGCAGTACAACTGGGGTTATGATCCCGTAAACTACAATTGCCCCGAAGGTTCCTATTCTACCAATCCTTATGACGGAAACGTAAGAATTAAAGAATGTAAGCAGATGATTCAGGCACTGCATAATGCAGGAATCGGCGTTATTATGGACGTTGTGTTTAACCACACATATTCAACCGATTCGTGGTTCCAGTACACAGTACCGAACTACTATTACAGAATGAATTCCGACGGAACATTTTCAAACGGCTCGGGCTGCGGTAACGATACAGCGTCAGAGCACAAGATGTTCAGAAAGTATATGGTGGATTCCGTTACCTACTGGGCAAAGGAATATCACATAGACGGTTTTCGTTTCGACTTAATGGGCTTGCATGATGTAACTACAATGAATACAATCAGAGAGGCTCTTGATAATTTGTATGAAGACGGCAGCGGAAAAAAGATTATTATGTACGGCGAAGCCTGGGATATGCCTACAAACTGCGATTCCGGCACTGTAATGGCAAACCAGAATAATTTGAAAAAGCTCAGTTCAAGAATAGGAGCTTTTGACGATACCATAAGGGATGCAATTAAGGGAAGCACCGGCGGCACAGATAAGGGCTTTGTACAAAGCGGTGACAGACGCGCAAATCTCAAAATCGGTATTGCAGGTCAGTCAAATATGGGTTGGGCAAATGTACCTACTCAGTGCGTAACCTACGCTTCGTGTCATGACAACCTTTGTCTTTATGATAAACTTGTCGATTCCGTTTACGGCAGAGACAGCGAGTACAGAAAGCGCTACGAAGACCTTGTTGCAATGAATAAACTTGCAGGCGCAATTGTGATAACTTCTCAGGGTATCCCGTTTATGCTGGCAGGTGAAGAATTTGCCAGAAGCAAAGACGGCGACGAAAATTCTTTCTCTTCAAGCAGAGAAGAGAATATGATTGATTGGACAAACCTTGATAATTACAGTGACATAATAGAGTACTATCGAGGACTTATAAAAATCAGAGAAAATTTTGCGGCTTTGTCTGACAGCACGGATAAAAGCGCTAAAAGCCTTGAAGCTATTGAAGATGTTCCAAAGGGCGTTACAGGTTATGTAATCAATAATACAGAAAGCGGAAAATGGAATAAGCTTTGTATTGTATTTAACGGCGGCGAAGAGGCACAGTCGGTAGATGTTTCAGGCAGCTGGATAAAAATTGCAGATGAAGAAACAGCTGGATTAAGAAATCTCGGTGAGGTTAACAATAAAATTAAAATAGCCGCGCACTCTGCGGTTATTATGGTTGATAAAGACAGCTATAATACAGCAAATATAACCGATACCGAGGGCGTTGTTCTTGTAAATTATTACGATAACGAATCCAAAGAGCTTATAAAAAAGCAGGCAGTTTCAGGTGAAATCGGTCAGGATTATGATATTAGCGATTTAGCCTCATCACTCAATTATGATGTTAAAAGTTCAAGCGGAGACACTCAGGGAATGTTTACCGATTCTGTATTAAAGGCAAATGTTTACGTTGAAGAATTTGACGGTAAAACCGCAACTGTTACCTTTAAATTTGTTGACGATACAAACGGCAGTGAGCTTGCTGATTCTTATGCTGTAAAAAACAGAGAGGGTCAGCAGTATTATACTCCGGAAATTCCGTCAATTGAAAATTATGAGCTTGTGCTTGACAGTTTGCCGAATAACGGAGCAGGAAAAGTCGGTTCAAAGGATATAACAGTAGAGTACAAATATACACGAGTTACCGGAGATTCCGACAAATCAGAGTGCAAGGTAAACATTATTTATATGAATGACTCGGGAAAGGTTATTGAAACCAAAACCCTTACCGGCAAGGCGGGAGAGACCTATGACGCACCGGCTAATGAGTATGAGGATATGACCCTTGTAGAAATTCCCGACAACGCATCCGGTCAATTTGAAACAGGTGAAATTAACGTGTTGTTTTCGTATTCAAGCGAACCGGATCCGCTTAAAGATGTATTAATATACATTTATATCGGCACAGGCTTAATTTTAGCATTGTGTATAGCTTCGGTTTTCTATTCAAGATATTCAAAACGCAAAAAATTTGCCGATAATCTTGATATAGACGAATAATGTCAGTTATTTCCGTTGAGGAATAATTATAAATATTAAGGAGGATAAAATTATGAGAACTTCAAAGAAACTTGTTTCTGCTGTTCTTGCTCTTTGTATGATTGCTTCATCGAGTATTGTGACTTCATTTGCAGCTGTTGCTGACAACGAAGTCGGTGCCGGCGATTATGGTGTTAATACAGTTTATTCGCAGGCAAGCGAAGCTATCGACAATGAATACGCATATACAAAGGGCGATTTAGGTGCTTCATATTCACCTGAATCCACAACATTTAAGGTTTGGGCGCCTACTGCAACAAAAGTTGTGCTCAACCGCTATGCAACAGGTTCAGATGATGAAGAGGGCGCAAAAGACCTCGGAACGCTTGAACTTACCAAACTTGAAGAAGACGGTAAGTGGACAGGCGTGTGGACAGGCACAGTTGAAGGTGATATTAAAAATACTTACTACACCTACACAATCACTGCCGAAAACACAACAGGTACTGCAACTACAACAACAGAAACTCAGGACGTTTATTCCGTTGCAACAGGTGTAAACGGCAAGCGCTCAATGGTATGTGACCTTGACTCAACAGACCCTGAAGGTTGGGAAAACGATAAACACGTACTTCTTGAGCAGTCAACTGATTCATCAGTATGGGAAATTCACGTAAAGGACTTCTCATATGACCCAGCATCGGGTATTTCAGAAGAGAACAGAGGTAAATTTACTGCTTTCACCGAAACGGGAACTACTTTAAACGGCGAAGGTAAAATTTCAACAGGTATTGATTACCTCAAAGAACTTGGTATTACAACAGTACAGATTACCCCGTTCTACGACTTTGAATCGGTAAATGAAGCCGGAGACGATTCTCAGTTTAACTGGGGTTATGATCCTCAGAACTACAACGTTCCCGAAGGTTCATATTCAACAAATCCATATGACGGTAATGTAAGAATTAAAGAATGTAAAGAAATGATCCAGGCTCTCCACGATGCCGGTATTTCCGTTGTAATGGACGTTGTTTACAACCATACATATTCAACAAATTCCTGTTTCCAGGCAACTGTTCCAAACTACTATTACAGAATGACAAGCTCAGGTACATTCTCTAATGGTTCAGGTTGCGGCAACGAGTGTGCTTCCGAACGTGCAATGTACAGAGATTATATGATTCAGTCTTGCCTTTACTGGGTAAACGAGTATCACGTTGACGGTTTCCGTTTTGACCTTATGGGTATTCTTGACGTTGAAACAATGAATATGATTAGAGATGCTCTTGATCAGGTTGATCCCAGAATCACAATGTGGGGCGAAGCTTGGACAGGCGGTGACTCATATCATCCTGTAAATACATGTTCAGGCACAAAGTACTATCCTTCAATTCAGTCAAATGCTAAGATGCTTAACGACAGAATCGCAATATTTAACGACGGTATCCGTGACGGCATCAAAGGCAACTGCATGAACATTGCAAACCAGGGATTTGTACAGGGTGCTAAGACATCGGCAAAAGACATCTCATACGGTATCCGCGCTAACACAGTAGGTACAAACAAGTGGAAAGCCAATGCTCCTTCACAGTGTATCACTTACGCAGCTTGCCACGATAATGCTACTTTATATGACCAGATTCTCGGTTCAACAGGACTTGCGGATTATGGTGTAAGAAATGCTGACGCAGTTAAGATGAATAAGCTTGCGGGTGCTATTGTTTATACTTCTCAGGGCATTTCATTTACTCTTGCAGGTGAGGAAATGTGCCGCAGCAAAGACGGCGATACAAACAGCTACAAGTCACCGGCTACACTTAATATGATTAAGTGGCAGAATGTTGTTGATTATGCTGATGTAATTTCTTACTACAAGGGTATGATGCAGATTAAATCGGCGTTTACTCCTTTGACATGTATGGACAACACATACTCCTCGGCATTTAACTTTACAAACAGCCTTACAACACTTTCCAACCAGGTTTCATTCACAATTACAAATGACCAGCAGGGTGAATGGAATAAAATGGCTGTTCTTTATAACAGCGCTTCAACCGAAGCAGAAATTACCCTTAAAGATACAGAGGTAACCGATTGGGTAATTCTTGCCAACAATGAAGCAGCAGGTCTTGATTCTCTCGGCGAGGTTCAGGGATCAACTTTCACAGTTCCTGCATATTCGGCAATAGTTGCAGTTGATAAGGCAGGCTACGAATCAGCCGGCATTAAATCAAATATGGGCAAAGTAGTTGTACATTATATGTATGAGCCCACAGATACAAAACTCGACGATTCAGTAGTACTTCAGGGCACAGCAGGTACAGGTTACCAAACATCTCCGAGCGCCGGTGTTCCCGAAACATATGTAGTAACTAAGATTGAAGGCGACGAAACAGGCGTTTACTCCGAAAATACTAAGGATGTTACTTATTATTACACAGACTATGTTCCCGAGTCTCTTAAGAATGCCGATGTTAACAACGACGGTATTGTAAATGTAATGGATGTTTCTGAGATTCAGAAATATGTTGCAGGTATCATCTCTGATGATTCTGTTGATACGTCAAAGTTAGATCTTAACTATGACGGCGCTGTTACAGTTGAAGACGCATCAATGCTCGGCAAACATCTTGCAGAATATCCCGTATCAACAGGTACAATAACGGTAAATCATTACTATACAGATGAAAACGGCGAACAGCAGAAGCTTACAGCTTCGGAAACAATTACCGGCAGAGTAGGTTCTGAGTATTCAACAAAAGATTTCAAGGTAGTTGGTTATGGTATTGATGAATCAAAATATCCTGCAAACGCTTCAGGTGTGATTCCTTATTCCAATTCAATGGAAATTAACTACTATTACGTTCCGTCAAGTCTTGATATAAATCTCCACTTTAAGCACAACGGTTCACTTACCTGGGCTCCTACGCTTTGGATTTGGGGTTCAGACCTTAATGGTGTAGACAAGGGCAACTATACTCCTGACGATTCAGCTGTATGGCCCGGTGTTGCTGCTACTGATGAAGATGGAGACGGATGGTATGACTATGGCTTCACTTACAGAGGTGCAGGTATATACAATGTTATTGTATCTAACAATGGCGCTACACAGACAATTGACTACAAGGGATTTGTAGATAATGAAATGTGGGTTGTAATCAATGATGCGGCTGTTTCGGGCGGCACATACCTTACATTCTACACAGATAATCCGGATACTAACCCCGATGCTCCGATAGCAAGTCAGGTTACAATAGAATAATCTGATATTATTAAAAAGTCCGCAGATTTTTCTGCGGACTTTTTTATGAGAAACAATCATTTGCAAAAAATTTTGGAAGCTATTGCAAAATATAAACAAATATTGTATAATTACTTTCGACTCATTAACATAATAAAGAGGAGTAATATTATGAAAAAGAACAAAATTTTGGCAGTTATTTGCTCGGCGCTTGCAGTATTTTCAGCTGTAAGTCTGCCGCTTGCATCAACAGGTGCACTTAAGGTTGAGGCGGCAACCGATACCTGTATCTCAGGCGATTATAAATACAATGTTCTTGATGACGGAACTGTATCTGTTTCCAAATATGTAGGAAATGATTCATCACTTCAAATCCCGAGCATCATTGACGGCAAAAAGGTGACCAAAATAGGGAAAAATGCTTTTAGTTTTTGCAATATCGTAAAAGATGTAACCATACCTAACGGCGTAACCTCGATAGACGATCATGCATTTTTGTGGTGTAAAAATTTGGCAAACATCGCACTTCCCGACCGCCTGACCTCAATAGGGGCGTCTGCTTTTTATGGTTGCGAGAGCCTGTCGAGTATTGCAATTCCCGGCAGTGTAACATTAATAGACAGCGAAGCTTTTCGCTATTGTAAAAAGCTGCAAAGCATAACGCTTAAAAACGGCATAAAAACAATAAACAAAAATGCTTTTGTAGGTTGCAAGTCTTTGCAAACAATAACAATCCCCGAAAGTGTTGAAACAATGGAAGATTATATGTTTATTGATTGCGACAGTCTGAAAAGTATAAATGTTGACGGCAAAAACAGAAATTATTCATCACGGGAGGGCGTGCTTTTTAACAAGGATAAAACCGAACTTATCACATATCCGTGCAGTAAAAATAATATCAGCTATTCAATTCCCGGCAAAGTAAAAACGATTAAAACGATGGCGTTTAAAAATTGCTGTGCCCTGCGTAATGTGACAATTCCGACAGGCGTTGTTAAAATCGGAGAAAGCGTATTTTATAATAATGACAGCTTAAGGAGCGTCACAATTCCTTATACCGTAACTTCAATAGGTTATTATGCGTTTGCCGCCTGTGACAGCCTTAAAAGCATAGCAGTTGACAGTAAAAACAAAAATTTTGTATCGGCGGAAGGCGTGTTGTTTAACAAGGATAAAACCGTGCTTATGCAATACCCCGGCGGCAAAGAGAATATTAGTTACATTGTCCCGAACAGTGTAGTATTAATAAATGGCGAAGCATTTCGTGATGTCGGTTGTTTGGACAGAGTAGTTATTCCCGCCGGAATAAAAGGTATCGGCTCCGACGCTTTTAGAGGAGGAAAGCTGTCAATAATTTACGGTTATACAGGTACTGTGGCAGAGCAGTACGCCGATAAAAACGACATAAAATTTACAGCTCTCAGTACAGAAAATATCGTTGCGGGAGACATAAACGGCGACGGTAAAATTAACATAAACGACGCTGTCCGTGTTCAAAAGGCTATTGTAGGAGCTATGAAATTTACTATAGAACAGACGCTTGCCGCAGACGTGAATTATGACGGAAAAGTAGATATACTGGACGCAACAACTATTCAGGAATTTTCAATAGGCTTGATACAATCAATATAAAGCAGACTTAAAAGTGCGGTAACGCACCTTTTGCTTGAATGTCTGAAGCACGTCTGTTTAAATAAATATATCAGTAATTTTATATAATACTTTTGCAAGATTCTAAAAATAAATCTGAGGAGTAATATTATGAAAAAGAACAAAATTTTGGCAGTTATCTGTTCTGCACTTGCAGTGTTTTCTGCTGTAAGCCTGCCGCTTGCATCTACAGGTACGCTTAAGGTTGAGGCGGCAACCTACACCTATACCTCAGGTGACTTTGACTACAAGGCGCTTGATGACGGTACGGTATTTTTATCCGGCTACCATGGAAGTGATACATCGCTTCAAATTCCGAGTACACTTGACGGCAAAAAAGTGACCCAAATCGGATCTTTGTGCTTCCTTCAATGTAAAGACATAAAATATGTAACTATACCGGAGGGCGTAACCTCTATAGGGCACGAAGCCTTTGGCAGATGTGAAAATCTGGTAAGCGTAACGCTTCCCGATAGTTTGACATCAATAGGAGATTATGCTTTCAATTACTGCGAAAAACTGCAAAGCATAACGCTTCCCGACAGACTGACTTCAATAGGAGACTCTGCTTTCAATGACTGCATAAGCCTGTCGAGCATAACAATTCCCGGAAGTGTAAAATCAATAGGCAGAAGCGCGTTTGCTTATTGCGAAAAACTGAAAAGTGTAACGCTTGAAAACGGAATAAAAACAATAGGCAAAAAAGCTTTTATGTTCTGCAATTCCCTGCAAAGTCTTATAATTCCGGCAAGCGTTGAGGAAATCGGAGATGACATGGTTCTTTATTGCGACATGATGAAAAGTATAAGTGTTGACAGCAAAAACAAGAATTATTCATCACAGGACGGGGTGCTGTTTAACAAGACTAAAACCGAACTTATCACGTACCCATGCAATAAAAATAATACAAGTTATTCGATTCCGAGCAGCGTAAAAACAATTAAAAGCTTAGCATTTTACCAATGCAATAATTTAAGCAGTTTGACTATTCCTATCGGTGTAGTTGAAATCGAAGAAAGCGCATTTTACAACAGCGACGGAATTAAAAGTATAAAAATCCCCTATACCGTGACCTCAATCGGCGATTATGCATTTAATTATTGCGACAATATGAAAAGCATAGACGTCGATAGCACGAACAAGAATTATTCATCGAAGGACGGCGTACTGTTTAATAAGACTAAAACCGTGCTTATACAGTATCCGTGCGGTAAGGAGAGCTCAGGATATACTGTTCCAGACAGCGTTGATACAATTAAAGAATATGCATTTCACGGAAGTACCATTGACAGTGTAACTGTTCCCGCAGGGGTAACGACAATTGAAGAGGACGCTTTTAACATTTATTATCTGTCAGTTATATACGGCTATAAAAATACTGCCGCTGAAAAATATGCCAAGGAATACGGCATAAAATTTGTTGCTCTCGGCGCATCGGGAGCCTTGACAGGTGATGTAAACGGCGATAATGAAATAAGTATAAACGACGCTACGTTGATACAAAAGGGAATAGCAGGCAGTGTGGAATTTACCACTGAGCAGAAGGCGGTAGCTGATGCAAACGGTGACGGCGAAGTGAATGTAAGCGATGTGACAGTTATCCAAAAATTTGCAGCCGGATTAATTGAAACAATATATAACAGATTTAAAAGAGTGTAGTGACAAACATCACTGCACTCTTTTGGTCGTTAACAGCTCAGATGTTGTTTATGCCGATAAACTACGCTTTTGGCTGATACACTTTGTCAGTGACAAAAGTCAGAATGATTGTTGCGTTTTTTCTGCATATGAATGATACGAAGTTATAATTAAAAATATGTTAAAATGTTGATTTATCGCACAAAACATAGTATAATAAAACTTAATAAACAGAAGGAGCGATAAATTATGAAAATTAGGATTTCAGACAGCATTAAATATATCGGTGTAGATGATAAGGATATTGATTTGTTTGAAAGTCAGTATCCTGTTCCGCATGGTGTTTCATACAACTCTTATCTGATTATTGATGATAAAATCACTATAATGGACACTGTTGATAAGAGAAAAACTGACGAATGGCTTGAAATACTTGAGCATGAGTTAGACGGAAAAAATCCCGACTATCTTGTAATCAGCCACCTTGAGCCTGACCATGCCGCAAACATCGGCGTTCTTACCGAAAAATATCCCGAAATGAAGCTTGTCGGAAACGTAAAGACTTTTAATATGCTTCCTCAATTTTTCAATTTTGACCTTACGGGCAGAACCATTTCTGTTAAAGAAGGCGACACATTAGATCTTGGCAAACATAAGCTTACTTTCTATATGGCGCCGATGGTTCATTGGCCCGAGGTTATGGTTTCTTATGAAAGCACTGAAAAAATTCTTTTCTCCGCTGACGGTTTCGGCAAATTCGGTGCTCTTGATTATGACGACAGCTGGGCTTGCGAAGCAAGAAGATATTACTTCAATATTGTAGGCAAATACGGTTTACAGGTGCAGAACCTGCTCAAAAAGGCAGCTGCTCTTGAAATTCAAAAAATCTGTCCGCTTCATGGTCCTGTTTTAACAGACAATATCGGTTACTATATTAATCTGTACGACATATGGAGCAAATACGAGCCCGAAACTGACGGCGTATTTATTGCGTTTGCGTCCATTCACGGTAACACAGCTCAGGCAGCTCATAAACTCTACGAGATTCTTTGCTCAAAAACAGATAAAAAGGTTGTAATTTCCGATCTTTCAAGAAGTGACGTATCTGAAAATGTAGAGTCTGCGTTCCGTTACAGTAAAATGGTTGTTCTTGCACCTACATATGACGGCGGACTTTTCCCGAGCATGAATGATTTTCTCCATCATCTTGCAATCAAGACATACAGAAACAGAAAGGTTGCTGTTGTTGAAAACGGTTCATGGGGACCGATGGCAGGAAAGATTATGAAAGGCTATTTTGAAGATATGAAAAATATTGAAATTGTACCCGATACAGTTACTATCCGTTCTTCAATTACCAAAGAAAATATCGCACAGCTTGAAAAACTAGCCGATGAAATTTTAGCGTAATCAGCATAATTTAATAATTTATCTTATATATAATACTGTCAGTGCTTTTGCATTGGCAGTATTTAATTTTGATATATTGAACAGAATAATTTTCCCCGACTTTATAGGCGGGGTCCGGTATCAAAATTCAGCAGTGTGATACAATCTCCTTACTGAATTTGCAGTGCAATGCGATGCTTGTTTTGATAAAAGAAAAGCTTTGAAAAATACATCGGATGACTGGTTGCATACGATGTATAAATTATTTACTGTTTTTAAATACCCACTTTCTTTGACAAGTATAGTTTACCGTCCATAGTAATATATCTACGATTGCTTTTATTAAAGTGACCGGAACGGGTAAAAAGGATAGTGCAGAAACAATAAGCATACTTAAACACATAATAATAAAAAACAGTACAAAAAATCTCAACGCCTGTGTTTTAGCTTTTCCGTCGTTTGCAAATATAATATGTCGATTTATTGAAAAATTCAATGCTCCCGACACAATTCTTGCCAAAAGTGTTGCCAAAGCGACACTAAATACAAATTTTGACGGAAGCAAATATGCAAACAGAGTGAATAAAATGAGATCCACTACAGTACAGCCTATAGATGCTGTTGCGAATCTCAAGGGCGTTTTATATATGAGATATGTATCTTTTACAATCCTGTAATTGCTTATGTTGCTGCAACTGTAATCAGTCGTAATATCCACAAAATAAAGCGGCACTTTCCTGTCAGCGCATTTAGTCAGAAAATTCATCTCATAATCAAAGCGGTTTCCTGCCGTGGAAACAGCCAAGTCATATAGAGTCGCGGGAATACCCCTTAATCCTGTTTGTGTATCTTTACAGCTTGTACCTGTAATTATTTTAAAATATATTGAAGAAATCCTATGACCGAATTTTACAATAAGCGGAGCTTTTGATTTTTTCAGGTTTCTTTTGCCGAGCACAAGGCTGTCCGGCCTTAATTCAAGCGCTCTGCTCACTTTCATAATGTCTTCCGCTTTGTGCTGCCCGTCAGCGTCGGCAGTTATGTATCCGTCTATATTATGCAAATTGTTGTGAGCAAATTTTATACCTGCTTTAATACATTTTCCTTTTCCGCTTTCGGCTTTCAAGTTCACGATATTGCAGCCGATGCTCACGAGTTCATTGAAAAAGTCATTGTCGGTAGGGCATCCGTCGTTCACGACCACGATATGTTCTGCGCCTAAATCATTTAGCTTACTGCAAAGTTTTAGTGTAATATCACTTATTTTATACAGTGAAATAATAATGGCGTGACTCATAATTCCCTCCTGCGGATTGATAATATTATTATAGTACAAAATATATTTAAACTCAATATATCAAATGTTTTCGTATGTATTCGTAAATACACTAATTATTTTGAAATTGTAAAATTTAAAATATTTTTGTTAAAATCAGCCAAAAGTATTTTAATTACTTAAACTATATGTTATAATATTATGTGTTTTGAAAACAAAACATTTAGAAGTTTGAAAGTTGGTGACTTTATGTTAAAGAGAATAACGGCATGTTTACTTACTACCGCAATAATTGCAGGCTCGGCAGCAATTGTTTCCGGCTGCAACACAACAAGTGAAACTGCCGACAGCAGTTCACAAACTACCGATTCGGCAAAAGAAGAATCGGTTGATTTCAAAACTGCCGATAAGGTAGAGGACGGAGCAATATTGCAGGCTTTCTGTTGGGATTTTAATACCATAAAACAATCAATGGCGGATATCGCGGCGGCAGGATTTACCGCAGTTCAGACCTCTCCGATTAATGAGTGCCTTGAAGGTGAAGACGGCGGAATGAACTTGTACGGAGACGGAAAATGGTATTATCATTACCAGCCCACTGATTTTAAAATCGGTAACTATCAGCTTGGAACAAGGGACGAATTTAAAGCAATGTGTGAAGAGGCTGATAAATACGGCATCAAGGTTATTGTTGACGTAATTGCTAACCATACTACTCCCGAAACTTCAGAGGTGAGTCAGGATTTAATAAACGCAGGCGGCGGCAGCCTTGAAACCCTGTATCACAAAAACAATCAGTATGACCTTACCGATTACAGCGACAGACTTGCCTGTACTACTTACAAAATGGGAGGCTTGCCAGATATCAATACCGAAAGACCGTCTTTTCAGGATTACTTTATTGATTACATAAACGACTGTATTGAATGCGGCGCGGACGGTTTCAGATATGACACGGCAAAGCATATCGGGTTGCCTGATGACCCGAAAGAAGACGACGGTTTTAAGAATAATTTCTGGGAACGCGCGCTAGGCGAAATGGACAATGCAGAAAATATGTTCGTTTACGGTGAAGTTCTTCAGGGTAACAATGACAGGCTTGCGGATTATATTGATGAGATAGGCAGAACTACCTCAAGCACTTACGGCAGCAAAATTCGTTCGGCTTTGATGATTGATTCGGTAGATACAAGCTCTGTTACGGATTACTGGATCGGCGATGCTCCCGCTAATATCGTTACATGGGTAGAGTCGCACGATAACTACATAAATGACGGCACTTGGAGTCAGCTTACAAAAGACCAGGTTATCTTGGGTTGGGCAATAATTACGGCTCGCAAAGACGGTACTCCGCTGTTTTTTGACCGTCCCTATAATTCCTCGGAAACCGATGAGTGGGGAATGAACCGAATCGGTACTCAGGGTGACGATATGTATAAGGATAAGCGTGTATCCGCAGTTAATTTCTTCAGAACTGCAATGAACGGCGAAGAAGAAAACCTTGTTAATCCCGATATGGATTCAACAATCCTTATGATTGAAAGAGGAAACAAGGGTGCTGTTATAGTTAACACGTCAGGTGAAAAGGAAGTTAATTTTGAAACAAACCTTGATGACGGTACATATGTTGACCGTGTCGATGAAAAAACAGAATACATTGTCAAAGACGGTAAAATGACTTGCGAAACTCCCATTAAGGAAAATTCCGTTGTAGTTCTTTATAATGAGGGCTACACAAATTATGCTGAATGTGCGCAGGTAGGCGTTGCCGACGATACTTCGTTTGTATTTACCGACGGAGATTCGGTTGAGGTCACATTAACTTGTTCAAATACCGATAATGCAACATATTCAATAAACGGCGGAAAAGCAGTTGAATATAAAAACGGCGATAAAGTTACAGTCACAGCCGATAAAGAAGACAATATCGGTGTTCTTGAATTGAACGCATCAAACAGCAAGGGTGTAAAAACCTACGAGCGTATAGAATTTGAATAATACTTTTAAAAAGTGCAAAATTACGGAGGCAATTATGAGTGATTTAAAAAATGTAAAAATGGAAGGAAGTAAAATTCCCGCTGAAAAAATCAAAAATCCAGCTCTTTTAGAGGCAATTGAAAAGATGCAGGAGGACGGAAGCAAAGAAAATATTGATGCAATGATTAATCAGGTGATTGAATCAAAATTGATTCTGCCTGCAAATGTAACGCCTACTACTCAGGCAAAAACACAAAACGGAAGAACTATAATGGAACAGGCAACACAGGTGCAGTTTCGTTTGCTTGAAAACGGCAACAAGGAAAAATTTTTCGGTGTATTTACTGATACCGAAGAGCTTTCAAAGTGGAAAGGCGCTGCCTCTGCAAACAAAGTTGTAACCGATTTTGACAGTCTTGCTCAGATGGTTATGGATCCGAGAGCAGGCGTAGTCGGCTTTGTTATAAATCCTTTTGGTAAAAGCGTTACATTCCCTAAAAATATGGTTATCTCAATCAAGCAGCAGAGAGATTATATGAGAAGAGAACAAAACAAAGTACAGCCCAATGTTCCCATCCAGCTTGGTGAGCCAAAGGAATATCCTATTGAACTTATGGGTGCGCTCATAAATCATTTCAGCACGCAGGATAATGTAAACCGTGCTTATTTAAGACTTATTGAGCAAAACGGAGTAAAAAGTTATCTCATTGTTGTTGACTTCATCGGTGACCTTGATGCAACTTTTGCAGCAATTAACGAAGTCGCTAAGGATTATTTGGACGATGATGTTGAACTCACAATGATGCCGTATTCAATTGAGTTTGCGCAAACAGCGGTAAGAGGCGTAGAACCTTTTTATCAAAAGCAAGACTAACTAAAAAAGACCCCACATTTTAATAATGTGAGGTCTTATTTAAAATAAATTTAAATTTTTTCCAATGCTTCTTCAAGCGCATTGGAAAGCTGATCGGGGCAAGAGGTACCTCTGCCTCGGCAGTCAATACCTTTGAGTTTCTTAATTGCGTCTTCGGCGTTCATACCGACAACAAGACGACAAATGCCGTGAGTGTTGCCGTCGCATCCACCGACAATTTCACAATCTTTAATTGTACCGTTTTCATCAAGCTCAATATTCATCTGTTTTGAACACACTCCGTGTGGGACATATGTATATGTCATTAATATCACCCTTTCCATACTTTATGTAGTATGATACCACAGTTTTTTAAAAAAATCTACAAATTTATTTTTTATTCTTTTATTTTAATTAAAAATATGTTATAATAGCTGTATATAGTTAATTTAATGGGATGTAGTTTATGTCAATAAAAATAAATCTCGGAAATTGGAATTCCGTATTCGCAGTGCCTTCAAAAATCGTTGACGAAGGATTAAAGTTTTCCGACGGCGTAAAATTAAAAGTACTTTTGTATATTTTACGTAACAGCGATAAAGAGCTTGACGAAAAAGATATTTCCAAAGCAACCGGTGTCAATGTGACAGATATACCGGAAGCAGTTGAGTATTGGGTAAGTATGGGCGTTTTGCAGAACACAAGCGGAGTTTTATCACCTCAAAACAACGGCGATTCAGACAGTACACTGCTTAATTCTGAAAATTCTTTAAATAATGATAATTTTGCAGAGGACAGTAAATTAACTCCGAAAAAAATTGCCGAAGATGTTGCTCAGACCAAAAAGAGATTTGCCGTTACAAAACCGCAAAAGCCCGACTATGTGTTTACCGCGCAACGTCTTGCAGTAGATGAAGAGCTTAAAATATTAGTAAACGAGGCGCAAACTGCCCTCGGCAAAACTCTTTCAAACTCTGATGTTTCAACTCTCCTTATGTTGAAAGACACCTGCGGCTTGCCGCTTGACGTTATTTTAATGCTTATTCAATACTGTATCAGCATTGATAAAGGTAATATGAGAACTATTCAGAATAAGGGTATTGCATGGGCTGACGAGGGAATAACTTCGGTTGAAGCGGCTGAAGAAAAAATTCGCAGCTTAAAGCAAACAAGTATTAATTTTTCAATTGTATCTTCAACTTTCGGAATAAAAAATCCGGGCTCACCGACTCCAAAGCAGTATAAATATGCAGATAAGTGGGTTGGAGAGTGGAATTTTTCCCCGGAAATACTCAGAGAAGCATATGACCGCTGTGTTGATGCTAAAGGTACAATGAATTTCAGCTATATTGACGGAATTTTAAAACGCTGGCATGCAAACGGAGTTAAAACAACAGAAGATATTAAAAAACTTGATATTAAGCCTAAAGAAAGCAAAATCTCATCTTCCAAGCGTTCGTATGACATTGACGAACTTGAAAAAATTAATTTGCTTGAAGATTTCTGATTAAGATAGGATGATATTTATGGGATACAGCAGCGACGTATATACAGAAGCGTCAAACAGAATGTTTCAACGGCGTTTGCAAGCTGAAAAAAGTGCTGATTTCAGAAAAGAGGAATTTTTTAAAAAGGTTCCGAAAGCTAAGTTACTTGAACAGGAAATTTCAACTGCCGGGATTCAAGCTGCCCGTGCGGTTGTACAGGGCGGCAATGTTGCTGAACAGCTTGCGCAACTTCGTGACAGAAATCTCGACTTACAAAAGCAGCTTAATGAGTTGCTTGCTTCATATAATCTCACAGCTGATTATTTTGAGCCGAAATATAGGTGCAAAAAATGCAACGACAGAGGAAGTTTTGAAGAAAACGGGAAAACAGTAATGTGCCAATGTATGAAATCATTGCTTATACAGTGCGCGTGTGAAGAACTAAATAAAACTGCGCCGCTTGCTCTTTCAAAATTTGAAAATTTCAATCTCGATTATTATTCAAAAAACGTTGATGAAAAATTCGGAATTTCTCCATATTCACTAATGGAAAAAATTCTTAAATATTGCAAAAAATATGCGGCGGAATTTTCCGGCAATTCCGGCAGTATATTAATGAGAGGAGCAACGGGCTTGGGAAAAACCCACCTCTCACTTGCAATAGCTAACGAAGTAATCAAAAAAGGCTACGGAGTAATTTATGTTTCAGCTCCTCAGCTTATTCAAAGACTGGAAAAGGATTACTTTTCACATGAAAAAAGTGATGATTCGATAATCGAAATGCTCTATGATTGCGATTTATTGATTGTTGATGATCTCGGAACAGAGTTTAAGACACAATTTTCAATGGCGCAGCTTTATAATATTTTTAATTCAAGAATGTTGGCAAATAAACCAATGATTATAAGCACAAATCTTACTTTATCGGAGCTTGAAAAAAATTATTCCGAACGATTTGTTTCGAGAATCATCGGTAACGCCGAAAAGCTTGATTTTATCGGAAATGACATAAGGGCATTAAAAAGAAAATTTTAATTATTTACGGAGGAAATTATGGACAGTGACTCGCAGACTTCATCTATTATTTTTCAACTTTTGATTATTGTTTTACTTACATTAGTTAATGCTTATTTTGCGGCAAGTGAAATGGCAATTGTATCGGTAAACAAGACAAAACTGAAAAACCTTTCACAATCGGGCAACAAAAAAGCTGCCTTAGTTGAAAATCTTATTGATGAGCCTACGGCATTTTTATCAACAATTCAGGTTGCAATTACTCTTGCGGGTTTTTTCAACTCCGCAAGCGCGGCAACAGGTATTTCAAAGCTTTTGGGAAACGCGCTTGAGCAACTTTCGGTTCCTTATGCGCAGACAATTGCAATGATTGTAATCACGGTGTTGCTTTCATTTATAACGCTGATATTCGGTGAGCTTGTGCCCAAGAGAATGGCATTGCAAAATGCCGAAAAATTCAGTATGTTCTGTGCAAGACCTATCCTTGTAATAAGCAAGCTCCTTTCTCCTTTTATCAAAATACTTTCTGTATCAACAAAGATTATTTTACGCTTATTTGGCATGAAAGATGACAATGTGGAAGAGTCGCTTTCGCGTGAAGAAATTCGTTCTGTTGTAAACAGCGGGCGTGAAAACGGTGTGTTTAACGAAACCGAAACAGAAATGATTAATAATCTTTTTGAGTTTGACGATATTGAAGCGGATGAAATTATGACTCCTCGTACAGATGTATTTTGTATTGATGTCAATTCTCCTGCCGAAAAATATATTGATGAGCTTATGAAAATGCATTATTCGAGAATCCCGGTATATGAAGATACTGTTGATAACATTATCGGTATTCTTAACATAAAAGACTTCGTTATCGAAGCTTATAATCATAACTATAATTATAACGATGTAAATATTAGAAAAATACTGCGTAAGCCGTATTTTGTACTTGAAACCCATAAAATTGATAAATTGTTTAAGGAAATGCAGAAAACACACCAGCACATTGCGCTTTTGCTTGATGAATACGGCGGCTTTTCGGGCATTGTGACAATGGAAGATCTAGTCGAGGAAATAACCGGCGATATAGCGGACGAATATGATAAAATTGATACTCCCGATATTATAAAAATTGACGACACACATTATTTGCTCGACGGACTTGCTCCGCTTGATGAATTGGAGGATAAATTTTCTCTTAATGTTGAAAATGATGACTACGATACCATTTCCGGATTTTTGCTTGATAAACTTGGCAGGGTTTTGGATGACGGCGAAACTGCTAAAGTGACATACAAAAATTTTGATTTTGATATTTTAAAGGTAGAAGATAAACATATTGAGAAAGTAAAACTTTCAATCAATCCTATAAAAATTGATGAGAATCAAGATGAAGAGCAAAATCAAGATAAAACTCAGAACTAAAATTAATACGCTGAATATTGCATAGATTATTGACAAAAGGGGATTATACGGTGTTGTAATCCCCTTTGGAATATTTATGAAAAAATTTTTTAAATTTTTTTGAAAAAAGTCTTGACAATTTACATTTTATACTCTATAATAACTACTGTTGCACGTTCGGTAGCAATTAAATCTTGTGGAATAGTGTAACGGTAGCACGACAGACTCTGACTCTGTTTGTTGGGGTTCGAATCCCTATTCCACAGCCACATAGCCCCGAATTATTTTCGGGGCTGTTTTTAACTACGAGGTGTAGCGCAGTTTGGTAGCGCACATCGTTCGGGACGATGGGGTCGCAAGTTCGAATCTTGTCACCTCGACCATGCGAACGCCGAACTCATGAGAGCTCGGCGTTTGTTTTTTATCAACTATATAGTATGTAAAATGAAATGGGGTTATGTTATGAAAAAGGTTATTTCAGCTGTTTTGGCTGTAGTTATGTTATGTGCAGTACTTGCGGGATGTTCAGGTAAAAGCGTTGATTTGTCAGATGTAATGACAAAAATCAACTCGGATTTCAGTCTTTCACTCAAGCAACTTGAATCAGCTGATGATTTAAACACATATTACAATATAAATACTGATGATGTAAAACAATTTGCTGCTGAAATTGACAGTAATAACGATGCTCCGGTAGAAATAGTAATGATTGAGGCTGTTGACTCAGCTGCTGCTGACAGAGTTGAGTCTGCGCTTACAACTCGTTACAATTCAATAATAAGTCAGTATTCTTCATATACCCCTGATAAGCTTTCTCTTATTGAAAAGTGTAAGGTTACAAAGGACGGAAACTTTGTAAGTATGATTGTAAATGAAAAAGGTCCGGATATGCTTGAGGTCTACTACGAATACGTAAAATAATATAAATAATGGGCGGACAATTGTTCGCCCGTTTCTTTTGTGTGAAAAAGGCGGGAAATACCATGATAGATAATGATATAAAAAAAGACTATTCTCATATGAATAATATGCAGCAGCAGGCTGTGTTTACAACTGAAGGACCCCTGCTCATTCTTGCAGGCGCAGGTTCGGGAAAAACAACTGTACTTGTTAACAGAATTTCTTATATCCTGCGCAGCGGGCTTTGTAAACCATGGCAGATACTCGCCATTACTTTTACAAATAAGGCTGCCGGAGAGCTTAAAGAACGTATTTGTAACGCTGTCCCCGATGGCGGTGCGGATATTTGGGCTGCAACGTTCCACTCAACCTGCGCCAGAATATTAAGACGTTATGGTGACAGAATAGGCTATTCAAGTCATTTTACGGTCTATGGTACAGATGACCAGAAAAAACTTATCAAAGACATATTAAAACAGCTTAATATTGATGAAAAAATATTGCCGGCAAAGTCTGTTCTTTCCGAAATTTCAAAAGCCAAAGATAAGATGCAGACTCCTCAAGATATGCTCAAAGAAGCTGAATACGACAATCGTAAGGCTTCAATTGCAAAGGCTTATGATCTGTACCAGACGCGCTTAAAAACGGCAGACGCTATGGATTTTGATGATATGCTCAGCAACACCGTTCTGCTTTTTGAACAGTGCCCTGAAATTCTTGAATATTATCAGAATCAGTTTAAATATATAATGGTTGACGAGTATCAGGATACAAACCGAGTTCAGTATAAATTTATAAGTATGCTTGCGAAAAAATACGGTAATATATGTGTCGTTGGTGATGACGACCAGAGTATTTATAAGTTTAGAGGAGCTACCATTGAAAATATTCTTTCGTTTGAGAATACTTTCAAAGGCGCTAAAATAATAAGACTTGAGCAGAATTACCGAAGCACACAGAATATCCTTAATGCCGCAAATGAAGTTATTTCAAATAATACAATGAGAAAAGGCAAAACTTTATGGACAGAAAATGCGGTTGGTGATAAAATAGAAGTACATACAAGTGATACCGAAAGGGAAGAGGCTTCTTTTATTGCAAAGACCATACTTGACGGTGTAGCAGAAGGACGCAAATTTTCCGATTATGCTGTTTTGTACCGTATGAATGCCCAGTCTAATGCAATTGAGCAGGCTCTGTCACGAAGCGGTATTCCGCACCGCTTAATAGGCGGTCACAGATTCTATGACCGTGAAGAAATCCGTGATATGGTTGCGTATTTACAGGTAATCAATAATCCGCACGATGATGTTCGTATTTCCCGTATTATTAATGTTCCCAAGCGAGGTATAGGCGCAACAACCGTTTCTCATGCAGCCGATATAGCGGCCGGCATCGGAGAAAGCATATATTCGGTTATAAGTAACGCCGAGGATTATCCGCAGCTTTCACGCGCGGCTTCAAAACTGAAAGAATTTGTAAGTCTTATTGACGGTCTTATTGACGCAGAACAGAGTGGGGATTATTCCTTGGCGGAATTATATAATCTGGTAATTGAACATACTGATTATGAAAATTACCTCAGAACCGAGAAAGAAAACCCTGATGTCAGAATTGAAAATATTGAGGAACTGTCTTCAAATATAATTAAATTTGAAGAGGATTACGGTGAAGATGCGACGCTGTCAGCATTCCTTGAAGAAATTTCACTTCAGACAGATATTGATAACTATGATTCCGAAGCAGATACCGTTGTAATGATGACTATGCACAGCGCAAAGGGGCTTGAGTTTCCCGTTGTTTTCATAGCGGGTATGGAAGACAGCATTTTTCCGTCAATAGCGTCTATGATGAATCCGGAAGAGCTCAACGAGGAGCGCAGACTTGCATATGTAGGTATAACAAGAGCAAAAGAAAAATTGTATCTTACAAAAACTCGCTCAAGAATGCTGTTCGGTTCAACTACACATAACAAGGCGTCAAGGTTTATAAATGAAATCCCGGAAAATCTTATTGAGTTTACAGGCGACAGGCATAGTTTTGCTTCTCAGTCAACAAGTAACGTAAGCTCTGCATCCAAAATTTCGATTGGTACGCCTTATAAAAAGAAATCAACGTTTGGTGCAGCATATACAAAACCTGCATCGGCAGCGAATGTCGTATATAACGTCGGAGATTGCGTACTTCACAAGGTGTTCGGCAAGGGTATGATTATGAAAGTAGAACAAATGGGTAACGATAAAATGCTTGAAATAGCGTTTGATAAGGCCGGAACTAAAGTTTTAATGGCTAATTTCAGTAAGATGGAGAAAATTTAGGAGTGATTTATTTTGGTTAAATCATTTAAAATTTCGATAAGTGTTTTATTATCGGTCATCGTAGTTTTTTCTGCAAGCTCGTGCGCTGTTAAAACGTCAGATGTTTCGAGCAGCACGGAAACTACATCGCCTGATAAAAAAGTTTCCATATCAACAAACGGTAACGTTGTTGACGATAAATACTCATATGTCCTTATAAAGCAGAAAACAAACACAATAACTTCAGATTTTGATAAAATTATATCAGACAAAAAATATAACGGAACTACGTATTATAAAATCGGAAACGACTTTGAATATTTTAATACCTCGGGTATGGAGAATATTACAGAGCACAAAAGTAATTCTGTCAATACAAGATATTTTACAGGGTCAATTACTAAGCAGTTTACTTCCGCAGCAATTATGATGTTGTGTGAACAGGGAAAGCTTTCACTAAGCGACGACCTTACAAAGTTTTATCCGTCATATAAATACGCTTATAAAATTACTGTAAGAAATTTGCTTAATATGACAGCCGGTTTGAAAAATTATGTAGTGCGATACAATACCAGCGATACGAATATTTATCTTTGCTCTGAACTTGAAGATAAAATATCCGAAAAAAATACCTCAAAGCAAAATAAAAAGGTTATTCTTGATTGGATATTAAATCAGGATTTACAAGCATCTCCTGATACCGAGTTTTATTATTCCGACAGCAATTACTACTTACTCGGCGATATTATTGAAAAAGTCAGCGGCATATCTTACGAAAAGTTTATGAAACAAAACATTTTCAATCCTGTAGCGATGGGTTCTACCAATTTTGTTTTTGACGATAAAATTGCAGTAAGCATCGGTTTAAATGATGCTGAGGAAAAATTGTTGTATAACGGCGTAGGGTATTCGTCACTCGGAATGATTTCAAGCGTATCGGACATTCTCAAGTGGATTGACGCTTTTTTGGGTGAAGAGATAGTCAGTAAAGAGTCAATAGATTTAATGTTTACACCTTATAAAAATAATTACGCATTAGGTTTCTATGTTTCGGGCATCAAGGTTTGTCAGTACGGCGTGTATGGAAGCTACTCAACCGTTCTCAATTATAAAAAGGATAAGTCGGAAATATTTATTTCTTTTACGAATGATAAAAATTCCGAACCGGTATATATTTACAGCTTATTAAAAAAATATCTGAAAAAATATCAAGCCTGAGTAATATATAAGTAACTAAATTAAAAAACCTCCATAAAATGGTATTGTTACAGTGCCGTAAAAAGCCTGTTAAATACAATTATGGAGGTTATTTTTATGTCGGAAGTAACTTTTGAAAACACAAAAGCTCACGACACAGATTGTGACGCAGTTTGTATAGACGCTTCGCGTATCTATGACAGCTGCGGCGCCAAGGATTGTTTAAGAGATTTACCGCTTATGTTTACTAAAGATGATCAGGCAACCATAGAGAATGCCTGTTCAATCAGAATAAACAGAGCAAATGTTATTACCACAGCCGTAAGTGTAGAGCCTGTGGCATTTCATCATGGATTTTACTCGGTTGATATGACCTTTTATTTTGCAGTAAGCTGTGATGTTTACACTAAATCAAGCTCAATCCCAACTACAGTAAACGGTCTTGCGGTTTACGGCAAAAGAGCTGTTTTATACGGCAGTGACGGCTGCGTAAAGACGTTCTCAAGCGATGAGCCTGTATTATGTGATACAGATGACAATGAGTGTGCCTGCTCAAGCTCAAATTGTTTACCTAAGGCAACAGTCCAGATATCAGACCCGATGGCATTGTCTGCAAAGCTTAGATCTTTCAACGGTTGTATGACGTTGCCGTGTACAGCTGTTCCGGAATGTGTTACCAAATATTTCTGTTCACCGCTTGTAAGTCCTACATCGGTTCAGGCGGTAGCCACTATCGGTATATTTACAATTACTCAGCTTCAAAGACGCGTACAAATTATGATACCGTCATATGATTTCTGCATTCCGCGCAAGGAATGTACATCAAGAACCGATGACCCGTGCAAAGTATTCAGTAAAATTGAATTTCCTACGGATTCTTTCTTCCCGCCAAAGGCAGAAAATTGTGACAGAGGTCCCAAACCGTATGACGATTGCTGTGAAAAAGATGATGATGACTAAATATATCACAGCCAAAAACGGCACTCTCAGCTTTTGAGAGTGCCGCGACTTTTAAAATATCCATTCTGTAATTTTTTCTTTATTAACAAGATAAGCGTGCTCGGCAATTTCAGCCATGGGTGTGTCACTTTTACTGTCTGAATAAAATTTATCTACCTTTGCGTTTCCGAAAAATTCACGGAATCTTCTGACTTTTTCTTTACCGTGACAGTTTAAACCGTCATAAATTCCCGTTTTCATATCCACCTTTGAGGCTATCAGGCGCTTTATACTCAATTCATCACATATGGGTTTAAGCAAAAACTCGGGAGAGGCTGAAATAATAACATCATCGTCTTTTTTTTGCTTTTTGTAAAAGCCTTTGATTTTATACTTTGCTTTGTTCCAAAATTCTTCTAAGTCATTTTCAATATCGCAGTAATTCAGAAATCTGTACATAGTTTGCTTAAATTGAGTTTTGCTGATTTTTTTAAGCACAAAGAATTTTACAGCGGCGATAATTAAAGAGGGAAAACAGCAGATAATTTTTTTGTGCCTTTTCAGGCAAAAAAAGTAAAAGTCGGCAGTTGAGTCACCATCATATATTGTTTTATCAAAGTCATAAGCGTTCATAATTTAACTCGTTTCGGGGAAATTTTATTTAATTATAAAATAAATATATGTTTTTTTCAAGCCCGAACGAACATAAGATGATATAATTAATTTATTTCATTTTGTATAAAGTCAAAGCTTAAAATAAAAATATAATCGAATTTATGTTGCAATTATGACGGAATTATAGTATATTATAAAATGAGATTTTATACATAAGGGGCAGTCTTGTGTTTGGTTATTTACAGATACAAAAAAGCGAGTTGCTTGTGCGTGAGTTTGACGCATATAAAGCAGTGTATTGCGGTTTGTGCAAGCAAATAGGAAAAGAATATTCCTTTTTGACACGTTTCGGCTTGAGCTATGACTGTACCTTTTACGCGATGCTTATTATGTCAGTCAAACGTTCCTGCACGGGCTTCAGTGACGGCAGGTGTACGTGTAATCCGCTTAAAAAATGTAAGTTTGCAGATTGCAGCTCAGACAGTTACAGCAAGGCGTCGGCATTCTGGATAATTTCCGCATACTACAAATTAAAAGATGATTTAAAAGATGACGGATTTTTCAAAAGATTTCTTTTGCGTATGGTAATTCCGTTTTTCTCACATTGGCATAAAAAAGCGGCACGAAAATTTCCGAAAATCGACAGATATGCCTCAGAAATGATGGAAATGCAGGCTGATGCGGAAAATGATTCTGACTGTTCCGTTGATAAGGCGGCACACCCTACGGCCTATCTTTTGGCGAATATATTTTCACTTGAAGCCCAAAATGATACGGACAAGCGTGTGTTTTACGAATTTGGTTACCATATCGGAAGATGGGTATATTTAATTGACGCTGCTGACGATATACAAAAGGATATGGAGAATAATAACTTTAACCCTTTTTTAAAAAGCGGAGACAAGCCTGATGTAAACTATATAACGGCAGTTCTTAATCAGTCGCTTGCACGCGCATATGAGGCTTATAATTTAATTGATATAAAGGATTTTAAAGGAATACTTGATAATATGATTTTACTCGGCTTTCCGTCGGTTCAAAATAAAGTTACAGAAAAAATTTACGGAGGTAATAATGAATAACCCATACGAAGTATTAGGTGTATCAGAAAATGCAACAGATGAGGAAATTAAAGCGGCGTACAGAAAGCTTGCAAAAAAATATCATCCCGACAACTATACTGACAGCCCGCTTGCTGATGTTGCGGAACAAAAGATGAAGGAAATCAATGAAGCTTACGACACAATAAATCAAATGCGTCAAAAGGGCAAAGGAACCGGTTCAACGGCAAATAACAGTTCATACGGCTCAGATACAAACTCAAGCTCACAGTTCTACAGCGTAAGAATATATATTCAACGCAATATGATTGACCAGGCAGAACAACTCCTCGATTCAACACCTATGGGCAGCCGAACCGCAGAGTGGTATTATCTCAAAGGTATGTGTGCGTACAGGAGAGGCTGGAGTGAACAGGCGTTCAGCAATTTTACAACAGCTTGCAATATGGATCCGAATAACAGTGAATATAGAGCTGCGATGAACAATATGCAAAGCCAGCGCACCTACAATTACGGCGGATATAATCAGCCTAATATGCAAAATCAAACAGGATGTACCTGCTGTGATGTTTGTACGGCAATGATATGCGCAGACTGTTTGTGCGACTGCTGCAACGCAGGTTGTTAATATGAAGAATATTGTAAAAAGTCCAACCTTTAGGATTGCCTATTGCGGGGTAATTTCTGCTCTCGGGTTGGTTATAATGATGCTTACTTCACTTATTTCTATCGGAACGTACGCTTTTCCTTGCTTTGCCGGTATTTTAATTTCCTTTGTAGTCGCCGAATATGGTTGTAAGTGGGGAATAGGAGTTTTTGCCGTAGTTGCGATACTGTCGGCGTTTCTTTCCGGTGATAAAGAAGCAGTTCTGTATTTTATAGCATTGTTTGGTTATTATCCTGTCTTAAAAAATGTAAATGAAAGACGCTTGCATAAAAAATGGATTCAGTATATTTTAAAGTTTGCCGTGTTCAATGCAGCGGCAATTGCGTCGTTTTTCATAGCAATATTTGTGCTGTCTATTCCTGCCGATGAATTTAATATCTTCGGTGTTTATGTACCGCTCGTATTTTTAGCAGCCGGAAATATTTTCTTTTTGCTTTACGACTACGCAGTAACAGTTTTCGTTTTTCAGTATGTTACAAAACTCAGAATTAAACTTTTTAAATAATTTTTCAACAATATATTTGAAATTCTATCGGATGTATGATATAATGGTTAAAAGAATGTAATATTCTGTCTGAGAATTAAAATATTAAGTGCGTGAAATTATAAGATTGAGTTAAAGGTGATTATATGAAACAGAAATTTGTTGTCAGAATAGTGTGTATAATTTTAGCTGTGCTCATAGTCGGTTCAGTATCATTTGTGGCGTTATCGGCTAATATTTTTTCCGCCGCAAAAGCCGAAGACAATGCGACTTCTGCACAACAATCCAATATAAATTCACTTAAAACCGACTTTGCGGCTTCAGTAGGTGCAGAGCTTTCAAGTGCGGTTTCTGCGGCTCCCGCAAAAGGAGCCAAGGGCTATGTAAGCGGCGATTATGTAAATCTAAGAAAGAATGCAGGTACAAATTATGCAGTTATCACCTGCATGAGAAAAAACACTAAATTTACATATGTTGACGGCAAGCTTTACAATTCTGTTTGGTATAAAATTAAACTCACATCAAACTCTAAAACAGGCTATATTCACAAAGATTATGCCGCTCTTGAAAATAGCACTTCCACAGGTACAACAACTACCGTACTTAAAAACGGCTATATAAATGCGGATTATGTTAATCTCAGAAGCGGTGCAGGTACAAATTATTCTGTAATTACCTGTATGCGTAAAAACACAAAGTTTTCTTTTGCAAGCAGCAACCTCTATAATTCAGGTTGGTATAAAATCAAGCTTGATTCAAATTCAAAAATAGGTTACGTTTCAAAACAATATGTTACGATTACATCAAAAACAACATCGAGTAATAATAACAGTACAGCGTCATCCGACAGCAAAACAAGCGGATATGTAAATGAGGACTATGTAAACCTCAGAAAAGGTGCAGGTACAAACTATGCAGTTGTTACGTGTATGCGAGTTAATACCAAATTTACGTTTTTGAGCAATTCTTTGTACAATTCGAGCTGGTATAAAATTGAGCTTACAAACGGCAAAACAGGTTATATTTTCAAAGATTATGCGTCAAAGGATAATAGTAGCAGCAATAATCAAAATACCGATACAAAGCCGTCGTCGGGTTCAACTGTAACTATTCCCGATTCAAGCGAGACTATCTATGTCGGAAACAAATATGCCGTTCAGGCGAAATCATCATCAACAATTAAATGGAGCAGCTCAAACACTTCGGTCGCAACTGTTGATTCAAACGGCGTAGTAACTGCAAAAAAAAGCGGTACAGTAACAATTAAGGCTGCTGTCGGTTCAAATTCCGATACGTGTAAAATTACCGTTAAATCGGGCAAAAGTGTAAATATTTCAAAAACTTCTATTTCAAATATGAGAAGAGGAAAATCTGTTCTGCTTCGTTCCACAACGAGCGGAGTAAAATGGAAGTCTTCAAATACAAGCGTTGCAGTCGTAAACAACGGTATTGTTGATACAAAAGGAAACGGTTATGCAACTATTACCGCATATACATCAAGCGGCGCAGCCACCTGTCTTATTTCTGTTATCGGAAGAGACAATATCAGATTTACATACGCAACGCCGAACTCTGCTCCGCTCAACTCAACCGTTACTTTCAAGGCGATTACCGACACAGACAGAGTAGCCGTAAGATTTGTTGTTTCAAACGGCTCAACTTCATACACGGTAAATGCAGATAAAAAAGTAAAAGACGGCAGCACATATATTTGGAGCGGATCTAAAAAGCTTTCCAAGTCAGGTAAGTGGACAGTAAAAGCCTATGCAAAATACAAGACTTCTAACGAATTTTTAACGACATCAGGTGCAGGTGAGGGAGAAGTATTTGTAACAACTTCAACCGACTACAATTCTACTGTATGCACTGAACGTCGCGCAAGTGAAGATGTAATTAATCTTATTGCTAATTATGAAGGCTATCTGTCCAAAGTAACCGCTGACAGTATAACGTCTGACCCGACTCTCGGTTACGGTAAAGTTGTAACAACTAACGAACAGTTTTACAATAATATTACAAAGAATGAAGCATATGCTTATCTTTGCCAAACAGTAAATAAGGGCGGTTATACAACAAGAACAAACGCTTTCTTATTAGATAATAAAATTGAATGTAACCAGCGCCAGTTTGACGCGCTTGTTTCATTCGCTTATAATGTAGGCGCAAGTGCGATTTATAACGATTCAGAGCTCCAGTCGGTACTGTTAAACGCATATGCAGGCAAGGGCGGCAAGATACAAGCAGGCGCCGGCGGATATGTAAACGCAACTTATGTAAATTTAAGAAGCGGCCCGGGTATAAGTTACTCGGTAGTTACCAATATGGATATAAACACAAAATTCACTTTTGTTGACGGTAAGTTGACAAATGCCAAATGGTATAAAATCCGTCTTTCAAACGGCAAAGTAGGTTATATTTACAGCATTTATGCATCGGTTTCAGGCGCTCAGCGCGACCTTGACTATGTGGACAAGCAGGATTACTTGGATGCGTTTTTGCAGTATCACCATGCGGCAGGGTCATGCTATTGGGGACTTTTGTACAGACGTATTGATGAGGCGGAAGTATTTTTCTACGGTGACTATGTGCGAAATGGTCAGTATAATAAAAAAGGCTTTGATTTTACATGTAAAGTAAACAGTAAATTCGGCATTAATTAAAATTATTTTTTATAGAAGAGAAGGTTTTGTAATGAAAAAAATAGGTTTTATCGGCGCAGGCAATATGGCGACTGCAATTATCAAAGGCCTTATGGCACAAAATGACGGCAAAGCAGATTTTATCAATGTGTATGACCTCGATAAAAATAAGTGCGATGTTATGTCCGAATACGGCGTAAATATCTTTCCAACCGGTGCAGATGTTGTTAAATTCAGCGATATTACAGTTCTTGCGGTAAAACCTCAAAATTATGCGGAGGTTTTGGAAGAGCTTAAACCTGTTGTTAATGAAACAAAAACATTTGTTTCAATTGCTGCAGGGATTTCAATTGCCTATGTACAAAACGGTCTCGGCTGCAAATGCCCAGTAGTACGTGTTATGCCCAATACTCCTCTCTTGCTCAAAAAAGGTGCGTCTGCGCTCTGCCCCTCGGACAATATTTCTGAGGAAGATAAAGAAATTGTATATAATATGTTTTCCGGAAGCGGCGTTTGTGAATATATTACAGAGGACCATATGAACGAAATTATTTCAGTAAACGGCAGCAGCCCCGCATACATTTATTTGTTTGCCAAGGCTATGGCTGATTACGCTAAGAGCAAGGGCATTGATTATGACAAGGCGATGAATCTTATATGCGCTACTCTTGAAGGTTCTGCCGCAATGATCAGAGAGAGCGGAGACAGCGTTGATACTCTTATTGAAAAGGTAAGCTCCAAGGGCGGTACAACAATTGCGGCTCTTGATAAACTCAGAGAACACAATTTCTACGAAGCGATTCAGGACGGCATGGAGGCGTGCACAAAGCGTGCTGAGGAGCTCGGCAAATAAAATTTCATAAATAAAAAACATTCCGCATATGATTTATTGGGACAACCATAAATTGAAAGGAATGTTTTTTAATGAAAGGTTTAGTATTCTCTTTTACAAAACGTGAGCATAAAGGATTTTCCAATCACATTAAAGTATCTGATTTACGCTGCATATTGAAGCGATACGGCGTAAAAATACTTTTTGTCTTTTTGCTGTTTGTCGGACTTATATTCGGCTCGATATTTGCAAATGATTGCAAACAGGAAACACTAAATTCGCTTGATTTTCTATTTACAACTAATCTTGATGCAAGGCTTTCACAAAGTGCGGTCGGTACTTTCTGTGCCTGCTTTGCATCAGATTTTATTTTTCTGTTTTCGGTTTTTCTGTTTGGTTTCGCGCCATGGGGAATACCGGCTGCATCTTTTGCAGTTCTCGTCAAAGGCTTTGGTACGGGAGTTACGGCGGGTTTCCTCTTTGTAACTCATTCCCTGCTCGGTGTGGGCTTTTATTTGTTGGTGTTGTTGCCCGGAACTTTTATTTTTTGTATTGCTTTAATTTCAATGGCAAAATCATCATTTGACTATTCAAAACGTATGTTTTTTACTGTTTTGGGAAGAGTATATAATATTTCTAATAAAGAAATATCCCTGAATTACTGTTCACGTCTGATGTCATCGTTAATAATGACATTCTGTGCATCTGTGCTTGATACAGTTTTATGGACTTTATTTGCAGGTGCATTCAATTTTTAATTGCGGAGGTTATAATGGCTGCTGATAAAAATTCTGTTGCGCTTGTAAACTTTTTTAATAGATTTTTTCACAATTTTCCTAGACTCATATTGACAAATTTGCTTTTTGCGGTTCCGTTTGCGGTATTTTTCTGCATATTCTGGTTGATTAATAATTTAACCGGTTTAAACAGTATGTTCATACTTTTGCTCGCGGTTATACCGATATTCCCGTTTTATGCGGGCGTAGTCCAAGTTACTTCTCATATGGTGCGCGGCGAAGAAAATGTAGATGTATTTCAAAACTTTATAAGCGGAATTAAAAGTAATTTTCTCAGATTCCTTATTCACGGAATAGTTTTTTATGCAGCAGTAATATTCAGCTACTATTCGATAGTGGTATATCTGAAGCTCGGCAGTCAGTCCAATGTGTTCTATGTATTGATGGGAATTACAATTTTTATTTCAGTATTTTTACTTTTCGCATTTTTCTACATACCGCCTATGACTGTCACTTTTGATTTATCAATGAAACATATTTATAAAAACAGCGCGCTTATGACTTTTGGCGAAATAAAGCATAACATTATTGCTTTGTTTGGTTTAATAATTCTCGCTTTCGCCTGTGCAACAATTCTGTTTTGTTGTACTGTTCCTATTGCGGTAATAATTGCGACTGCTATTTTGGCTGTTGTTTTTATTCCGTCAATAATGTCCTACATAATTAATTCAGCCGTATATAAACCTATGTACAGTATGATTGTTGATAAAAATAAAAAAATTAACAGGATTGACGAAAAAATAGAAAATCGCCGTCAAGGTATTTTTTACGATGACGAAGAAGAGGAAAAACCAAACTATGCCGAAGAATTTGCTTCTGTTGATATTGACGAATCTGGAAATATGGAGGAATATATTTATTTTAACGGTAAAATGGTTAAGCGCGGCGTCCTGCTTCGGATGAAAAAAGAAGCTACTGAGAAAAAGGAGGACAAGTAAATGGAAAAAAGGTATTCCGACAGTAAGAGTTCCAAAACTCCTGTAATCATCATTTGTATTGCAGCGATACTTATTATTGCCGCTGTTGTAGTTTTTATTGTGTTTAATAATTCTAAAAAAGAAAATAGTACAAACGGAACAGAGTCAACCTTTGCTTCGTCAACTGTTTTAGCTGAAACAACAATTGACACTCAGGCTGAAACAACTTCCCGGGACTCGCAGCCTCAAACAACTACCGCTGCCGCAATTTCGACTACAAGCACTAATCAGCAGAATGAAACTACCGAAAAGGTTGTTGTCCCTACAAAAAGCACTGAGTCAGGCAAATGTTTCAATGCGACTTATGCCCCTTACAAGGCAATTGATACATATACAAACAGCGAATGTTCTCTTAAAGAGGTGTTCGGATCATCATATCTAAACGGTACAGTCACATTTAATTCCGACGGCACTTTCACAGATACTTTAACTCAGTCAAGCTCAAATTCGGGAGCTTATGCAGTTGAGGGTAAAAACATTTCAGCAACATACAGTGACGACAAAAATATGTCAATTAAGGTTAATTCATGGGATGGAGATACTCCTTCCGAAATTGTCATTGACTACGCCGGATATGACGTTTATTTTAATATGTAATTTTACGGTGGGTTTTATGGATAAAAAAAGTATGAGACGTGAAGAGCGCAGGGAAGAATTTTTAAAACGAAAAAAACGTAAAAAAGTAGTTTGCTATTCAGTGGCGGCAGTTATTATACTTATAGCCGTTACATTATTTACTATTTGGTTTTGCTTAAAAAATTCAAAAATTTCTCAGCTTTGCAATTATTCCTGGGTTTGCAGTTCAGCTGAAAATGCGAGCGGAGATGAGGTTGAGCTCAGCGAAATTTACCGGACAAATTCTACATCATATCAAGGCAGCCTGACTTTTAATGACGACGGTACATTTTCACTTTGGCTTACTCCGGGCTCGCCTGATGACGGTACTCACAGCGGTAAATATAAATTTTCTTCGGATTCTGAGCTTGACATTACATTTGATGAGGGAACACATACAAGTTTTAAGCTGATTTATAAAAATAATATTATAAGCAATATTATTGTTAAATATCAGGATTATGATATTACATTTAAAAAGCAGTAGGGGGAAATATGGAAAGACAAGCAACTTCCTTGAACAGTAAAAATGACAGCTGTGGACGAATATATTTATATGATAACGTAAAATTTTTGGCGATAATACTTGTTGTAGTCGGACATGCCATTGACTTTTTAACAAGGCAAGACGGCAATTGGGCGGAAAAAGGTTTGTTTTTTGTGATTTATTCTGTCCATATGCCGTTGTTCATATTTATCAGCGGTTTGTTTCTAAAGCCTATGAACAAATCCACTCCTTTTCCGAAGCAAAAATTTTTTGCATATATATTTATCGGAATTATACTCAGAATATTTATGAGCGTTTGGAAGTTGATTTTGCAGGAAAATCCCGCATATTCTATTCTTGATATGTATGATTCATTTACCTGGTATATGGGCGCTATGGCTGTTTTTATTGCAGTAGCATGGCTGTTTAGGAATTACAACTCAAAAATACTTCTGATAATTTTTACTGTAATAGGCTGTATGGCCGGATATGACAAATTTATCGGTGATAAGCTTGTGCTTATGAGAATTTTTGTATTTTTGCCGATATTTTTTCTCGGCTACTGCTTAAAACCGGAACAGCTTCTGAATATTTTTTCTAAAACATGGCTCAAAATTCTGTCGGTTATTGCCGTTGTTGTAATTGTATTCGCGTTATTTTTTTATCACGACATATATTCCTATTTGAGACCTATGTTTACAGGAAGAAACGACTTTAATTGTCTTGGAGACTATTATAAATTCGGCGGCATCGTTCGCTTGTTCTGCTATATTATTTCAGGTGTTTTCGGTTTTTCTGTTATGTGTTTAATGCCAAATAAGAAAATTAAATTTTTCACTGCTTTTGGTACAAAAACACTTCAAATTTATTTTTGGCACAAGTTTTTTCTTGTCGGCTTTGAAGCGTTTAACGTTTATAGTTACATCGCTTCGTTTACGGGCGAGACGCTTGCAACCGCGATTTATATTTTGATAGCTGTTGCAATAACCTATATTTGTTGTTTAAATATTTTTTCATTTCCGACAAAACAATTACTTGCATTCGGCAAGCAAAAAGAATAAGGAGATATGCAAAGCATATCTCCTTATTCTTTTTCTTTGCTGTCCACAAACCAGCGATTATCTTCCAAAAACAAATAACGCTCCATTCCTTTTATCATACAGGTGTAACGTATTCCGGCACCGCCCGCCTTAAGCGACGACGCATAGCGAATATCCTTGATTTTATCTATATCAAATTTTCTGTTATCGTCCCAATAGATACATACAGGAAGTAAATTGCCGTCGCAATCGAAAGTAGCGTTAACCTTAACGTATTTTTTCATCAATATCACTCCTTAAAGATAACTGACAGGGTGTACCGTGTGGTCATCCTTTGGGTTGAAAGCGGACAGTTTTTTGTTTCCGAGTAAAACGGCAGGGCACACAATATAGTTACCAAATCTTTTTTTCAGAATATCAACGGTTTTGTCGAGCACTTCATTTTGTATCTGACGATTTTCATCCTCAAAAATATTCAATTGTCTCGGAATGTCGTCATGTATAAAATCCATTACGGCAACGCCGATGCTTCTCAGCGGCTTATTGAATCTGTAATTCTGTTTTACAAGATTCAGAGCGGCTTTTCTGATATCTGAAGTAAGATTCGTATAAGCGCTTAAGCTGTGTTGACGGGAAAATGTATTGAGTTTATTGTCCCGAAGGCTGATTTCAACGGCTTTTGCCATAAATCCTTTTTCGCGCATACGTCGGCAAACGCTGTCGCACAACACATACATTACAACCTTTACATCATCATATGTTTTCATATCAATCGGCGTAGTGGTAGAATTGCCTATGGACTTTACCTCTGATTGAGAATTCATATGTGCAACGGGTGAAGAATCAAATCCGTTTGCAAAGCCGTATATAAGGTATCCCCATTTACCGAGCTGATTATGCAGCACATCAATTGATGTGTTTGCAATATCGCCGATTGTGTATATACCGATATTATTCAGTTTCCTTTTTGTGGCACGACCGACATACAGCAGATCCTGAGCGGGAGCAGGCCAAACTATATCCTTAAAATTACTTCTGTCAATTACGGTTATTGCGTCGGGCTTTTTATAATCACTGCCGAATTTTGCAAAAATTTTATTAAAGCTCACTCCTATGCTTACCGTGATTCCGAGTTCATATTTAATCCTTTGATTAATTTCTTTTGCAATAGTATATCCGTCGCCGCCTATATTATCCGTTACATCAAGCCACGCTTCATCAAGGCCAAACGGCTCAATTTTGTCTGTATAATCGCTGTATATCCTCCTTGCCATTTTAGAGAATCTTTTATATAAATCAAAATGCGGAGGAATCGTTATCAAATCCGGGCACTTAAGCTTTGCCTGCCAAATCACTTCACCTGTTTTTATACCGAATTTTTTGGCGATTTCATTTTTTGCTAAAATTATGCCGTGCCTGTTTTCGGCGTCACCGCTCACTGCAACCGGTTTGTTTCTTATTTCCGGATGATGCAGACACTCTACGCTTGCATAAAATCCGTTACAGTCGCTGTGCAGAATAACTCTGTCTTTTTTATATTTGTTTTTATCAACGGTATTCGCAATATTCATAAAATCATCTCGAACATATGTTTTATTATAAGTAAATTATAGAACATATGTTCTTGTGTGTCAATAGTAAATTTTTTGAAAATTTATTTCCAATTATTTAAAATCCGGTAGGAACAAAGCTCAAAAAACAACATATTGATTACATAACTGTAATTTACATTTACAAAAACAAGATATTGTGTTAAAATTTATTATGTCAAATTATGTAATTCTTACTAGGAGGCCATGTTATGGAAAATTATAAAAAAGAGTTTATTGAATTTATGGTTGACTGCCAGGTGCTTAAATTCGGTGATTTCGTTACAAAGAGCGGCAGAAATACGCCGTTTTTTGTAAATACAGGCTTTTACAGAACAGGTGCTCAGCTCAGAAAGCTTGGTCAGTACTACGCCGAAGCCATCAACAAGACTTTCGGCTTTGATTTCGACGTTCTTTTCGGACCTGCTTATAAAGGTATTCCGCTTTCGGTTGCGGCAACAATTGCAATCAGCGAAAAATACGGAAAAGATATCCGCTATTGCTCAAACAGAAAAGAGGTAAAGGATCACGGCGACAAGGGTATTTTGCTCGGTAGCCCAATAAATGACGGCGATAAGGTAGTAATCATTGAAGACGTTACAACCGCAGGCACTTCAATTGAAGAAACCTTGCCGATTATCAAAGCACAGGGTGATGTAAATCCGATAGGTCTTGTAGTTTCGGTTGACCGTATGGAAAGAGGTCAGGGCGATAAGAGCGCTCTTTGTGAAATTGAAGAAAAATACGGTCTCAAAACAACGGCTATCGTAACAATGGCTGAAGTTGTAGAGCATCTTTATAATAAAGAATACAACGGCAAGGTTGTAATTGACGACAAATTAAAGGCTGCTATTGATGCATATTACGAGCAGTACGGAGTAAAATAATCAACTGCACAGGTGATAAATTATGGCTTCATCAAACGGTCACGAACATACGGGTCACAGACAAAGACTAAAGAAAAAGTTTATAGAAAACGGGCTTGATGTATTTGAACCTCATGAGGCTTTAGAGTTGTATTTGTTCTATGCCATTCCGCGAAAGGATACAAACCCTCTTGCACACCGATTAATAGATAAATATCTCACTATAGCCGGCGTGTGCGACGCTCCGATAGACGAACTTCAGAATGAATTCGGTCTGTCGGAGTCGGCAGCAATATTTTTAAAGCTGCTTCCCGAAATGGCAAGACTTTACAGTGAATCAAAAATGTCATATGACAATGTAATCGACCTTGACAAGCTCGGCGAAATATTCAAAGCAAAGTTTATCGGCAGAACAAGCGAAGCGGTTGCTCTTATGTTGGGCGACGCAAAGGGAAAGATGATATATTTTAATATAATTTCCAAGGGCTCGCTAAACTCAACAGATATGCCAATACGCAAAATAGTGGATTTAGCTTTGCGTCACAACGCAAAAACCGCGTTTCTGGCACACAATCATCCAAGCGGAACTGCGCTTCCTTCGAGCAACGACCTTGAAACAACGCGGAAATTACTGGAAGTTCTGCAGTCGGTCGGAGTAGAGCTTATTGATCACTACATAGTTACCGACGAGGACTATGTTTCTCTGCGTGAAAGCGGAATGGCAGGCAATATATTTTATTGCGATGAATAGCAACAAATTTGTTTATTGTTTGTCTGTATTTTAGTTTTGTTGACAAATAAACATAGATGTTCTATAATTTAAAACAAACGTTCGATAATTTTTTGTTAAGTGAGCAGATATTATGGAGTTTAAAATACATTCTAAATACAAACCGACAGGTGATCAACCGCAGACAATAGACAAGCTTGTTGACAGTATAAACAACGGTAACAAGGAACAAACTTTGCTTGGCGTAACAGGCTCGGGTAAAACATTTACAATGGCAAACGTCATTGAACGTGTTCAAAGACCAACGCTTGTTTTGGCACACAACAAAACTCTTGCCGCACAGCTTTGCAGCGAGTTTAAGGAATTTTTCCCTGACAACGCGGTAGAATATTTTGTATCTTATTACGACTACTATCAGCCCGAAGCATATGTTGCTCAAACTGACACCTATATAGAAAAAGACAGTTCAATAAATGATGAAATAGATAAACTTCGTCACAGCGCCACTCTGGCATTGTCAGAGCGCCGTGACGTAATTATTGTTGCGTCAGTTTCCTGCATTTACAGCTTGGGCGACCCGATTGATTACCGCAATATGGTAATTTCTCTGCGCCCCGGTATGCAAAAAAACCGTGATGATTTAGTTAAAAAGCTTGTTGAATTGCAGTATGAGAGAAACGACGTTAATTTCATAAGAAATAAGTTTCGTGTTCGCGGCGACGTGGTTGAAATTTTCCCCGCCGCTTCAAATGATTCAATTATCAGGGTTGAATTTTTCGGCGATGAGATAGACAGAATTTCCGAGATAAATCCTTTGACAGGCGAGCTCAAAGCACTTCTAAAACACGCGGCAATATATCCTGCGTCGCACTATATTGTATCCAAAGATAAAATGAAAGTTGCGCTTGCGGAAATTGAGCGTGAATTGCAGGAACGACTGGAATATTTCAGAGAGAACGGAAAATTGCTTGAGGCGCAAAGATTGGAGCAAAGAACTCACTATGATATGGAAATGCTCCAGGAAATCGGTTTTTGCACGGGTATTGAGAACTATTCAAGAATTTTATCGGGCAGAAAACCCGGTTCAGCTCCGTTTACCTTGCTTGACTATTTCCCGGATGATTATCTGCTGTTTATTGACGAATCCCATGTAACTCTGCCTCAGGTAAGAGGAATGTATGCGGGCGACCATGCAAGGAAAAAGAGTCTTGTTGACTACGGATTCCGACTTCCGTCAGCATATGATAACCGACCTCTTAATTTTGATGAATTTTACGAAAGAATAAATCAGGTTGTATTTGTTAGCGCGACACCGGGTGACCTTGAGCTGGAAAAGAGCAAGGTTGTTGCCGAACAAATTATCAGACCCACAGGTTTGTTAGACCCTGAAATTTCTGTAAGACCCACAGAAGGTCAGCTTGATGACCTTGTATCGGAAATCAATATAAGAACAGCAAAAAAACAACGCACGCTTGTAACCACGCTCACAAAGAAAATGGCTGAGGATTTGACAGCTTATCTTGAAACTATGGGTATAAAAGTCAGATATATGCACCACGACATTGATACTGTGGAGCGTATGGAAATTGTGCGTGATTTGCGACTCGGCGAGTTTGATGTGCTTGTCGGAATAAACCTTTTAAGAGAAGGTCTTGACATTCCGGAAGTGTCGCTCGTAGCGGTTCTCGATGCCGATAAGGAAGGATTTTTGCGAAGCACACGTTCGCTTATTCAGATAACCGGACGTGCCGCGCGAAACAGCGAGGGTATGGTTATAATGTATGCAGACAGCGTAACCGACTCAATGCGGGTTGCAATAACCGAAACTCAGCGACGCAGAGAAATTCAGGATAAATACAATAAGGAACACGGAATTATTCCAAAGACAATTGTCAAAAAGGTCAGCGATGTGCTCGAAATTTCCACACACGCCGACAGTGAGTTTAAAAACACAAAGAAGCTCACAAAGGCTCAAAAGCAGCAGCTTATCGAAAGCCTTACAAAAGAGATGAAAGCCGCCGCAAAGCTGCTTGAATTTGAACACGCTGCATACTTGCGTGACAAAATCAAAAAGCTTCGCGGTGATAAAAAATAAAGGAAGAGTGAAATGGCAAGGAAGAAAACTAACGAATATGATAACTCCAGTATCACTACGCTGAAAGGCGCCGACCGTGTCAGAAAAAGACCGGCGGTAATTTTCGGCTCGGACGGTATCGACGGTTGTCAGCATTCAGTATTTGAAATTTTGTCAAACTCAATAGACGAAGCAAGGGAAGGCTACGGAAAGCAAATTACCGTAACCAGGTATTCAGACGGTTCAATCGAAGTAGAGGATCACGGCAGAGGCATCCCTGTTGACTATAACAAAAATGAGGAAAAATACAACTGGGAGCTTGTCTTTTGTGAGATGTATGCAGGCGGTAAATACAATAACAACGAGGGCGAAAGCTATGAATTTTCGCTCGGTATGAACGGACTGGGACTTTGTTCCACACAGTACAGTTCTGAATATATGGATGTAGATATACGCCGTGACGGATACCGCTATATGCTTCACTTTGAGAAAGGTGAGAATGTAGGCGGACTCAAAAAGGAACCATACTCCAAAAAAGATACAGGCACAAAAATCAAGTGGAAGCCCGACCTCGAAGTTTTTACCGATATTGACATCAGCCCCGAGTACTTTATTGATATAATGAAGCGCCAGGCAATTGTTAACGCCGGTGTGGAATTTGTATTCAGAAATCAGAACGGCAAGTCATTTGATACAACTACATTTAACTATGCAAACGGAATAGTTGATCACGTAGCTGAAATTGTCGGCGATGACGCCCTTACATCAATTCAGCACTGGGAAACAGAATGCAAAACCCGTGATCGTGACGACAAACCCGAATATAAATGCAAAATCAATGTGGCGGTTGCTTTTTCAAATAAGGTTCATACCACTGAGTATTACCACAACTCAAGCTGGCTTGAACACGGAGGCGCGCCCGACAAAGCGGTAAGAAACGCGTTTGTATATCAGATTGATAATTACTTAAAGCAAAACAACAAATACAACAAAACCGAGGGAAAAATCAAATATGATGATGTAGAGGACAGCCTTGTTTGCGTGATTTCATCGTTTTCAAGCGTTTCATCATATGAAAATCAAACCAAAAAGGCAGTCACTAACAAGGGTATCCAGGATGCCATGACTGCTTTTCTGCGTCAAAGTCTTGAAGTTTATTTTATAGAAAATCCCCTTGAGGCTGAAAAAATAGCCGAACAAGTGCTGGTAAATAAACGAAGCAGAGAGAACGCTGAGAAAACACGTCTTAACATTAAGAAAAAGCTTTCCGGCAATCTGGATATTACCAACCGTGTTGCAAAATTTGTAGATTGCAGAAGTAAGGATGTATCCGAGCGAGAGCTGTTCATAGTGGAGGGTGACTCTGCATTGGGCGCATGCAAACAGGCAAGAAATCCGGATTTTCAGGCAATTATGCCGATAAGAGGTAAAATTCTTAACTGCCTCAAAGCGGATTACGATAAAATCTTTAAGAGCGAAATTATTACAGACCTACTAAAAGTCCTCGGCTGCGGGGTTGAAGTCAAGTCGAAAGCGAACAAAAATCTTTCGAGTTTTGATATGAACGCCCTGCGTTGGAATAAAGTCATATTGTGTACCGATGCCGATGTTGACGGTTTTCAGATCAGAACGCTTCTTTTGACAATGCTTTACCGTTTGACCCCCACGCTTATCAAAGAGGGAAAGGTATTTATTGCCGAATCTCCGCTCTATGAAATAACCTCGAAAAATAACGTTTATTTTGCTTATGACGAGAGTGAAAAAGATAAGTTTATTGCCGAGATAGGTAAAGAAAAGTTTACCGTACAGCGAAGCAAAGGCTTGGGTGAAAACGAACCCGATATGATGAACCTCACCACAATGAACCCGAATACACGCCGTCTTATTAAGGTTATGCCTGACGATGCATCTAAAACCGCTGAAATTTTTGACATACTTCTCGGTGACAATCTTCAGGGAAGAAAAGAATACATCGTTGAGCACGGCAATGAATATACAGAAAATCTTGATGTAAGCTGATTGGAGGAAAGATAAGTGGCTTCAAGAAAAAAATCATCAAAAAATTCCTCTGAACCAAAAACACACGGAGTCATAAACGGTGCAGGCGATATAGTTGAGCAGCCTATTGTTGCTACAATCAGAGAAAACTATATGCCGTACGCAATGAGCGTAATTTTATCGCGCGCAATTCCCGAAATTGACGGATTTAAGCCGTCGCATAGAAAATTGCTCTATACAATGTATAAAATGGGTTTACTTACAGGTGCCAGAACAAAGTCTGCAAATATCGTAGGCGCCACCATGAAGCTCAATCCTCATGGTGATTCCGCCATCTATGATACAATGGTACGACTGTCAAGAGGCTATGAGGCATTGCTTCATCCGTATGTAGATTCAAAGGGTAACTTCGGTAAATTTTACAGCCGTGACATGGCCTGGGCGGCATCAAGATATACAGAGGCAAAACTTGCGCCTATATGTGCGGAAATTTTCAGAGATATTGATAAAGATACGGTAGATTTTGTCGATAACTACGACAATACCATGAAAGAACCGTCGCTTTTACCAGTTGCGTTTCCGTCTGTACTTGTAAATGCAAATACCGGTATAGCCGTAGGTATGGCGTCGAATATTTGCTCTTTTAACCTTAAGGAAATTTGTGAAACTACCGCCGCTTTAATCAAAGATCCGGATCACGATATAAAATCAACGCTCCCTGCGCCTGATTTTATAGGCGGATGTCAGATTATATATGATGAAAAGGTAATTGATCAGGTTTACAAAACCGGCAGAGGCAGTATAAAGCTGCGCGCAAAATACGAATATGATAAATCTGCAAACTGTATTGATGTGCTTTCAATTCCAAGCACAACCACCTGCGAAGTTATTATTGAAAAAATTATTGATCTTGTAAAGCAGGGAAAAGTTAAGGAAATCTCAGATATACGAGATGAAACGGGTATTGACGGTCTTAAAATTACAATAGATTTAAAGCGCGGAACCGATCCCGACAAACTTATGGCAAAACTGTTTAGATTTACTACGCTTGAGGACTCTTACTCCTGTAATTTTAATGTTTTAATCGGCGGAGTTCCCAGAGTTCTCGGTGTAAGAGAATTACTTGAAGAGTGGATTGCTTTCCGAATTGAGTGTGTACGACGCAGAACATATTTTGATCGCAACAAAAAGGCTGAAAAACTTCATCTTCTTGAAGGCCTTGCAAAGATTTTGCTTGATATTGATAAGGCGATTAAAATCATCAGAGAGACCGATGAAGAATCTGAAGTTGTGCCGAATTTGATGATAGGATTCGGTATTGATCAAATTCAGGCTGAATATGTTGCGGAGATTAAACTCAGACACCTCAACCGCGAGTATATTTTAAAACGTACAACCGATATAGATAATCTTGAAAAGGAAATAGCTGAGCTTGACGGGATTTTAAAAAGTAAATCTAAGGTTAAATCAATCATTGTGAAAGAGCTTAAAGAAATTGCTCAAAAACACGGTCAACCACGTAAGAGCATAATTATTTACAATGACGAAACAAACTATGTGGAAGAAATTGAAGAAATCCCGGATTATCCCGTAACATTTTTCTTTACCAAAGAGGGATATTTTAAAAAAATAACCCCTCAGTCGCTTAGAATGAGCGGGGGACAGAAACTAAAGGACGGAGATGAAATTACTCAGCAAATTGAGGGCTCAAATAACTGTGATTTATTGTTCTTCACCGATAAATGTCAGGTGTATAAGGCAAAAGCATCAGATTTTTCCGATACAAAAGCAAGCGTGCTCGGCGACTATGTTGCGGCAAAACTTTCTATGGACGAAGGCGAAAATGCCGTTAAAATGGTTGTGACCAAGGATTACAAAGGAATGTTGGTATTTGCCTTTGAAAACGGCAAACTTGCCAAAGTCCCTATTGAAGCTTATGCCACAAAGACAAACAGGAAAAAACTCACAGGCGCTTATTCTGATAAATCTCCTCTATGCGGCATGGTATTTATCAACGAGGATAAAGAAGTTTTATTAAAAGCCACGTCCGAAAGGATGTTGCTTGTGCACACAGGAGCAATTTCATTGAAAACAACACGTTCTACCCAAGGTGTTGCTGTTATGAAGCTCAAAAAAGGACATCGATTGTTTGAAATTTCGGAATATCACGAAGGTGATTTGGCAAAACCTCAGCGGTACAGAACCAGAACGCTCCCTGCACTCGGGGCATTGCCTGTTAATGAAGATTTAAAAGATGAACAACTGTCATTAATATAATTTATATTTGCAGAATAAATTCTTTTATTAAAATTATGTAAAAATACTTGAAATAAATAAATTTATGTGTTAATATAAATTAGTTAATAATGCAGATTATTATTTTGTTATATTAAATTATGAAAGGATGGAGTAAAAATGAGCATTTGGGGCATTATTCTCGGTATTGTACTCGGCATTGTATCTATTGCAATTATCGTGGTTATCATTCTCCAGGAAGGCAACCAGCAGGGCGTCGGAGTTGTAACAGGCGTTGCTGACTCTTATTTCTCAAAAAATAAAGCACGTTCAATAGATGCTTTTTTGTCACGCTGGACAAAGATTTTTGCAACAGTTTTTGTTCTTTTTGTACTTGCTCTTAATGTGCTTGCACATTTTGATATTTTATAATCGGAATAAATAATTGAAAATCAGCATAAAAATAGACCGTTGGAGTTCCAACGGTCTATTTTATTTTGGAGATGTTCAGTTATGTCGATATGGACTGCAGTAATTGTTTTGTTTTCCGTAATTATGGTTTTTTCAATAATTCATCGCTTATCCGGCAGTAATCACCCGATTAAACGCAGTTTTTTATCGGCATCATGCGGAGCTGCGACATTATTTGCGGTAAATCTTACGTCAATATTTACAGGAGTAACCTTGCCTGTAAGCTTAATATCGCTTCTTGTTTCAATTATAGGCGGCATACCCGGAGTAACTCTTATGCTTGCCCTCAACCTTTATTTTTGAATTACAGTATGCCGTACAAATCTTCAAGCGCTTCTCCGACAGTGTCCTTATCCTTTGTAATAAGAGCCAGCACCACCTTGTAGAATGTGGCAGGATTTTCGTAAAAATTCTTTTTCATTACAGTTGCTTGCTCATAGGTAGGCGCATATAAAGTGAAATTAAATAAATCGCCGCTGTCACCGCCGAGAATTTTGCAGATAACGTTAAATCCGTTTTTAACTTTTACAATTTTAACCTTATTTTCACGGTGTTTTTTCTTTTCGGCAAGAAGACGTATTGCACAGTTATATGCTTTTTGCTTAACAGTGTAGGAAAGAGTGCTTTCAAGCTGGGTAGCAATCATTTTTCCGTTATCGGAAAGCTCGTATGTCTGAATATTCTCAACCGTCTCGCTTTTAACAAGATTACCTTTTTTAATCAAATCGTCAAAGGCTGCGCTTGTTTCAAAATAATTCGCAAGATTATCTGTTGTAATGGCCTCTATAATGAGTTCCTTATCCATATTTTCTTTTACAGAATCAAAAAGGTAGCAAATCAAAACCTTAATTTCATTTTTACTGCGTATTCCACCCGGTGCAATACCCTCATCAAATGTATCAAAAGCCATATAATCACCTGCTTTAAATATTTCTTTTATCTGTACAAATAATATTATAACATATAAAATATAAAATGTGTATAGAAATTTATCATATTCCCGTAAACAAATTGACTTATTGTTTGTCATATGATAAAATTGTGTCGGAAAGGAGAATTTCTATGGAGCAATATATGCCTTTTATATGGATAGGCTTTGCCGTTGTGATGGCGGTATGTGAAGCACTTACAACTCAGCTTGTATCAATATGGTTTGTGTTTGGCGGAATTGCTGCGGCAATATCTACGGTTTTTACTCCGTCAATTCCAATTCAATCAGCTGTATTTTTAATTGTTTCACTTTTATGCTTGATTATAACTCGACCGCTTGTAAAAAAATTTAAGAAAAAGAGTCGTATAATAAATACAAACGCAGACAGATTAGTCGGTCAATCCGGTGTTGTAACAATGGATATACAGGACTGCGACACAGTCGGTCAGGTTAAAGTGAACGGTGAAGTGTGGAGCGCATTGAGTAAAGACGCCCCTATTCCGAAAGGAAGTAAAATAAAAGTTTTATCTATTGAAGGGGTAAAACTCATAGTAGCAAAATTATGATGACATTTAAGGAGGATAAATATGCCATTTTTAATATTCGGTATTATTGTGCTGATTATTATAATCGCCATTATAGCTAACGTTAAAATCGTTCCTCAGGCTCACGCATATGTTATTGAGCGCTTAGGCGCTTATTACGGCACTTGGGGTACAGGTCTGCATGTAAAAATTCCTTTTATTGATAAAATTGCAAAAAAGGTATCATTAAAAGAACAGGTTGTCGATTTTCCGCCTCAGCCTGTAATTACACGTGATAACGTTACAATGCAGATTGACACGGTTGTCTATTATGAAATTACCGATCCTAAGCTCTACTGTTACGGCGTTGAGCGTCCTATAAGCGCAATTGAAAATCTCACCGCAACAACACTGCGTAACATTATAGGTGATCTTGAGCTTGACAGCACCCTCACATCAAGAGATACTATCAACGACAAAATCAGAATTATCCTTGATGAAGCAACAGATGCATGGGGTATCAAGGTAATTCGCGTTGAATTAAAAAATATCCTGCCGCCTCGTGAAATTCAGGACGCCATGGAAAAGCAGATGAAGGCTGAGCGTGAAAGAAGAGCAAGAATTCTCGACGCTGAAGGTGAAAAAAGAAGTCAGATTCTTGTTGCGGAAGGTCTTAAAGAATCCGCAATTCTTAAGGCAGACGCCGTAAAAGAGCAGAAAATCAGAGAAGCGCAGGGTGAAGCAGAAGCTATTCTCACAGTTCAGAAAGCTCAGGCGGACGCCCTAAGAATGTTAAACGAGGCTGCTCCCACAGACAGAATTATTCAGCTAAAATCTCTTGAAGCGTTTGAAAAAGCCGCTGACGGCAGAGCTACAAAAATAATTATCCCGTCAGAAATTCAGGGACTGGCTGCAAATGTTGCGGCAATTAAGGAAATCTGGAAAGACGATTCCGAAAACCGAATCGACAAACCGGGAAAATAATTAAATATTATTCGGGCGCAGTAATCTGCGCCCTATTTGCGGTTATTTTGCAATTGTACTATATTATTTTATATCTTGAGGTAGGTATGTTTATTGTTGACTTATTATGGTATTTTGTGATTTTTTCTTTTCTTGGATGGCTTATTACAAGTTCTCAAACCTTATTTACCGAGAAAAAATTTCATAATATGGGGTTCCTTACACTCCCGTTTTGTCCTTCGTACGGATTGTGTGCCGTTATATGTCATTTAGCTTTGATTCCGGCAAAGAATAATAAATTTATTTTATTCTTGGGCAGTTCAATAATACTTTCGGTGTTGGTTATTTTAATCGGTGTTATAAGCAGAAAAATTCTGGGATTCAAACCATGGAACTTTTCAAAAGACAGGCTGCACCTCGGAAGTTACATAACTCTGCCGTATGTTATTGTGTTTGGAATATTGGGTTTGTTTTTAAATGCCTTTCTTATTCCGTTCACAAAATCTCTGATTGAATTTTTACCGTTTACGCTAAGTTTAATATTAGTTTTGTCAATTTGCGGCTTGATTTTAGTTGACTATGTTTTTTCGCTCATTTCCACAATCAAACTTAAAAAACGCATACGTACATTAAACGATGCAGTAAAATACCTTAAAATTTCGGATTCAGAAGAAAAAATTAAAGAACTTGAGCAAAATTACAACAAGCTGTTTACAAAAAATATTTGGAGAAAAAGATTTGCAGCGGCTTTCCCGGATTTAAAACACAGTGCGTATGTCAGGCAAATTTCAGAAAAACTTGAGGAAATTAAGGCTGACAATATGAAAGAATATACTATGGTGTATGAAAGCAAAAGCGACAAACCATTTGCTTTCGGGCTTTGTTTTACCAAACTTTTTTATTTGTTTTTAATCGGTTCAATTTTGGGTACGGTATTTGAAACTATTTGGGCTTTATTTGCAGAAGGTCATTTTGAATGTCGTGTAGGTATGGTAATCGGTCCGTTTATTCCTGTTTACGGCGGAGGGGCTTGTTTTTTGACAATAGTGTTGTACAGGCTTTATAAGCTCAGCGACACATTAATATTTGTTATAAGCGCCGTAGTGGGTGCAAGTTTTGAATATCTCTGTTCCTGGCTTCAGGAAACACTGTTCGGAACGGTATCGTGGGATTACAGCAACACCGCGTTTAACTTCAACGGCAGGACAAACCTTATGTTTGCGCTTATTTGGGGTTTTTTAGGCCTTGTCTGGGTGCGTTATCTGTATCCCTTGTCATCAAAGTTGATTGAAAAAATACCCAAAAACAAAGGTTCAATAATAACTGCGTTTTTAGTTTTATTTATGATAATTGACGCGATAATTTCAATTTGCGCAATTTCAAGGTGGAATCAACGCAACAACGGAGTAGTACCGCAAAATCAGTTTGAGGCTTATCTTGACCGTACTTTTAATGATGATAAAATGGAGTTCTTGTTTCCGCATATGCAGAATGCCAATCCGACCGATACTTCTACTGTACATAAAGATTAATATGACTTAATAATGTCATTATAAAATACAAAAATAATATTTTTTTAAAGTATTGAAATAATTAGTAAGAATAATATTGAAATTTGTGCGTATTTTTACTATAATATAATAGTTAATAATATATTCGGAGGAGCGAGATTATGAAAAAAGTTGCAATTATCATGGGGTCTGACAGCGACTTTCCCGTAGTATCAAAGGCTGTTAAAAAACTAAAGGAATTCGGTGTTGAATACGAAGTTCATGTTATGAGCGCCCACAGAACTCCCGATGCCGCAATAGAGTTTTCTGCAAATGCCAAGAAAAACGGCTTTGGAGTAATAATTGCGGCTGCAGGCATGGCGGCTCATCTTGCCGGTGTTCTTGCCGCAAAGACTACTTTGCCTGTAATCGGTATTCCCTGCAAATCAGCTCAGCTTGACGGTATGGATGCGCTTTTGGCAACGGTAATGATGCCCACAGGCATTCCCGTTGCAACGGTAGCAGTTGACGGCGCTGCAAACGCAGCAATTTTGGCAGTACAGATTCTTGCTGTTTCAGACGAAATATTGGCGGCAAAACTCGAAGAAATGAAAGCTGATATGGCAAGCGGTGTAGCAGAAAAAGATAAAGCAATGCAGGCTAAGGTGGCGGAACTTTGATTAAGAAATACGTTGATATATATCAAAAATACGACAAAGTAAATGACGAATGCGGCGTGTTTGGCGTTTATCGTAACGATGATGACCTTGACAGCGTTGCAATGACTCACGATGCACTTTTCGGGCTTCAGCACAGAGGACAGGAAAGTGCCGGTATCACCGTAAATGTTAACGGTGAATTTTCAACAGTAAAAGAGCTCGGTATGGTGTCAGAGGTATTCAATGCCAATACTCTTTCAAGGCTTAAAAACGGCAGGATTGCAGTAGGTCACGTACGCTACACTTCGAGCGAAAGCCTTGACCGTGCATCAAATCAGCCCCTTGTAATCAGATATCGCGAGGGTTCAATCGGTATTGCAAGCAACGGTGCAATTACAAATTTTGCTGAGATCAGAAAAGACCTTGAACGCGGCGGTTCAATTTTTCAGTCAAATTCAAACGCAGAGCTTATGGCTTATGTAATAGCGTCTGAGAGATGTACGACCGATGACCTGGAAAGCGCTGTTTTACGTGCAATGGACAAACTTGAGGGAGCATATTCAACTGTAATCTGCGCACCGTCAAGACTGATGGGATTCAGAGATATGTACGGCTTCAGGCCTCTTTGTATAGGCAAGGTTAAAAACAGTTATGTAATTACTTCGGAGAGCTGTGTAATCGACAGCCTCGGAGGTGAATTTATTCGAGATGTTGAGCCCGGTGAACTTGTCGTTATTGACGAACAAGGTTTTCATTCATATAGGCAGCGTAAACAAGCCGACAAGACTTCATTATGTCTTTTCGAGTACGTGTATGTTGCGCGCCCGGACAGTGTAATTGACGGCGTAAGTGTTCACCACGCAAGATTCAAGGCAGGAGAGCTTTTGTATAAAGAATTTCCTATTGACGCCGATCTGGTCTGCGGTGTACCGGATTCGGGACTCATTGCGGCTGAAGGTTATGCTCAGGCTTCGGGTATTCCTTTCGGTATGGGTTTTGTCAAAAACAAATACATTGGCAGAATGGTTGGAACGGGAAAAGACAAAATGCGTCGCTTGCTGAAAACACGTCTTACTGCGCTCACCTCAAATGTAAAGGGCAAACGTGTTGTTGTAATTGACGACTCAATTGTAAGAGGCGAAACCTCAAAGCATATTGTAAAACTTCTTCGTGATGCAGGTGCCAAAGAGGTTCATATGCTGATAAGCTCACCTCCGTTTATTTGCCCGTGCTATTTCGGAATAGATATTCATGACAAGGATAGTCTTATTGCAAACAAGATGAGTTCTGATGAAATCAAAGAGCTTATCGGTGCGGATACTCTCGGATATTTAAGTCTTGAAGATGTTAAAAAAATCGCTGAGGACGCAAATATCGGATTGTGTGACGGTTGTTTCAGCGGTCACTATAATGCTGAAATTCCAAGGTCGATTTTTGTAGATAAATATGCTAAAAAAATTAACAGAAAGTAATGGAGGACTACAATGAACAGCTTTTCAGAAAGTTATAAGGCAGCAGGCGTTGACGTAACGGCAGGTTATAAAGCGGTTGAGCTTATGAAAAAGCACGTTGCCAGAACAAAAACAGACGGTGTGGTTTCCGGCATCGGCGGCTTTGGCGGCTTGTTTGCCCCTAATTTCAAAGATATGGAGGAGCCGGTTCTTGTAAGCGGTACGGACGGTGTCGGCACAAAGATTAAGCTTGCGTTTCTTCTTGACAAACACGATACTATAGGAATAGACGCCGTTGCGATGTGCGTAAACGATATCATTTGTTGCGGAGCACAGCCTCTGTTCTTTCTTGATTATATAGCAATCGGAAAAAATATTCCCGAAAAGGTTGCCGAAATCGTTTCGGGAATCGCAGACGGATGCGTACAGTCAGGTTGTGCACTTATCGGAGGAGAAACGGCCGAACATCCGGGTCTTATGCCTGTTGACGAGTATGATGTTGCAGGCTTCAGCGTTGGTATTGCCGACAAACCAAAAATTATTGATGGTTCAAAGCTAAAAGCAGGTGATGTGCTTATTGGCTTGCGTTCGTCTGGCGTTCATTCGAACGGTTTTTCACTTGTAAGAAAGATTTTCGGCATTGACGAAAAGACAATTAATGCGGAATATCCCGAGCTTGACAAGCCGTTAGGCGAAACACTTTTGACACCAACAAAAATTTATGTAAAACCGATTCTTGCGCTTATGAACGAAGTTGAGGTAAAGGCTGTTTCTCACATAACAGGAGGCGGCTTCTATGAAAATATTCCGCGTATGCTTAAAGACGGTCTTACTGCAAAAATTGATAAATCGGCTGTTCCCGTACTTCCTATATTCAAGCTTATGCAAAAAGTCGGCAATATTTCGGAACACGATATGTTTAATACATTTAATATGGGCGTGGGTATGATTGTTGCTGTAGCCAAAGAGGACGCCGATAAGGCACTTTCGGTATTAAAGGCTAACGGTGAAGACGCATTAGTTATAGGTGAAATAGCAGAAGGTACGGATGGAGTTGTAATTGAATAATGAAAAATATAGCTGTTCTGGTTTCGGGCGGCGGAACGAATTTGCAGGCTTTGATTGACGCGCAGGGCAGAGGAGAAATTCCGAACGGTAAAATTACCCTTGTTGTATCGTCAAATCCGAATGCTTATGCGTTGCAGCGTGCCGAAAGCAATAGTATTCCGACAAAAGTTATAAGGCGCAAAGATTATTCCGAATTCAGCAACTACGACACGGCATTGACAGATTTGCTTCAAAGCAAAAATATCGATCTTGTAGTGCTTGCCGGGTTTATGACTATACTCGGAAAAAAAGTTATAAAAGCTTTTGAAAATAAAATAATAAATATTCACCCGTCGCTTATACCATCGTTTTGCGGGGAGGGCTTTTACGGACTCAAAGTTCACGAAAAGGCTCTTGAAAGAGGCGTTAAAATAACGGGAGCTACTGCACATTTTGTAGATGAAATTTGTGATAACGGTCCGATTATCATCCAAAAGGCTGTAGAAATTCAAAACGGAGATACTCCTGAAATTTTGCAAAAAAGAGTGATGGAACAGGCTGAATGGAAAATTTTGCCAAAGGCTGTAGCTCTGTTTTGCAATGATAAAATAAAGGTAGTAGGCAATAAAACGGAAATTCTTGAATAATAGGAGGCAAAATATGAAACCGGTTTCTCTTGAAAAGGACATAGCATCGACAACATATCCCGGAAGAGGTATTGTTTTAGGCAAAAGCGCAGACGGCACAAAAGCAGTCATTGCGTATTTTATTATGGGCAGAAGTGAAAACAGCAGAAACAGAGTTTTTGTTGAAACCGAAGACGGCATAAAGACACAGGCTTTTGACCCATCAAAGCTTGTTGACCCGTCGCTCATTATCTATTCACCCGTAAGAACGCTCGGCAACAAGACAATTGTTACAAACGGTGATCAGACAGACACAATTTACGATCTTATGAACCAGCAGCTCACTTTTGAGCAGGCGCTTCGCACACGTGAGTTTGAGCCGGATGCTCCAAACTACACGCCGCGTATTTCAGGCATTGTAAAATGCTCTGACGGCAAGATGAACTACGCTATGTCAATTTTAAAGAGCGCTGACGGTAATCCCGATTGCTGTGAAAGATATACATTTATGTATGATTCCCCGATTGCGGGTCTCGGAAGATTTATTCACACCTATATGAGCGACGGAGATCCGTTGCCTTCATTTGAGGGTGAACCGACGCTTGTAGAAATCGGCAACGATGATATTGATACATTTGCAGAAAAAATATGGAATGCTTTAAATAATGACAATAAAGTTTCACTTTTTGTCAGATATATTGATATTGCTACTAACAAGGCTGATTCAAGAATTATCAACAAGAATAAGTAAGTTTTTACGAAAGGACTGTTACAAATGAATGAACTCGCTTTAAAATACGGTTGTAACCCCAACCAGAAGCCGTCAAGAATTTTTATGAATGACGGTTCCGATCTTCCCGTAGAAGTACTCAACGGCAAGCCGGGTTACATTAACTTTCTTGATGCTTTTAACTCATGGCAGCTTGTAAAAGAGCTCAAAGAAGCAACCGGTCTTCCTGCTGCCGCTTCTTTTAAGCACGTAAGCCCTGCAGGTGCGGCAGTTGCAACCGAGCTTTCCGATACACTCAAAAAAATCTACTTTGTAGATGACCTTGAGCTTTCTCCGATTGCGTCTGCTTACGCTATGGCAAGAGGCGCAGACAGAATGTCATCATACGGTGACTGGGTAGCCCTTTCAGATACTTGCGATGTTCAGACAGCATTACTCTTGAAGCGCGAAGTTTCTGACGGAATTATTGCTCCAGACTACACCCCCGAAGCACTCGAGGTGCTCAAAAGTAAAAGAAAGGGCACATATAATATTGTAAAAATTGACCCTGATTACGTACCAAATCCTATAGAGCACAAAGATGTTTTCGGCGTTACATTTGAGCAGGGCAGAAATAACCTAAAAATAGATGAAGCAATGCTTATGCAGAACATTGTAACAGAGAATAAAAACCTTCCCGAAGATGCTAAACGTGATTTGCTCATTGCACTTATCACACTCAAATATACTCAATCAAACTCTGTTTGTTACACTAAGGGCGGACAGGCTATCGGCGTAGGTGCCGGTCAGCAGTCAAGAATACATTGTACTCGCCTTGCTGGTAACAAAGCTGATATTTGGTATCTCAGACAGCATCCCAAGGTTATGAATCTTCCTTTTGTTGACAATATCAGACGTCCCGACAGAGATAATACAATTGATGTATATATTTCCGACGACTATGAGGATGTTCTCGCCGACGGCATTTGGCAACAGTTCTTTAAAACTAAGCCCGAACCTCTTACAAAAGAGGAAAAGAAGGAATGGCTCTCAACATTTAAGGGCGTTTCACTCGGCTCAGACGCATTTTTCCCGTTTGGTGACAATATTGAAAGAGCTAAGCGTTCAGGCGTAGAGTTTGTTGCTCAGCCGGGCGGCTCAATCAGAGATGACAACGTTATTGAGACTTGCAACAAGTATGGTATGACAATGTCATTTACGGGAATCAGACTTTTCCACCACTAATGAGGTGATAAAATGAATATATTAATGATTGGTTCAGGCGGCAGAGAACACGCACTAATTAAAAAGCTGCTTGAAAGTCCTAAATGCACCAAACTTTACTGTGCTCCCGGTAACGGCGGTATTTCAAGGGATGCACAACTCGTTGATATCGATGTTATGGACAAAGAAAATATGGTGAAGTTTGCAAAAGAAAACAACATCGATTTAGCTTTCGTGGCTCCCGACGACCCGCTTGCCGCAGGTATGGTAGATGCGTTTGACGCTGCTGGTATTCGAGCTTTCGGGCCAAACGCAAACGCCGCTGTTATTGAAGCGTCAAAGGTTTTCTCAAAAAATCTTATGAAAAAATACAATATACCTACTGCTAAATACGAGGTTTTTGATAATCCTCATAAAGCAATAGAGTATATTAAAGCTGAAAATACAACTCCCGTAGTAGTAAAAGCCGACGGTCTTGCTTTGGGCAAAGGCGTTATTATAGCTCAGACGATTGACGAGGCTGTTGATGCTGTAAAATCAATTATGGAAGATAAGAAATTCGGTGATTCGGGTAATAATATCGTTATTGAAGAATTTCTTACCGGACCAGAGGTGTCTGTGCTTGCATTTACCGACGGCAAGTGTGTAAAACCGATGGTAAGTTCAAAGGATCACAAACGCGCCTATGACAATGACGAAGGTCTTAATACAGGCGGTATGGGTACAGTCAGTCCCAACCCTTATTATACCGATGAAATTGCCGAAGAGTGTATGAATACCATTTTCAAGCCGACTATTGAAGCTATGAATAAAGAGGGCAGACCGTTTAAGGGCTGTTTGTACTTCGGATTAATGATTACTCCCGACGGTCCGAAAGTTATCGAATACAATGCACGTTTCGGCGACCCCGAAGCTCAGGTAGTTTTACCGCGTCTTAAAACCGATCTTGTTGACATTTGCGAAGCCGTAATTGATGAAAAGCTTTCTGACATCAACATTGAGTGGTATGACGGTGCTGCCGCGTGTGTAGTAATGGCAAGCGGCGGATATCCGCTTTCCTACAAAAAGGGAATTGAAATCTTCGGACTTGACGAAAACGGTCAGGTTGACGGCGCTACGGTTTACCACGCAGGTACAAAGTACGAGAACGGCAAGTTCTACACTAACGGCGGTCGTGTACTCGGAGTAACAGCAACTGCCCCGACGCTTGATGAAGCACTCAAAAAAGCTTATGGCGCAGTTGATAAAATCAAGTTTGAAGGCGCTCACTTCAGACACGATATAGGCAGAATTAAATAATCATTAAAAATATTTAGCCGCAGGTTGTTTATGTGATATGCAGCCTGCGGCTTTTTATGTAACAATATTATTTTATTTGCATAGTATATAGCAAATCAGACAATGTTGCTCGGGTGATATTTTCTGAATTCTAGTTGTGTAATTCAATACATTGTTTATTATTTGAACCATAGTTTGACGTCAACACAAATCAACGGCAGGTGATAAAATGGCTTTTGATACTCGCGAACTGCTTGCCAGGCTCATTAAATGTGAAGCAGGCGGTGAGGGAGAAGACGGAATGCGTGCGGTTGCCTCTGTTATAATAAACAGAGCAAATGTTCCGGACGGAGAATTTGCCAGGGTCAGCAACGGCGGGAATGTCAGGGCGATAATTGAGCAGCCAAATCAATTTACTTGCCTTAAAACCTCAATCGGCGGTCAATATAATCCGCAGAATATCTACAATATTGACCCTGAAGATATTCATTACGAAATAGCCGATTGGGCATTGGCGGGAAACACGGATTCTTCGGTTGGAAATTCAATATTTTATTTTAATCCGTTTTCCGACAGCTGCCCAACATATTTCCCGTCAAATAACGGAATTATATACAACAGGGTGGGAGCGCATTGCTTTTATGCACCAACCCCGTCATATTCTAATACGTGAGGTGCAATATGGACAACAGAGAGCTTACGACAAATAACAATACACAAGCTGAGCCGCAACCGATAAATTACGGTCAACCGCCTCAGACCTATAATAATCAATTAAATGCAGGAGCATACTACGGATTGAATAATCCCGGCGCCTGCGGAAGTCAGGGGTGTGTAGCAAATACACTCGACATAGAGGGGTTTACAATTCCGTCAATCGGAGAAATTGCTGCATATAACAACGCAATAATATATGATTCCAATCAACCTTCAAATGGATCTTCCGGTCAAAATGTTGCTCAGACAGGAAATAATGAGCCGATGCAACAGACGCCTGCTACCGTGCTTGATTACGGCGCGACAATTGAAAACAGGCTGTCTGAAAATATGGGATTTGAAATAACGGATATTAATAATCCTTATCCCGTATCTGCTCAGAGCATACAGTATCTAAACGGGTTTATCCGTACGCAGATTGGAAGAAGAGTGTCAATTGATTTTCTCGTAGGTTCAAACACAATTGTGACAAAGTCAGGCTATCTGCTTGGTGTAGCGTCAAACTATATTCTGATTAACGAGCTCGATACTAACGATATTACAACCTGCGATTTTTACAACATTAAATTTATAAGATTCTACTATTAAAAAATCGGTATAGATAACTATACCGATTACATATATTTATTAAATTTATTTTACACCCTAACATTTATATTATAACACAATAAAAACAAAGAGTAAATAAGTTTTAGAAAAATAAAAATATATTTATTTTTGCTAATATTATTGACAAGTTATGAAAATCAGAAGACCTTACCTAAATCATATCAAAGACTTTATTCGGAGATTACCGCCTAACAGTTAAAACCGAGGTGTTTAACAAGTTTTAAATTGAAACTTGTTTGTGCTGAAAAACTACTCGTTTAGATGTTTTTTAAACATATTTTAATTTTTATTTCTAATAGTTTTTCGGATTAGTCTTAGCAGTTTGACATTAGTTTAAACGGTAACAATATTAAATGATTCAATAATTTGTCCTATACATTAAAGTATGAATTGAACGTTAATGTTATTGATGAAACAAAGTATTTATTCAGACAATTTAAGAAAAGTTTCATCTGCAAACTGTATTGTCCCAATAAGTTATTATTTTAATAATGAGTTTGACATCTCGGTGTAACGGATTTTTACATATATAATTTAATAGGTCAAAAATCTTACAACGGTGGTTAGACCAATGAGAATTTAAAATTATAAAACACTATTATAAAACTTTATGAACAGGAGAGTTTACCAATGTCCTGAGTAATAATTTAAGCTACACACGAAAAATCCAAAATCAATTTTAAGTTTATAAATTACGATGGTAAATAAACTAAAAACGAATTGATTAAGAGATAATAGGGAATATAGCTTAAAAACAGGTTTATAAAGCATAACATAATAAATATATAATTATTAATTTAATATATGACATAAAGATAATTATAAAGATGTTTAATACATTAGCTTATATAAACCAAAAATTATAATAGTAAAGGAATAATTCCAATGATTTAATGATTCTTAACTGAAAATCAGATTAAATTATTAACTTAAAATTCTAATAAAACTGACATATATTTTAGTTCATGTAATTTATATGTAATGCGTTTAATTTAGATACTTAAGTAATAAAACCAACGGAGCGGTAGTCACAATAGTGATTGCCGCTCTTTCTGATATTCGGTTCTTTTGGTAGAAATATTAATTTAATCGTAAAATTATACAACTTTTTTATAACAATGTATTGCAATTGAGCTAATATTCCAGTAAAATGTTTGTAGGATATATTCGGATTTACATTGCTGAAAATCCGATGTGAATGTATTTTTATAGGGTGATATTATGAATAAAACAAAAGTAACCAGGGCAATTGTTGTAATATTATGTATAATAATCTTTATTGTTTTTTCTATAATGATTTTTTCGCATTGTAACAAACATTATCCTATAACCGAAACCGGCGGATATACATTTGAAGTAGACGAAAAACAAAATGCAACATTGGTAAAAACCGATATGACTTCTGAAATTGTAGCTATACCTTCAAAAATTTCTTCTTACGATGTGAAAAAATTAGGCGGAGACAGAAAAATTGGCGGTATATTGTTTAGTATGACGTATGACGGTTTGTTTGAGGGAAACTCAACGGTAAAAGAGATAATTATACCCGAAGGTGTGGAAATTGTAGGAGACGAAGCAATTTCCGGCTGCGAGAATTTAGAAAGAATTATCTTGCCGAATACGTTGACAGAGCTTGAGATTAGAAACTGTGATAAATTAGAAAAAGTTGATATTCCCGGGTCTGTAACAAGTCTGTCTTTAACAAATTGCGTCAATTTAAAAGAAATAAATTTTGTTGACGATGGTACGATTATTAAACGTTTTTGCTTCCAAGGCAGTGGCTTGGAATCAATAATACTTCCAAGCCGTTTAGAGATGATACCTATGATTGCATTTAGCGTATGCGAAAAGTTAGAAACCGTCAATATACCACAAAGCGTTACGAGTATAGAATCTTACGCTTTTGAGTGGTGTACTTCACTTGTAAGTCTTGAACTTCCGGATAATATTGAGAGTATAGGTGCAGGTGCGTTTAGAGAGTGCAGTTCATTAGAAAAAATTATTATTTATGATAAATGTACTCAAATTTACGATAATGCCTTTGACGGTTGTGAGAAACTTACAATCTACGGAATTAATGGCTCATATGCCGAACAGTATGCAAACGAACACAATATACCTTTTAAAGAATACGTACAATAAAATTGTTGTTGTATGCAAAATGTTATTGCAAACAAGTAAATATAAACAATAAAAAATCCGATAAATAAGCCGTTTTTCTGGATTTTGGCTTATCTATCGGATTTTAGTTTTGGCGGAGAGAGGTGGTGACGGTGGCAAAAGGAAAATATCAAAAGTGGCTTGAAGATAAGGATAACACGCCCGAGGACGGGCACGACCATTTTATAAACAGTGGTCAATATGCGTGGCTGCCGTTTATAAGCAGCATAGGAAGTGAGAAAAATGGGGCTGATTAAATTTATGGCAGATTCAATAAGGCAGGGATTAAGAAGTTTTTTGAGGGTAAATCCTGCACACGATAAAATTATAACAATCAACGAAAGAACCAATCATATGACGGAATGTGCCTGCAACCGCATATGGTATCAGGGAAAGAGCGAATTGCTCAGCGATTTGTATGCCGAGCTCGACGTACCGTCAACAATGTTTTGGAAAGCAAGTTCAACCCCGGGGCTTGAAATCCGCAAGATACATACGGGCTTACCGGCGCTGATGTGTGATACAATCGCAAACATCATAATTGCAGACTATAACGGTATTGAAATCAGCAGCAAAAGCAGTACCGCTCCTGCCGAACGCTGGGAGCAAATCGAAAAAGAAAACAACTTTGCCGATACTTTGAGTCTCTTACTGCACGACTTGTGCGTAGTAGGCGATGGAGCTTTAAAAATTTCTTACGACAGAGAAATATCCGACACGCCGATAATTGAGTGGTACGGAGCTGAAAACGTGGATTATACATATGTTCGCGGACACATTCGAGAGGTTAAGTTTTATACCGATTATTTTTACAAAAACAAGCGTTACCTCTTTGAGGAAACCTACGGTTACGGCTATATCAATTACGCTTTGTTTAATGATAACGGCAAAGAATTACCGCCGAACGCTATTCCTGCATTGTCGTGGGTGGACTGTAAAGGAGTGACTTTCGATAAAGACTATATCTGGGCTGTTCCTGTAATTTTCGGCAAGTCGTGCCACAAGGGCAGAGGGGCGGGAATTATCGGGGCGAAAACAGACGCTTTCGACAGTCTCGATGAAGTGTGGTCGCAGTGGATGGACGCGCTCAGAGCAGGACGGACGACAAAATATATACCCGATGTGTTTCTTCCCTATAACCCCGAAACAGGGGAGGTTCAAAAACCTAACGCTTTTGATAATCGTTTTATAGCTACACAAAGTGATACAACAAATGAAAAATCAGTAAATAAAATTACGGTAGAAAGCCCGACAATTCAGCACGACAGCTATTTAAGCTCGTACATCACTGCTCTTGACCTCTGTTTGCAGGGCGTTTTATCACCGTCGACTCTCGGAATTGACACAAAGAAACTCGACAATGCCGAGGCTCAGCGTGAAAAGGAAAAAACCACGCTCTACACAAGGCAGACACTAATCGAACTGCTTAACAACGCATTACCTAAACTTGTAAAAGCCGCATTGCAAGCTGACGCTTTGGTACACAACTCAAACATTGATTATTCGGATATTGAAATCTCTGTAAAATTCGGCGAGTATGCCAACCCGAGCTTTGAAAGTCAGGTTGAAACAGTTGCAAAAGCTAAGACAGCAGGGCTTATGTCGACTGAGCAAATTATTGAAGAGCTGTACGGCGACAGTAAAAGTGATGTTTGGAAAGAACAGGAAGTTAAGAGAATTAAAGAGGAACAGGGTATTGCGTTTGAGGACGAAACCTCAGAACTTGACGATATTCAACCGATAGGATTTTAACATATGGCTGATTATGATATTTCACAAGCGTTTGAAGCAATTGAAAACGAGCTTATCGACAGCATGATGAGAAATTTCAGCCGCCACAGAGCAGAGGAAACA
>CAJFNC010000006.1 GCA_904393835.1 uncultured Ruminococcus sp. | reverse complement strand
TCACTGCTGTATTTATTGTTTTTCTTTCCTGACATTTTTATGCCTCCTTTGTTTGTCTTCTATTTTATCATACTTGTCCACTTTTTTAGTATATATCCAGAACCTAAAATAATCGGGAAATATAACCGCAATGTTGACGGTATGGAGGAAAAAATACTCTCGCTCTACGCCTGCGGAATGAGTCAGCGTGATATTGCCGAACAAATTAAAAATCTTTATGATGTTGAAATCTCACCTGAGCTTGTCAGTAAGATAAGCGAGAAGATTTTACCCGAGGTTACTGCGTGGCAGAATCGCCCTCTGGAGGCTATATATCCGTTTGTATTTATGGATGCAATTCATTACAAGGTCAAGGAAAATCATAAGTATATCACAAAGGCTGCATATGTAGTACTTGGCATAAATCTTGACGGTCAGAAAGACATTCTTGGTATATGGATTGGCGAAAATGAGAACAGTAAATTCTGGCTGAATGTGTTGAATGAACTCAAAGCCCATGGAATTAAAGATGTATTTCTGTTCTGCGTGGATGGTCTGACAGGCTTCAGACAAGCTATTGAAGCCGCTTTTCCCAAGGCTCAAATTCAGCGTTGTATCATTCATCAGATACGTTCAAGCACAAGGTTTGTAAGCTACAAACACATCAAGGAGCTGATGGTTGACCTTAAAAAAGTCTATCAGGCAATCAGCGAGGAAGAAGCTATGAACAACCTAATTTTGTTCAAGGATAATTGGGGCAAAACCTATCCATCCTGCGTTAAGAGTTGGGAAGAAAATTGGGATATTCTATCCACCTTCTTCGCATATCCGCCTGAGGTTAGGAAGATAATATATACAACAAATATTATTGAAGGCTTGAACCGTCAGTTCAGACAGATTACAAAGAACAAGCCGTCGTTTTCAAACGATGACAGTCTGCGCAAAATGTTGTATTTAGCGTCGCAAAAGATTGTCGAACGCTGGACGCAAAGATGTCGAAACCGGGACGTAGTTTTGAGCCAGCTTTCGATAATATTTGAGGATAGAATCTCCGCTTGATTTGCCCCTGAGAATAGAATTTCCTGTCCGCAAAATGTTATTCACGCAAGGCGTGCATAACATTCCACGGACAGAAATGAAGGATTGACACGGGGCAAATCGGAAAGCCTGATTGCACCGCAATCCGCTGTTCTATTATTGCTTGAAGGATTATTATTTACACAAAATTTTATGGGGTGCCAAAAGGGGAATGAGCCCGGTGCAATACCAAACTCATTCTCTATCAATTTAATATTATTTTGTCTAAACTTTTGGGTTCACTTCATAATACCGGAGCTTTATATCAAGTAACATATCGTGTAATAAGTATTCTTTATTATTCACACTCACAAAATCAAATCCGGTTCTACACAGTTTTGTATAGGAGATTTAGTTCTATTTGTTTCCATCTGTCAAACCTCTATAGGCTGTCTCTATTAGTGTTATAAAATTGTACATTTATTCCATAACAAACGTACCGTTTTCAATAGCTGTAATCATTTCAAGGCGCTTATCGTGTCTGCCGCCTTCTTCCGGTGTGTTAAGGAAAATATCCGTATATTTAACGGCATCTTCCTCAGTAGTCACACGTCCGCCCATACATAAAATATTGGCGTGGTTATGTCTGCGGGTCATTTCAGCACCAAATTCATTGTTTACAACGGCTGCACGGACACCTTTAACCTTGTTGGCTGCAATAGAAATTCCTATGCCTGTACCGCAGCATAAAATACCACACTGACATTCTCCGCTTGTAACTGCTGTTGCAACCTTATACGCATAGATAGGATAATCTACGCTTTCGGTACTGTATGTACCAAAATCCTTGTACTCTATTCCCTTTTTGTCAAGATATTTTTTTATGGCGCAAATCAAATTATATCCGCCATGGTCACATCCAAGTGCAATCATAAGTCATACTCCCATTCTTTTATTAAGTTCTCTCTGTGCCTGAGGAAGTCTGAGATAAACAGGCATTAATTCCTCTGCAGAAATATATTCACCCTTATCGGCTTTTTCAAATGCAACCATTGCAACGGACGAAGCTCTTTGCATTTTGTTATTTATAGGAGCAACGCACACATTGCTTAACCTGCCGTCAAGCATATTAAATGTTATATCTGCTCCATCGCCGACAAGAATAATCTCATCATTATATTTTTTTAATTCTTTTTCAAGATCTGTAATTGACAAAGCTCTGTCATCACATATCCTACTAATACCTTTCGCGCTAATTTTGAAAAGCGCATTATAAACCTGTGAACATCTCGCATCCATAACTGCGCAGGCAATACACTCATTACCTGACAAGTTGTAAGCCAAGCTTTCAAGAGTTGAAACAGAAATACATTTTATGTTATTTGCAAAAGCCAACCCTTTTACAGCCGCAACACCTATTCTGACCCCTGTAAACGAACCCGGTCCGGCATTTACTGCAATTGCATCAATATTATCTAAAGATAATGAAACATTTTTGCATAACTGTTCGACCATAGGCATTAGCGTCTGGCTGTGAGTAAGAGAAGTGTTTATAAAAAACTCTCCGATAATTTTGTCTTCTTCAGCGATTGCGACCGAAGCGGCTATTGCCGAAGTATCTATTGAAAGTATTTTCAACTTAAATCAACACCCTCTATTTCAAAAACTCTTTCGTTGTCGGTCTCACCCTTTGATATATGTATTCTGACAGCATCATCCGGAATCGCTCCTTCAATATTTTCACTCCATTCAATTACGATTACACCGTTTCCGATATAATCAAAAAATCCTGTTGTGTAAAGATCATCCCACGTAGTAACGCGATACATATCAAAATGATATATATTAAATTTTCCGACATATTCATTGACAAGTGCAAATGTCGGGCTTGAAATTGTATTTTCATCAACACCCAAAGCGCAAGAAAGCCCACGTGTAAAAGCAGTTTTTCCCATACCAAGTCCGCCAAACAATGCAATCACTTCGTTGCCTTTAAGTTTTGAAGCAATTTGGGCGCCCAATTTTTCAGTATCATTTGCACTCTTTGATACTACAACTGTCATCAGAACAAACCAACAATCTTTCCGTCTTTGTCAACATCAATATTATGTGCTGCAGGAACCTTCGGAAGTCCCGGCATTGTCATAATATCGCCGGTATAAACAACTACAAACCCGGCACCGTTAGAAAGCGTTGCGTTTTTAACAGTAATATCAAAATTTTTGGGTGCACCGAGTAAAGCAGGATTATCGGAAAGAGAATACTGTGTTTTTGCTACACAAACAGGTAGTTTATCGCCGCCGAGCGATTCGATTTCTTTAATTGCTTTTTCTGCAGCTGTTGTATAATTAACTTTGTCTGCACCGTAAATTGTTGTTGCAATTTTTTCTATTTTCTCCTTAATAGTTAAATCAAGCGAATATATCGGAGCAAAATCTGATGGCTTTTCACATGCCTCAACTACTTTATTTGCCAGTTCAATACCACCTTTGCCGCCTTTTGCAAATACATTTGATAAGGCAAAATCCGCACCCTTACCCTTGCAGTAGTTTTCAATGTACTCAAGCTCATCGTCACTATCTGTACCGAATTGGTTAATCGCAACGATTACAGGAACATTGTACTTTCTCATATTATCAATATGAACGCCGAGATTAACTATTCCTTTTTTGAGCGCTTCAAGGTTAGGTGTTGAAACCTCTGATTTAGAGACGCCGCCGTTATATTTAAGTGCACGACAAGTCGCCACTATTACAACAGCAGAAGGTTTCAGTCCTGCATATCTGCACTTAATATCAAGAAATTTCTCAGCACCCAAGTCAGATCCGAAACCGGCTTCAGTAATACAATAGTCGGCAAGTTTTAAAGCAAGTTTTGTCGCTCTTACGCTGTTACAGCCGTGTGCGATATTTGCAAACGGTCCGCCGTGCATAATTGCGGGAGTTCCCTCAAGTGTTTGAACAAGGTTAGGTTTAATTGCGTCTTTAAGCAAAGCAGTCATTGCGCCGTCTGCTTTAATATCTTTTGCGTAAACAGGATCACCGTTGTAGTTATAGGCAACGAGAATTCTGCCGAGCCTTGCTTTTAAATCTTCAATATCATCAGCAAGGCAAAGAATAGCCATTACTTCAGAGGCAACTGTTATAATAAAATGGTCTTCCCTGGGGATTCCGTTAACCTTGCCGCCAAGTCCTATTACAATATTTCTTAACGCTCTGTCGTTCATATCAAGACAACGTTTTATAAGAATACGTCTCGGGTCGATCATAAGTTCATTTCCCTGCTGCATATGGTTATCAAGCATTGCGCAACAAAGGTTATTTGCCGCTGTAATTGCATGCATATCACCGGTAAAATGAAGGTTTATGTCCTCCATAGGAAGAACCTGAGCATAACCGCCGCCTGCTGCTCCGCCTTTAATGCCGAAAACAGGACCAAGCGATGGCTCCCTCAAAGCAATAACTGCTTTTTTGCCTATTTTTGCCATAGCCTGTCCCAAACCTGCTGTTGTGGTTGTTTTACCCTCACCTGCCGGGGTTGGATTAATAGCGGTTACAAGCACAAGTTTGCCGTCTGAGTTACCGCTGACTCTATTTGCAAGCTCATCAGTAAGTTTTGCTTTATATTTGCCATAAAATTCAAGCTCATCCTCTGTAATTCCCAACTGAGAAGCAACTTCCTTGATAGGCAATAATTTAGCTTGCTGAGCAATTTCAATATCTGATAACATTTTAACGACACCTCCAAAGTGTATTATTTATTATTATAACAAATACACCATATTGTATTATTCTAATTTGAAAAAATACTTGATATATGGAAGTTAATTTAATATAATAAAGTATATAAAATATTGTGAGGCGTATAATTTGAACAGTTTTTTACATTCTGTCGCTGACTATTTTAAACGCAGCGATATTATTCTCTGGATTTTGACTGTAATTACTATAGTATACAGTTTTTTATTAATATCCAGTATGCAGCGTGCCGGAAATTACAGCTATATAAAAACACAAGTTATCGCAGTAAGCGCAGGACTTGTGTTTGCTGTAATTATTTCTGTCACTGACTATCGTTTTTTAATTAGAAAATGGTATTTTGCAGCGGCAATTGCAATAATTTTGGCAGGACTTGTATTTGCATTCGGTATGCAAGTTACCGGCACTGACGATACGGCATGGCTTAGATTACCGGGCGGATACACAATTCAGCCTTCTGAATTTATTAAAATATGTTTTATAATTACATTTACAAAACACCTGTCTTTTTTGAATGAAAAGGATATGCTTCACTCGTTTATCGGAGTTATTACTCTTGTTGCACACGCGGTAATACCAATGGCTATAATCCACCTGCAAGGCGACGATGGCACAGTTTTAATATTCGGGTTTATATTCCTGATAATGTCTTTTACAGCCGGCGTACAGCTCAGATATTTTGTCGCACTCGGAATAGGATTAATGGCGGGCATACCGATTATCTGGAATTTCTTTATGAATGACGAACACAGAAACAGAATACTTGCTCTGTTCGATATTGACGGAAACGCAATGACAAACTATGGTTGGCAGCAATATCAGGGAAAGGTATCTATTTCAAGCGGAGAGTTGTTCGGAAGCGGACTGTATAACGGTTCAAGGGTTGAATACGGAATTGTTCCCGAACAAGAAAATGACTTTATTTTTACTGTTGCAGGCGAAGAACTGGGATTTGTAGGTTGCGTTCTACTGCTAGCTTTACTTTTTGGGATAGCAATCAAGATAATTTTAGATGCACAAAAATGCACCGATATTCAAGGAAAATATATTTGCTGTGGTGTTTTTTCGGTAATTACATCACAAACCATAATTAATATTGGAATGGTACTGGGATTTTTTCCTGTAATAGGTATTACGTTACCACTTTTTAGTGCGGGCGGAACTTCGGCCTTAAGTACTTTATTGATGTTGGGGCTTGTGCAAAGCGTAATGAATCACAATTTGGATGATATGGATAAAGCAAGCGTCAGACGAGGAAGCTTGAGCAGAATAAAAATATAAAACATCATTCACCATTAAGATAATTGAAATTACAACTTTAAATTCAAAAAGACCGTTGCCGGCGCATATCCGACAACGGTCTTAATTATATCAATATATGGGACAAATGATATTTAAATTATGGAATCAGCAAACGCCCTGAGCTATCATAGCGTCGGCAACTTTTTCAAAACCTGCAATATTTGCGCCTACAACATAGTTTCCTTCAAAACCATATTTCTTGGCAGCGGCGGAAATATTGTTATAAATGTTAACCATAATATCCTTGAGTTTAGCGTCAACTTCCTCAAAAGTCCATGAAAGACGCATTGAGTTTTGAGTCATTTCAAGAGCAGAAGTAGCAACACCGCCTGCGTTTGCAGCCTTACCGGGAGCAAACAACAAACCGGCTTCCTGAATTACCTTCGTAGCTTCAAGAGTTGTAGGCATATTTGCGCCCTCTGCAACTGCATAGCAACCGTTGGCAATGAGTCTCTTTGCATCTTCTACATCAAGTTCGTTTTGAGTTGCACAAGGAAGAGCAACATCACATTTAACAGACCAATCGAATTTTCCCTCGTGATACTCTGCGTTTGGACGATACTTTGCATATTCAGACAAACGCTGTCTTTTAACTTCTTTAATTTCTTTGATAGCATCGAGATCAATACCTTCGGAATCATAAATCCATCCGGTTGAGTCAGACATAGTTACTACCTTTGCGCCGAGCTGAGTAGCTTTCTCAGTAGCGTAAATAGCAACGTTACCAGCACCTGAAACAGATACTGTTGCACCATTGATGTCTTTGCCGTTATCCTTAAGCATAGCTTCTGTAAGGTAAAGCAAACCATATCCGGTAGCTTCTGTTCTGGCAAGAGAACCACCCCAGTTGAGACCTTTACCGGTAAGAACGCCTTCATAAACATTCTTTATTTTTTTGTACTGACCAAACATATAACCAATTTCACGAGCACCTGTTCCGATATCGCCGGCAGGAACGTCGGTGTCAGCTCCGATGTGTCTGCAAAGCTCTGTCATAAAGCTCTGACAAAATGCCATTACTTCGCGATCGCTTTTGCCCTTGGGATCGAAGTCAGAACCTCCCTTGCCGCCGCCGATCGGCAAGCCTGTGAGTGAATTTTTGAAAATCTGCTCAAATCCGAGGAATTTGATAACGCTTAAATTAACTGACGGGTGTAATCTCAATCCACCCTTATAGGGACCGATTGCACTGTTGAACTGTACACGATAACCTCTGTTCACCTGCACCTTTCCGTTATCATCAACCCAAGGTACTCTAAACATAATTACTCTTTCCGGTTCTGTAATTCTCTCGAGAATACCAGCTTCCTGATATTTTGGATTCTGTTCAAAAACAGGCTCAAGTGAATTAAGAACTTCTGTTGCTGCCTGAATAAATTCAGACTCGCCCTGATTCTTTTGTTTCAGCTTTTCGAGCTGTTCACTTACATATGACATTGCAAGTTCCTCCTATTAATTTTAATTCACATAAAATATCAGCACAAGGCGCACTTGTGCTGTTAAACAAATCGCCTTCTTTGCCGATGTATATATAATATCATATTGTGGCATTATTTTCAATATCATAGGAATATTTTTCTAATTATGCACAATATCTCAATATCTCTATTGTGCACAAGTGCTAATCATATATGGATGTATTTAATATTTGGTTGTCATATTTTAATATGATTTATTTAAATATACATATAAATAAAGAAAAACGCAAAACGCAGCTTAAAGTATTTTGTATAATTCATGATTTATTTATCCACATATACTTCAACATATATTTTAGTTGCAATTGGACATATTAACATGTTATAATAATGTCAATAATACTATTTGTAATACAAGGTGGGTTGTTATGGATTACTGCAAAAAATTAAAAAAATTAAGAATTGAACACGGATATACACAGGAACAAATTGCTTATATTTTACACACACGTCAAGAACAATACAGTAAATACGAAAACGGTAAACGTGAATTGCCAATACGTCATCTGATTGCGCTATGTTGCCTGTACAATGTTTCAAGTGATTATGTATTGGGAATTGATAAAATTATTAAAAAGTCATAACCTTCCCCATTGTCTTCCTGCTGATTAATTTTAAAATAAAAAAGCACTGCTCAATTAATAAAGCAGTGCTTGAGAAAATTAACTGTAAAAGTTATAAAATTATCATATAAGAGTATCATTTTTAACAAATAACGCTTTCACAATCATACTCATTATTTGCTGTGGGAAATAATCCAGTTCAAAATTGAAGTCTCCTCAAATACCACATTGCCTCCACCGTGGTAATTTTCTGTTACACCACGTTCTGCAAACCAGGCTGCATTTGGTGTCAGGATCTGCAAAACTTGGTTAATCTCATTCTCACTCCGGCCAACATTTAAATAGGCGTCATACAATTCATCGTAAGCATCGCGAGCCTTTTGGGAACCGTAATATTCATCATCTTCCGCCATAAAAATGTAAACAGCCACACCATTTTCTGCAATAGAATCAAATTCGCCATCCCACTGGGAAGCGCCATGGAGATAAGCGGCGTATAAGTCGGGTCGCATAGAAACAGCCCGGGACATGGTTTCTACGCCGGCGGAATAACCTGCCGCATAGATGCGGCTTTCATTAACAGAAAAATTTGCGATAAAATATTCTGTCAGTTCAATTGCCTGTCCGGCTGATGTTTCGCCCCAATCTGTAAGTTGCGCGGAAACAACGATCATATCTTCCGCGGGTGTTGTCAAAAGGAACAAGTCGGAACTTAATATTCGGGAAGTATCGCTGGAGCGTTGACCATAGATCTACCAATACCTGTGCAGGCGTCATTGGTGATGTGCCGATGTGGATCAGGCTGTCACTCTCTTGCATCGAATTTCGTGCTCGCGTCACAGAATCTTTGCAGTATTGGATAATGTATTTTGCATCTTGATAAAGAGAGCGCCCTGCTTTAGTCAATTGCAAGCCTCGGTGGGTTCGAATAAAAAGTTTCAAATTAAGATTTGTTTAATTACTGCCGGAGGTGATATATACAAACGCTCTGCCGCCTTGTTAAAGCTACTGACCTCTACCACACAAATAAAAGTCTCTAATTGAGGATTATACATCAGGTTCATCATTCCTTTTTACTATGTACCGTAAAGATTCATATATTTTCTACTTTTCCTGCGTCAAAACAGTTCAGTTTATTCCGGTTTACTCCGAATATTGACATATAGCCAAAAAGCAGTAAACCAATTTGGTCTACTGCTCGGCACAATCAGAAATTAAACATCATTTCTTACAAGATCTTCATAACTTTCACGTTTTATAATTACTATTGGCTGACCGTCTTTTACCATTACCATAGCCGGTCTGGGAATTCTGTTATAGTTAGAAGCCATTGAGTAATTATACGCACCTGTTGATAATACAGCAAGAATATCGCCCGCCTGAGGATCTGCAACTTTTGTATTTTCCTGTATAAGGTCACCGCTCTCGCAGCACTTACCCGCAACGGTTACTATATCATTTGGCTCTTGATTAGCTTTGCTTGCATTAAGAACAGTATAATCAGACTGATACAGAGCGTATCTTATATTATCAGTCATACCTCCGTCAACTGACACATAAGTTCTGATATTCGGAATCTCCTTTTTGCTACCGACGGTGTAGAGCGTTATGCCAGCTTCGCCGACAATTGAACGACCCGGTTCAATATAAATAAACGGAACATCAATACCATATTGCGAGCATTTCTCTTTTACGGCAACAGAAACCTTTTCCATATAATTCTCATAAGGTACAGGTTCATCCTTTTCAGTGTACATGATGCCAAAGCCACCGCCGAGATTAAGCTCAGGAATATTAATTCCAAGTTCGTTCTTAATTTTAGCTATGAAATCAATCATAATTTCAGCGGCGGTAACAAACGGCTCAATGTCAAAAATCTGAGAACCGATATGGCAATGCAGTTCTTTGATATTTACATTCTTTAATTTAATAGTTTTTTTAACGGCATTAAATGCTTCACCTGTTTCAAGAGCAAAACCAAATTTTGAGTCAATTTGACCTGTTCTGATAAAGTTATGTGTATGGGCATCTACGCCGGGTTTAATTCTAAAAGAAATATTTGCTGTTATGCCCTCTTCTCCCGCAATTTCATCAAGGAGTTCAAGCTCATAAAGATTGTCAACAACAAACTTACCTACCTTAGATTTAATTGCAAATCTAATTTCGTCAGCAGTTTTATTGTTGCCGTGAAAATGAACTTTCTCCATAGGAAAACCGGCCTGTACAGCCGTATAAATTTCACCGCCCGAAACTACATCAAGTCCAAGGTTTTCTTCGTTTGCAATTCTGCAAAGTTCTTTACATGACAGAGCCTTGCTTGCATAAAGCGGCATACCGTTACCGTTGTAGAATTTTTTAAAAGAATTTACATAGGCGCGGCAAGTATTTCTGATGGTTGTTTCGTCAAGAACATAAAGAGGAGTGCCATATTCCTTAGCAAGCTCTACTGTATCACAACCGCCAATTGTAAGATGTCCTTTCTCATTTATGTTAAGGCAATCATTAACAAACATTTATTGTTCCTCCCTATTATTAAAATCTGTAACAGCTTCTCTGATAAGATTTCTTACATCTTCATTTCCGTTTCCGTTTACTGCCGAGAACGGTATCAACTTAATGTGGCTTATCTCGCTGAATATATCTTTGTAATACTCCATTTGTTTTTCAAATTGAGTTTTTTTAAGTTTGTCGCTTTTTGTAAGAACAACGGCAAAATTAAAGCCGCCTCTATACAAAAAATCCACCATATGAAGATCATCATCCGTAGGCGGATGACGTAAATCAAGAATTTGAATTACAAGTGCACGTTTTCTGTCCTGAGCAAAATAGCCTTCAACAAGCTTAGCCCAACGTTCTTTTTCTTTTTTTGATACTTTGGCATATCCGTATCCTGGTAAATCAACCATTCTGAATTCTTTTAATCTGTAAAAATTAATAGTAGCCGTTTTTCCGGGCTGAGAACTTACCCTTGCCAAAGCTTTGCGCTGAACAAGTTTATTAATCAGTGACGATTTTCCTACATTGGAATGTCCGGAAAATACTATTTCCGGCACATCTGATTTTGGAAGCTGTTCAGGAGCACCGGACGCAAACTCAAATTTAACTTCGTTAAAATTCATTTTTACCCCCCTTTAGTGCCTTACAGTTGATATATCCGAATTACCTTTGCAGCTCATAGGAATTATTGAGTTATCCCAGTCTTTTTCGGCAATTTTCGCGCTTTTGACAACAGCAGCAGGTATAACTTCGCTGAAACTCTCAACGGGAACAAATGTCACTTTTTGTTTTACGGCATCATCAACGTCTTCAAGGTCAGCAACATTATCCTTAGGAATAATAACAGTGCTAATTCCGTACTTGTAAGCTGCCATACTTTTCTCTTTAAGACCGCCTATTGGCAAAACCTTACCTCTTAGGGTAATTTCACCGGTCATGGCAATATTGTGCTTTACGGGCTTTCCTGACAGCGCAGAATAAATTGCCGTGGCCATTGTTATACCTGCAGACGGTCCGTCCTTTGGAACAGCTCCTTCAGGAGCATGGAGATGAATATCTTTTGTCTTATAAAAATCAGAATCAACGCCAAGTGCTGCAGCATGGCTGCGTATGCACGTAATTGCGGTCTTAGCGGACTCCTGCATAACGTCACCGAGCGAACCGGTAAGTTCAATTTTGCCGCTTCCGTCCATTACCGCAACTTCAATCGGGAGCAGCTCACCGCCAACCGACGTCCATGCAAGACCGTTAACAATTCCTATTTCATCCCTTTTTGAAGCACTGTCAGATAAGTATTTCTTATGGCCTAGAAGTTTTTCGACTTCTTTATCGTCTATTTTGAAAAGTTGTGTTTTCTCCTCAAGTCTTTTAACAGCACATTTTCTGAGTATAGACGCAATTTCTCTTTCAAGTGTTCTGACTCCTGATTCACGTGTATAATAGTCAATAAGAGAGTATATTGCTTTTTGAGTAAATTTAACATCGTGAGAGTTAAAACCGCAAAGCTCAAGCTGCTTCGGAATGAGGTGTTTTTTAGCAATATTAAACTTTTCTTCTCGTGTGTAACTGCTTATTTCTATTATTTCCATTCTGTCCCTGAGCGGTGCGGGAATTGTTGAAATATCGTTTGCTGTTGTAATAAACATTACATTGGATAAATCAAACGGAATGTCAATATAGTGGTCAACAAACTTATTGTTTTGTTCAATATCAAGGACTTCAAGCAAAGCAGAAGTCGGGTCGCCTTTATAGTCATTTGAAAGCTTGTCCACTTCATCGAGAATAAGTATCGGATTGTTGGTACCGGCACTCTGAATAGCCGACATAATTCTGCCGGGCATGGAGCCGATGTACGTTCTTCTGTGACCTCGAATTTCCGCCTCATCTTTAACGCCGCCAAGAGCTATACGCTGGTTTATTCTGCCGATGGCTTGAGCTATTGACTGTGCAATTGAGGTTTTACCGACACCGGGAGGACCTGCAAGACAGATAATCTGGCCTTTTTGCTTTTCGCTGAGCTTTTTCACGGCAAGCTGTTCTATAATTCTGTCTTTAACCTTCTGCAAGCCGAAGTGGGTTTTATCAAGCTCTTTTCTTAGCTTTGAAATTACAATTTTATCTTTTGTAGACGTATTCCACGGCAAATCAATAACTGTATCAAGATATGTACGAATTACAGACGCTTCCTGACTGCCATAAGACATTTTCATAAGCTTATTACACTCTTTAAGAAGTGTTTCTTCTGCTTTTTCATCAAGATGAAGCTCTTTAATTTTATCGGCATAAATATCAGCTTCTCTTGAAGGATTATCATCCTCACCCAGCTCTTCTTCAATCACCCGCTTTTGCTCACGCAAAAAGTATTCACGTTGATTTTGATCAATACGCAGTTTCGCTTTATTGGAAATTTCCTCTTCAATTGTTAAAATATTATTTTCATTTACGAGTACATCAAGCACTTCTTTAAGTCGAAGCGACTCAGGAATAATTTCTAATATAGACTGCTTTGTTTGGTAATCAAGAATGAGGTTAGATGTAATAAAATCAGCAAGTTCGCCGGGAGATTCGCACAAAGCCACCTTAAATATTATATCAGGCGGCATTTTAGGTGAAATTTCAATATATTTTTCAAACTCGTTTTTAACTGTTCGCATAAGAGCATTATCATAAGCTGTGAGCGGCAATTTTTCATCAGTAATCGTCTGAATTTCTGCCATTAGACATTTTTCGTCAAAAACGGGAGAAATAATTTTTGCGCGGCATTGCCCTTCAATGACAATGCGCGTGACATTTTCAGGCTGCTTTAAAACCTGAACAACTTTTGCAATTACGCCGACCGTATATAAATCGAGCAAAGTCGGCTCGCTATCAGCCGGGTTGCGTTGAGCAGCAAGAAAAATATACTGATTAGATTTCATTGCCTTATTTATAGCTGTAATGCTTTTCTTTCTGCCAACATCAAAATGTATTAAAGTTTTAGGAAAAACAACCAGTCCGCGCAATGGTAAAACGGGGACAGTTAAATTGGTGTTGTTGTCAAAATTCATAAACAATTCCTTTCATAATAAAAATAAAGCTGTATTGTAAAGATATGCAATACAGCTTTAGATTCTTATATCAAGACGCTGTGTTGCGCTTTTGACGCTTCATTGCATCTTTCTTTGTAGTACTGTTAGCAGGAAGCGACAAGCTTTCTTTTCTGCGGATTATTTGAGGCTGAGCCCCGTCGACAACCACATCTTTTGTAATAATGATTCGCTCAATGGTGCTGTCCGAAGGAGTTTCAAACATTAAATCGGTGAGAATTCCCTCCATAATACCTCTGAGTCCTCTTGCGCCTGTATGTTGTTCCTGCGCCTTTTCAGCGATTGCTTTAAGCGCATCGTCCTCAAAAGTAAGTTCAACATTATCAAGTTCAAATAAACGCTTGTACTGCTGAACAATGGAATTTTTGGGAACGGTCAAAATCTGAACAAGCGCATCGGTATCAAGACCGCTGAGTGCTGTAATTACAGGCAATCGACCTATAAGCTCTGGAATAATTCCATATTTGACAAGATCGTGAGCCGTAACTTCTTTCATCCAATCAGTTTCGTTTAGTTCAGCTTTTGATTTAATCAATGATTCAAAACCAATTACCGAAGATCCCTTACGTTTTTCAACTATTTTTTCAAGCCCGTCAAAAGCACCGCCGCAAATAAACAAAATATTTTTTGTGTCAATCTGCAAAAATTCCTGCTGAGGATGTTTTCTTCCCCCCTGCGGAGGAACGTTTGCAACAGTACCCTCAACAATCTTTAATAAAGCCTGTTGAACACCTTCACCGCTTACATCCCGTGTTATTGACGGATTCTCTGATTTTCTTGCAATCTTGTCAATCTCGTCAATATAAATAATTCCGCGTTCTGCCTTTGCAATATCAAAATCAGCAGCTTGAATAAGCTTCAAAAGAATATTTTCAACATCCTCGCCCACATAACCGGCTTCAGTCAAGGTAGTAGCGTCAGCGATTGCAAACGGTACGTCAAGAGCCTTGGCAAGTGTTTGAGCAAGAAGGGTTTTTCCGACGCCGGTAGGTCCCAAAAGTAAAACATTGCTCTTAGAAAAATCAACACTTTCATCATGGGCAAATGCTCTTTTGTAATGATTATAAACAGCAACGCTCAATGTAATTTTAGCTTGATCCTGTCCGATTACATATTCGTCGAGAATTGCCTTAATTTCCTTAGGCTTGAGTAAAATCGGTGGTTCGGCAGGGATAGTCGAGGACTGATCTTGCTGATAACCGTCATGCTCATGTTCAATCTCATTTGATTGTTCAAGAATATTCATACAAAGCTCAACGCATTTGTCACAAATATATACACCGTTGCCCGCAATCAAACGTCCAACCATGTCTTGCGGCTTACCGCAGAATGAACAATAAATTTCTGTTTCGTTGTTCTTGTTAGCCATCAGCCAATCCTCACCTATCTAAAATTAATTATCTTTTTTCAATTACCTTATCAATCAAACCGTATTCCAATGCCTGCTGAGCAGTCATAAAGTTATCACGGTTTGTATCTCTTGCGATAACGTCAATGGGTTGACCTGTATTATCAGCAAGAATCTGATTAAGTCTTTGTTTCATATCAAGAATATGTTTTGTATGGATTTCCATATCTGTTGCCTGACCCTGAGCACCGCCTGAAGGCTGGTGAATCATAATATCACTGTTAGGAAGAGCAAGTCTTTTACCCTTTGTACCGGCTGCAAGGAGAAACGCACCCATACTTGCTGCCATTCCCATACAAATTGTTGAAACATCACACTTGATGTAGTTCATTGTATCAAAAATTGCAAATCCGTCAGTTACACTTCCGCCGGGGCTGTTAATGTAAAGACTGATATCTTTTGTAGGATCCTGACTTTCAAGATAAAGAAGCTGCGCTACAACAACGCTTGCGCTTGCACTGTTTACCTCATCAGTAAGCATAATAATTCTGTCATTGAGCAAACGCGAATAAATATCATATGAACGTTCACCTCTGCTGGTTTGTTCAACTACATACGGTACTAAAGCCATTTAATCATAACCTTTCAAAATATTAATTATAATTAGCAAAATTTCAAGATATATTCAAATTATTTAATATTAGCTTTATCCTTAACAAGTTTCAAAGCCTTTTCAACCTTGATATCCTCTGAAAGAGACTCAACGGGAATAGCAGCCTTAACCTTGTCAACATCCATCTGATAAGCTTCTGCAAGCTTTTTATATTCATTTTCAAGGTCTTCGTCTGTTACCTCTATGTTTTCTTTTTTAGCAATTGTTTCAAGAGCAAGTCTGAGTTTAACTCTCTTCTCAGCTTCGTCTCTGTACATTTTCTTGAGACCTTCGATATCAGTACCCATATACTGCATATATGTGTTGATGTCAAGACCCTGTGAACGCAAACGCATATCGAAATCTCTTACCATATCGTTTGTCTGGTTCTCGTACATTGCCTCCGGAATTTCACCCTCAAGGAGTTCCATAAGTTTGTTAGCAATCTGATCGTCGATATCCTTTTCAGCTTCATCTTCAAGACGTTTTGCAATTGTCTCCTTAAGTTCGGCCTTGTACTCATCAAGTGTATCTTTGTCAGAAACATCCTTTACAAAGTCATCATCAACTTCAGGAAGTTCATTTGTTTTAATCTCATGAAGTTTAATTTTGAATTCCGCGTCCTTGCCCTTAAGCTCTTCAGCTTGATAATCATCAGGGAATTTAACATTGATGCTGAACTCTTCGTCTGTGTTGTGACCGATAATCTGCTCTTCAAATCCCGGAATAAAACTGTTTGAACCGAGCTTGAGGTTGTAGTTTTCAGCCTTGCCGCCGTCAAATGCTTCGCCGTCAACAAAGCCCTCAAAGTCAATTACTGCAATATCACCGTCCTGAGCTGCTCTGTCGTCAACAGTGATGATTCTTGCGTTACGCTCTCTAACCTTCTGAATCTCTTCGTCAACGAGTTCATCAGTAACATCTGTTGACTTTTTTGTAACTTCAACGCCGAGGTAGTCATTGATGTCCATTGTCGGTTCAACAATGATGTTTGCCTTAAATGTAAAGCCGTCTTTTCCTGCTTCAACAGCTTCCAAAGTCTCAACCTTTACAATTTTAACGTCTGCTTCTTTTGCAGCGTCATAAAGTGCATCTGGATAGCAATCCTGCATAGCATCTTCGTAGAAAACTTCTGAGCCGTACATCTTTTCAATTACCTTACGGGGAGCCTTACCTTTTCTAAAGCCCTGTATTGAAATGTTTTTAACCTGCTTCTTGTAGACAGCATTTATTGCCTTTTCAAATGTATCTGCGTCAACGCTTACAACAAGCTCATATGAATTAGCCTGTTCTTTTTTTGTACTTTCCTTTAATGCCATTGTATTATCCTCCAATTATAAACTGTTTTAATTATCGTCTAATTATACCACAAAACAATTGTTTTGCCAATATATAAATTACATAAATTATCTGACTAAAATCGGTGTAAATGATACCCTGTCACAAGAAACAAGAGTAAATTTGATTCCGTCGTATTCGCCCTCTGTTGCATAGCGCATATTTTGAGTTCCGTGAATATGGCCGTAGTAACACTTTTTTATGGAATATTTACGCAATACATCCATAATTTCTTTACATTCGTTCCCTCCGTAAACAGGAGGATAATGTAAAAATACAACCGGTTCTTTTCCTGTTTTAAGAGCGCTTTCTATTGACGTTATAAGGCGTCCGACCTCACGATTTAAAACCTTAATATCCTCGGGCTTGTCATTTTCAAGGAACCAGCCTCTTGTGCCGCAAACAGCGTATTCACCGCACACATAGGAATTATTAAATAATATAGAAATGGTGTCAAGCGAATTTGCCGACAGGAAATTGTCAATTTTATTTTTAGTTCCCCACCAATAATCATGGTTACCCTTTAAAAATATCTTTTTACCGGGTAAATCTTCAATGAACTTGAAATCCGTATAAGTCTGTTCAAGTTTCATTGCCCAGGAAATATCACCTGCAATTACGACTGTATCATTATCGGTCACGATTCTTTTCCAATTTTTTTCAAGGCGCTGAACATAGTCCTGCCATCCCGAAAATATATCCATAGGCTTATCTTCACCTAACGAAAGATGAAGATCACCTATAACAAACAAAGACATTACTCAATACCGAGTGCACTTAGCACATAATTAGGCATTTTGTCAACTTCGGTAACATCAGAGAAACGAACTTTTTTGTTTTTAAGATTTGCAAGAGGCACAGGTACTGCCATACCTGTAAGCTCGTGGAGCTTATCAACCATATCAAATTCGTTATCCGGAAGATCACAATCGGGAGCAACTGCCTGCAACACGGATTTTGAGAATTTATAAGGACTTGCCGTTGATGCAATAACAGTCGGAGTAGTGTCGCCTGTTTCATCAACATACTGAGTATATACATTAACTGCAACCGCAGTGTGAGTGTCGCAGAGATATTTATCCTGCTCAAAAATTTTGTGAATAGTAGCCTTGGTATTGACATCGTCACAGTATCCGCCGTAGAATTTTTCCTTGATTACCGACTTAACTTTGTCACTGACCTCGTATTTGCCCTCAGATTTGAGTGAATCCATCCAAATCTTTGTTGTTTTATCGTCGTTTCCGCTGAGCATATAGAGCAAACGCTCAAGGTTACTTGATACGAGAATATCCATTGACGGAGAAATTGTTGTATAGAAATGTCTGTTCTTATCATAAATGCCTGTCCTGATGAAATCAGTCAAAACATTATTTGAGTTTGAAGCGCAGATAAATTTATTAATCGGAAGTCCCATAATGCTTGCATAATATGAAGCAAGAATATTACCGAAGTTACCCGTGGGAACAACAACGTTGATTTTATCTCCAAACTTAATTTTACCCTCGTTTACCATATCACAATATGCTGATACGTAGTAAACGATTTGAGGAAGAAGTCTGCCCCAGTTAATTGAGTTTGCGGAAGAAAACAACATATTATTTTCAGCAAGCTTCTCTGCGATTGACGGAGTCGTAAATATCTTTTTAACACCTGTCTGAGCATCGTCAAAATTGCCTTTGATAGCACAAACCTTAACATTGCTGCCTTCCTGAGTGTTCATCTGTTGCTTTTGCATAGGACTTACACCGTCAACAGGGTAAAAAACAATAATTTTTGTATGGTCAACATCTTTGAAGCCTTCAAGAGCAGCTTTACCTGTGTCACCTGATGTAGCCACAAGGATAACAGCGTCTTTACCATCATAGGTTTTCTTTAACGACTTTGTGAGCAAATGCGGTAAAATCTGAAGCGCCATATCTTTAAAAGCACAAGTAGGGCCATGCCAAAGCTCCAAAATATTGAGAGTTTTATTGTCGAGTTTACAAAAGTTTAGCGGAGCAGGATTTTCCGAACCGAATTTTGAAGATGTGTATGCTTTTTCCACACATTCATTGATTTCATCTTCGGTAAAATCCGTAAGAAAATCTGAAAAGATTTTTTTAGCTCTTCCCTTATAATCTGTTTTAAGAAGCGCCTTTAAAGTTTCTGTGTCGTACTTAGGAAAATCCTGAGGTACGAACAATCCTCCGTCTTTTGATATGCCCTGAGCAATCGCCTGTGCAGCTGATACAACCTCAGCAGCATTTTGTGTGCTGTTGTATAACATTGAAATCTTCCTTTCAATTAGCTTTAAACATCAAATATTTTACTACATAATTCGCAGATTGTCAAAGTTTTCGAAGAAATTAACTGCATTTTCGTAAAAAATCTTTCGGATTATGCTCTCTTTGACGTTACTTCGCAAAAATTTCTCGTAAATTTGACACATATTTTCGTTAGAAGAAATATCATTCGGTAAATCACAACCGTCAAAATCGCTTCCAAAGCAAAGTACGTCTTCTCCGCCTAAAGATAAAAAATGTTCCGTATGCCGTAAGATATCATCAATTGAGGCTTTGTCCGAATCATTATTCAAAAAATATTTGCAGAAATTTAAACCGACAAGACCTTTATTTTTAACAATTAATTTAAACTGTTCATCAGTCAAGTTACGTCTGTGATTCGTAATAGTTCTTGAATTAGAATGAGATGCAACAAAAGGCTTTTTTGCAAATTGTGCTACATCGTAAAACAGTTTATCGCACGCGTGAGAGATATCAACAACCATATTGCAGCGTTCCATTTCCCTGATTACGTCTTTGCCGAACTTTGTCAGTCCGCTGTTCGCTTCGTCATCGGCTCCGCCGCCTATCTGATTTTCGGCATTCCAAGTAAGTGTCATCATTCTGACTCCAAACTGAGAAAATTTTTCTACATTCTCAAGCTTTCCGTTTAACGCAAGGGCGTTTTCGACTGTGAAAAATGCCGAATAAGTATTATTATAAAAACTTTCTTTAATTTTTTCACCAGGAAATATTAAAGGAATATTTAAACGTGCACACTCTGATTTTATAAGCTTTGCAGCCTTAAAAAAAACTTTTTCGGCATCCTCTCCGCTTAATTCATCAGAAAGCCAAACAGCATAACACTGTAATTTTGTTTTAAATATATCATATGGGTTTATTTGTACGTCATACTCGGAGCAATTTAAGGAACTTTTGCCATTAACCGCTTTATAGAGCGTGTCACAATGTAAATCAAAGAGGTGCATAGTCACCCTCCTGCATAAAAGCATTTTTAATATGGATACATTTTATCGGCTTTAGTTTTTCAGCATCAATAATTACCTCACAAACATCAAACCTGCAATTGCAATCCAGTTTGTTTTCGCTGTAAAATGACGATGCCGCCTTTATTATACGCTGTTGTTTTATTCTGTTTACAGCCTGTGTTCCTGCTATTACTGAATTTTCATGCCGTGTTTTTACTTCAACAAAGACAATATATTCTCTATAGCTTGCAATTATGTCTATTTCTCCGTACGGCTTTAAATAATTCCTTCCAAGGATTTTATATCCTTGTTTTTTTAAATATTTGGCTGCGTATTCCTCTCCTATATTTCCTTTTTTACGTTGCGGTGTCAGTTTCATTTTTTATTATCTTACCTAAAAAGCTGATTCTGTGTATAGGACACGGCCCGTATTTTTGAAGCATTTCCCTATGCAACGCCGTGCCGTAACCTTTATGTTTTTCAAAATGATATTCTGGATATTTTTCGGCATATTCATATAAAAGTCTGTCTCTTGATACCTTTGCAAGAATTGATGCACAAGCTATTGACATTGACTTAGCATCACCCTTAACTATGCTTTCGCAGTCAATATTTAAATCAAGCACTTTGTTGCCGTCAATCATGGCGTAATCTGCTTTGACATCAAGTCCCGCAACTGCTCTTTGCATTGCAAGCATTGTTGCGTTAAGAATATTCATACTTTCAATTTCTTCAACGCTCGCATACGATACACAATATGAAATGGCTTTAGATTTTATAACATCAAAAAGAGCCTCACGCTTTTTTTCACTTAGCTTTTTAGAATCATTTACACCATCAATAACTGTATTTTGCGGCAAAATAACCGCAGCCGCACACACAGGACCTGCAAGTGGTCCTCTTCCTGCTTCGTCAACTCCGCAAACAGCACTATATCCCTTAGCATATGCTTCGTTTTCATATTCAAGCCATTCCATATTATCCTCCATAAGGCATTTCCATCGTGATACGGCCGAGTTTTGCCGCTCTGAATTCATCAAGAAGCATTATTGCCGCTCTTTCTGTATTAACTTCCCCTCCGGACACAAGCATACCTCTTTTTTTGCCGACAAGATATAATAAATCAAATGAATCATAATTGTCAATATCAATATCTTCAAGCTTAAAACGAGCGATAAAATCTTCGGGCTTTAATTTTTTCAGAAAATCAAGCAGTCTTACCGCCAACAATTCTATGTCAAGAATCTGATCTTTTACAGCACCGGTAATTGCAAGTCGTTCACCGACAAGACGATCATCAAATTTAGGCCAAAGAACACCCGGAGTGTCAAGCATTTCAAGATTTTTTGCAATGGTGTACCACTGATTACCTCTTGTAACGCCCGGTCTGTCTTCTACTTTTGCTCTGTTGTGTTTTGCTACCTTATTGATAAAAGATGATTTTCCGACGTTAGGAATACCGACAATCATAATTCTTATTGTCGGATTTACCATACCCTTGGATTTTAACTGTTCAATACGCTTGCTCATCACTTTTGTAACAGCAGGTGTAAATTTATTTAAGCCGCGTCCGCTTTTGCAATCAACTGCTATTGCTGTTATTCCTTGCTTGTCAAAATAATCAATCCACATTTTAGTTGCAGTTTTATTTGCCATATCGCACTTATTCATTAAAATTACACGGGGTTTGTTTTGAATAAGTTTAGATAAATCAGGATTCCTGCTGCTTACAGGTATTCGTGCGTCAATGATTTCGGCAACAGCGTCAACAAGCTTAAGGCTCGCCTGAATTTGACGCTTCGTTTTGGTCATATGTCCCGGAAACCATTGAATGTTTTGCATTTCACTCATAAATACACCCCTTACTACTTACTATTTAAAAAATAAGCTTGTTTCTATATATAAAACAGAAACAAGCTTAATACAATACATAATCTTAATAGAGATAACCGAACTCGCTGAACGGAAATACAACAAATTGAGCTTTACCGATAATATTCTCTTCGTCAATCAAACCGATTTCCTGATATCTGCTGTCAAGTGAAACTCTTCTGTTATCACCCAAAACAAAAACTTTGCCTTCGGGAATTACATCCGGAATTTCATTATCGCCGTATTTACCGCTGAAGGTTGTACCTTCGATATAAGGCTCATCAATAACAACTCCGTCAACGATTATTCTGTCGTTTTCGTAATCAAGTTTAACTGACTGTCCCTCTGTAGCAATTATTCTCTTAATAATCGGCTTTGAATATTCTGCACCATGTGATATTACAACAATATCGTTGTCTTTGGGAGTATATGCAAAGTTCGTAACAATTACCTTGTCCTTAGAAGCAAGGGTATTATCCATTGAAGGTCCCTCAACGTCAACCAAACGGAAAACAAAAGTCAAACAAATTACAACTACGGAAATTGCAAAAATCAAGCACCGTATCCAGTCGTAAAATCCTGCTACTCCACCCTCTGAATTTTGCGCCTCAAATTTAATGATCCCATTGTCATCGTGAGTGATAACGTCTGAATCTTCAGAACTTTCTTCCGCAATATCCGTTCCGCTTATATTCATTTCGTTATCATCCAGTAGAGTATTTTTATCGCTCAATTTATTCACCTGCTAAGATAATAGTAAAAAAGGGAACTTAAGAAGTTCCCTTTTTGGACTGATTAAAAAATTACTTACGAATCTGTTCCTTAACTTTAGCAGCCTTACCAACTCTGTCACGGAGATAGTAGAGCTTACTTCTGCGAACTTTACCGTAACGAACAACCTGGATGTCCTTAACGTTGGGTGAATGGAGAGGGAATACTCTTTCAACACCAACACCGTAAGCTACACGTCTTACAGTAAAAGTCTCAGCTACGCCGCTACCTTTTTTAGCAATAACTGTACCTTCGAACATCTGAATTCTTTCTCTTTCGCCTTCACGAATGTTTACTGATACTTTTACAGTATCACCCACGCTGAACTCAGGAGTAGTCTCTTTTACTGAGTCAGCTGCAATTGCTTTTAATGCGTCCATAATAATCCTCCTATTTTTCCCGATATTCATACCATATGGCAGCGGACTATCAGCTTCAAAATGACGGCTTTGCCGTTATTTGATCGCGTCGAGAGTACGACGGTATCAAATGCCTATATATAATAACATATTATAATTAATAATGCAAGTCTTTTTTGGAAAAATATAAAATTTTATTGTATTACTAATTTGAAATATTACTGAGTTTTTGAAGATATTTTTTAAAATAAGCAGGTAAGTCAGCATTAAACTCAAGATACTCATTTGTTGCAGGATGAATAAAGCCTATTTTCCCTGCATGAAGGCATTGACCTTCAAAATCGACTTTCTCACTTTTTAAGCCATAGACCTTATCACCTGATATTGGATGTCCTATATATGCCATATGCACCCTGATTTGGTGTGTTCTGCCTGTTTCAAGCACACATTTTATATGGGTATAACCCTTATATCTTGCAATAACAGAATAGTGTGTGACTGCGTTTTTGCTGTTCTTTGACGTAACGCACATTTTTTTGCGGTCATTGGGATTTCTGCCGATCGGGGCGTCAACAGTACCGTTTTCATCCTTTATATTGCCTACTGCTATTGCTTGATATTCTCTGGTAAAAGAATGATTTTTAATTTGTTCCGCCAAATGAGTGTGAGCAAAATCGTTTTTTGCTACGATTAAAAGTCCGCTTGTGTCCTTATCAATCCGGTGAACTATTCCCGGCCGTAAAACTCCGTTAATTCCGGATAGGCTGTCACCGCAATGATAGAGCAAAGCGTTAACAAGCGTGCCGTTATAGTTGCCGGCAGCAGGATGAACCACCATCCCCTTTGGCTTGTTTACAACAAGCAAATCATCATCTTCATACACAATGTCGAGCGGAATATTTTCTGCCTTTGCTTCATATGGCACGGGGTCTGGAATACAAATATCAATTACGTCGTTTATTGAAAGTTTGTATTTTTTGTTTACTGTTTTTCCGTTGACTGTAACTTTCCCTTCGTCAATTAACAATGCTGCAGCACTGCGTGATAGGTTAATTTCGCCTGATCCGGCAACATATTTATCAACACGCATTGATTCAGTACAAACTAGTTTATATTCTTTCATAGTTCAACATTCTCTTTCTTTTTCTTGTTTTTATCGCTTGAAAGAATATCAGTGAAAAAGAAGAGATAAATAATCAGAAGAATTGTACCTATAGTAATGCAATAATCGGCAAAATTACACACGGGAGGAAAGAACGAAAGGCTTAAATAGTCGATTACGTACCCATAAAAAATTCTGTCAATCAAATTGCCTATTCCACCACCTACAATCAGCGCAACAGACAAGTAGAACATCTTGCTTTTAGGCCTTTTAACAAACATAACCGCAACTACAGCTATAATAAGTATCACTGTAACTGCAACAAAAATCCAACGCATATCAGAAAACATACCAAAGGCAACTCCCCTGTTTTCCACATATGTGAGGTTTAAAAGGTTATCAATAACCGTAATTGAACCGACAGGCTGCAAATATATGGATATAAAATATTTGATTATTTGGTCAACAGCCGCAATTGCTATTCCGATAATCAATGCTATAATTGGCATAAAAACCTCCGAACAGATATAAATCGGTGTGGATAACACACCGATTTATAATATCAAATTATTTTAAATTTTCACAGCAGCGTGAGCAAATTGTAGGATGTTCCGGGTTCTGACCGACAGTTTTGCTGATAACCCAACATCTTTCGCATTTCTCGCCTTCAGCCTTTTGAATTTCAATTTCAAGCTCACCACTGTTGTCTTTAACTTCAACTTCAGAAACTATAAATACCGCAGCAAGCTCATTTTCAGCCTTTTTGAGAAAATCTAATTTAGAGCCGCCGGCAGAAAGAACAACCTTAGATTCAAGCGAACTCTTGATTGTTTTGTCTTTGATAAATGTTTCAAGCGACTTTTTGACATCATCTCTCAATTCATGAATCTCATCCCAGAATTCCATAAAGCCGTCTTCAACCTTTAATTCAATCTTTTCAGGCATTTCGTTAAAGAGCACATGTTTTGCGTTATCTGCAGATGAGTGAGGCATATACTGCCAGATTTCGTCAGATGTGTAAGCAAGAATTGGAGCAATCATTCTTGTCATAACATTAAGAATTACATATATAGCCGTCTGAGCAGCTCTTCTTGATTCGCTGTCTGCTTTTTCCGTATAAAGTCTGTCCTTGAGAACGTCAAGGTAGAAGTTTGACATATCAACTACGCAGAAATTATGAATGCTGTGGTAAACAATATGGAAGTCATAATTTTCATAAGCATCTTTTACCTTATGAATAAGGCTATTGAGCTTAACAATTGCCCATTTGTCAATAGGAAGCAATTTGTCATATGAAACCATATCGGTATCGGGATTAAAGTCAGAAATATTGCCGAGAATATATCTTGCTGTATTTCTGATTTTTCTGTAAGACTCAGAAAGCTGTTTTAAAATATCTTTGGAAATTCTGATATCGGCATGATAGTCTGAGGAAGCAACCCAGAGCCTTAACACATCAGCGCCATACTGATTGATAACTTCTTCCGGCTCAATACCGTTCCCGAGTGATTTATGCATAACTCTTCCCTTGCCGTCAACTACCCAGCCGTGTGTAAGAACAGCTTTATAAGGAGCTGAGCCCATAGTAGCAACAGAAGTGAGCAGTGATGACTGGAACCATCCTCTGTACTGATCGGCGCCTTCAAGATACAAGTCAGCGGGCCATTTGAGGTAAGGACGTTTCTTGAGAACAGCGGCGTGAGATGAACCGCTGTCAAACCATACATCCATAATATCTTTTTCTTTTGTAAATGATGTGCAGCCACATTTTTTACATTTGGTGCCGGAGGGAAGAATTTCTGATGCTTCATATGTAAACCACGCGTTAGAACCCTCTTTGCCAAATAATTCTGCAACTGCAAGCATTGCTTCCTTATCAATAAGCGGTTCACCGCAGTCTTCACAATAGAAAATCGGAATCGGTACACCCCATTTTCTCTGTCGAGAAATACACCAGTCTTTTCTTTCACGTACCATTGATGTTATTCTGTCTTTACCCCATCCGGGAATCCATTCAACTTCGTCAATAGCTTTTACGGCATCATCTTTAAAATCATCTACCGAGCAGAACCACTGATCTGTCGCACGGAAAAGAACAGGATGTTTACATCTCCAGCAATGCGGATACTGGTGGATAATCTTTTTAAGCGCAAATAAAGCACCGATTTTTTCAAGATGTTCGGCAATAGGTTTATTTGCATCCTCAGTCTTAAGTCCCGCAAACATGCCTGCTTCTTCGGTAAGCACACCGTTTTCGTCAACGGGCACAATAATCGGAATTTCGGGATAATTGCGGCATACATCATAGTCTTCTACACCATGACCCGGAGCTGTATGAACACAACCTGTACCGCTTTCGAGAGTTACGTGATCACCAACGATAACCAATGATTCTCTGTCCATAAACGGATGAGCTGTTTTCATATATTCAAGTTCACTGCCCTTAATTGTACCGACAACTTCATAATCGGTAATTTCAGCGGCTTCCATAGCATCTTTGTAAAGCTCTTCAGCCATAACATAATACTCATCGCCGCTCTTGATTATAGCATAATCAAATGAAGGACCAACGCAGATTGCAACGTTACCCGGCAGTGTCCAGGTAGTTGTAGTCCAAATAACAAAGTAAACTTTTTTAGGATCAATGCCCATAGCTGAGAATTTGCCGAGGTCATCTGTTACATTGAATTTCACATAAATTGAGTGACACGGATCTTCTGCGTACTCAATTTCAGCTTCTGCAAGAGCAGTTTTACATTCGGGGCACCAGTAAACAGGCTTTAAGCCTTTATAAATATAGCCTTTGCAAGCCATTTCGGCAAAAATTTTAATCTGCTCTTCTTCAAAATCATGAGTGAGAGTAATATACGGATTATCCCACTCGCCGATTACACCGAGTCTCTTAAACTGGTTGCGCTGATCATCAATGTATTCGTTAACAAATTCTTCGCACATTTTTCTGAGTTCAAGCGGAGAAATGTCGGCAGAACTGCCTACGCCGGCTTTTTTTCTTGCTTTAAGCTCAGTAGGCAAACCGTGGGTATCCCATCCCGGAACAAACGGAGCTTTAAAGCCAGCCATATTTTTATATCTGACAATAAAATCCTTAAGAATTTTATTAAGCGCTGTACCAAGATGAATGTTGCCGTTGGCATAAGGAGGTCCGTCGTGAAGAACAAACAAGGGTTTACCCTCGTTGAGCTTCATAAGCTCATTATAGATATTTTCTTTTTCCCATTTTTCAAGCATCACAGGTTCACTTTTCGGAAGCCCTGCACGCATTGGGAAGTCGGTTTTCGGAAGATTAAGTGTTGAGTTATAATCTTGGGACATTTTATGTACTCTCTCCATTATATAAAGATTTGCTGTCAGTCAGCAGAAACGTCATAGTTCTCACCAAATTTAAGGTGTGAAAATTTACTTGATTTTTTTACAGGTCTTTCTGTTGTTTGTGTGACGGTATCAACAGATTTTTCACTCTGTGCTGCTTCATTTCGAGCAACTTTTAAAGCTTCATTTACAGCCTCATCGGATACTTCTGCACTTGTATCCGGTAATATACTGTTATCAGTTTTAGGCTCTTCTTTATCTGTGGCTTCGGTAGGATACTTTTCATCTAATTCGCTCTGAGATTTTTCAACATCATCAGCGGTAGGAAGATCATCAATGGCTTGAATATGTTTTTTATATAGTTCAATAAGCTCTGCTCTTAAATCAACTGCATCCTTTTGAAGCTGAAGATAATTTTCTTTTTCCACAGCTGTCATTTTGTTGGCTTCAACAAGGAGTGTTTGTGCTTTGGTTTCTGCCTCTCTTACAATTTTTGCTGCCTTTTCTTTTGCCTCTTTAATGCAGGCATCGGCAACTTTTTGTGAAGCAAGAAGAGCGTTTCTTACAGTTTCTTCATCAGATCTGTACTGCTCAACTCTGGTAGCAAGAACATCAATTTTATGAACAAGGTTGGTTTTCTCCTTTTTTAACTGTTCAAAAGAAGCAATTACTTCCTCCAAAAAGGCGTTAACATCTTCAACCTTATAACCGTCCATAAGTGTGCCTTTTCTAAAACTTATATTTTTTATTTCGTCTATTGTTAGCATAATTACACTCCTTATCTAAAATGAACAACTGAAATTTTTATACGACCCTTTTTAGTAGTACCTAAAATATTATTTAAAATATATTTGCCTTTGCCTCGTATTACAATCTTATCACCACTTCTAAGATTGAAACTGACATTTTTATTTTCCAAAAAATTCACACTGACATTGCCTGACAATATTAATGCTTTGGTTTTTTCTCTTGACAAAGAACAAATTGCGGCAACAATATTATCAATTCTCATTGAAGACACGATAAAGCTTAGTTCTTCGGTTTTATTTCCTGCCGGCAATTTCAGAATATTTGCATCTGATATAGTAACGCCGATATTGCCGATTTTAAATATTTGAGAAACGACATAGTTTTTTATTTCTGACTTTAAAAATACAACTGTGCGGCCGTTATCAACAAGTATATCTCCTACTGTTTCTCTTTCAATTCCCAATGACATAAGAGCGCCCAGAAAATCACGATGACTAAGCTCGTCACACTTTCTGTATTTGAACTCCAATGCTGAAACAGGAAACATTTCATTGTTAAAAGTATCGTCAAAAAATAGACCCAACAATTTTCTTTCCGCTAAGTTGTATCCTCCCCAAAATGAATAGCTTGAAAAGTACTGATTTTCAAGAAAATCTCTAGCCATCGCTTGTCTGCGTTCGCTCATAAGAGAAAAGAAATAAGGTTTTTGCCGTGTATAACAAAGCGATATGCCGTCTTCCAATTTTGAATAAAAAAGGTGATCCTTATCAGAAATATACACCGCTGTTCTCTAACTCATCCAGAAGATCATCGCCTGTTAAATCAACATTACTCGGAATAATAATATATGTATTAGAAGCAACCTTTTTTATTTTACCTCTTTTAGCATAAGTGACACCGCTTAGGAAGTCGAGGATTCTTCTTGCCATATCTTTATTTGTATCTTCAAGATTCAAAACTACCGTGTGAGTTTTCATAAGTTCATCGGCAATGTTACGAGTTTCTTCGCCGAAACGTTCGGGCTTGAAAATTGCAACCTGAAGTCTTGCGGTAGCATTAATGTTTACAACCTTGTTTCTTGCGCCGAGATCACGATCACGTTCTCTTTCTTTAACAGGTTGCTCTTCCTCGTAGTCATCGTCGTTTTCATCAGCGTATCCATACTCATCGTATTCATACTCATCCTCGGGAGCATCCCACATACGCTTAAACTTGTCAACTATTCCAGCCATTTATATTTCCTCCTAAATTTAAGTATAATCTCTGGCGCCGAATAAAGATGAGCCAATTCTAACCATATTGGCGCCTTCGAGAATTGCTTCATAGTAATCAGCAGACATACCCATTGAAAGTATAGTCATATTTATATTATCTAATTTTTTTTGCGATATGTCAATAAATATATTATGCATATTATGAAAATATTTTGAAATTTTATGTTTATTATCACAAATCGGGGGTATTGCCATAAGTCCTTTTACAGAAATTCCTTCAATTTCGGCAATTTGACAGAGCAAATCTTCTAGATTTTCAGGATAAACACCGGATTTATTCTTTTCTCTGCCTATATTAACTTCAACAAGAATATCTGTTGTCTTGTTATGCTTTAAAGATTGCTTTGCAATTTCTGTTGCGAGCTTAACAGAGTCAACCGACTGAATTAAATCAACTTTGTCAACGATTTGTCTTACCTTATTCGTCTGCAAATGACCTATAAATTGCAAAGAACAGTGCTCTAAATCGTATTTATCATATTTTGAAAGAAGCTCTTGGACTTTATTTTCACCTATGTGATCAAGTCCAAGCGAAATTGCATAATTGATTACTTCCGGTTCTACCGTTTTTGTGGCTGCCAAAAATGTAATATCATCACGGTTCTTACCTACCTTTTGAGCCGCCTGAGCAATTTTTTCATCGATATATTTGTAATTATATTCAACATCACTTAATGACCTTGCCGTCATATAAGTCATCTCCTTTAATAATAATTTGGTCATACAGCGAAATAGTTTCACCGTTAAAAAGCTCATCAGAATCCGGAGCAGGATCGCAAATTACATAATCGTCATCGGCATACAATATTGAAATTTGCTTAAACTGTACTTCGCTGCCATATAAAACATAAACACCCTGTACTTTCTCTTTAGCCTCATGCGTATTGTTATTTTCATCCGTTACCGTCTTTGTTACATAATCGTCATGAATAGCACGCTTGCTCACCCTTAGTCCGGTGTATGTGCCGAGCCCGATTTCAATCGGCTCCTTTCTTGCCTCGATAAGCTCAGAACTCATATCATTGCATTTTAAAATTAACAGCGCATCGGAATCATTAGTTTCCTGAGCGATTCTGTAAATTGAAGCCGTTATGGATTCCTTAGTAGCATCGGAAAAAAGCAGAGTTACATCATCGCTCCACAAAGAAAGTTGCTTTGCTTCATCTGCCGAAACCTGACAAGCGACATACCAATCTTTATTTGATATTATTTTACCGGCCGCATTGCTGCTGACATTCGACTGTTTTATGTTATTTAAATCATTTAATTCCATTTTGCCAATATCAGAAAATTTGATTGCATTTTCATATCCGTCGCAGTTTTCGGAAAAATATCCTGATTTAGTTGTCTTAATTTCTCCGATGCTTTCACCCGAATTTTGCCTAAGGTTTGTAATCTCAGAATTGAGATTAGCAATTTCTGAATTAAAGTTAGTCAATTTTCCTGTATAAAGCTGCCTTTGATTAATTGCCGACAACAGATCAGATGAATATGAAAACGCCTTTGTGATATTGCCGTTATTAATGTTGCTCAAATAACTCAGCAAATTATTTTGAATGTCGTTATTTATAGCATCAATGCCCATTGTTTCTGTATTGTTTTTTTGAAGTTCCTCAAGAGCATTTTTGTTTTCTTCAAGAACATCTGCTGTTGTCTGAGCCAATGCGTCGCTTTCATTTTGGTAGATTTTAGCTACAACACTGTCGACGGCAACAGCCTCGCCGTTATCGCGAGTATATGATAACACGCCTGAAGTGTTGTTCTCAATAATACTTTCATCACGTATAATAAACGCATTTGAATATATTTTATCGGAAATAGTTGTTTCTACGGCGTCCTCCGTTGAATACATATCAAAATTCGCGCTTATGAGCAGATACGCAACATATACAACCGCAAGTACAGTAAGAATTCCCACTACAATTCTTTTAAAAAGTAATTTATCCATCTATATTTTCCTTTTCAATAATTTGGCAAGCGTCCTTGTATAATTCTTCAAACGAATCATATTCATCAACGTATAGCCAGTTTATATCTTTGTCTCTTTTAAACCAAGTAATTTGCCGCTTTGCGTATCTGCGCGTTTCCTGCTTAAGCTTTTCAACACATTCATCAAGTGACCTTTTTCCCATAATATACGGAGCAAGTTCTTTGTATCCTATTGCTTTTACAGAAGTTGCGCTTAAGTCGCTTAATAATACCTCTTTTGCTTCATCAAGCAGTCCGTCATCCATCATTTTATCAACTCGCAAATTTATTCTGTCATATAATTTTTGTCGATCGCTAAAATTCAGACCTATTTTTACTGCTCGATAAGGACTTTTTACACGTGTTGATTCACTGACCTGCTGAGAAATCGGCTTTCCCGTAGTTTTGTAAAATTCAATCGCCCTGATAATCCGTTTTGGATTTTTTTGCGGTGCAAGTTTTTCGGCAGTAGTTTTATCAATGCCGTCAAGCATTTCCAAAAGTGTATCTATTCCTTTATCATCATAAATTTTCCATAACTTCTGTGTCAAAACATCATCACGTTTTTCGTCGCTGAAATTAACGTTATTAAGGAAAGAATCAACATATAAGCCTGTGCCGCCCGCAATTATGGGAAGTTTGTTTCGAGAAACAATGTCTGCAACGCACTTTTTTGCATCTTCAACAAAACAAGCTACAGAATACGATTCGCTCGGCAACAAAAAATCCATAAGGTGATGTCGTATGCCGCATTTTTCATCATTGCTCGGCTTTGCAGTCGCAATATCCATACCCTTGTATATTTGCATAGAATCGGCAGAAATAATTTCCCCATTATAATTCTTGGCAAGCTCAACCGAAAGTTTTGTCTTACCCGATGCAGTAGGTCCTACAACGGCAACTATTTTTATTAAGTTGTCCATTATATCACACCCTGCCGAATTGCTTTTCTATCTCGTTTTTAGTCATAACTATACAAATAGGTCGTCCGTGCGGACAATATTTTAAGGTCTTATCGTTTTCAAGTTTATTTACAATATCTATAAGCTCCTGCGGCGTGCTTGTGTTACCCGCTTTGATAGCGGCTCGGCAAGCAACGTTATGATAAAACCAATCCATTTTTTCGGTATAAATATCTGTTTTCCCCATCGCGATATAATTCGCCATTTCAGTTATACAGTCACTTATATCGGAAAAATCAATATATTGCGGAGCACTGCGGACAATTACCGTAGAATTGCCGAAATCCTCAACCTCAAATGAACACTCTTTAAACATATTAAGGTTATTAACAGCTGCATCGTACTCAGATTTACCTAAAGTAATTATCACCGGCTGCAAAAGTATCTGGGCAGAAGCGCCGGCTTTTTCGGCCTTTAGTTTTTCATATATCATACGCTCATGCGCTGCATGTTTATCAATCAGCAAAATTTCCTTGTTATTCTTTTCGGCAATAATATATGTCTTGAAAATTTCGCCGACAAATTTAATATACTCATCACCGTTATTTTCCATTGAAATAACAGGACTCTTTAAAGCACTCTCAGAATCCCGATGCACATTTGTATTTTCATTAACAGAATTATTGTTATCAACAATGTTTATTTTGTCGGAATTATCTGAAATGTTTTTTACAGAAACAGAAAAATCTACATCTGCAGTATCAGATGATTTTTCCGTTTTATCAAATTCAGTTTTTGAATAAGAATTTTTAACGGTACTATTTTCTATATAGGAATTATTTTTTATAATTTCAGTTTTTCTTTGCTTGTCAATATTTTCCTGCTTTTTAGCATTGCTGATTGCCTGCTTTGAGTAAATATTAAAAGAATTGCCAAAATTGTCTGAAACACTTAAATTATCAATGCTTTGCGGCTTTTTCACCTGAGTATCCGGTTTTGATGTAGAAAAATCGATGCTATCAAACGGATTAAAATCATTGTTTTGTAACGCTTTTGAATTTACTTTTTGTTTCTGCTTCTTATCTTCGTCAACTTTTTTCAGTACTGCCGTTGCGTTCTTAAAAGGATTGAAGCGTTTTGCGTCAAGAATTGGATTTTGTTTAGGTATTGCAGCCGTCTTTCTGTCGTCGTATTTTAAAAGAGACGACTTTACCCCGTGATAAACTGCATCAAATACCGGACGTTCATTTATAAAACGAACTTCTATTTTTGCGGGATGAACATTTACGTCAATCATTTCAAACGGCAAATCAATATTTAATACACACGTCGGGAATTTTCCGACCATAATTGAACCTTTAAAAGCCTCTTCAAGGGCAACCATTGCCGTGCGCGTTTTTACATAACGACCGTTTATAAAAAAATTCTGCATATTTCTATTCGGACGTGCTCCAACGGGTTTGGATACATAACCGTAAACGTGTACTGCATTTAACGCATAATCGACGGGTATAAGCGTACGAGCAAAATCTTTACCAAGTACAGAATATATAGCGGAAAGTAATTTTCCGTCACCAAATGTTTTTAAAATTTGTTTGCCGTCACGTATGTATGTAAAAGCGATTTCAGGATGAGAAAGAGCCGTTTTATCGACTATATTTGACACCGCATTGCCCTCGGATACATCCTTTTTTAAAAATTTTGCGCGTGCGGGTATATTATAGAATAAGTCCCTGATTACAAAGGTTGTTCCTACCGGACAACCGGCATCAGATAAACTTATTTCTTCTCCGCCGTCAATTTCGTATGAAGTACCCACTTCATCATTTTTATTTCTTGTTAACAGCTGTAATTTTGAGACTGCACATATTGAAGCAAGAGCCTCGCCGCGGAATCCGAGAGTTGAGATTGAATCAAGGTCGCTTTCGAGCTTGACTTTACTTGTTGCATGGCGCAAAAAAGCAACTTTAATATCGTCTCTCTGTATTCCGCAGCCGTCGTCAGTGACACGCATAAATGTAGTGCCGCCGTTCTTAATTTCTACCGTAATATTTTTTGCCCCTGCATCAATTGAATTTTCTACAAGTTCTTTTATTACAGAAGCAGGTCTTTCTACTACTTCACCGGCTGCAATAAGCTCCGCCACGTGTTTGTCAAGAACGTTAATAACACCCATTATGTCACCGCCTTTCAATACAAAAATATTTTAAATCATACTTTTTAATTCATATAGCAAATTCATTGCTTCAATCGGAGTTAATGTATTCAAATCAGCTTCTTTTAGTTTATCTATTACAGGACTTTGAGTTGACGATAAAAGAGACATTTGCATATCGTCATTTGAATTCACCTTTTCAACAACCACTGTATCGGATTTTCCGCTTTCAAGCTCCGCAAGTATTTCTTTGGCACGTTTTATGATTGACTGAGGAACACCGGCCAGTTTCGCAACCTCTATACCATAGCTGTCGTCTGCTCCGCCCGGAATAATTCTTCTTAAAAAAGTTATATCATCACCGCGTTTTTTTACGGCAATACTGTAATTTTTTACGCCGTCCAAAAGCTGCTCCATAACCGTAAGTTCGTGGTAGTGTGTAGCAAACAGCGTCTTTGCGCCCAGCTTCTTTTTATCGGCACAATACTCAAGCACTGCCCTTGCAATACTCATTCCGTCAAATGTTGATGTACCCCTGCCGATTTCATCAAGTATTAATAGACTTTTATTAGTGGCATTCTTTACAATATTGGCAACTTCGCTCATCTCAACCATAAATGTAGATTGCCCTGATGCCAAATCGTCAGATGCGCCGACACGGGTGAATATGCTGTCAACAACGCCGATTTCAGCTGAGGTTGCCGGTACAAAACTACCCATTTGCGCCATAAGCACAATAAGAGCTATCTGACGCATATATGTTGACTTACCTGCCATATTAGGACCTGTTATAATTGCAACACGTTCGGAATTACTGTCGAGAAAAACATCGTTAGGAACAAACGGTGCATCTTTTAACAGTGCTTCAACTACAGGATGGCGTGATTCCTTTATTCGGATTACCGAAGATAGATTTACTTCGGGTCTAACGTAGCGATTATCTGAAGCGACGTTTGCAAGTGAATTTATAACATCGAGCGCTGCAATTGCTTTCGCGGTAGTTTGGATTCTTTCAAGGTTATCTGCAATTTTTTGGCGAACTGTATCAAATATAGTAAATTCCATAGCAACCGCACGATCTTTAGCACCGAGAATGCGGCTTTCAACGTCTTTTAAATCCTGAGTAATGTAACGTTCACAATTTGTAAGCGTCTGTTTTCTTATGTATGTTTCAGGTACCATTGATTTATATGAATTTGAAACTTCAATATAATAGCCGAAAACCCTGTTATATCCGATTTTTAATTTTGGAATACCCGTTTTTTCACGCTGGTCGGCTTCAATCTGAGCGAGAATTTCTTTAGAATTGTTCATATCGTTGGTAACAGAATCAAGCTCTTCATTAAATCCTTGCTTAATCATTCCGCCTTCACGCACCGTAAAAGGCGGGTCTTCCACAATTGAATTATCAATAAGCGCATAAATGTCATCAAGCGTATCTATACGAGAATAAATACTCTTAAGGTATTTTGACTTGCAGTCGGAAATAAGGTTTGAAATCTGCGGCAGGTTTTCTATTGCAGCGCAGAGCGAACGTAAATCTCTTGCATTAGCTGAGCCGTACACAACCTTTGTCATAAGTCGCTCTATATCGAAAATACCGGTTATATTATCGGTAACTTCCATTCTCAGCACATTATAGTTTACAAGCTCTTCAACAGCGCTCTGCCTGTTGTTGATTTTAGAAATATTCATCAGCGGATGTTCAAGCCATGAACGCATCAGACGTTTGCCCATAGCTGTTTTTGTTTTGTCAAGCACCCAAAGCAGCGACCCTCTTTTTTCTTTGGTAAGCATTGTCTGAGTAAGTTCAAGATTTCGTTGGGAATTGAAATCAAGACGCATATACTGGCTTTCCTGAAATAGTTCAATATGATTAATTCTTTCAAGCCCGCTTTTTTGAGTATCCTTAAGATATGAAATAAGAGCGCCGATTGAAGACACAAGCTGAGGCTTGTCCTTTACGCTGTTGTATTCGTCCTTAAACTGCTCCTGAACTGTTTCGGAACAGCTTTCAAGCTCAAACTTCGGATCCTCAAGCATTTCAACGCCTGCTGAAAGTTTTGATTTAATGAATTTGGGAAGTTCTGTAATTTTTACAATGTCACCGCCGAGCAAAATTTCTCTGGGATTATAACTTGCAAGCTGACTTGTCAGAACGTTAAAATAATCTTTTCCGCTTATCTCAGTCGCGTATAATTCCCCTGTAGAAATATCACAAAAGCACAATCCGATAACTTTGTTGTCTGCATACATACAACAAATGTAATTGTTTTTGCTTTCATCTAGCATACTCGATTCCATAACGGTACCGGGAGTAATTACACGGATAATTTCACGTTTTACAAGTCCCTTAGCCTTTGCAGGATCCTCGGTTTGTTCGCAAATTGCGACCTTATAGCCTTTAGCCACAAGACGCGCTATGTAACTTTCGCAGCTGTGAAACGGTACACCGCACATAGGTGCACGTTCATCCTGACCGCAGTCACGCCCCGTAAGTGTGAGCTCAAGTTCAGATGATGCAATTTTTGCGTCATCATAGAACATCTCATAGAAATCTCCAAGACGGAAAAACAAAATACTGTCTTTGTTTTCTTCTTTAATTTTGAAATACTGCTTCATCATTGGAGATAACTCCGCCATATTCTCACACTCCTTAAATTTTAGTCAATCTATTAATCAATGGCAACCGCCGCAGCTGTCGCAGCTGCCTGAACAAGATGACTGTGAATAATCAGCTGTTGCAGGGTCTGCACCCTCAGAGCACTGTTGAACAATTGCAAGTACTCTGTTTGCAATCATATCAAAAGCTTCCTTAGCCTCATTATAAGCAATCATATTTTCGTTTGACATTATTTTTGAATAAACTTCTCGCATCTCAGTATTGAGTTGGGAGAGCTTGTCCTGATCTCTGTCAGTTTTTGAAGCTTCATTATTTATAGACATTCTCTTGAGATTAAATTCTCCGATAAGCTGCTGAAGCTCTGTATCAGCGTCGGCTTTTGTCTGTACTTCCTGAAGCTTTACGTAGCTTTCCTCTGCCTGAATAGCTCTGCCGAGCTCTCTTGCCTTTTCTATAATATCCATTTTAATTAACCTCCGTTATTTTCAAGTTCACCCTTTAAAATCCAGTTACGGGCGTTTGTTATTTTTACATTTTGGAAAGTGCCGATCATTTCTTCGGGCGCTTTAAGCTCTACAATTATATTTCCGCTTGTACGTCCGTTTAATTCATCATTCTTTCCTGTTTTTCCTTCAATTAACACCTTTTCAGTAGTTCCTACCATAGAGGCGCAGCGTTTTGCCGCTATCTCTTCCTGAACATCCAACAATTCCCTGAACCATTTTGATTTTTCCTCTGCGGGAATCGGATCGTCCATTTCTGCCGCCGGCGTACCTACCCTCGGTGAATAGATAAACGTAAACAAAGAAGTAAATTCTACTTCTCTGATCAATGATAAAGTCTCTTTGAAATCCTCGTATGTTTCTCCTGGAAAACCGACAATAATATCACTTGTCAGCGAAACACCGTCAATTTTTTCCTTGGCATAATTTACGATTTCAAGATATTTTTTACGGTCATAGTGGCGATTCATAGCCTTTAAAATTCTGTCAGAACCACTTTGAAACGGCAAATGAAGATGTTTGCTGATATGAGTACCGTCTGCGATGGTGTCAATAAGCTCTTTTGAACAGTCACGCGGGTGTGAAGTCATAAACCTGAGCCAATAATCTCCGTCGATTGCATCAATTCGCCTGAGAAGCTCGGAAAAATTTACATTCTCATCGAGTTTTTTGCCGTATGAGTTAACATTTTGACCGAGAAGTGTTATGTCCTTGTATCCGGACTGAACCATCTGCTTTGCTTCCTGCAAAATTATGTCGGGTCTTCTGCTGCGTTCTCTGCCCCTTACATACGGCACAATACAGTAAGTACAAAAATTGTTACAACCGTACATAATCGGCAGCCAACCCTTAAAAATTCCGTCGCGCTTTACCGGAAAACCTTCGTAAAGCATATTATCATCATTACCGCGTTCAAATATACGCTTGCCGTTTACAAGTGAATTATACATAAGTTCGGGAAAATGATGAAGCGAATGCGTACCGAAAACAAGACCGACAAAAGGGAAGCTCTTGTAGATTTTGTTTGCAATATGTTCCTGCTCCATCATGCAGCCGCAAAGTGCAATTAGTATTTGCGGATGTTTTCTCTTTATATTTTTAAGAGCACCTACATTTCCGAAGACTCTGTCCTCGGCGTGTTCACGTACAGCACACGTATTATACAAAATAAAATCTGCGTCGTCAGGTTTATCGGTAAAATCAAAGCCCGACTGTGCAAGCATGCCTTTAATTTTTTCACTGTCAGCCACATTTTGCTGACAACCGTATGTTCTGATATATGCCAACGGTTTTTCGCCTCGTTTGCGAATCTCCATAATTTCCGCAATAAGTTGCATATACTCTGATTGCTTTTCCGATAAAACGTTAATATTATTAGCAATCTCGGACAAACTAACGCCTCCTAACCCATTTTATACTAGCTGTATCATTATAACACAAAAGGTTACAATTTTCAATGATTTTCACATTGTTTTCAATTTTGCGAATTTGCTACTGAATATAAGCCGCCGTATGTTGTAGGAATATTGCCTACTATTACTGACTGCGCAATTTCAAAATCGGTTGTAAACGTAATTTTTCCGGAATAATCAAGTGATGTGGTCATAATTTTTGAAGTCAACATAAGGCGTATATGATGTATTGTTTGATTCATTCCCGCCGCTTCAAATGTACTTACTATTTCTGCGGAAAAGCTTCCTGTTAAGGTAAAGTTCATCGGTATGCAGGGTCCGACATTTGACAGAACTGTTATATTTGTAAAAGCGCCGAACGGTATTTTAATTTCGTTGTCGTACACCTTCGCAATTTCTTTCTGTACAGCCTTTGTAACGCTTGATTTTATCTTATTAATTTTTATTGAGTCGGTTTGAATTGATTTTACATTACCTTGACTGTCATATGAAAGCTTTGAGATATCATTGTAATTGTAACCGAGTTTATTAAGTGTTGCGTTGACGGCGTCGCTGACTGAATTTGTTGAAAGAATTTCCGCCTGCGTTCTTATATATTCCGGACGAAAATCAGATAAATGTATTTCACAAAACACAACGAGAAGAACCACAAAGACAATTATTGAAATAATTATTTTTTTAACTTTGGAAATTTTTCTTACACGGCGTTTATAGTACAGCAAAAAAACACCCCTCGTATATTCTATACAAAGGGGTGCAAAAATGTTAAATTACTTATTCAACGTCTTCAGCATCATCTGCGTCGGTGCAGTTATCGCAAGAACAACCGCCTGCACAGTGACCGTCTTCATCAAAGAGATCTGAAAAGTCAAACTCAAGAAGTTCGCCGCAGTTCGGACATTCAATTTCGCCTTCAAGCAGAACATCCTCTGACACGTTAATTTTCTGACCGCAAGCGCTGCAAGTCACTTCATAAAAAGGATTGTCCTCATCATCGACACAGCAGTCACAATCATCTTCATCACAACATTCACATTCATCGTCATAAACGTCAGATTCAACATCGGCAAGATCCTGGTCAATCTCGTCAACCTGAGCGCTGAGATCATCGTAAAGATCTTCCATATCGCTTACCGAATAAGCCATATCATCAAGCAATTCGATTATAGCATTGATAACTTTAGTTTCAGGCTTGCCTTCATCAAGTGAAAGACCCTCTGCAAGACCCTTAATATAAGAAATTTTTTCTGTTAAGTTCATAATAATTCTCCTATAGAATTAAGCTCTGCCCATATATTCGCCTGTTCTTGTATCAATCTGGATAACATCACCCTCATTAATAAAGAGAGGCACTTTGATTTCTGCTCCTGTTTCGAGTGTAGCAGGCTTTGTAGCGTTTGTAGCTGTATCACCCTTGAAGCCGGGATCTGTCTTTGTAACTTCAAGTTCAACAAAATTCGGCGGCTCTACGCCAAATACATTGCCCTTGTATGAAAGAACTTTGCAAACCATATTCTCTTTTACAAACTTAAAGTTGTCACCGAGAACACTCTTGTTAATCGGAATCTGCTCCCATGTTTCTGTATCCATAAAGTAGTAAAGATCACCGTCTGAATAGCTGTACTCCATATCCTTTCTGTCAATGAAAGCTGTAGGATATTTATCGTTGGGGTTAAAGGTTTTTTCAACAACCGCACCTGTAATTACGTTTCTGATTTTTGTTCTTACAAATGCAGCACCTTTACCGGGCTTTACATGCTGGAATTCAATGATTGAAACAACCTGTCCATCCATTTCAAATGTAACGCCGTTCCTGAAATCACCTGCTGATATCATTAGTAATACCTCCTAAAATTAACATTATACGGTAAATTTGCTGTACCGTAATAACTCAAAATATATTATACATAAAAACTTATAAAAAAGCAATAGTTTTAAACAATAATAAGCTCTTTTGGCAAAGTTACAAAGTTTTTGTATCCGTTTTTTGTAACATAAACCATATCCTCAATTCTCACGCCGAATTTTGACGGTAAATATATACCGGGTTCGTCGGTGATAACCATACCTTCTTTTAATACGGTATTGTTTCTGTAAGAGACGTTTGGAGCCTCGTGAATATCGAGCCCCACCCCATGGCCCGTGGAATGTCCGAAATATTCGCCGTAGCCTGCGTCGCTTATAATGCTTCTGGCAGCGTCATCAACGCTTTTGCAGGTTACACCCTCTCTAATGTGCTCAAGAGCATTGAGCTGAGCTTTTAAAACAATGTCGTATATTTCTTTCATCTCACAGCTTGCGCTTTTTACTGCTACAGTGCGCGTGGTGTCGCTGTGGTAACCATCATAAACCGCACCTATATCAAACGTAAAGAAATCTCCTGCTTTTACGCAGTCATATGTAGGAACTCCGTGCGGAAGTGAAGTTTTATGTCCTGTTATTGTGATAAGAGAAAACGAAACGTCTTCGGCACCGTTCAATTTCATAAGATATTCAAGCTTTGCCGCAATTTGCTTTTCGGTCACACCCGGTTTTACATCATTTAAAACTTCAAGATATGATTTTTCCGTGATTTTTTGAGCCGACAATATCTTTTGATACTCACTCTCATCTTTAATTATCCTCATATTGAGAATAAACGCATCAAGTTTATTTGAACACACGCAATCCACGCCGATTCTTCTCAGTTGTGTTTTATATCTGTCATAATCAGCTGCGGTAATGTAAGCAGACTCAACAAATACGGTTTCAATCTTATTATCCGATAAAACAGCGGAAATATCTTTAATAAAATTTTTAAAGCATATAATCTTACATCCGTGTGCCTTATTCTGCGCTGCTTCGATATAACGAAAATCAACCAGTAAATACGCATCATCAGAAGTCAGTAAAAAAGCTCCCTCACTGTGAAAAAATCCACAGAGATATCCTATGTTCACTTCATTTGTAATAAGCGCTGCTTCCTTTGCGCAGGATAAAATATTTCTTAATTTATCTGTTCTTTCAATATAAACATTACTGCTCATTTCATCAAGTCCTTAAGAGCTAAAATTGCAAGATAGTAGCTGTTTTTACCAAAACCGGCAATCTGACCTGCGCAAACAGGTGCAATTACAGAAGTATGGCGGAACTCTTCCCTTGCGTGGATATTGGACATATGTACTTCGACAAACGGAATTTTTATACACGCAATCGCATCACGCAAAGCATAGCTGTAATGTGTGAGAGCGCCGGCATTAATTACAACTCCGTCGTAAACGTCTTTTGCCGCATGTATTCTGTCAATAAGGTCGCCCTCATGATTTGACTGGAACACATCGGCGTTGAAGCCGCATTCATTTGCAAAATTCATAATCTGGATTTCAATGCTGTCAGCTGATTCCTCTCCGTATATTCCCTTTTCTCTTACACCAACCATATTGAGGTTTGGACCGAGTAATACAAGAATTTTTTTCATATTATCACCTACTCTTTATTTATTATTTAATAAATAAGACAAAAAGCGGACAGAATAATCTGTCCGCCCATTTTTAGTTACCTGTATTTGCGTTTGCGAGCTGCTTCGGATTTCTTTTTACGCTTTACAGAGGGCTTTTCGTAAGCTTCTCTCTTGCGAACCTCAGCAATAACGCCAGCTCTGGCACACTGCTTCTTGAATCTTCTCAATGCACTTTCAAGTGATTCATTCTCTTTAAGTCTAATCTCTGCCATCTATCTTCCCTCCCATCTGCCATACAGCATGGGTAATTTGCAAATATTGCAAAAATTATTATACATTATATTTATAATAATGTCAATAGAAAAGTAGAATTTTAGGAAATTTTTTATTTATTTAAGATAATATAAAATATTATGGCTTAACAACAAGATTTACAAGCTTTTTGGGAACAACTATCTCTTTAACTATATTCATTCCTTCAATTGCCTTTTTGACATTTTCATCAGACTTAGCAAGATTGAGAATTTCTTCTTTTTGTGCATCAGTAGGAATATTAAGCTTTGCCTTAATTTTACCGTTTACCTGTACAACGATTTCTACCGTTTCATCAATGCATTTTGACTCGTCATACTCAGGCCATTGAGCTTGAGCAAGAATGCCCTCACCGAGGTTACATTGCTCGTAAACTTCTTCCGTCACATGGGGCGCAAACGGATTAAGAAGAATTGAAAAAATTCTAAGCTCTTCCCTGTTGATTGACTTAACGTTAGAAATATCGTTTATAAGAGCCATAAGAGTAGCAATTGCAGTGTTGAACTTAATGTTTTCAATATCCTCGCCGACCTTTTTAATTGCCTTATTAAACGGGCCTTCAAGCTCAGAGCGAATTTTGTCACCGTCAATTAAGATATTCTGCAAATTCCAGTAGCGTTCTACAAATCTGCGGCATCCTCTGATACTTGCCTGACTCCAAGGAGCCGCTTTTTCAAAGTCACCGATGAACATTTCATACAAACGCATAGTATCTGCGCCGTACTCATTTACAATATCATCGGGATTGACAACGTTTCCCCTTGATTTACTCATTTTTTCGCCGTTCTCACCGAGAATCATACCGTGTGAGGTTCGCTTTGCGTACGGCTCAACAGTAGGAACAACTCCTATGTCATAGAGAAATTTATGCCAGAAACGGCTGTAAAGCAAGTGGAGTGTTGTATGCTCCATACCTCCGTTATACCAGTCAACGGGAGACCAGTATTCCAAAGCTTCTTTAGAGGCAAGAGCCTTGTCGTTGTGAGGATCCATATATCTGAGATAGTACCATGAAGAACCTGCCCACTGAGGCATAGTGTCTGTTTCACGGTAAGCTTTGCCGCCGCAGTGAGGACAGGTAGTTTCAATCCAATCGGTCATTTTTGCAAGCGGAGATTCGCCGTTATCGGTTGGCTCGTACGACTCTACCATAGGAAGCTTAAGCGGAAGTTCGCTTTCGTCAATCGGAACATATCCGCACTTTTCACAATGAACTATAGGAATCGGCTCACCCCAGTAACGCTGACGTGAGAACACCCAGTCACGAAGCTTGTAGTTAACCTTTGGACGACCTTTTCCCTCTTTTGAAAGCCAGTCGATAATCTTCTTTTTTGCCTCGTCAACCGTAAGACCGTCGAGCATTCCCGAATTAACCATAACTCCGGTGCTGCAATTTGTGAATGCCTCTTCCTCAACGTTGCCGCCCTTGACAACTTCAACAATCGGAAGATTGAATTTTTTTGCAAATTCCCAGTCACGCGTGTCATGCGCAGGAACGGCCATAATGGCTCCTGTACCGTAAGAGACAAGCACATAGTCCGAAATAAAAATCGGAATTTCCTTATTGTTAACGGGATTGATTGCTTTAACGCCGTCAAGCATTACACCTGTTTTTTCCTTTGCAACCTCTGTTCTTTCAAAGTCAGATTTGCGGGCCGCTGCTGCCTGATATTCTTTTACGGCATCCATATTTTTAATAATTGACGACCATTTGTTTATAAGAGGGTGTTCCGGTGAAATTACCATATATGTAGTGCCGTAGAGAGTGTCGGCTCTTGTTGTGTAGATAGTCAATGTATCGCCTGTGGTGGTTGAAAAATCAACCTCAGCGCCGGTGCTTCTGCCAATCCAGTTTTTCTGCTGAGTCTTTACTCTTTCGGGATAGTCAACAAGGTCAAGGTCGTTTATAAGTCTGTCGGCATATTCGGTAATTTTGAGCATCCATTGCGATTTTACCTTATGGATAACTTCACTGCCGCAGCGCTCACACACACCGTTTACAACTTCTTCGTTTGCAAGCACACATTTACAAGACGTACACCAGTTAACGTTCATTTCTTTTTTATAAGCAAGACCGTGCTTAAAGAGCTGAATAAAAATCCACTGCGTCCACTTATAGTATTTTGGATCTGTTGTGTTGATTTCTCTGCTCCAGTCAAAAGAAATACCGAGTGACTGAATCTGTTTTTTAAATCTTGCAATATTATTTTTTGTTACGATTTCTGGATGAATGTGATTTTTAATAGCGTAGTTTTCGGTAGGTAAGCCAAAAGCATCCCAGCCGATTGGGTAAAGCACATTGTATCCCTGAAGTCTGCGTTTTCTTGCAACTGTATCAAGCGCGGTATATGGGCGCGGATGACCTACGTGCAGTCCCTGACCGGACGGATAAGGGAATTCAATTAATGCGTAAAATTTCTTTTTAGTTTTGTCCTCAGTGGCATGGAAAACTCCTCGGTCTTCCCAAATTTTCTGCCACTTTTGTTCAACTGATTTATGATCGTATTTCAACGGAAATGCCCCCCAATATGATTACTGTTTGATTACATCTGAAATATCTATAATCTTACCGTCTTGCCATAGTCTGTCTAAGTCGTAAAATTCTCTTGACTCATCCGAAAAAACATTGACAAGCACATCGACGTAGTCGAGAAGTATCCAACCGTTTGAACGGTATCCCTCAATGTGACTTACGGATACGCCCTGATTATCAAGCTGATATTCGACCTCATCTGCAAGAGCTTTAACGTGAGTTGAGCTTGTACCTGTTGCGATTACCATATAATCCGCAAGCACGGAAATATCTTTTATTTCTATAAGCTGAATATCAAGACCTTTTTTACTGTCTAACGCCTTTACAGCCATTATAGCCTCATCATATGAATTCATTTGCATTTTCCTTTCATTTGGAATTACTTAAAACAATTTGATTGTAGCAGGCAATTTCATCGGGATGAATCGCAAGCTCACGTGATGACAAATCGCAAAATGTAAATTTAAAGCCGAAAAGCATTGCTTTTTCAATGCTTTTATCGGCAAGTTTTCTCATTGTTTTTACACCGTCGTATGAACGCTCGGCAGACGTAAAGTCGGCAACAAAAATAATTTTCTCAAGCAATGACATATTTGCGCGTCCTGTTGTGTGATACCTGACTGCATTAATTATATCATCGTCATTTATGTTAAGCTTCGACTTTATGTAAACGCTTCCGCTTAGTGAATGCCACAGCTTGGGCGCTTTTTGCTGAATATCGTCTAAAATTATACCACCGTCATGCATAATTTGCAACTGTTCTTCAGGGGAAAATTCTTTGGTTATATCATGCAAAATGCCTGCCGTTTCCGCCTTTTTAACGTCAGCACCGTATTTTTGTGCCAATCTGACAGCTTCTTTTGCGACATTTACACTGTGAGTATAACGGTGTTCTCCCATAAACGGACGTATTATTTTTTTATAATCTTCAATTGTCATTAGAATCACTTCCGCAGTATAAATTATTGGCGATAATATATTTATAAACATCTGCATCAAGCAAATGCGATACCAAATCGGAATTTTTAATATTTTTGCGTATAAAGGTTGATGAAACCTGCTCAACAGGATTTTGAAGAATGTGACATTCGGCACCGAATTTTCTTAAAACTTTGTCGTAAAACATTTTCATTTGCGAAAAATTACTCTCATTCCTCGGAGCCGCAATAATTGACGCGTATTCAAAAATAATATCGGGATTTTTCCACCTGTCAAGCGTTAAGAACATATCTGCTCCCATAATGAGGAAGAGTTCATCGTCCGGATACTGCTTATTAAGCAGTTCAAGTGTTTTATACGTATAGCTTTTACCCCTAAGCTTTATTTCAATATCGTTCACTTCGTAAAAACTGTATTTTTCACTTGCAATTTTACACATATTGAGCCTATGAGATTCACTTATAAGGTGTTCGCTGCTTTTGTGAGGCGGTGTATATGTGGGAATCAGAAATACTTTATCAAGTGATAATTCTTTTTGAGCATAATTGCCCAGTTTTATGTGACCGCTGTGTATAGGGTTAAAAGTGCCGCCTAAAATTCCTATTCTGCTCATTTATTCTTAGTCTTAGGTAAAACGATTTTGGGATCATCCGGATTTTGACGATAGAGAACGAATTTTGAACCTATAACGGTTACAAGGTCAGCATTGCACTCTTCGGCAATTTTTTCTGCCGATTCTCTAACGGATAAAGCACTTGTTTCAAGAACTCTGCCCTTAATAAGTTCACGAGCGGTAAGTGCCGTATCAGCCTGTCTGATTATGTTATCGTTGATTTCACCTTTGCCTATTATAAGAATCGTTTCAAGCTTTGTTGAAAGCCCTCTTAAATATGCACGCTGTTTACTTGTAAGCATATAAAATATTCCTCTCACTGATTATTGTTAAAATACTGCTCAAGTTTACTTTGAAGCATACGCAGAGCCTTGCCTCTGTGGCTTACGGCATCCTTTTCTTCAGCAGTCAAATCTGCATAGCTTTTGTTGTTATACATAAAAATCGGGTCATAACCAAAACCGCCGTTTCCGTGCGGTGCAAAGGCTATTGAACCTTCGCAAATACCCTCAGCCGTAATTTTTTTGCCATTCGGCAAAATGCAGCATATTGAGCAGGTAAAATGAGCTGTTCTCTTATCCTTAGGAACATCTGCAAGTTCCTTGAGCAGTTTATTGTTCTTATCTTTATCTGTGGCATTTTCACCGCCGTATCGTGCCGAGTAAACTCCCGGGCGTCCGTTTAAGGCATCCACGCAAAGTCCCGAATCATCAGCAACTGCCGCAAGTCCTGTTTTTTTAAAAGCAGCTTCTGCTTTTAAATATGCGTTTTCTGCAAACGTAGTACCAATTTCGTCAACGTTATCAAGCTCTACGCCAACTTCTTTTGCCGTTACGGCATCTATTCCGAGCGGGTTTAAAATTCTTTTTAACTCACCGAGCTTTTTTGCGTTATTTGTAGCTATTATAAATTTCATAATTACTCCGTTTCCGAAAACAATGCCTTTGCAAACTGGTCTGAATCAAACGGCTGTAAGTCGTCGATTTGTTCGCCGACACCTATATATTTTATTGGGATACCTAAGCCGTCTTTTATTGCGAGTACGACGCCGCCTTTTGCGGTGCCGTCAAGTTTTGTAAGAACTATACCCGTAATCCCGGTTGCTTCTCTGAACTGCTCAGCTTGATTAACCGCGTTCTGACCTGTTGTAGCGTCAAGCACAAGTAATTTTTCCTTTGCGGCATCGGGCAATTCTCTGTCGATTACTCTGTTGATTTTTGCAAGCTCGTCCATAAGATGCTTTTTATTGTGCAAGCGTCCGGCGGTGTCACAAATAATTACATCAACATTTCTTGCTTTTGCGGCAGCAATCGCGTCGAAAATAACTGCCGCAGGGTCGCTGCCCTCTTTTTGCTTTACAATATCGCAGCCGCTTCGCTGTGCCCAGATTTCAAGCTGCTCAATTGCCGCCGCTCTGAATGTATCGGCCGCTGCAAGCAAAACAGTTTTTCCCTGTTTTCTTAAATTATTTGCAAGTTTTCCGATAGTAGTAGTTTTTCCTACGCCGTTTACACCGATTACAAGTATAATTGACGGAGTAGTTGATATATCCAGTTCTTCTCCGCCCTTGAGCATATCGGAAATTATTTCCTGAAGTAAAAGATTGATTTTAGACGGGTCTGTGATCCCTTCTTTTTTTACTCTGGTTCTGAGCTCACTGCAAATTTTCTCCGCAGTTTTTACACCGACATCACCCATAACAAGCAATTCTTCTAGTTCTTCAAAGAGTTCCTCGTCAATTTTGGTGAAGGATTTAAGCATTGCGTCAATTTGCCCTGCAACGGCATTACGAGTCTTTTTTAAGCCCTCTTTGATTTTACTGAATAAACCCATATTAATACATCCTTCTTATTTAGTTTCAATTCCGAGCTTTTCGGCAACCTCTGTTGAACGGAGTTCAAGGAGCTTTGAAACGCCTTCGTCCTGCATAGTTACACCATAAAGCACATCTGCTTCTTCCATTGTACCTCTTCTGTGGGTAATCAAAATAAACTGAGTATGATCTGTAAGTCTGCGCAGATAACCTGCAAACCTGTAAACGTTGACATCATCAAGCGCAGCCTCTATCTCGTCCATTACACAGAACGGCGCAGGTCTTACTTTCATTATAGCAAAATACAGCGCAATTGCAACAAGCGCTTTTTCGCCGCCCGATAAAGCGTCGAGGTGAACAACAATTTTTCCGGGCGGATGAACGAGTATGTCAATACCGCTCGTAAGTATATTTTCGGGATCGGAAAGAGAAAGTGAAGCAGTACCGCCGCCAAAAAGTTCCTTGAATGTATAAGTAAAGTTTTTATTAATTTGTTCAAAACTTTCTACAAATACTTCTTTCATCTGTTTGGTAAGATCGGTAATAAGCTTTTCGATTTCACGCTTGGATTTCTCGACGTCGTTTACCTGTGTGCTCATAAACTCGTAACGCTCAGAAACCTCTTTGTATTCTTCAATAGCAGAAACATTTACGTTTCCAAGTGCTTTTATACTCTGCTTGAGCTGATTAAGACGCTTGTTGGCGCTTGCAGGTTCGTCAATGGTAATTGCGATTTCCTGAGCTTCACGCCTGGTAAGCTCATATTCCTCCCACAATTTCGAAATTATATCGTCATATTGCTTTTGCAGATTGATTTTTCGCTCCTCAAGACGAGCAAGCTCTCTGCCTGAAGTTTCACGCTCGCTTGTCTTATCACGTTCGAGATTTCTCAGTTCAACGCTGCGTTTTTCTATTTCTTCACGCTTTTTGTTTATCATTTCTATTTCATCATTATATGATTCTTCAAGTTTTTTAAGAGAAGCGATTTCATTCTGATATCGTGATATTTCATTGTTAGAATTATTAATAAGTTGCTCAAACTCAGAAATTTTATTGTTAAGTTCAGCTTTTTTGCCGTCGTTGTCGTTTCCGCTGTTACGAGCGAAAACAATTTCAGAATTTAGAGCATCTACATCTTTTTGCGACGTTACAATCTCAAGTCTGATATTTTGAAGCTTTGAAGTAAATTCTTCCCGTTTTTCAACAAGTTCTGTTCTACTGCCAGAAATTTTCTCTGACTCCTGCTCAGCCTTTTCAATTTCGGCATTGAGTTTGTCGAATTTTTTCTGAGCCTGTTCGCTTTCGGCTTTTAGTGCAGCGATACGCTTTGTGCATTCCTCAAGTTCAGAATTTGAATTGTCGCAAAACGCTTGAGCATTTGTAATTTCAGTTTCACAAGCCTTTTTCTCAGCCTGTAATCTTACAAGATTTTGCTGACCATTTGAAATATCCGCTCTTGTGCCGAGCAATTGTGCTTCAATAGCAGAATATTCCGAGGAAAGTTGCTGAGAAGCTCTTTGAGCTCTCTCTGATTTTTTCTTTAAGTTCTCGGTCTGCTTTTTAAGATCCTCAATTTCCGAAGCACGGCTCAATAATCCTGTATTGCGATTTAACGAACCGCCCGTAAATGAACCTCCCGCATTAATAACCTGGCCGTCGAGCGTCACTATTTTAAAGCGATATGAATATTTTTTAGCAATCGCAGTCGCACTGTTCAGGTCCTCAGCAACTACAATTTTACCGAGCAATGACGAAAGCACATTTTCGTATTTGTCTTCACAAGAACACAACTCGCTTGCAATTCCCACAAATCCATAGCAGTCATCAATGTTGTTTTCCTTTAAAACTCTGCTTTTAATTGTGTTGAGCGGCAAAAACGTTGCACGTCCTCCGTCAGTCGATTTAAGATAACGTATTGCCTGCTTTGCGTCTTCATCGGTATTTACAACAATGTTCTGCATAGCTGCTCCAAGCGCAGTTTCAATTGCAACTCCGTATTCACCGGGTACGCTGATTACACGAGATACAGGACCGCAAATACCTCTGATTTTTCCGCTTTTTGCAGCGTTAACAATTATCTTTACACTCTTTGAAAATCCCTCAAGATTTCTTTCAAGATTTTCAAGAAAATTAATTTTTCTTATATGCTCCTTAACATCAAGTATTAAAGAGTCGCTTTGTATTTTTAATTCTTCTTTTTTCTTTGCTTTTGATGATAGTTTAATCTCAAGACCGCTTACAGAATTTTGCAATGAGTTTATTTCGTCCTGAGCTGTTTTTATATCCGCGTCATATTGGAGCAAAATTTCATTGAGCTCGGAGAGCTGCTGTTCTTTATTAAGTTTTGTTTCTTTAATGGAAACAACACGCGAATTAAGTTCATTGATCGTACTCTGAGAAGTCATTGTAACGACTTTTAAATCAGCGCTCTGAGAAGTCAGTGCTGCCAGATTAGCGCTGAGCTTTTGCAGCGTATCTCCGCTACGGCTGGAATTAAGGTTAATTTCATTGAGCTGTTCCGAAATCTTGGCATACTGCTTTTGTTTTTCGATAATCTCTGCATCAAGTATCTTAACTCTTGCCTGCTTTTGCTCTATATCTTTTAATAAATCTTCTGTATTTTTATCTGCCTGAACAATTTCATTTTTGAGTCTTTCGATATTATCATTATTGTGAAGAATATCATTTTGCGCAACATAAATTTGAGAGTTTGCCACAGCAATTTTTGATTCGGCTTCTGCTATTTTTGCTCTTACAGCTTCAATTTCTGACGCAAGCTGACCATTTTTATCGTAGAGAGATTCGCTTTCAGACTGAATTTGTTCAAGTGCTGTTTCTGCATCATCATACTGAGTTTTTGAGATTGAGATTTTTTCTTCCTGCTCTTTTATGCTGTCCTGTGATTTATCAAGAGTAAGCAGCCATAATGCTATTTCAAGTCCCTTTTTTTCTTCTGCATACTCTAAAAATTTTTGAGCTTTTTCGGACTGTTTTCTCAACGGCTCAACACGTTCTTCAAGCTCTGTTACGATATCTCTGAGTCTGAGGAGATTATCCTCGGTGTTTTTCAGTTTTCTCTCAGCTTCAATTTTTCTGTATCTGTAGCGTGAAATACCTGCCGCTTCTTCAAAAATTTCACGACGATCCTCTCCTTTTGAAGAAACAATGCTGTCTATTTTACCCTGACCAATCATTGAGTAGCCGTCGCGACCAAGGCCGGTATCCATAAACAACTCATTAATATCTTTGAGCCTTACAGCCGCTTTATTTATGAGATATTCACTTTCACCGCTGCGGTAATATCTTCTTGTTATAGCTATTTCGTCACCGTCAAAGTTGAGCGTTCTGTCTTTATTATCTATGTTCAGAGTGACCTCGGCATATCCGAGTTTTTTGCGCGTGTCAGTACCGTTGAATACAACATCTTCCATTTTTGAACAGCGCAGACTTTTAGGCGACTGCTCGCCGAGCACCCACCTAATTGCATCGCTTATGTTGCTTTTTCCTGAACCGTTGGGACCTACTACCGAGGTGATTCCCTGTTCAAATGAAAGCTTTGTTCTGTCGGGAAATGTTTTAAATCCCTGTACTACCAATGATTTTAATCGCATTCAAAAACCCCTATTTTATATAAAGATTATATTTGCCGAGTGTGTTATCAAATTTAATATCAAATTTATATCCGTATTTTTCAAATTTATTTATGTTGGATTTTTTTTGACCCAAAAATTTTGACAATGATTTTTCGTTAATAAAAACGGTAAAAGGACTTTGTTTGTTTATATTTTTTACCGTCTGCAAAAATTCGTTATAAAAAATCTTATTTTCACACAACTCCTTAAACGCAGGATGATAGTTATTTCCGAGGCTGTTGTCTTTTAAACTGTCAGAATAATGCAAACCCAAACGAATGATATTTATACCGGCATTCTCAAACATTGAAATGAGCTCTGCGCACAAATCAACCGATTGTTCCAACGTATAAGGAATGAATTTACCGTTTTGATAAAGAGTTGCAAGCGGTGTATCTTTCATAATCACAGTCGGATATATCCGCACTGTACTCGGACTAATCTCAATAAATTTCTTCGCTGTATAAATATCCTTTGGAACTGTAGATTTATATAGTCCCGTCATCATTTGCAAGCCGAGGTTAAAGCCGTATGATTTTATCAATTTTGAAGCTTCAATTACATCTTTTGAGCTGTGACCTCTTTCATTAGCCGTCAAAACCGTATCGTCCATTGACTGTGCCCCCAGTTCAACAGCGGTTACGTTGAAGCTTTTTAAAATATTTAAAATCTCATTGTCGATATAATCCGGACGGGTTGAAATTCTTATACCGCTGAAAATTTCAGTGAAAGGTTTTGCCGCAATCAGCAATGACAACATATAATCCCTGTCAATTGCAGTAAAACTTCCTCCGAAAAAAGCTATTTCGGTATCTTTCGGATTTACATTCCCGTTTTTTACGGCATCGGACAATATTCTCTTAACATCATTAGGTGTAGGCTGATATGCCTGTCCAGTTATATTTTTCTGATTACAAAAGCTGCATTGATGAGGGCAACCGTTGTGAGGAATAAATATGGAAATATTGGCGTGACGTTTAATATCCCATCAACTCCAGAGCTTCACGCGCGGCTTGCTGTTCGGCCTCTTTTTTACTTTTACCGCCGCCCTTACCGATTACATTGCTGTTAAGATGAACTTCTACCACAAAATGTTTATTGTGATCCGGACCGCTTTCTTTTACGAGAACATACTCAAGCTGTTCTCCGGGATTTTTCTGTATGATTTCCTGCAATGTAGTTTTATAATCGCGAATTTTTTTATTTGTTGCATTTTTTATTGCGGGTATTACAAAATTGAGTATGTGTTTTGACGCAGGTTCAATTCCTCCGTCAATATAAATGGCCGCAATTAACGCTTCAAAAGCATCTGATACAATTGACGGACGATTGGCGCCGCCGTTGTTCTTTTCACCCTTGCTTAGAATTAAGTATTGACCGAGATTGATTTTTTTGGCAAACTCAAACAGTGATTTTTCGCAAACAAGTGAAGCTCTCAACTTTGTCAATTCGCCTTCCGGAAGCTCCGGGCAATTTTTGAAAATATAATCTGATACAACAATTGACAAAACGGCGTCACCCAAAAATTCAAGACGTTCGTTATATTTTATATGCTTTGCCTTGTGTTCGTTTGCATATGAAGAATGTGTCAACGCCTCGGTAAGCAAATTTTTATTTTTAAAGCGATAACCGATTTTTTTCTGTAAATCTTCCATTTTTAACACTCCAAATTAAAGTGATGATGTAATTTCCTGAATCGCATTTGCCTTTATGTAGTCCATAGAAAGCTTAATTGCGTTTCTAAGCGTGGCAGCCTTTGAATCTCCGTGTGCTTTGAATACCGGCTTTGACGCTCCGAGAATAGGCGCTCCGCCGTATGTATTATAATTAAAATGAGTTTTCATAAATTTGAGGTTCTTCATAACAAGAGCTGCTGCCATTTTGCCCTTTAGACTTGAGGTAAACATTTTTTTCATCTGCTTCATTAGAGTAATGGCAACACCCTCGTAGGTCTTTAAAATAAGATTTCCGGTAAAGCCGTCGCAAACTACAACATCGCATACACCTTTGGGGATATCTCTGCCCTCAACGTTACCGATAAAATTAATATTGCTTTTTAAAAGCAGTTCGTGGGTTGTGCGGTAAAGTTCATTTCCTTTATGTTCTTCGGTTCCTACGTTTGCAAGACCGATTCTAGGATTTTTTACACCCATTACCTTTTCCATATAAATTGAGCCCATAAGCGCAAATTGACAAAGCATTTCGGGACGGCAATCGACATTTGCCCCACCGTCCATAAGCATAAAGAAACCGGATTCCGATGGCATAACCGGTGCAAATGCAGGACGCTTAATACCTTTTATTCGCTTCACTGCAAGAGTAGCACCTACACAAAGAGCGCCGCTGTTACCTGCGCTGATAAAAGCGTCGCCTTTTCCGTCATTAAGCAACTGAAATCCAACAGCCATTGAGCTGTCCTTTTTTTCTTTGAGCACAGATTCGGCTGAATCATCCATTGTAATTACTTGAGGGCAGTCGTAAATTTCAATATTCTTTAATGAAATATTACTGCTATCCGCAACCTGCTTAATTGTACTTTCTTTACCCGTCAAAATAATTTCTATGCCAAATTCTTCAACAGCCAAAGCACAACCCTTGATTATTTCGAGCGGTGCGTTGTCGCCGCCAAAAGCGTCCACAATAATTTTCATATATCATACCTCTAATTCATGTTGTATATACCTGTCTAAAGCCTCTAATGCGCGCTTTGCATATGCTGCGCCTCTTTCCTTTTTATCACGCGGTCTGTCAACAAGTTCCGGCAAAATTCCGAAATTAGCACCCATTGGTTGAAAATTGCTTACAGTTTCATCGGAAATATATCCGGCAAGAGCGCCAATCATTGTTTCTTTCGGCAATACAATCTTATTTTTGCCAAGTACTGTATTTGCAGCGTTAATTCCTGCAATAAGACCCGAAGCGGCAGATTCCATATACCCCTCAACTCCTGTGAGCTGTCCTGCAAAAAACAGATTTTTATTTTCTCTGAAAGAAAAATCTGCATTAAGGCACTTTGGGGAGCAAATGAAAGTATTTCTATGCATTACACCGTAGCGGACAAAATCCGCATTATGCAACGCAGGTATAAGAGAAAATACTCTCTTTTGTTCAGGAAATTTAAGATTTGTCTGAAAACCTACAAGATTGTACATTGTTCCGGCTGCGTTTTCTTTGCGCAATTGAAGAACCGCCCATGGTCTGTGACCTGTTTTTGGATTAATCAAGCCTACCGGCTTCATAGGGCCAAAACGAATTGTATTTTCACCGCGCTGCGCCATTACCTCGATAGGCATACACCCCTCGTAAACCTTTGGGTTTTGAACATCAAAGTCGTGAAGCGGAGCACGTTCGGCGCTTATAAGCTCGTTATAAAACGTCTCATACTCAGTCTTATTCATCGGACAATTAATATAATCGTCACCGTCGCCCTTATCATAACGAGAAGCAAAAAAGGCGTATTCCATATCAATACTTTCAGCAGTGACTATCGGAGCCGCCGCGTCAAAAAATGAAAGCGTATTGCCAGTAAGCTCTTTAATTTTTTGAGCAAGCGCATCAGCGGTTAGCGGACCTGTAGCAATAACCGTAACCGCATCATTCGGAATTTCAGCGATTTCTTCGCTGATTACTTCAATCAGCGGATTATCCATGACTCCTTTTGTAATCAAGTCTGAAAAAATTTCACGGTCAACAGCCAGAGCACCGCCTGCCGGTACTCTGCACTGTCCGGCGCATTTGATGAGGAATGAGTTCAATCGGCGCATTTCCTCTTTGAGCAAACCCGCCGCACTTTCTACCCGCATGGCTTTGAGAGAATTTGAGCACACAAGTTCTCCTAATTTATTCGTTGAGTGAGCAGGTGTTTTTTTATTCGGTTTCATTTCGTACAAACGGACATTTATTCCGCGCGATGCGATCTGCATTGCCGCCTCACAACCTGCAAGTCCGCCGCCGATTACGTTTATATATATCATTTTTCATCTGCGGCTACAGTTTTTGTAAAGCCACAGCCTTCCTTTGCACAGAATAACACAGGTTTTTTACCCTTTTTCTTATAAAGAATTTCACCGCACTGCGGACATCTTTCATTTGTCGGTTCATTCCAACTTACAAAGTCACATTCGGGGTAATTTGAACAGCCGTAAAAAACACGCTTTGTCTTGGTGTGCTTGACAATTACGTCGCCTCCGCATTTTGGGCAGGTTACGCCTGTTTTTTCAACATACTTTTTTATATTTTTGCACTCGGGATAACCCGGGCAAGCGATGAATTTACCGTATCTGCCAACTTTTACGACCATTTTTCTTCCGCATTTTTCGCAGATGATATCGGTTTCATCTTCTTTGAGCTTGAGTTTGACGCCCTCCATCTCGGTTTTTGCCTTTTTGAGTGTTTTATCAAAATCTTCATAGAAGTCGTCAAGAACTTTAACCCACTCTTCTTCGCCGTTTTCTACCTTATCGAGAGACTCCTCCATTTGTGCCGTAAACTTTACATTTACTATTTTGGGAAATCGCTCTTTCATCAGCTTGGTCAGAACTTCGCCGAGTTCTGTCGGCACCAAGCTCTTAGCCTCACGCTTTACGTATTCACGGCTTGTAATTGTTGTAATCGTAGCCGCGTATGTTGACGGACGACCTATTCCGTATTCCTCTAACGCCTTGATTAAAGATGCTTCCGTGTATCTTGCAGGCGGCTGAGTAAAGTGCTGATTCTTTTTTAATTCTTTACAGCGAACAGGCATATTTTTTTCAAGAGGAGGAAGCTGAGAAGATTTTTCTTCAGCCTCGTCCTTACCCTCAACATATAGAGTTGTAAAGCCCGGAAATTCAACATAATAACCCGACGCTTTGAAAATATAACCGTTAGCCTCGATGTCTGCCTGAGTGGTTTTCTGAATACAATCAGCCATCTGTGATGCTGTAAATCGATTCCAGATGAGCTTATACAGCTTATACTGGTCCGACGTAAGGCTGCTTTTGATTGAATCGGGCTCAAGCGACGGCATTGACGGTCTTATTGCCTCGTGACCGTCTTGAGCGTTGTTCCTTGACTTGAAGTGACGAGGTTTTGCAGGCAGATACTCACTGCCGAACTTTTTGTCGATATATCCGGTTACTTCCGCAATTGCAACTTCCGAAATTCTCAGAGAGTCGGTTCTCATATAGGTAATAAGACCTGTTGCGCCCATTCCTTCAATTTCAACGCCTTCGTAAAGTTCCTGAGCAACCTTCATTGTTCTCCTGGACTGAAAGCCGAGCTTTCTTGAGGCTTCCTGCTGTAAAGTAGAAGTAATAAACGGCGGCGCAGGAGATTTTTTACGTGTGCCGTGCTTTACTTTCGTGATCATATATTCAGCGCCCTGCAAATCAGATTCAATTTTATCTGCCTGTTGCGCGTTCTCAATTTTAATTTTACCGTTAGCGTCTGCGTAAAGCGAGGCTGCAAACGCTTTTCTGCTGCCTTTGGGAATAAATTTAGCGTCAATTGACCAATATTCTTCGGGCTTAAATTTCCTAATCTGTTCCTCTCTGTCAACTATAATTCTGAGCGCAACAGACTGAACACGCCCCGCAGAAAGTCCTCGACGGATTTTTTGAGAAACAAACGGACTGAGTTTGTAACCTACAAGACGGTCGAGGATTCTTCTTGCCTGTTGTGCATTTACAAGATTTGTATTGATTAAACGAGGATGATCCATTCCGTTTTTTACACCGTTTTTTGTGATTTCGGTAAATTCCACACGCTTGTTGTAATCCTCAGGCAAGCCGAGAATGTAAGCCAAATGCCATGAAATTGCCTCTCCCTCCCTATCAGGGTCGGTTGCAAGATATATATTTTCGCTTTCACTTGCGAGTGTTTTCAGTTCTTTTACGAGTTTTTCTTTACCTTTAATTATTTCGTACTTAGGAGCGAAATGATTTTTTATATCCACGCTTAAACGTGCTTTAGGCAGGTCGCGAACATGACCCATTGACGCAACAACCTCATAGTTGCTGCCCAAATATTTTTTGATTGTCTTAGCTTTTGCCGGAGACTCCACTATTACCAAATCTGACATTATTAACCTCCGTTTTTTAATGTATATAATCTTCCCTGATGTGCCTGTATGAGCTGTTTCATTTCCAGCTCTGTGAGTGCTGTTAATACTTTATATACGGGAATCTGTAAATCTGCTGATATTTTATCTATATGAACAGGCTCATTGGTTATGTATTGATAAACCATTTGAGCAGTAGTATTCAAATTTAAATTTTCTTTGTGAACGGGTTTTGATTCAGGTTTTACCGTTTCAAATTTTACTTTTCTTACTTTTACCTTTTTTGTATCATTGTCATTTGTTTTAGCGAACATCACTTTACCTTTAACAGGTATGGCTTCTATGTCTTCAAATGAAATTTCATCAAAATCAACATCGCCGTTGGTGGCGTATAAATTATCAAAATGATTTAATATATCCATAAAATCGGTTATCGGTATTGCCGTTCCCTCTTTTATGCGATTGTTAGAACCCTCGTTTTGAGGACTGTTGTTACCGAGCAAAGCAAAAACCTCTTTGCCCTGTTCCAAAGCCAGGTTTGCCGTTATAAGCGAACCGCTTTTTGCACCTGCTTCAATCACCAGCAAGCCGTCTGACAATGCAGAAATTATTCTGTTTCTCTGCGGAAAATAGTAATTTCTCGGTGTTTCATCGGGCGGGTATTCTGATATAACCGCACCGCGTTTTGTAATGCTGTTTCTCATCTGCATATTATCCCTTAAATAGTCGCAGTTTATACCGCAGCCTCTTACGCAAACGGTAACACCGTCGCAGGCAAGCGCACCACGGTGAGATGCACAATCAACGCCCAGCGCTCCTCCGCTGATTATGGTAACTCCGTATTTTGCCAACGCGTAGGCTATTTTGTAGGAATTTTCAAGTCCGTACTTGGTAGCACGGCGTGTACCTACAACACCGATAGTCAATCGGTTGTCAAGATTAGGAAGATGACCGTTTACGTATATGAGTGCAGGCGAATCCTCAATATTCCTTAAACAATTGGGAAATAAGGTGTCATCAATGCAGATAATTGAATAATTGAGCTGTTTGCATCTGTCAATTACGTTTTGAGAATTATCTATACTTGTTTCGGACAATTTTTCAAGCTCACGTTGAGATAAAATGCCGCAAAAGCGCCATTCACGCTCTCCGCCTTCGTAAAACTCGGAAATATCGGTGTAGAGTTCGTAAAGTCGCTTTACTTTAATATTATCATAGCCTAAAGCGGATACTATCCATATCCAATATTTTGCATTATCAGAAATCATTTTATCATTTCCCAAATAATAATTGATGCAGCTACAGAGGCGTTGAGTGATTCAGCCTTTCCTGTCATAGGTATTGTAATTTTTTGGCTGCAACTGTCAACTGTAGTCTGCAAAAGGCCGTTTCCCTCGTTTCCGATAACCACAACACACGGAGCGACAAATTGAACATCGGTAATTTTTTCAGCATTACTGTCAACAACAGCCGCAAAAGAAGTAATTTGCGGATTTGCATATAGGAAATCCTTTATTGTATCGCAAATAAGAAACGGAAGTCTGAACACGGCTCCCATACTGCCGCGGACAACCTTTGGATTGTAAATATCGCAGCAATCCTTAGACATAATAATTCCGCTTATAGCAAAAGCCTCCGCGGAACGTAAAACAGTGCCCAAATTATTAGGATCTTGCACATTTTCGAGCGCAAGAAATTTTCCGCTATTTTTAATTGTATCAAACTGACTAATTTTGTCAAGTGTTTTTATAACACAAAGAAAGCCTTGCGGCGACTGAGTATCACTGATTTGAGCAAAAACTGCGGGAGTGACAAGTATAGTTTTATCGGCAACTTCAGAAATTTTATCAAAAATTTCACGATGCTTTTCCATAGCATTTTCTGTCGAAAAAAATTTTACAACATTCGCGTTGCTCAAAACAGCATCATAGCAAACCCGTACACCTTCCGCAATAAATAACCCGCTCTCTCGGCGGGCTCTGGCGCTTTTTTTGAGCTTTACGGTGCTTTTAACAACGGCATTATCTTTACTTTTAAGAACAAACATAGTTATTCTCCCTAAAATAAGTAATTGCGCTTGGCAAAACCAAACGCAATTACAATTAAGATAAATTAAGCATTCTTAGCCTTTTCTACAAGTGATGTGAAAGCTGCAGGATCTGAAATTGCGATTTCAGAGAGCATTTTACGATTAAGTGTAATGCCGGCCTTTTTAAGACCGTTCATAAATGTAGAATAGTTCATACCGTTAGCTTTGCAGGCAGCAGAAATACGAGTAATCCAAAGACGACGGAAATCTCTCTTTCTCTGCTTACGGCCGATATAAGCATAGTTGCCTGACTTCATTACGGCCTGTTTAGCCATTTTAAAGTGTCTTGATTTTGCACCCCAGTAGCCCTTGGCAAGCTTTAATGTCTTTTTTCTTCTTTTGCGAGTCATCATCGCACCCTTTACACGTGCCATTATATGTTACCTCCGATTAGTAGATTTAATAGGTTAAGCGAAAAGTCGTAATTATTTGTAAGGAACTAAACGCTTGATCTGAGCAGTATTTGTCTTGTCAGTAACTGCTGTCTGGCGCAAACCTCTTTTACGCTTTCTTGTCTTTTTATTCAAGATGTGACTTTTATTTGCGTGAGCACGGATAACTTTTCCGTTTTTAGAAAGTTTAAAACGTTTTTTAGCACCGCTATGTGTTTTAATTTTAGGCATATTAAAAATCCTCCCTTTAATTACTTATTGGACTTTGGCGCAAGAAACATAAGCATACTACGACCCTCAAGTTTAGCAGGCTTTTCAATTACGGCAACTTCACTGCAAGCGTCTGCAAAACGTTTCATTGTGTCAAGACCGATTTCGGGATGTCCCATTTCACGACCTCTGAAACGGATTGAAACCTTTACTTTGTCGCCATGTTTGATAAATTTAAGAGCGTTGTTAAGCTTTGTATTAAAATCGTGAGTATCAATATTGAGAGAAAGTCTTACTTCCTTGATATCAATTACGCGTTGATTTTTTCTTGCTTCCTTTTCTCTTTTAGCCTGTTCAAAACGGTATTTACCGTAATCCATAATTTTACATACGGGCGGATTGCTTTTGGGAGCTATTTTGACCAAGTCAAGGTTTTTCTGCTCTGCTAAATTCAAGGCATCCTTTGCTGACATAATACCGAGTTGTTGACCGTCTGAGCTGATTACTCTGAGCTCTTTGTCGCGGATTTCTTCGTTAATCTGAATATTATCTTTCTTGCTGATGGTTAAGCACCTCCAAAGTACTCCATAATAATAAATAATGCGGACAGAAACACATTCCGTCCGCACTTCAATACATAACTATACCGCATAAACAGTTAAGGTATTGACCCGTGCAGACGACACCCCACAGGTGAAAGCATTTCTGCTTTGCTTTATTTTCCTATATAGAATACCACAAGTTATGTTGTTTGTCAAGTATTTATTTCAAATTATCGTAAATAAGTTTTACTACCCTGTCCGTTGACTTGCCGTCACGGTAGTCAAAGAACATATCCGCAAACGGTTTTATTCTTTCGGTGCTGAAATAGCCGTCTATAATTGCGTTGATTAGCTGTTCTTGAGAATACACAATCTTACCCGGTGCGTAAAGCTTGAAATCAAAGTAGAAATCACGTTCACGGATATATTTTTCAAGGTCGAATACATAAAACACCATTGGAATATCAAGTAGTGAAGCTTCAAATACGAGTGATGAATAGTCTGTAATAATTACATCGGTAACAAAGAGCAAATCATTTAATTCAGTGTCTTGCGACAAATCTATTACTCTGTCTTCATACTCTTTAGAGATAGACTGAATGTCTTTAACAAACGGATGGTGCTTCACTATTATAGCATAATCATTAGGCAGCTTTTTGCATACTTCGTTTAAGTCAAACATTTCTGTCGGATAGTATGCTGTTTCTTTTACCATCCCGCGGAACGTAGGAGCAAACAAAATGATTTTTTTACCCTTAAAATTCGGATGGGCTTCATAGAATTTATTTCTTGCCGCCTGTTTGTATCGTTCATCAAAGAAAACGTCGGTTCTGGGAATACCTGTTGCGACAACATTATCGGTCGCAATACCGAATCCCTCTGAGTGACATTTTTTGCAGTATTCAGAACTTACAGTCACGTAATCGTAGCTTCGGTGATTTCTGGTAGTCTGCGGAGAGCCTTTTGGCTTTGAAAGACGTGTAAATCCGAAAGTTTTAAATGCGCCGCAAGCATGCCATAACTGAATAAGTTTTGTCTGCGGACGCAAATCAATATAGTGTATCTGCGGTGTAAATTCGTCGAGAATCACTATTTTACTTGTTGCGCATGCCTTTGTAAAGTTTCGTATCTCCTTAAATGACATTTTGGCAATGGTATGCTCATTGAGGATAAAGTTAAGCTTTAAATTTTTATCATGTTTAATTTTAGAGTAAACAAAAGCAAAGTTACCTGAGATATCATTACGACGAAGTGAAATGAAACTAATTTTATTTTTATCTACCTTGTAAAAGAGTTTATAGAACGTATAACATTTTTTAAACACAAAACGTTTAGCGGTCCAAATAGCAATTTTATTGGTAGATACCTGAGAGAATCTCCAGAATACAAAAGCACAATATCTTTTAATCGGATTATCGTCATTAAATTTTGCCGGCATACGCTTTATTTCTGTAAGTCGTAAAATACCGTCAAACACAAAGAGAGGAAGCATTGCTATTGCAAAAATAAACTGAGCAAATTTAAGCCAGAAGTTTAAAAACTTTACAATAAATCTGCCTGCTGCTGTATGATTGATTTTTAACTTATTCGGTACAAAATGATAGTTGTTTACATTATTGGAAAAAGCAAAACATTTTTCGTCTGTTTCAAATTCTTCCGGAGTTAGGTCAATCTTAATTTTTTCCTCATAATAATCTGCAAACGAAAAATTAAGGTACATATCAAACGGCAACAAATCTTTTCTGGTTTTCCAGAAAAGAAGATCCAAACGATATGTATATTTTCCTGAAAAGAAACATTTACCGTCAACACATGTAACATTAGAAAGGACAAACGGAATGCGTCTGTCCTCCTTTTCATTTATAAAATGCAGTACTATTTTAGGTTTTGATAAAAAGTGAGAATTGATTGCTTTATCTTTGAGTTGACCCATAATTGTAATGGTCATTTTTCTGTCTCTGATAATAAGTTTTTTTATCCCTATATTGTACTCCAAAGTTTACACCTCGTAATTATTTAATTAGCTCCTTCATCTTTTTTACCGCTTGATCCAAATCAATACCCTTAGAATATACCGACGAAGAGCCTGCAACAAAAATATCCGCTCCGCAACTTCTCATTTTACGGCAAAGATCCCAGCTGACATGACCGTCAACTTCAAGCAAAATATTCCTGTCAAATGAATCAATAATGTTACGAACTTTAGAAATTTTGTCAAAACTTCCTTCAACAATGGGTTGCCCTGCAAAGCCCGGATATACTGTCATAACAAGTACACCGTCAATTTCGTCTCTGAAATCATTGAGAACATCAGCATCTGTATCGGGACTTATCGCCAAAAACGGCGAAGCACCTCTTTGTTTAATAAGCTTTAGAACATCGTGAATATTATCAGATGATTCATAGTGTACAGATACAATATCACCGTCGCCGATATCCATTCTGTCAAAATATTTTTCGGGCTCATAAGCCATAATATGAATATCTCGTTTCATATTTTTTAAAACAGACTTTACAGACTTTATAAGCGTTGCATCAAGCGTAATATTAGGAACAAACTTGCCATCCATAAAATCAAGGTGTATATATTCTACGCCGAGATTGTCAAGGGCGGTAATCTCCGACTGAAGGTTGAGCATATCAGCGCACATTAGCGATGGAGAAAGCATTCCATTCATATTTTCACCTCATCAATCTTCGTTAACAACCATTATCTTTGAGAAAAATTCGGTATTATCTTTCATTATATTAAGACCCTTGTCCATATTCTCAAGGTTGAATTTATGTGTAATGAGCTTTTCGGCATTGATTTTGCTTGACGCCATAGCATCTACAACAAGATTCCAATCACTCTTATGGATGTCACTGTAACTTGAATTCCAAGTTCCGTAAATAGTAAGCTGTTTTCTCAGTATCTGCCAATAGGTATTCTGCGGGAAAGTAAAATCTCCGTGGGGGTTGCCTACAAATATCACTTTGCCGCCGGCAGTAACCGACTCGAGGCAATTGCACGCAGTCAGAGGAATACCTACTGCTTCAATTGCAATATCAGCTCCTATGCCGTTTGTCATTTTATTAACCCATTCAATAGGGTCTTCCTTTGATGAGTTGCAATAATCATAAAAACCGAGGCTTTCGATAAAGTCCCAGTTATTAACGTCTGTACCTACCAAAAGCACCTTAGCGCCCCAAGCTCTTGCCCACTGCGCAATAAGCATACCGATTGTTCCCGGACCATAGATAACCACTGTGTCGCCTATTTCAATCTGTGCACGTCTTAAAGCATGAAGCGCCACGGCACAGGGTTCCGTCATTGCGGCCGACTCAAACGAGAGGTTGTCGGGAATTTTTACAAGGTTCCAAACGGGAACGCGAACATACTGAGCAAATGCGCCGTCGCTTCTTGAGCCGAGATAGTCATAGCTTTTGCACATTTCAAAACTGCCCTTGTTGCAGCTTTCGCATGATTTACATGGAATCAGCGGAAATACCGTTGCGCGCATACCTATAAGATGCTTGTTTGCCTCATCGGCAACGTCAACTACTTCACCTGCAAATTCGTGTCCCGGAATTGTCGGAAAATGATAAGTTCCGTTTACAAAAATTCTGGGTATATCCGAGCCGCAAATACCGCATGTTTTTACTTTAAATAAAACTTCACCTGATTTTACCGTAGGCATCGGATAGTCACAGTATTCAAGATTTCCAACGGATTTCAGTACTCTTGCCTTCATTGTATCCAATTTACTTCACACCTTTCAAAATAGACTCGAAACTTTCGAGATCCTCTACGGTAGTGATTTTAAGATTTCTCTCACTGCCTTTTACCATTCTTACGTCCATACCGTGTCTGAAAGCGATTTCACTGCTTCCCGCCGTATTTTCAATTTCTTCATCGGTTACTTGGTTATGGATTTGATAATATTTTTTGAATTTGAAGCTTTCAGGCGCTTGTCCCGCGAAAAGCTCGCTGCGCTTTAACAAGCGATCAATTTTAGATCCGTCGGCACTTTGATATACCGTGTCTTTTACTGTTATAACCGGCATTGCACCGTCGTATTCGGTTGCACCTTTTATGCAATCTGAAATTATTTCATCTGAAACTAAAGGTCGCGCGGCATCGTGAACTATAACAATGTCGGTATCAGAGGCATTTTTATCAATGCATTTTAAGCCGTTGTAAATTGAATGTTGACGTGTCTTACCTGCCGGTGCATAGCCGCAAATTTTTGAAATTCCGTACTTGTGTGCAATTTCCACAACATACTGCTGCCATTCATCGCTGACAACCACTACCATTTTATCAATGTCGCAGTGTTTTTGAAAAATTTCAAAGCAATATGCAATTATAGGCTTATCCTGTACCATTAAAAATTGTTTTGGCCTGTCAACACCCATTCGACTGCCGACACCGCCTGCAAGAATAATTGCAGTATTCATTATTATGTTATCCTCCGTTTGGGTAATAAATATGAAATTACGTACTACCCTAAATTATATTATAAACAATCGTATAATAACATATTTAAGTCTTTTTTGTCAATACAACTTTGCCAATCGATTAATATAATATGTAGATTTTGTCTTGAAATAATAAGAATTTTATGTTATTATTTACGCATAGAAATATTAAATATATTTAATTAAGATATGATTTAATAAAATTTTCAGGAGTTTAAAATGAATAATAACAGAAGATTATCGCCGAATACCGGCGCTTATTTTATCAGTCAAGAAGAATATATCAAAAATATAGAAATGAAAAATTTAAGAAAAATAAGCAGCGGAATCGGTTTTTATGGCTTTGTTTATTTGATAACCACTATAGTTCTATCAATTTCTTTAATGATTTATTTTCTGCTTATGTTTCCGTATTCGGACTCATTATATGATAGTTCGTCACCGAATTTGTACCTTTTAAACAATATTATCGCCACAGCCTCAGCTGTTGTTCCCGGCATTATTTATTGTAAAATAAGTAAAAATTACCTGTCTTATATTATGCCCGTAAGATACGTTAAACAAGGTTTGCTTTGGCCGTGTGTATTTATAGGAATGGCTGTTGCCATGATTTCAAATATAGCATCGGTTATTCTTGAAAATAATCTTTCTATGTTTGGTATTGAAAATACCGCCGGCTCATCTTATGATATTTCAACAGTGTTTGATTTTATAATAGTATTAATTTCTGTTGCTGTTGTACCCGCTTTTGCTGAAGAATTTGCCTTCAGAGGAATTATAATGGGCACAATGAGAAAATACGGTAACGCGTTTGCAATTATAGTTTCATCTGCTGTTTTCGGCGCTTTTCACGGTAATTTATCTCAGATCCCGTTTGCTTTTATTTTAGGATTGGTTTTAGGGTTTATTGACTGCAAGACTAATTCCATTATACCCTCTATAATAGTTCACTTTATTAATAATGCGTATGCTGTTACCTTTGGCTACCTGACAACGGACGGACTTTTTAACGAAAGAATTGTCAACACAATATATATGCTTGTAGTTGCTCTTTTCTGTATTCTTGGATTTATTTCTTTTATTATTCTTGGCAAGAAATATAACGGCATTTTTAAAATAAGTAACAAAAGCTTTAATACTTCTTCGGCTCCACAGGCAAATGTTCTTAGGCTCAAAGACAAAGTGGTTGCATTTTTTACTAACCCCGGCGTTATTATTTTGTGCATAGCATTGTTGCTTGAGACAATATTTTCAACTCAAATTTCATTGTAAACAATTATGTGCAATTTTGATATTAAGTTTATGGAAGCAGCTTACAATATGGCTTTAGAAGCGTTTGACGACGGTGAAGTTCCCGTAGGAGCTGTTATTGTTAGGAACGGTGAAATTGTGTCATGCGGCAGAAACCGCCGTGAAAAAGCTAAAAACGCATTGCTTCACGCTGAGGTTGACGCAATTAACAATGCTTGTAATACCCTCGGCGGATGGAGATTATGGAACTGCGAAATTTATATAACGCTTGAACCATGCCCTATGTGTGCGGGCGCTATAATTAATGCACATATTCCAAAAGTGTATTTTGGGGCTTATGATTTCAAAAACGGTTCCTGCGGCACAATCACTAATCTGTTTGAAATGCCGTATAATTTTAAGCCCGTATGTCAAGGCGGAATTATGGAAAAAGAGTGTTCCGCGTTACTGAAAGATTTTTTTAAAAAATTAAGATAAAAACGCTGAAGTTTGGATTGCCACCATCTCGTGGGGCACTTCATTAAACTTCAGCGTTTTGTTTTATATATGATTTTACCTTTTCGAGCAATGCGTCTTTTTCGTTTTTTAGTTTCTCGTCAATAACTTCATTTAAAAGCATATTAAGTATTTTTCCTACTTCTTTCCCCTGTTTGACGCCGACTTTGATTAAATCATTTCCGTTTACGGCAAGGTCTTTAAGTGAAAAGCACTCATTTTCCTCGATTATATCCTCAAATGCTCTTACCGCTTCTTGAAGTATTTCAAGTTTTTCAGCGTGCATATAATCCGACTGCGCGTTTTTATCCGAAAGCTGAACTTTGAACAGAAGACGCATATTTTCGTCCCCGATCTTTGAAAGCAGCCTGCGCAACTGTTTTTTGGAACCGTTAAGCGGAATGTCATGCCAAAAAATCAACAATACGCAGGTATTTATAAAATCCGATGAATAGCGAAGACGCTTTAAAATTCTTTCGGCTATTGCAGCGCTCTGTTTTGCATGACCTCTGAAATGTCTGTTTCCGTCTGCATCTGTTGTGCAGGTATAAGGTTTGCCTATATCGTGCAAAAGCATTGTCATTCGCAAAAGCGGGGTTTGCGGAGCGATTGACATTGCTTTTAAGGAATGACGCCATAAATCAAGATTATGATGCATTGTGTGCTGGTCATAGTCAAACATTACCGATATTTCCGGGATAAACACCGCAATAACGTCCCGATAATCTTGAATAATCCGAGAAGCTGAGGTTGAAACAAGTAATTTTGTAAATTCAGCATTAATTCTTTCAACAGCTATATTTTTTAATAAATTTTTATTTTTAAATATCGACTTTTGTGTGTCGGTGTCAATTAAAAAGTTAAATCCCGATGCAAAACGCAATGCTCTCATAATTCTGAGTGCATCCTCATTAAAGCGCGTATCAGGGATTCCTACGCATTTTATCAATTTGTTTTGCAAATCTTTTAAACCGCCAAACGGGTCAATCAAACCGTTTTTATCATTGTAAGCCATTGAATTCACTGTAAAGTCACGACGCGCAAGATCACTTTCCAATAAATTTGTAAATGTAACCTTGTCAGGATGACGGTTGTCGCTGTATTCGCCGTCTATTCGGTAAGTGGTTATCTCAAATATATCATCGTCAATGATAACTGCTATTGTACCGTGTTTTATGCCTGAATCAATCTGCCTGCACTCTGAAAAAACTGCTTTTGTTTGCTTTGGCAAAGCATCGGTGCAAATATCCCAGTCGTTTGGCTTTTTATTTAAAATTGAATCACGAACACAGCCTCCCACAGCATATGCGTCAAATCCATACTGTGCAAGGCGCTCTATAATAAATTTTACTTTTTCGGGTAAATTAATAAACATTTTATTTTCTGTTAAATTATTCGTTTTCAAATAAAGGAGTTGAAAAATATCTCTCCGCTGTATCGGGCAAAACAGTAACTACTGTTTTGCCGGGTCCGAGAATTTTTGCAAGCTTGATTGCCGCAGCTACGTTTGTACCGCTCGATATACCGCACATAAGACCCTCTTTGCGAGCTAAATCTTTTGAGGTCGAAATTGCCTCGTCATCTGAAATTATGCATATGTCCTCATAGATTTTTGTATTAAGTACATCGGGAATCACTCCGTCTCCTATACCCATTTGCAAATGGGTGCCGATTGTACCGCCTGATAGGATAGCGGCATTTTCGGGCTCAACTGCCCATATTTTTATATCCGGATACTGAGCTTTTAATACTTCACCTATTCCCGTAATAGTTCCGCCTGTGCCGACTCCGGAACAAAATCCGTGAATAGGTCCTCCCACCTGCTCCATAATTTCAAGCGCTGTGTGATGGCGGTGTGCGCAAGGGTTGTTTTCGTTTGCAAACTGCTGAGGTACAAATATGTTTTTGTCCTCTTCTGCCATTTTAAGGGCTGTATGCAGGCACTCATCAATACACTTACCTATATTGCCGTCATCGTGTATGAGAATAACCTCAGCGCCGTAATGCTTAACAAGTTTTCTTCTTTCCTCGCTTACGGAGTCAGGCATAATAATAATTGTTTTGTATCCTCTTACAGCGCCGACAAGTGCCAGTCCTATTCCCTGATTTCCGCTTGTCGGCTCAACAATAATTGTGTCCTTGGTAACTTTCCCCTCTTTTTCAGCCTGTAAAATCATATTATAAGCCGTACGGGTCTTAATGGAACCTCCAACATTCAAGCCCTCAAATTTTACAAGTATTTCGGCACTGTTTTTATCTGTCATCTTATTCAGTCTGACCATAGGTGTATGTCCGACTGCCTCAAGTATGTTGTTGTAAATCATTTATTGCACCTGCTTATCCTTTTTAATATTGTTTTTTATATCTCTAATTGATTTTTTCTTAAATCTTTCTATAAGATTTTCAGCTATATTATAAAGAATATTGAATATAATAATTGTTGCCGCACCAAAGCAACACGCAATTATAATTTCGTTTGTTCCCAGAGCAGAGAGTGAAAACAGCCCCCTGAAAACCGTACATCCAAGACCTAAACCGGCAATTATTATGACAAGCATTGAGCCTCTGAGCAAATTAAGCGGCGAAGACAGCCTGATAACAAGCATAAGGCATGTCAGAGCAGTCATATAGACAGAAATCGTAGAAAACTCCGTATGATTAATTCCCAGAATATCGCTTGCCAAAGCGCCGCAAATTATATTTAATATTACGCATATTGCCGCTGGCAATGCCCTGGCAATTATATTAAACGTAAAGTTACCGCGGATCCTGTTTTTATTTGGCTGCAACGCAAGAACAAATGACGGTAATCCGACAGTCAGCGCACTCACCAAAGTAAGCTGAATCGGTTGAAAAGGGTATTCCATACTGAAAAATATAAAGAAAACTGTAAGCACCATTGAATAAATGGTTTTTACCATATATAAAGAGGAGCTTCGCTCTATGTTGTTTATTGTACGTCTTCCCTCTGCAACAATTTTAGGCATTGAAGAAAAGTCATTGTTGACAAGCACAAGCTGAGAAACATTTCTTGCGGCGTCACTTCCCGATGCCATTGCAATTGAACAATCAGCCTCTTTCAGAGCAAGCACATCATTTACGCCGTCGCCGGTCATTGCTACGGTGTGTCCCTGACTTTTAAGCGCCAGCACAAGCTTATTTTTTTGCGCCGGTGTTACTCTGCCGAAAACATTACATTCTTCCGCAGCCCTATAAAGTTCATCGTCGGTGGTAACGTTTGACATATCAATTGCGTTTTCAGCGCCTTCAATGCCCGTATCAACGGCAATATTTTTTACCGTTTTAACGCTGTCTCCTGAAATTACTTTGAGTGTAACGCCCTGTTCTTTAAAATAATTTACGGTAGAACGGACATTCTTCCTTAATTCATCTTTTAACAAAATAATCGCAAGCGGTTTTAAATCATCCGGCAATGTTTCATTTTTTATTTCACTTTGAGATTCCGCCAATACGATAATACGCACTGTTGTGCTTATTTTTTCAATAATTTCAAAGACTTCGGCATATTTTTCTTTATCTTTGAAGACAAATTCAGCAGCTCCCATTATATATGTTTTTCCGTCTTCAAAGCTGCCGCCTGACCATTTTGTCTCTGATGAAAACGGATAAAACTTTTTGCATTCTAAATAACTGCTGTCTTGAACATAATCTTTTATAGCATAGAGCGTTGCATTTATTTCATCTGACGCTTTAACTATAGATGAAAGCGTTTTTTTGATCTTTGATTCATCTGCAAATTTTATGACGTCTGTAACATTCATCTTATCTGCTGTCAACGTACCTGTTTTATCAAGGCAAAGAACATCAACCCGCGCAAGCGATTCTATGCAATACATTTCCTGTACAAGCACTTTTTTACGGGCCAGACGGACAATCGACACTGCCAGAACTGAGCTTGTTAAAAGCACCATTCCCATAGGTATCATACCTATCAGAGACGCTACAGTGCTGACGACAGTACCGTATATATCACCGTTTTGTATAATATACTGTCTTATAAAAAATAATATACCCACAGGGAAAATTATAAATGTGCATAACTTGATTATAAAATTAAAAGAATTAAGAATTTGCGAATTGACTTTTTTGATGTATTTTGCTTCATTATTAATTTTAGAGGCATATGATTCGGCTCCGACTCTGAATACCTTGGCATAGCATTTGCCAGAAGCGACAAAACTGCCCGAAAGCATTACACTGTCCTTTTCTTTTAAAATCAAATCTGACTCACCCGTCAGAAGGCTTTCGTTGACTTTACATTCACCTGAAACAACCTTGCAGTCAGCGGGAATCTGGTCTCCTCGTGAGAGAATAATTATATCGTCAAGCACAATTTCATCCTTACTTATCTCCTGAATTTTTGAATCTCGCAAAACGCTTATCTTTTTTTCGGATAAAATCGTAAGTTTATCAACGCTGATTTTGGAACGAATTTCGTGAACAATGCCTATTACGGTATTTGCAAGGACAACTCCCATAAAAAGCATATTTTTATAAGAGCCTACCAAAATCAGGGCAACAAACAAAATGACGTTGATTGCATTAAACAATGTACATATATTATCGTAAAAAATACGTCTGATCGATTTTGTTTTTATCGTTGTAGCAACATTTACATCACCAAGATCAATGCGCTTCTGCACCTGATCTTGAGTTAAACCTTTTAAGTTTAATTTTTTTGTATCCATATAGACCTCATATAAACCTGAATTTGAAAATTTTTTATTAATATAAAATATTTTGTAAAAATCTTTAAATCAAGCTGAAAACTTATTTATTGTTTCCATAAAATAATAATATAAATATTTTACCGCTTTATTTTTAATTATAATTGCAAAAAATAATAAAGGCAACGGAAAGAAGGTGATTTTTTGAAAAATTTTAAAAAAATATTCTCAGTTGCCTTATTGATGTTTATTATAATTTCATTTTCATGTCCCAATACCTTTGCCGCAAGCGATACTGTGGTGCTCGGAGGTCAACCGTTCGGCATTAAATTTTATAACCGCGGCGTAATTGTCATTGAAATGCAGAGCTTTTTTAACGGGCAAAAGTATATTTGCCCGGCAAAAAACAGCGGATTAAAAGTAAACGACATTATTACTCAAATTAACGGAGAAACTGTAAACACAAACGAAGCTCTGCAAAGCAAGGTACTTTGCAGTAACGGACAGGACCTTACGTTTACCATAGAAAGAAACGGTAAGGAGATAAAAAAAACAGTATCCCCTAAAAAGAATATGGCAGGTTCTTATATAATCGGAGCATGGATACGCGACAGCTGTGCCGGTATAGGAACCATAACCTATTATGACACAAATAAAAATTATTTCACAGCGCTCGGTCACGGTGTTTGTGATTCAAAGACCTCTGCTCTGCTACCGCTTGGATTTGGTCAGGTCGTAGGAGCAAAGATCAGCGGAGTAACTAAAAGCGTGTCCGGTAAGGCAGGAAGTTTGAACGGCTATTTTACCGACACTTCAATCGGTATTTTGACAAGCAACACCTCAAACGGTGTTTACGGAACAACAAACGACATTTTTATACCAAAAGGAAAAAACGTAGAAATCGCTGATAAAAATGAAATTAAAGTCGGAAAAGCACAAATATACACGACAATTAACGGCACTAACCCAAAGTATTACGACATTGAAATTACTAAAATCTGCAACACTCAACAAAATTCTAATGAAAATTTTGTAATAAAAGTAACAAGTAATGAAATAATTGACGAATGCGGCGGAATCGTGCAGGGAATGAGCGGAAGTCCGATTATTCAAAACGAAAAATTAGTTGGTGCGGTAACACATGTATTTTTAAATAACCCTTGTGAGGGATACGGCGTTATTGCACAAAATATGGCGTTAAACTACAATAAGTGATACAATATATTGAATTATTTTATGTTTAAAAAACTCTGATAAAAAAGTTTTTTAACTTTTTTTAAAAAAATTATTTGGAATGTATTGCCAAAATTTCCATTTTGTGGTAATATAATATCACATTAATATTTTGGAGGAATTACACTATGGAAAACGTCATCAAACTAATTATCACCGAAGATGCAGGGGAATTCAGCGAAGAAAATCTGAAAATGTTGCAAAATTTTAATATTTCTCCCGCCTTTTGCGTTAAGGACGGAGACGAACTTTGCAAAAGAATTCAGCAGGAGAAGCCCGATGTTGTTTTGATGGATTCATTTATGACAAGACTCGACGCTATCGGAGTTATGCGCAACATTAAAAGACAAAATTTGAAGCCGCCTGTATTTATGGTATTTTCATCTTTCCACAGCCCCGTACTTGAAAGAGAAATTATGTGTTCAGGTGCGTCGTATTTTATGCTTAAACCATATGATATTAACGAATTATGCGAAAATATCCGTGCAATGGTTAAGAAAAATAACGACAGTCACTTCAATAATCAGTTGGGGTTTGATGCTTTCGGCATTGAAATTAAAGTAACTGAAATTCTGCATGAAATCGGCGTACCGGCGCATATTAAAGGATACCACTATTTGAGAGATTCTATAATTATGTCGGTTGAAAAGCCTGAAATTATCAACGCTGTTACAAAGCAGTTGTATCCGTCCGTTGCCAAAAAGTATGATACAACTTCTTCACGCGTTGAAAGAGCTATAAGACACGCAATTGAAGTTGCTTGGGATAGGGGCGATATTGATGTGCTTAACTCTTACTTTGGATATACTATTCACAACGACAGAGGAAAGCCAACTAACAGTGAATTTATCGCTATGATTTCCGACCGTTTAAGACTTCAGATTAGAACTGCAAGCTAATAAATTCTTAATCTCCTTAAAAATACACGACAAAGCGGCTGCCATTTGACAGCCGTTTTGTTATTATGTAAAAAATATTCAAATTATAATTTATTACGAACCTACACTTTCGTAGGCTTTTACCCCCTTGTTCCACACAATAACTCCGATAAACATAATAATAATTGATAAAAGTACCGTCATACCGATATTAAAAAGAGGATTGTCTCCCGTTAAGATATATTTTGCAGGATAAAAAGCCGTAAATGCAAAAGGAATTATATAGGTAATTATATTTCTTACAACATTGTTGTAAATGGTAACCGGATACTTTGCGAAGTCGTTAAACATATAGAACATATAGGTTATGTTACCGCTGCGTTTTGTCCAGAAAGCAATTGCAGCCGTTGCAGTTTTTATTCCTACGTAAATCATGGTTGCAAACGGAATTACTGCTATCGTGAGCAATACTTTAGATACGCTCCATTCAATTGATACGGAAGGCACTGAAATACATATTAAAGCTATGCCCATAATAAGTTCGCCAAAAGCGTCAATTTGGAGTTTTTCTACCATAACGTGAAAAAGCGTGTTGATTGGTCTCGTGAGGTATTTGTCAAAATCTCCTTTTCTAACTGTGAAGTGACCGATTGACCACAAGTTGTCAAAAAGCAAATGGTCAAGTCCTTTTGGTATCAACGAAAAGCCGTAAATAAATAAAATCTGCTCAAGAGTCCACCCCATTAGGTTTGGAATCTGACTGAAAATAATCCATAAAAACAGCAGATTAAAAAACTGACCTAGCAAAAAACCGATAATTCCTACAATAAAGTCGCCCTTGTACTCCATCATTCTTTTTAGTTCCTGCGTGACAAAAATTCGGTGCATACGCAACATTCTTTTTACCTGTTTCATAGTTAACCTCCCTGAATTGAAAGATGTTTAATAGAAACATACCAAAGCAATTTGGAAAGTCCCCAGAAAAACAATACCCAAAAAATTTGCAAGCCCAAATAGTAAAGCAACGATATCCCGCTGTATTTGCCCATATATATCATTACAGGCGTGTAATTAAGCGACGCAAACGGCAGAAACAAAAAGATTTTCTCAAGTATATCGGGTAAAAACGCAAGCGGAATTACAGTACCCGATAGAAATCCGACAATACAGTTTTTCATCATATTAGCGCCCCAAAGATACTTAATAATAAATGCAACAAATCCGAAACATATATTAAAGAAAAAATTAATTAAATAAGCGAATGTACAGCTTAAAATATAGAGCAAAAAACCTTGAATTTCAAATTGCACCGTACCTGAAATGACTGTACGCACAATTTCAACGCCGACAACCATAGGTACAATGAGAATACAAATTGTAAGCAGCTTATTACCGAGTTCCTGGAAAAGGAATGTTGCATTATAGCTGATAGGCTTGATAATTCTCATAGAGATTGAGCCGTCACGTATCTCCTCGCCTATATCATATGTACCTCCGCTGCTTATCAGCGTGCTTGTAAGAAACATAAGAAAAATATAGACAACCATCTGCGGCATTGTAAAGCCGTTCAAGGAGCTGTCTGTGCCTGAAACAAAAACTGCTTTCCATATAAAATATGAAACAAAACATCCCAGTACATTGCCTAACATCAAAAATATCCAGTTAGCTCGGTATGTGGTAGTTTCCTGCATACCGGCATTGACAAACGGCATATAAATACGAAGTTTTTTAATCATATTTATACCCCCTGTTTGTATAGTCTGCGGATTATTTCTTCAATGTCGGCGTCTTTGACGCTGATGTCGCTGATGTTGATTTTATCAAGCGTATAGCTGAGCATATCTGAAACGGGTACCGCATTGCTGTTAAATTTTACCGTGACATTATTCGCTTCTTTCTCGATTTTTATATCGTCATCGTTAAAGCCGAAATGCTGTTTATAATTAAGAATTTGTTCAATATCTTTGGCATCGGTTTCAAAATTAAGTTCACGAATTTGTCCGTACTTACTTTTCAATTCCGAAATTGTGCCGTCAAACATATTTGAGCCTTTGTCAATCATCACTATTCTTTTTGAAAGCAGCTCTATATCAGCTAAATCGTGTGTTGTAAGAATGACAGTTGTTTTTTCCTGTTTATTGATATGTTCAATTGCTTTTCGTATATTGTCCTTTACCACTACGTCAAGTCCGATTGTCGGTTCATCCAAAAAAAGAACTTTTGGACTGTGCAATAGTGACGCTGCAATATCGGCGCGCATACGCTGCCCCAAAGAAAGCGTACGCACAGGGCTGGTAATAAAACTATCAAGTTCCAGCACCTCATTTAAAAAAGCCATTTGTTTATGATACCTGTCGTCAGGCACTTCGTAAATCTCTTTTAAAACTCCGTAGGTTTCTCTGAGAGGTAAGTCCCACCAAAGCTGTGTTCGCTGACCGAATACTACGCCGATTTCCTTTACGTAGCTTTTTCTGTTTTCGGATGGATTTTTGCCGTTAATAGTGCAAGTACCGGATGTCGGCGTCAAAATTCCGGTCAGCATTTTTATAACCGTACTTTTACCTGCGCCGTTTGGACCTATAAAACCGAGTATTTCACCCTTTGGTACTTCAAAGCTTATATCGTTTACCGCTACAACTTTTTCGCACTTAGGATGAAACAGCGACTTAAAACTTCCGATTAATCCCGGTTCTTTTATTGTCTTTTTAAATTCTTTTCGCAAATTATTTACAGAAATCATTTTTTCATCTCCTTTTGTTTTAATACAGATTCAGATTAATTGATATTGCATTAAGTGCTGAGTAATTAATCTGATAAATTGAGAATGAGACAGCATAAGAATATCATATAAGTGCTGTAATGTAAATAATTTGCCGTGAAATACCTAAATTTAGGCGTGAAATGCAATTTTACTAAATAATTAGAGAAAAATTCTTTTAATGACTTTTATGTTGTGGTATAATAAAATTACAAATTAATTGTAAAATTTTGTAATATGAAAAGTGATAAATATGAGAATTGCTGTTTGTGATGACGAAAATGTCTTTTTAAAAGAAATTAAAAACAAATTATATGAATATTCAAATGTCCATAATTGGGAATCTGTTGTGGACACATACGATTGCGGATTTGATTTGATTAATTCCGATACAAAATATGATATTATAATTCTTGATTATCAAATGGACAAAATCAACGGGCTTGATACTGCTAAACAGCTGAGAAAAGGTATAAATAAAAACAGTTGTCTTATATTTCTTACAGGCTATGCAGAAATAGCAATCCCGGCTTATAATGTTGACACTTACAGATTTGTGCTTAAATCATCTTTATATGGCGGATTATTTAAGGCTTTAGACAGCTACCGTAAAACATTAGATAGTAATTTTAAAATTTGTATAAAAGCCGATGGTGAACATATAACAATTAACACAAATAAGATTGTTTATATTGAAGTTCAGGACAAATTGTGCCGTATATATTTGACTAATGAAAAATTTTATGATACACGGCAAACACTTTCCTGCTTGTATGGATTACTTCCGCAGGCTGTGTTTTTTAAAATACACAGATCCTATATTGTGAATTTAAAATATATTAAACAATACAACAACTCTACTGTTATACCTGAATTTTTTGATTGCAAATTACCGATAAGCAGAACTTATTTTTCAAAATTCTGCGAAAAATACTATGAGTTTTTGAGAGATTCTTAGTTGGGGGGCTTTATGGAAATATTAATAATCGTTGAGTCAGCATTAGTTCCGATAGTTTTATATGTGATTTTTAAGAAGACATTAAATAAAAATTGCAGTAAAATAATGTTACTATATCCGATAATAAATACTATTATTGTCAGCATTTTATGTTTTATAAACCCTCAGCTCTTTAACATCTTCAGCTTTTTCAGCTTATTGGTGGCATATTTTGTCATCCCTGTTTTTGCAATAAGAGATATGAAATTTAAACAAATTTTATTTTTATCTTTGTCAATCATCGGTTTGTTTACTGCTTTGTATGGAGTTGCAGATTATATTTTACATATCTTTGATTTGACAACTTACAATAATATACTTAGATTAATTATACTGATTTTGTTAACCGTATTTATTCTTGTCTTTTCAGAAAAACCTTATTTAAAAAGATTTTTTACTAATATGATAAATATGCCGAGAAGAACTAAAATTTTATTTACAATTTCAATATATATTTTAATTAACTTTTTATCAGCATTAGTGGTATGTATGGAAACATTTCCCAATACAAAAATAATTAAATTTACGGGAGTTTCGTTCTTGATTATTTTAGTTATTTGGCTTTTTGTCTTATATCAGTTTATCACTAATTATTTAAAGATAAAATACTATGAAAAACTTAATGCATCTCTGCAAAACTGCTTTAACCAACAGAAAATACAATATGAAACCATGATAAAATCAAATGAAAGTATAAGAAGATTCCGTCATGATTTTTTAAACCTTAAAATAGGATTGAACACATATTTAAACAATAATGATGTTGACGGTGCAATCGAATATCTGAATGGGTGTGACAAATCTATAAAATCAAATGATATCATATTCAAAACAGGCAATACGTTTTTAAATGCATTGTTGAGCGAAAAAGCTACGTTTTGCAAAGATAAAAAAATCAGAATAAACTTTGACGGACTTTTTAACTATGAAGCAATTAACCCGACGGATTTATGCATAATTTTCGGCAATGCTTTGGATAATGCAATTGAGGCTTGTATGAAAATTGACAACGACGAGCTAAAAAATATTGATATTTACTCAAAAGTAAATCACGGACATATTTTTATCACAATTACAAATCCTACAAAAGAAAATATAAAAGTAATAAACAACTCCATTTCAACAAGCAAGACAGACAAAGATATTCATGGAATAGGTCTGTATTCAATTAAAAAAGTTTTAGGTAAATATAACGGTAATATCAACTTAAGTTGCGAAAATATAATATTCAAAACAGTTATCGGCTTCCAATGCTGAACAAAATATTTATTTTAACATTACGGTTTACTGATACGATGTGTAACTGTATGTATTAAAGCAGGCATTATACTGTTACTGCTTTTACACTTTTTCACAAATCTCAGATAGATTCAAGCAAAAAATCGGCACATTCACGCCACTTTAAATCATCGTGAATGTGCCGATTTTTTGGTAATTTATGAGTATTCTCTGATAAACTGTTGTTTTTATTAATTATTTGTGTTAATATGAATTTGTAATATTCTTGTCAGAAGATTTACATATTTTTTGAAAGAGAGGAAATTATGAAAAAGAAATTAATTTCTACAATAACAACCGCCGTTATGATAAGCGCTGTTTTGATATTTTCGATAATCAGCGCATCGGCAGCTTCGTACTCAATAAACGATGTTACAGATATTCAAAAGCATATTGCACACTCGGTTATACTGTCTGACGAAAAGGTGCAGGAATACGACCTTGACAACGACGGTCAGCTTACTGTTTTGGATGCAACTATTATGCAAAAGCAAATTGCAGGTATTGATGTTAACGATCCCACCGCAAAACCTGCTCCGCAGTATATTAAGCTTGACAAAACCTTTTTAAACCTTGAAGTTGGTAAAAGCTATACTCTGACCGTGACTGCTGACATAGAAAATTTTGAAAAATCGTTTGTATCAAGCGCCCCGAATGTTGCATCTGTTGACGATAACGGCAAGGTAACGGCATTGTCTTCAGGTTCGGCTGTTATAACTGTTACTGCTGCAAACGGAATAAGCGCCGAGTGCAATGTCACTGTTGAAAAAGCACCTGATTCAATATCACTTGACAATACTTCAACAGAATTGAAAGTCGGTCAGAATTTGACCCTTACGGCAAGCGCAAAAAACGGAGCTACTTTAAAAGAGCTGAAATGGACATCATCAAATTCACAGGTTGCAAAAATTGCATCAACAGACTCAAATACAGCTCAAATTCAACTTATGATGCAGGGATCTGCAACCATAACCGCAGAAACATACAACGGAAAGACTGCCAACTGTAAAATCACTGTTTCGGGCTCGGTAGTGAAGTGTATTGACATATCTTCGTGGCAAGGTGACAGTATTAATTTTGAGCAGATCAAAGAGAGCGGAATTGATTATGTTATAATCAGAGCAGGATTTGGAAATCTTACTTCACAAAAAGATAAGTATTTTGAGTTAAATTACAAAAACGCCAAAGCGGTAGGATTAAAAATCGGCGCATACTGGTACAGTTATGCCGACAGCGAAGCCGACGCTAAAAGAGAAGCCGAGGCTTGTCTTACCTGCATTAAAGGAAAAACCTTTGACTTACCTGTTTACTACGATATGGAAGACGAAAGTCAGACTAAATTCGAAAAAGCAGAACTCACAAAATTTGCAACTGCTTTTTGTGAAGCAATAAAAGACGGTGGTTACAGTGCCGGCATTTACGCTAACCTCAACTGGTTTAGAAACTATCTTGACTATGACAGTTTAGGAAAAAAATATTCCATTTGGCTTGCACAGTATTACACGACAAATGGTAAAGATTGTGATATTTGGCAATACACTGACGGAGGTCAGGTTGACGGCATTTACGGCAATGTTGATATGAGTTACATATTTAATTTAAATATTATAAAATAATAAGCTATATAAAAGAGTCAGTCACAAACGGCAACGTTTGCAACTGACTCTTTTATTTTTTATTAATTCTTTTTATCTTTCAGTATTTTATTTGCGGCAAGCATAACGCCTAATTTACCCGAATGAAAATTTAGCCCTCCCTGCATCCAAACCGCATAAGGTTCACGCAACGGAGCGTCTGCGGAAAGTTCAATGCTTGAGCCGAGAGTAAATGCTCCTGCCGCCATAATAACCTGACTTTCGTAACCCGGCATATCAGACGGTACGGGCTGTACAAAACTGTCAACTGCCGAGCCGCTCTGAATACCGCCGCAAAAGCTGATTAGATTTTCGGGATTACCGAGCATAATAAGCTGTATTATATCTCCCCTGTTTTCGTTGTACTTTGGGGTGGTTTCGTAACCGAGAATTTCAAAAAGCGCCGATGCAAAAACTGCAGTCTTTAAGGCTTCTCCGGTTACATGAGGAGCATGGTACGCACCCATAAACAGCTCTCTGTTTGTATTAAGAGTAGCTCCTATTTCCTTGCCGGTACCCGGAGTAGTGAGCCTGTACGCACACATTTCCACAAGATCCTTTTTACCTGCTATGTAGCCTCCGGTAGGCGCAATACCGCCTCCGGGATTTTTAATAAATGAGCCTGCCATTATATCTACACCGACTGAAAGCGGCTCAACTTTTTCGACAAATTCGCCGTAACAATTGTCAAGCATAATGATTGATGCGGGCGAGACTTTTCGAGAAATATCGCAGATTTTTTTAATTTCTATATATGTGAGCGACGGACGCAGGCTGTAACCCCTTGAACGCTGAATGTATACCATTTTCGGTTTTTCTTCGACAATTCTTTTTTCTATATTAGAATAATCAAGCGTTCCGTCAGCTTTTAAATCTACCATTTTAAATTCGATATTAAAGTCCTTAAGAGAACCGGGATAGTTTCCCTCTATGCCAATAGCAGAACGAAGTGTATCGTACGGCATACCGGTTACGGAAAGCATAACATCATTGGGTCGAAGCATTCCGAACAAAGCAACGGTTAAAGCGTGCGTGCCGCTGACAAAATTGTGTCGTACAAGTGCATCCTCGGCGTCGAATGCGTAAGCATATACCCTATCAAGAGCCTCTCTGCCTGCATCATCATATCCGTAGCCTGTTGAACCGACAAGATGACTTTCTCTGACACCTGCTGTTTGGAATGCTTTTATCATCTTTTGCTGATTATATTCCTGAATGTCCTCAATTTCGCTGAGCTTTGATTTGCAAAGCTCCATTGCCTTTTGCGAGGCATCTAATATACTTTTATCTATATCGAAAAAATTCAAAAAATCACCCTTTAAAACTATACTCTTTCCATTTACCCCATACTTTGAAATCAAGCTTGTCGTAGAAGGAAACATTTTCGTTTTCTGCTCGGTGCAGATAAACTGTTTTATTTTCGTTTATTAACCTGTCCGATATGTAGTTTACAATTTGTGTACCGTAGCCGTGTTGTCGATAATCGGGATCACAGGCAACTGCGCCCAATACTGCTCCGTCATCGCTTTCCGCAACAGTCATTGCGACCGAAACAAGCTTATCACTGCAACTTATGCCGTAAAGACGCATTGTATTGTGACGGAGTTTATGATTTACATCAACATAGAAATCATCGAATGACGGCGGAGTAAAATTTTCTCCGGAGCAACGAGTAATAAGTTCGTAAGTATCCCTGATGTCAGGGATAACGGGCTCGCCGTCATTATTTTCAATTTTAGAAGCTTCATTCTTATACAATATCGTTCCGATTTTGCAGTCAGTATAAAAAATATCAAGGTCGTATTTGCCATTGCAAATAATATCCGACGCCCCTGCAACGCGCATAAAAGACGACACCTCTTCCAAATCAGTATCATCTGTCAAAAACAGTACAAAACTTGTTCCGCTTCGCGCAATTGCTCCGCTGCAATCCTCCGCTTTTTCGTTACAGATAAGCCAGTAATCAACAAACGCAAGGCTTGGCGGATAACTGTTGCACAGTGAAATGACCCTGCACGCGAAAGGGTCATTAGCAGATATGTCTTTGATTTTATCAATAAAATTCTTAGCGTTTTCTACGGAGATTATCATTTCACAATCTCCTTTGCAGAAAGACTGCCGCCGGCTATTTTCTCGGAAAGAATTTTAACTACTTCAAGCACGCTGTCACAATCATCAAGACTGCAAGCGCAGATCGGCGCATGTAAATATCGGCAGGCAAGTGATACGGCAAGCGTGCGAACGCCACCGCGGCTTACATTTATTGAGCCGGCGTCATTGCCGCCTGCAACTGCACGCTTATACTGGAGCTTTATTCCGTTTTTTTCTGCGCAGTCAAACGCAAGCTTGACCATTTCTTTATCATAAATAGTTCTTCTGTCCATAATTGAAATAACAGCGCCGTCGCCGAGATTGCAAACCTGCTTTTGCTTCTCTATATTCGGAATATCAGCGGCAGTTGTCGTTTCTACTACTATTGCAAATTCCGGGTCAACCGTATAAGCAGCGGTCTTTGAACCACGCAATCCAACCTCCTCTTGAACGCAGAACACAAAGTCGGTATCATATTCAAGTTCGGCTTTGATAAGCTGAATAAGAACAAAGCAGCCAAACCTGTCATCAACCGCTTTTGTGTGGAGGTATGAATTTACTGTATAGAAATCAGCGTTAAAATAAATGCTGTCGCCGTAAGAAACATACTTTAGTGCCTCCTGCTTTGACTTTGCGCCGATATCAATATACATTTCCGACATTTGCCCGATTGCAAGTCGTTCGTCACTCTTTGTGAGATGAATCGGTTTTATTCCGACAACGCCCTGTAATTTGTTCGTACCGACGGATACTCTTTTGCCAACAATTACCCTGCGGTCAATTCCGCCGACTTCGTCAAATTTTAAATAACCGTCGTTAGTGATGTCGGTCACCATTAGGCCGACTTCATCCATATGCGCTGAAAGCATCAGCTTGCTTTTTGCTCTGTTTTTTCCTTTTTTATGCGCAATAATATTGCCGAGCGGATCTATAAATACGTTATCGCAAAAGTCTTTAATCTCACGGAGTATTATTTCTCTGACTGCGTTTTCATCGCCCGATACGGAATTGCAGAGGCAAAGTTCCTTTAAAAGTTCAATATTATTCACCGTCTGCACCTCCTGTAAGAATATATTCGCAAATTAAGCGTGCCGTGTTTTCTGCATCGGCAATTTCTATCACTTCGTTTTGAGTGTGCATATATCTTTGCGGAATTGAAACAAGAGCAGTTTTAATTCCGCCTTTCGTTGTTGATATATGGTCTGCATTTGTACCTGTTGAAGCTGATAAAGTTTCGAGCTGATAAGAAATTTTTTCTGTCTGAGCAAGACTAATGAGTTTGTTTGTCATTTGCTTGTCAAGCGTAGGAGAAATGCCAATCATCGGGCCTGCCCCCAACTCAATAGAAGAGTAAAAACCGGAAACATCCGGTTGAGCCGCAAAGCTTACATCAACTACGACAGATTCATCGGCATCTGATGAAAAAGCGCCTGTTTTTGCTCCCTTCGCATAGGTTTCTTCCTGAGAGCTTAAGAGTATTTCTATGTTATAGGGCAAGTTCTTTTCTTTATGAAGTTTTTCCGCGCACATAATCAAAACTGCTGCCGAACAGCGGTTATCAAGTGCGGCGGAAGCTATTCTGCCGTTTAAAAGTTCAACGGGTTTCGACTCAAAAGTCAGAACATCACCGAGCGAAAATAAGGACTTTGCCTGTTCACCGTTCATACCGAAGTCAATTCTGAGTTTGTCCAAATCATCCGCCTTATCCTCGCTTCCACCTGTAAGATGAGGCGGCATACAGCAGACAACGCCTTTGATATTCGGATTTTTTTGCAGGACAATTTCGCAGTCACATAGCGTGCGGACATCAACTCCGCCGCATTTATCTACGCGTACAAAGCCGTCGTCGTCAATTCCCGTCACCATAAATCCGATACGGTCAATATGAGCGTCGAGCAGAATTGTTTTTTGGGCAGTTTGTGAGGTTATATGAGCAATTAAACTGCCATTTGAATCAGTTTTTACCTCGGCAAACGGTTCAAGATATTTTTTAGCCTTTAAAACGGCAGGTTCCTCAAACCCTGAAACTCCGCAGGCTGAACATAAATCAAAAATTAAATCCTTTGTATTCATAATAATTTACTTTAAACCGTTTACTATTGATTTAAAGTGATTTCCTCTTTCCTCAAAATTCTTGTATAATCCAAAACTTGCACTTGCAGGTGACAGTGAAACTATGTCGCCTCGCTTCGCATTTTCGGCAGCGGCGGATACTGCCTGCTCCATATTTTCAACATTTATGATTTTTATTTCATCGGCATTGTAATTATCTGCCGACTTTACAGCCGCTTCGATTTTGGGAGCAGTATCGCCGAGCAGAATCAGTACCTTTACTTTGTCGTTAATTACAGGGCCGAGTGGTTCGTACGGTATATGTTTATCGTAGCCGCCTGCTATAATGATAATTTTTTCATCATACAGAGAAAGTGTACCGAGCGCTGTGCGAGTAGGGCTTGAAGCAATTGAGTCATTATAGTATTTTACGCCTCTATATTCTCTTACAAATTCTGCTCTGTGCTCAACGCCGCCAAACGTTTTTGCAACGGCTGCAATTGTATCAACGTTAACTATTCCCCACACCGCTGCAATTGCGGCGAGATAATTTTCAACATTGTGCATTCCCGGAATTTTGATTTGTTTTATATTCATAATCTCGGTTATTTTACCGTAGTCGCTGTAACAAATTGTTGTTCCGTCAAGATAAGCACCGTTGAAAAGCTTTTCTTTTATACTGAATTTTGCAAGACGGCCTCTGACATCTTTTGAAAATCCGTTAGTTATTTCGTTGTCGAGGTTTAAAACAGCCTTGGCAAAAGCATTTTGATGAAGAATTATATTTTTCTTTGATTCGATATACTCTTCCATATCCTTATGTATATCGAGATGATTTGGGGCAAGATTTGTTACAACCGCAATATCGGGACTTTTACGCATTGATATAAGCTGAAAGCTTGAGAGTTCCACAACTGCGTAATCAGCGGGATTTATCGTTTCAATTTCTGGCAAAAGCGGTTTACCGATGTTGCCTCCGAGATGAACATTTTTACCTGCCGCTTTGAGCATTTCTGAAATTATTGTGGTAGTGGTGGTCTTGCCGTCGGAACCCGTTACCGCAATTGTTTTGCACGGGCAAAGGTCAAAGAAAACCTCCATTTCCGAGGTGAGCACCGCCCCGCTTTCTCTGAGCTTTATAAGCTCGTCTTTGTAAAACGGTGTTCCGGGACTTCTGAAAATTATATCTGCTTTAATATTTGAAAGATAATTGTCACCGAGTACAAGCTCCGCACCGTATTCTTTTGCCTTTAATCCGTTTTCTCCGAGCGAGGCAAGATCTTTTTTGTCGCAAGCTACAACCTTTGCGCCTTTATCGGCAAAAAGTTTTATAAGCGGGAGGTTACTTGTGCCGATACCTATAAAGGCAACTGTTTTTCCTTTTATTCCATAAAAGAATTTTTCTGCTAATATATTCATAGTAATACCTCTTAAAAATTTTAACCTTATCTTTTTATATTATAATATTATATTATACAAAGTAAAGTATAAAATTTCAACTCCGCATTGCAATATTGAAATAAGATTTGCAAAATGGTAAAATATCAGTGGTGATAATATGCTTTATGACTTTATTATTATTGATAAAAATGAAAAAATTCCGCTTTACAGGCAAATTTACTCGTCTGTCAGAAATTCAATTGAGAACGGCAGTTTAAAAAAGCGCACAAAACTGCCGTCGGTCAGAGCTTTGAGCAGTGATTTGAATGTATCAAAGACGACCGTCACCGCAGCATACGAACAGCTTTGCGCCGAGGGATATATAAAAAACAAACCTCAAAGCGGATATTACGTAGAGGCAGAGTTTAATCATCTGCCGAAAAGTTTTGACGAAATTGCAACTCAGAAAGCCGAAACAACCTTGATGTACAAATACGATTTCAGCGGAAAAAGCATTGATGATTCAATAATTAACCTTACTGAATGGAAGAAATATGTAAAAGAAATTCTAAATAAAAATTTTCTTATGACCTCCTATGGCGAAGCTCAGGGTGAATATGCTCTGAGAAAAGCTCTGCAAAAATACAGTCTCGGTACACGCAGTGTAAACACCTCCTCAAAAAACATAATAGTGGGTGCAGGGACTCAACCGCTTTTGTATCTGTTGTGTGCCTTGCTTGGCAAGGACAAAAAAGTTGCAATGGCAAGTTCAAGCTTTGTGCAGTCCGAATTTGTTTTTAAAAGTTTTGGGTATGAGGTAAGTTATTTTGAAAATGATGAGTCGGGCGTTACAATTGCTTCCCTTGATAAAATAAATCCAGACATAATTTTGATTAATCCGAATTTTACGGAAATAACCGGTGAAAATATGCCTGTTACACGCAGACTTGAGCTAATTAAGTGGGCGGATAAAAACAACACTTTGATTATAGAAGACGATTACAACGGCGAGCTGAGATACAGTACCCTGCCTATGCCGTGCGTACAAAACTATGATACTCAAAACACGGTTTATCTGGGCTCTTTTTCAAAAGTAATGCTTCCGTCGGTCAGGATAAGCTATATGGTTCTTCCGGATAAGCTGATTGGAAAGTATGCCAAAATAAAGGGATTGACTAATCAGACTGCGTCAAAAACCGAACAGCTTGCCTTAGCAAAGTATATCGAAAACGGAAAAATAGATATTCATCTGAGGAAAGCGAGAAGAATCTATCTTGAAAAAAGCAAGCTGATATTAAAGCTCATAAAAAAATATTTTTCAAAAGAAACTGCGGTTATATTTAACGAAACATCTCTTTATGTATCTGTAATACCGAATTTTGAGTTTGACAGAAACAAAACAGATAAAATTCTCAGTGAAAATTCCGTTGTACTTATGCCGTATAAAAACAACGACAATGTACTGAATCTCAGCTTTTCCGGAATTTCGTCCGAAAAAATTCCCGACGGAATAAGACTTATTTATGATGCTGTTTGCAGCAGTAAAGCATAACCAAAAACTAACCTTAAAGACTTTTGTCATATGACTTTCAGCACAATAAATAAAGGCAGGAAATTGTAATTAACTTCCTGCCTTTTTATTATTTATGAAATTGATTTTCCAAGCTCATAAGCCTTTTGAATTTCGGGCTTTTCTTCAATATCACTCGCCTTGCTGTTTCCTCCGGCAAGAACGTGACCGAGGTTTTTCCATCTTAAATGCTCCGTTAAATGGTCATAATAAATGACTACATCTTCAAAGGCTTGACCCGCCGCCGACATCAAAAGTGCTGAGGCTCTGTCGTGTCCTCTGAGCAGATTTCCGTCGTTTTCCTCCAAAGCAAATAATCGGTCAACAGCCGTTCTGATTTGCCCGCTCATATTCCAATAATATAAGGGTGTTGCCAGCACAATAACATCGCCCTCTTTTACTGCCGGGTAAATTTTAACCATATCGTCTTTCTGAACACAGGGACATTCTCTGCTGCTGTGTCCGCCGTTACAGCCTTTGCAACCGTGAATGTTCATACCGTCCAGAAAAAACTCCTTCACTGTATTACCTGCACTTTCTGCGCCTTTCGTAAACGCCTTAACAAGTGCAGAAGTATTTCCGTTTTTGCGTGGACTGCCGTTTAAAATAACTATTTTTTTACTCATAGTGATACTCTCCGCTTCTTTAGATTTTATCAGCGAGTTCAGCTGCCTGCTGACAGCCGTCGGTCTTGTTGATATCGCCCGGATTTAAAACGCCCGGAATCAGCACTTCGCCTACCATTTTCCACTTGTTCAAGGCGGCTGTGCGTTCTATGGGGATACGTACCCTGTTGGCGCACCAAATCATTAAATCCGATAGATAAGCCAAAATTAAGAAAAACGGCTTGTTTATCGGATTTTTTATTGTTTATATCTGATTTTTAAAAGTTAGTTTTTGAACATTAAAAACCGCATTTTAAGATAAAATGCAACACGAATGCAACACGAATTTTTTATATCTGCTTACAAACAAAAACACCCCGAAACAATCATCTTAATTGACTGCTTCGG